>CAJFOJ010000055.1 GCA_904396495.1 uncultured Oscillospiraceae bacterium
ATCAACATCGTTTGGAAGATATGACGGCGCATAAGCGCCGCCATACAACGCAACCTTTCGCCCTTTGTAAACTAAGCTACACTCATCTTTGGGGGTATCTCTACAAGCATATGATATTTGCAATTCCATCTTGTATGTGCTAAACTCTTACTGTCATTCATTCTGAATGTCCTCCTTTTGGTGTCCCTTGCAGTTGCCAGACCGCAAGCCTATTTTACACCAAAAGGAGTTTCTATTTCCTGCTCCTCGCTAAAGCTTTTTTCATACCACCGACATAGTCGCTGGTTTCTTCATACAAAGATAAAAAAGGAGGATGTTTCTCATCCTCCTTTTTAACAATATCTAAATAATTAATAGATAACTTTCAAACGTCTTAGAAAGCAAATACCATTAAATATTTTATTTATTTAATCTATAAGCAACAATTGGTTTTCTTCGATATTTTCTCCATATTGGCTTTTTAATTACCAAGGAATTGAAAAGGGCATTCTCCGTAGGGACATGGCCTTTCAATTTGTCAAAATAAATCCTATATCAAAAAGATAGAAAATGAGTACTCTCAGGCATCCATATCTTGGTTTTATTTTATCTGTGAATATTTTAAAATCGCGCCTACCCACGCCGAATGGACTCTTTTTTATTTTTAGAAGATACCGCAAAACTCTCTTGCCGCTTTTTCAATTAGCTTCACACATTGATCCACTTGTACCATATCCTCCGATATTAAATCCGGAAGTGGTTTTCTAACCGTCCCGATATCCAAATTTTCTCTTCGGCGAAGAATTTCCTTTGCAACCGCATAGAGGTTTCCATGACAGGCACACATTGCGTAAATTATCTCATTGATAGAATATTGTATTTTCTGGGCCTTCTCTATCTCACCTAGGCGGAACCAGTGATCGGCTTTTAAAAAAAGCTCCGGCATCACGGCATAGGTTCCGCCGATTCCACCATCCGCACCGATGGCCCGTCCTGCGATAAACTGCTCGTCAGGGCCGTTAAATACCACAAAATCTCTGCCGCCTTCCTTTTTAAACATCTGGATGTCCTGGACTGGAAGGCTGCTGTTTTTTACCGCGATTATGCGGGAGTTTTTTTTCATCTGTTGAAACAGGCTCATGGTCAGATTCACTCCCGCCAATTGGGGGATGTTATAGATGACAAAGTCGGTATTAGGTGCGGCGGATGAAATATCATTCCAATATTGGGCTATAGCGTATTCCGGAAGATGAAAGTAGATAGGTGGAATGGCTGCAATGGCGTCAACACCTAATTTTTCCGCATGTGCTGCCAACTCCATACTGTCTTGGGTGTTATTGCAGGCGACATGAGCGATCACCGTTAGTTTGTCTTTTGCCTCACTCATGACCGCTTCCAGGGTTTCTTTGCGTTCTTCCTTGTTCTGGTAAATACACTCCCCCGAAGAACCGCAGACGTAAACGCCCTTTACTCCTTTTTGGATGAAATAGCGGGTCAGCTGTTTGACACGATCCCCACTTACCCGGCCGTTTCTGTCATAACAGGCGTAGAATGCCGGTATGATTCCACCATATTTTTCAATATTTTTCATCACTGTCAGCCCTTTCTTCTAAAGCAGAGCCTTTACCGTCCATCTTAACCGCTGATTTTCCTTCTACTTTGTCGTCGTACAGATGGCAGGCAACCATATGACCATTTTGCCCCCGATGTAATAATGCAGGGTCCACCGTCTTACAAATTTCCATGCGGTTAGGACACCGGCTGTGAAACGCACAGCCCGAAGGTTTGCGGATTGGGCTAGGTGTCTCTCCTTCCAACACGATCCGCTTTTTGTGGTTATGAATGTCAGGAACCGGAATAGCGGACAGAAGTGCCCGGGTGTAGGGATGCAGCGGATCGTCATATAATGACTTAGAATCTGCAATTTCAACAATTTTCCCTAGGTACATCACCACAATGCGATCGGACATATACTGCACCACCGACAAATCGTGAGCGATAAAAAGATAGGTGAGGTGCAATTCTTTTTGGATGTCTTTCATTAAGTTTAAGACCTGCGCTTGAATAGAAACATCCAGGGCGGAAACCGGTTCATCGCAGATGAGGACATCGGGCTTTACCACCAAAGCCCGGGCAATGCACAACCTTTGGCGCTGCCCGCCGGAAAACTGGTGAGGATAGCGCATCAGGTATTCGGGCTGGATGTTGACCATTTTGAGCACTTTTTGCATGGCTGCCTCCCGCTCTTCTTGGGTTTTGACGCCGTGGACCTTTAAGGGTTCCTCAAATGAAGTGTAGATTTTTTTCTGAGGATTTAAGGCCGAGTAAGGGTCCTGGAACACCATCTGTACCTTTTTGCGAAACGCGAAGGTCTCCTGTTTATTAAACTGGGTCACGTCTTTGAACGTGCCATTGTCATTGTAAAGGATTTTGCCGCCGGTGGGTTTTTCCAACAGCATAATGGTTTTCCCCAAGGTGGATTTGCCGCAGCCGGATTCCCCGACGATGCCGAGGGCCTCCCCTTTATAGACTTTCAGGCTCACGCCGTCCACTGCCTTTACATAACCGACAACTTTTTTAAAGGCTCCTTTGGTGACTAGAAACCAGGTTTTTAAGTTTTGGATCTGAATAATCGCATTTTTTTCATCGGCACTCATCTTAATCCACCTCCGGAAAGGTATCGTATTTTAAGCATCGAACCCGATGGCCCGGCGAGACCTCAAAAGCCGGGATCTTTCCTTTCCGGCAACTTTTTTGGGTGTAAGGGCAACGGCCGGCAAATTCACACCCCTCTATCAAATCGGCCGGATTGGGAGTGGACCCCGGAATGGTCTCCAACCTCTGATCATCTGCCAATCCAAGTACCGGAACACTTTTCAAAAGTGCCTGGGTGTAAGGATGAGCCGTCCTGTCAAAAATGTCTTCCAATGTGCCAAATTCCATCACCCGGCCCATGTACATGACACAGACCTCGTCTGCCATTTCCGCCACCAGACCCATGTTGTGGGTGATAAGGATTATGGACTTCCCTTCATTGATCTGCAAGCCCTTGAGCAATTCCATGATCTGGGCCTGTATCGTCACGTCCAAAGCGGTAGTGGGCTCGTCGCAGATGATGAGCTCCGGATCACAGATCAGCGCAATTGCGATTACTACCCGTTGTTTCATTCCGCCGGAGAACTGATGAGGATAGGAGTCAATCCGCTCTTCCGGATCGGGAATTCCTAATTTGCAAAACATCTCCAGCACTTTTTTCCGAGCCTCTTTTTTTCTCATCCCGGTGTGTTGAATCAGGCCTTCCGCAACCTGGTCGCCCACTTTATATACCGGATTGAGGCTGGACATGGGGTCCTGAAACACCATGGATATCTCGGGGCCGCGAAGGGCCCGCATTTCCGGACCGTTTGGTTTTTTGATTCTTTCCAGATGGTGTTCGATAATCTTTTCGTCCTGCAAGGCATTGTACTGGATATTTTCCGCTTGCACCCGGGCGTTAGAGCCGGTAAAACGCATAATGGAATTCATCGTGACGCTTTTTCCGCAGCCGGACTCACCTACCACTGCCAAGGTAGTGCCTCGTTTTACTTGGAAGGACACATCCTTAATGATGCGCACTTCCTTGTGATCGGATACAAAGCTTGTATTGAGATTTTTGACATCTAAGATGATTTGCTGGTTATCCATACTGCCTCCTCACTGCTGCTTGGGATCTAAAACATCTCGAAGGCCGTCACCCAAAAAGTTGATGGCAAGGACGAACAAACTGATAGAAAGGCCCGGAAATACCCAAATCCACCACTGGTCGGTGACAACTGATACCGACTTGGCCACGTTGAGAATGTTGCCCCAGGTGGGCGTTTTGTCGGCAACTCCCAACCCGATAAATGACAACGCCGCTTCCTGTAAGATAAAAAAGGCTACATTAGTCGTCGTCGAAACGATAATGGGACTCATTACGTTGGGGAGCACCTGCTTAAACATAATATTTTGCTTGCTCATACCGAATGCTTCGCTCACCTTGACATAGGTTTCTCCCTTTAAGCTTAAAAATTCGTTTCGTACCATGCGGAAGGTGGTCATCCATCCGGTGGCGACAAATATCAAAAGCAGATTCCCCAGCCCACGCTTGTTGACAATAGCCACCAGCATCATGACCAGTACCAATTGGGGGAATGCTTGAAAAATTTCCGAAATACGAACGATGACTTTGTCCGTCCATCCTCCGCAATACCCGGCAACAGCTCCTAAAGTAGCGCCGATGGCTGAACTCATTACCGCGCAAAATACGCCAATAAAAATTGAAAAACAACCGCCGTATAACACCCTGGCAAACAAATCCCGGCCGATGGTGTCGGTGCCAAAAGGGTGACCCGGCATTGGAGGAGATTTCATGACGTACAGATTGGGGGTTTCATAGTCAACCCCTGCAAGAGCGCCGATGATGCAAGCTGCTGTCATCATTACGACGACGATGAGACCGATTAGTGCCAGTTTGTTGTCCAAAAATTTGTGGATATTTCGCTTAAGAAGAGATGAAGAGGCCGCATAATTCCGCGCTTTGATGCTCGTTTGACTGTTCATATTTTCCTCCTCCCGTTATTCCCCCAACCGGACACGGGGGTCCAGAAGGGCGTTTAACACATCCACCATAAACGAGCAAATCAGCATGGCTGCCGCAATAATCAGCGTCGTAATCAACACCACCGGATAATCCCCGGAGGTGATGGCATTGGTCATGGTGAGGCCAATGCCCGGATAGGAAAACACGCTTTCAATGACAACGGACCCTCCAATGAGCATGGGAATGCGGAACATGGTGATGACAAGTACCGGTTTTAATGCGTTTCGAAACCCGTGCTTTAAATATACTTTCCACTCGGGTATTCCCTTGCTGCGGGCTGTTTTGATGTAATCGCTTTTCAAAACGTCCAGCATGGTGTTACGGGCATAGCGCATTAAAACTGCCACCATGCCGATTGTCAGCGTCATCACCGGTAAAAACAGATGCAAAAAGCCATCCCAAAAGGGATTTGCCGCACCCGGGCTCACCCGATTGGCCGCCGGAAACCATCCCAATTGAATAGAAAACACCTGAATGAGGATAATTCCCACCAAAAACTGTGGAACCGCCTGACCCAATACGGCAAAAATGCGCCCTGCATAGTCTACAATGCCGTTTTGGCGGATAGCGGATATAAGGCCGATTCCAATGCCAATCACCGCCGACAAAATCAGAGAATAGCCGGCCAGTTCCAGGGTATAGGGCAGGCGGACGGCAATGGTTTCGGCAATGGGAGCGCCGCTGAAAGAATACCCCAAATTACCAGTCAGACAAATTCCAAGCCAACGAAAATATTGTACGATCAAAGGGGCATTAAGCCCTAACGATTCCCTTAACGCGTCGATATTTCCAGCGTTTGCCGATAATGTCTCGGGGCTCACCATGAAGTTTAAAGGGTCAATGCCGGTTAACTGCAAACCGAAGAATACGATCATACTGATGAGAAGCAGCATGGGGATCATCAGGAGTAATTTTTTTATTACAAACTTCAGCATCTTCTCACTCCAATTCAAACACAAGGGGACAGATTCCTTCCTAGAAGCTTATACACTCGATGGTTCTTAGGCGATTTCCCAGTTCGAGAAATTTAAATCGCAGCTGTACAGGGGATTACAAAATCTGACGTCCTGGGGCAATTTCAGGCGGTTGCTCACAAAAACATAGGTGCCAACGGTAAAAACCGGGACTTTGTAGACCTTCTCCTGTTCCAAAGCCTGCAATTGACGAAGCACTTCGCTGCGCTTTTCCTCTTCAGTGGCCGCAAACAGTTCCGCGACAAGTTCATCAAAAGCGGTATCTCCGCCAAATATATTGGCAAACAAAGCATCGGAACTCAAATATTCGGTGTACCATTCCTCGATGGAAAAAGCGGATTTCCCTTTGAAGCCCAAATCATAATCTCGGGTGGTAAATAAGTCGGTGGTACCGTCGTTTGACAGGGTCGTCTCAACCTTGAGCCCAGCCTGTCCCAGGTAATAGGCGACGATATTGATGAGGTCTGTGCTGGTTTGATCGTTGTTGTAATAACAGATTTTAAAGGTGCGGTTAAAATCGTAACCAGCGGCTTTTAAATCCTCCTTAGCCTGTTCAGCGTCAAATTGGTAGGAAAAGCCATTGTAAGCGTCGTAGCTGTCCGGAACACCGGAATTGAGTACCGACGCATTGGGGTAGAGCAAGGTAAGCGCCGCACGGTCGATTGCCTCGATGATCGCCTTGCGGACAGCTACATTTTGCATGGCGGCATTCTCTTTGCCATCTATTCCCTTCATGTTAAAGATAAAGTATTTATAAAAGAGCACGTCTACTTCATAGGCAGTGTATTTTTGTGTTTTTCTTAACGCCTCCACAATATCGGTGGCGTTCCCGTGCAAATAATCAGCAATCCCCGACTGGGCGGCCGTCACATAATCAGTTACAAAAGAAACGGTGACTTTTTTAATTTTAGGAGGTTCCCCCTCATAATATTCATTGGGCTTTAAGGTAAAATAATTGCCCACCTTGAATTCGTCTATGGTGTAAAACCCGCTGGTCACTGGATGCTGCCAAAAGGGATCCGAATCGATCGTCAGAGGATCTGAATCTTTGAGGACATGCTTGGGCAAAATAGCGAATTGTGCTAAAACATCTACCATAGAGGCGTAGGGCTCGGCGAGCTTAATCGTTAAAATATTCCCCTCCACCACCATATCGGTAATTTTGGCAAAGGCAGAGGTGTAGATTGCATTGATCGAAGCGGCTTTTTGGGCTGTTTTAATAGAAAAGACCACGTCTTCGGCTGTCAGTGGCTCACCGTCGCTCCATTTCAATCCATCTTTCACCGTAATTTCATAGATAAGTCCGTCGTCACTGATGGTGTAGTCTGCTAAATCTGGTTTGACACTGGTCAAGGTGCTGTCCGCTATAAAAAGGCTGCGAAACATCAGATTGGTGGCCATGTTCCGGTTGTACCAGGGAGTGGGAATCCTATCGTCAGTGGAACTGCCATCTGCGGTGGACAGAACCAGCTTCAGGGAACTCTCCTCAAATTCTGGGGCCGAAGTTCCACTATTTTCTGAAGAATCACTGTCCTGCTGAGGGCCACAAGATGCAAAAACACCGAGAGCCATCACCACAGACATTAAAAAGGCAAATACTTTTTTCATGAAATTCTCCTTTATCAGGCAAACGGATGCAAAAATATTTAAAACCAACATAATCAGTTTCGCGGCCTAAAAATTAATGTGAATAAAACAAAGCATAATAGTGAAAATCATATATGCTGACTATTATTATTGACAGCATCATGCAGCATTATGATGTCATGGAAAAAAATTGAGCGCAGCAAAAAACGGGCAGGTCGATGACCTACCCGTTTTACAGTTTGGTATTCCCGTTTAATCGTTTTCCCGTTTTCCATACTGTTTTATCACAATTTTAGAGCCCTGGGAACTATCCTGAATGGCGAATCCCATTTCGCCGATGGCGTCACGAATCCGATCGGCCTCGGCATAATTTTTCGCCTGTCTCGCCTCTCTCCGCTTTCTGAGCAAGAGGCTTGCTTCCTGTTTTTTTTGAGGGTCGATGCCCTGATAATCCTCCAGCAAGGAAAGCTGGTAGGAGGCGTTTTTCAGGTCGAGGCCCAAAACCTCGTCAAGAACCAGAGCGGTTTCAATGATGTCATCCGCTTTTTCTCCGCTGTTGATCAGCGCCCATAATGCGTCAATCGCCATAGGCATATTCAGGCTGTCGTCCATGGCGGACTTAAATTGATCCACGTATTGGTTGAGCACCTTCCCATGGTACAATGGGTGCTTAGCAAAAAACTCCCAAATTTTTACCAGCTCGTTCTGGGCGTTATGCAAGGTACTCCATCTAAAATCCAATGGCTTTCGGTAGTCGCTTTTTAAGAACATATAACGGAGAGATAAGGGGCTGTAACCAGCCTCTTTTAAATCGTCCAACGTGTAGAGGTTCCCCAACGATTTGGACATTTTAGTACCGTCTACCTTCAAAAACTCCGTATGCACCCAGTAGTCCACAAACTTTTTGCCGCTATAGGCCTCTGACTGGGCAATTTCATTGGTGTGATGGATGGGAATATGATCGACACCACCAGTATGAATATCCACCTGTTCACCCAAATATTTGTGGCACATTGCAGAGCACTCGATATGCCATCCAGGATATCCTACTCCCCAAGGACTATCCCACTTCATAATGTGGTTTGGTTTGTTGGTAATCCACAAAGCAAAATCCCACTGAGACTTTCTCTGAGGATCTACCGTGACCCGGGCCCCACCCATCTGATCCTCTAGTTTGAGTCTGGCAAAATCCGCATAGGTAGCAAATTTCGATGTGTCATAAATCAAGCCTACATCAGTTCGGTAGGCATATCCCTTTTCCTCCAAGCCCTTGATAATTTTAATCATTTCATCCACATGCTCTGTGGCGCGAGCGATAATCGTGGGCCTGCCGATCTGAAATTCCTCCAGATTTTGGAGAAACATCTTCTCATAGTGGCGGGAAATGGACCAAGGAGTGGTATTTTCCTGTTTTGCCTTCACTTCCAGTTTGTCCTCACCCTCATCGGCATCGGACTGCATATGGCCCACGTCGGTGATATTCATAACCTGCTTTACCTGATACCCCTGAAATTCCAGGTATTTTTTGAGGATATCGCTGGTGAGATATGCCCTCAAGTGGCCAATGTGAGTAAAGGAATACACCGTCATACCACAGGTGTACATGGAAACATGTTTTTTCTGTGGATCCAACGGAATGAATTCATCCTTTTCCCGGGAAAGGGTGTTATAAAGATACATATCAAGCCTTCCTTTACGATATTTTTCAAATTGCTTCGTGAGAACAAATAGCACCATGCTCAAGGTCACTTCCTTATTTATACGGGAAATCCGCCCTGAAAATGATGATCATCTCACAAAGTTTTTAAAACGATTCCAAACATATAGGGTTAGTATACCATAGTAGGCCCGATAATTCAAGAATATCCCCACTGACTACCAAATTTTTATACAACCGTTGCTTTTTATATTAATCAAAGATGTTTTTGATTAAGGAGGGAAAAATGATGGTATTACAAAAAAAGAGATGGTTTTTTGTCATCTGTATAGTCTCTATCGCCGCATTAGCTACATGTCTTTTGTCAATATTTGGGGATTGGCAAGAACCGAAATGGAAACAGCAAATCAAAACCGAGTCCCTGACGACAGCGTGCAAAGTAAAACCGGCAGATATAGACCCAATTACTACAAAATTTCAGATTGCGTCGTGGGATTTCGGCCTCAATTTTTTAAGGTATCAAGTCAATACTGAAAAGAAAGAAAACGCCCTTGTTTCACCTGCCTCCGCTCTATTCGCACTGGGTATGACGGGAAACGGGGCTGGCGGAGAAACCCTTTGGGAATTTGAGCAGGTATTGGGAAATGGTATTCCTATAGAGGAGTTGTCCGAAAGCTACGGTACATTGCTGCAGCAATATCGAAATATTCCTACCGACCACCTCACCGTCGCCAATTCTATCTGGATAGCCGCAGACAAAGACGTGGTACTTCCCTCCTTTTTGGAAACCAACGCCCGTTACTTTTCGCACGATATCTATGTGACCCCATCCTGGGACAGCGCCAAGAATGACATGAACATATGGGTTTTCAATCAAACTAACGGGCTGATTTCTCAGATGTATGGACCGGAAGATTTCATAGACAAAGAAACATTTATGATTTTAATCAATACTGTCTTTTTCCACATGGGATGGGAAAAACAGTTTAACGATGCCTTTACGCAAGCGGAGAGCTTTTTCCCCACCCCCGGCCAGGAAATACCCGTTATGATGATGAACGGCGTGGAAACAATGGATTATTTCGAGCAGGACGGCGCAGTCGGTTTTTTAAAGCCCTATACGGAAGCAAATTTTAAATTTTTAGCGATTCTCCCTCCAGAGGGACAGTCCCCGGAAGAGTTTTTGAAGGCCCTTTCTGGACAAGGGCTGTCAAAACTTTTACAAAGTACCTCTCAGCGGAAAATCTCCCTCGCCATGCCAAAATTTACATTAGAAGCAGAAATAAATCTCAACAATTTTCTAATAGATGCAGGTATGGATACGGCCTTTCATAATGGTAATTTCACTCAGATGTGTAGCCCGGAATTTTGCGCTGCCAACTCCATACAGATTGATCGGGTCCTCCAAAAAAACCATATGGAATTGAATGAAAAAGGAACCAAAGCTGCAGCAGCGACTGTAGTGGAAATGAAGAGTTCCGGTACATCCTCTTCAATCCAGGTAACTTTGAACCGGCCATTTTTATATGCGGTTTTAGACAATAATAACTTTCCTCTATTTTTGGGTATTTTAAATCATCCTTAACAAATGAAAACGCCACCGGACAGCAGAAAGCTGTCCGGTGGCGTTTTCATAGGATAGAACATTTCTCTAAAACAGCGCCTTCCATATCTTTTAATTGAAAGACGCCATTTTCATATATCATGTAACTGTGGGGGTTGCCTCCCTTAGGCAAAGAAACAGACCCTGGATTCAAGTACCAAAAGCCTTCTCTTTGCTCCATAGCCATTAAATGGGTATGCCCATGGAGAAGGATACTTCCCCGTTGTAAAGGAGGCGGATCGTCTGCACTGTAATGATGGCCATGGGTCACAAACACCATCCGTTCTTCCAGCCACAGCACCGCGTAATCGGCGAGAATTGGAAACTGGAGCATCATCTGATCCACTTCCGCATCACAGTTTCCCCGTACGCATAAGAGTTCACCTTGCACACTGTTAAGCAACTCTGCCACTCTTTTGGGAGCATAACCAAAAGGTAAATCGTTACGTGGCCCGTGATAGAGAAGGTCCCCCAACAGCAGGAGCTTTTGGGCATTCTCCGATCGATAGCGCTCTAGCATCTGCTCCACGTACTCCCCTGAACCATGGATGTCTGATGCAATCATTAATTTCATTCCAACACTCCATTCATCATCCGACCCAAATCTTACCCTCCGGCACCACCTGCCGAGTCATTTTGGCACCATTACGAAGGGTGATGGATAAGGCAAAGGATACTGGACCAACTCTTCCCAAAAACATACAGATAATTAGCATAATTTTAGACAGCGCCCCCGCCTGAGCAGAGATTCCCACCGAAAGCCCCACAGTGCCGAAGCCGGACACTGTTTCAAACAAGGCATTGATATCACTGGTGGCATCCCCCGTGAGCAATAAAACCGACGTGGCTACAACGACCAGTACTCCAGCCAGAGAAGCAACTGCCAATGCTTTGTAGACGATTGACTTATCCACTTTTCGATGCAAAATAATAGTTTCCGTCCTACCTCGGATAGTAGAAATTACCGTCATTAGCAAAACCACCATGGTGGTAATCTTAATACCTCCCCCAGTGGAACCAGGAGCCGCTCCGATAAACATGAGTACAATTGAAAGGATTTTACCAACTTCTGTCAGGCCATTTAAATCAACGGTGTTAAAACCCGCCGTCCTCGTGGTGACGGATTGAAACAGGGAGTGATGTATCTTTCCCAAAACGTCCATATTGCCCATAGTTTTTGGGTTGTCCCATTCCACAATCAGAAAGCCGATACAGCCAAGTATAAGCAAGGCTGCAGTGGTAATTAAAACGACCTTGCTGTGCAGCATCAGCTTTTTCCTCCTACGGTAATTGTAAATATCCTGCCATACGATAAATCCGAGTCCACCACAGACGATAAGCGCCATGATGGTAAAGGTTACAACCGGATTATCCTGCATTGAAACAAGGTTAGAATACTCCCCGTTCATGCCGAGCAGGTCAAACCCCGCATTACAATAGGCCGAAATGGAGAAAAAGACTGCCATAAATGCACCATATGCCCCAAAAAGAGGAATAAATTGAGTCGACAGAATCAGCGCACCGGTAAGCTCAAAAATAAAGGTGAGAATCACCACCATCTTAATCAGATGAACCGTGTTGATGTGTTCATCTGAGCTGACCGATTCCTGGGCTAAATGAGCGGTACGCAACCCCATTTTTTTTCCAATCAAGAGATAAAAAAAGCTGGTGAGGGTCACTACCCCCAAACCGCCCAATTGAATCAGCGCAATGATGACGCACTGACCAAAAACACTAAAGTAAAGATAGGTGTCATACACAACAAGCCCCGTAACACAGGTGGCAGACGTCGCCGTAAAAAGCGAATTTAAAAAAGGTGTGACCTCGCCGCTTCGGCTGCAAATGGGGAGCATTAAGATAAGGGCTCCCACCAAAATCAAGATAAAAAAGCTCGAAACAATTACCAGCGCCGGATTGTGAAACAGCTTATTTTTTGTGTTCTCGTTTAGGCTATGCATTTGCGTTCTCACTTGATGATCTCCTTCATTCATAAGATAAAAGAACTCATTAAGATGAATTATAGCAAAGTAATTACTATTTATCAAGGCTTTAAAAAAAATATTTCTACCAAAAGAGGAGTTGCTTTTTTCAGAAAAATCATGTATAATGATTAACGTTCTCATTTAACAACCTATGCAAAGATAGGTTAATATGCCCCCATAGTTAAATGGATATAACGGGGTCCTCCTAAGACTCAATTACAAGTTCGATTCTTGTTGGGGGTGCCAGAACGCCTGCTTTGATGCAGGTGTTTTTTTATATTTATAACAAATAAACTGAGTTACACCCCATGGCTTACTGTAACAACAGAAAATGGGAACGCCGTATTTACAGCGTTCCCATTTTCTATTACTCAACGATTAATTTAGGCAACTGAGTCAAATCCGTAATTTCATAGGTCGGCATTATTCCCTCGGCAATATCCTGACCTGTTCCATGAAACCAACAGGTGTCAATTCCAGCATTCATGCCTCCCCGCATATCGGAGGTGAGGGAATCCCCCACTATCAACGCCTTTTCCCGGGAAAAATCAGGAATCCTCTCAAAAACGTAATCAAAAAAGGCGGTCTGCGGTTTTTGGCTTCCGGTATCCTCCGACACAAAGATGTTAGAAACCAAAGCGCACAGTGGAGATTTCTCCAAGCGCTTTCTCTGTACCCGCGAGATGCCGTTGGTCACAATATAAAGTCTGCAACATGAAGCCAACTTCTGACAGACTTCTAAGGCATGATTCATCAAACACCCCTGCTCTGACAGATGGTCTAAATACTGTTCATTGGCCGCTTGTCCATCTCCAATAAGAGAAAGTTCCGTAAAGAGACGGGAAAAGCGAGTGGCTTGCAACTCATTCTTGCCAATTTCTCCCGCCTCATACCGCCTCCACAATGTTTCATTGATACTGCGATACAGGTTTAAGACATCGTCAGTATATGGATAGCCAAACTCCTCAAGCAATTGTTTCAAGGCGTTTTTCTCTGCTTTTTGAAAATCAAACAAAGTATCGTCCGCATCCAGCAGCAGAATGGGATACCGTACTCTCTGCCTATTCATCGGCCGCCTCCTCTGGGTCGGTCGTCACCGGTATACACAGCCGGTAATCGCCGCTGTCAAGATAGTAGAGATCTCCCCCTTCGGTGTACACAAAGCTGTCCCCAACCGGACAGAAATTAGACTCCCCATTTTGTTGAGGGATCACGTTGTCATCAATTCGGCTTTCCACTACCACAGTCCGGTTTTCCTCTTCTATTGCCTGCACTGTTTCATCGGTTACTAGGTACAACTGGTCGTTGTACATAAATAACGGGGTATCTTCTACCGTTCGCTGCGCAGAACTGGTAAATATGGTGTACAATCCGCCCCCCAATGCGCCCGCACCAATCAGCACTGCTAAAACGATACATAATATCCTTACTGCTACATTTCTTTTCATCGGCTGTCCTCTTCTCTAATAACGGAGTAATTTTTCTCACATTTATAATGTCAATGGATATCATTATAGATTTTTTGCGCAGTGCTTTCAAGTGAAAAAATATGAACAAATGAACCCCCCGTCTTGAGACGGGGGGTTCATATATAATTATGCCAATTCGATAATTGCCATCTCCGCTGCATCTCCGCGACGCGGACCAATTTTGATGATTCTTGTGTAACCACCGTTTTTGTCCGCATATTTGGGTGCAATTTCATCAAATACTTTCTTTGCAACGCCCTCTTTGGTCACGTATGCAAGGACTTGACGTTTGGAGTGGAGATTATTGGTTTTACCGAGAGTGATCATCTTCTCGGTCATCGCACGAACTTCTTTGGCTCTTGTCACTGTGGTTTCAATTTTACCGTTTTCCAGCAAAAAGGTAACCATCGCTCTCAGCATAGCCTTTCTATGGTCAGAGCTTCTTCCAAGTTTTCTGCTGCCTGGCATCGAAATTCACTCCTAACTTTCAGTATTATACTATTCATTTAAACGAATAGTATTTATTCGTCGTCCGGGGTGAGGCTGAAGCCCAAGGCATCGAGCTTCGCCAGGACCTCTTCCAGAGACTTCCTTCCGAGGTTTCTGACTTTCATCATTTCTTCCTCGGACTTGCTGATTAAATCTTCTACCGTGTTGATTCCGGCACGTTTGAGACAGTTGAAAGAACGCACAGACAAGTCAAGCTCCTCAATGGTCATCTCCAAGACTTTTTCCTTACCTTTGTCGTCTTTTTCGACCATGATGTCGGTCGCGTATACCTCATCTGACAGATCCACGAAGAGATTAAGATGCTCGTTGAGAACCTTGGCTCCCAGAGAAATTGCCTCTTTCGCCGAAATGGTCCCATCTGTCCACACTTCAATTGTCAGTTTATCGTAGTCGGTAATCTGCCCCACACGGGTATTTTCAACGGTATAATTTACCTTGAGTACGGGTGTATAGATGCTGTCCACCGGAATAGCGCCAATTACGTTCTGCAAATTCTGCTTGTTGCGCTCGCTGGGAACGTAGCCGCGGCCCTTGTCGATGACAATTTCCATATACAGCTTGGCGCCCGCGCCCAAAGTCGCGATATGCATGCCGGGATCAAGGATCTCCACTTCAGAGTCCACCTTGATGTCGCCTGCAGTGACTTCGCACTCGCCCTCAGCTTCGATATGGATCGTTTTAGGAGCGTCGCCGTGGATTTTCGCAATCAGCCCTTTCATATTCAGGACGATTTCGGTCACATCTTCTTTCACACCCGGTACTGTTGAAAACTCGTGTTGAACACCATCAATTTTTATTGATGTTACTGCCACACCGGGAAGCGAGGAGAGCAGCACCCTTCTTAAACTATTGCCTAGGGTAGTGCCGAAGCCGCGCTCGAGAGGCTCCAATACAAATCTTCCGTAAGTACCGTCCGATTTCATCTCGGCCGTCTCAATTACTGGCTTTTCTATCTCAATCATTTATAACCCTCCTAAGCAGTATATAGAAGCAGCATAGGCTGCCCGCAATCGTACACACCTTTGCAATAACTGCACCCGATCATTATTTGGAGTACAACTCGACAATCAGATGTTCCTGGATGTCAACATCGATATCGTCGCGTGCAGGCATGGCGACAATCTTGCCCTCAAAGGATTCTGCGGCTTTTTCGATCCACTTGGGCATCGCCTTTTTGCCGTTTTCCTCGATGAGTGTTTTAAATTTTGTGGAAGAACGGGATTTTTCGCAAACCGCCACCACATCGCCAGGTTTCACCTGGTAAGAGGGGATGTCAACACGTTTCCCATTTACGGTAAAATGGCCGTGGTTCACCAACTGACGCGCTTCACGGCGGGTATTGGCATATCCCATGCGGAACACGACGTTATCCAAACGACGCTCCAATTCCTGCAACAGAATTTCACCGGTAATGCCCTGCTTTTTCTCGGCGCGCTCGTAATATTTATGGAACTGTTTCTCCAAAACGCCATACATAAATTTAACTTTTTGCTTTTCCGTCAACTGCATACCGTATTCAGATTGTTTACGGCGAGCCTGTTTCGGATTGCGTTTGGTCTCCTTCGAATAACCGAGAGCTGCAGGAGAAAGGCCCAGCGCTTTACATCTCTTTAAAACGGGCTGCATATTCTTTGCCATTTACTTGCACCTCCTTAAACTACACACGTCTTCTTTTCGGCGGACGGCAACCGTTGTGCGGGATGGGAGTTACGTCTTTGATCATCCGTACTTCCAAACCGGCAGCCTGCAATGCTCTGATTGCGGCTTCTCTTCCGGAACCAGGCCCTTTTACATAAACTTCAACGATTTTCAAACCGTGCTCCATGGCAGCTTTTGCAGCTTTCTCAGCGGCAGTCTGCGCAGCAAAAGGAGTGGACTTTTTAGAACCTCTGAAGCCCATTTCACCAGCGCTTGCCCAGGAAATTGCGTTTCCCTGCGTATCGGTGATGGTAACGATGGTATTGTTAAAGGTGGACTGGATATGAACGGCGCCACGCTCGATATTTTTGCGCTCACGACGTCTGCGGACGGTGGTTTTTTTCGCAACCTTTGCCATGTGTCAGTATCCCTCCCTGTTATTTCTTCTTGTTGGCGATGGTCTTCTTCGGGCCTTTTCTGGTACGTGCGTTGGTTTTGGTTCTCTGACCTCTGACAGGCAGACCTTTTCTGTGGCGCACGCCGCGATAGCAGCCGATTTCAACCAATCTCTTGATGTTCAGAGCGACGTTTCTTCTCAAATCGCCCTCAACTTCGTAATTTTTGTCAATATACTCACGGAGCTTTGTCGCATCGTCTTCCGTCAGGTCTTTGACCCTGGTATCGGGATTGATGCCGGTAGCCGCGAGGATATCGTTAGCAGATTTACGACCGATGCCAAAGATGTAAGTCAAACCGATTTCGATTCTCTTTTCTCTCGGCAAGTCAACACCAGCTATACGAGCCATTAAAGTTGCACCTCCAATGCAGGAAAAATTCCCGCAGTACTTCAGTTTATTTCCATCTTCTGTGGGATAACGCCGCTAAAGCAGCAGACTTAGCCCTGACGTTGTTTGTGCTTTTTTGTCTCGCAAATCACCATGACTTTACCTTTGCGCTTGATGACTTTGCACTTTTCACAGATGGGCTTAACGGAAGGTCTTACTTTCATCTGAAATTACCTCCTTGTGAACAGTTGGTTTACTTGGAACGCCAGGTAATGCGTCCCTTCGTTAAATCGTAAGGCGACATTTCCACCGTCACCTTATCGCCGGGAAGAATGCGGATGAAGTTCATCCGGAGTTTTCCCGATATATGAGCCAAAATGGTATGCCCATTGGGAAGCTCTACCTTAAACGTCGCATTTGGCAGTGATTCCCTGACAACACCTTCAATTTCGATTACATCGTCTTTGGACAAGGCACATTCCCTCCTACTCGTCTGATGGCGTAAGCCCGCCGTAGTTAAACGGCCAAAGAGCTTGTTTCAGTTTTTTGTTAGTTTCCATTCGCATAGGATCAAAAACCGTATTTGTCACCCGAAGGTGTTTGGGATTTTTCCTTTTGGGCTTTTCCAGTAATCTTGACCGGCCGTCCGCAAGATATGCAAATTGCCTGTCAATTTTTACCACCGCAAAAAATCCCCTGTCGTGCCCGCTGATGCTCCGCACCACCGAACCCACTCTCAATTCCGGCATAAATGGCTTTCCTCCAAACCTTCGTCTATCGGACCGTCAAAATCACCGGGCCGTTCTTGGTGATGGCGATGGTGTGCTCAAAGTGAGCGGACACACTTCCTGAAACCGTCTTAGTCGTCCAGCCGTCAGGCATGACCTTGACTCCGTCGCCCTTAAGGTTAATCATCGGCTCGATGGCGATAGTCATCCCCTCCACCAGGCGAGGGCCTCTTCCGGGCCGCCCAAAATTGGGAACCTCCGGATCCTCATGCAGATGCTTACCGACACCGTGGCCGACAAACTGCCTAACAATGCCATAACCGAACTGGGAAACGTGGTTCTCAACAGCATGTGAGATATCTCCAATTCGATTGCCGACCACCGCCTGTTCAATTCCTTTCATCAGGCTAACCTGTGTTTCTTTCAAGAGGGATTTGGTCTCTTCGGAGGTATCGCCTACAATAAAGGTATAGGCATTGTCCCCATGAAATCCTTGATAGTAGGCACCGACATCGATGCTGACAATATCGCCCTCTTTGAGGTGGTAATCAGAAGGGATCCCGTGAATGACTACGTCGTTGACGGAAATGCAGGCGGAAGCGGGATACCCCATATAATTCAGGAAGGAAGGAGTCGCACCGCTCTTTGTGATGAAGTCGTGTATTTTGCGGTCGATTTCCTTGGTGGTGATATCCGGTTTGATCCATTCCTCAGCTACGTTCAATGCGTCGGCCGAAATTTTACAAGCCTTCTTCATTGTTTCGAGCTCAGTTTGCGTTTTTAAAACTATCATAAAAACTACGCCTCCACAGCTTTCAGGGTCAGCGCTGTGGTATCCGCCACATCTTCTTGCCCTTCCACCACAATGAGCTTTCCGGTGGCATAGTAGTAATCTTTTAAAGGTTCTGTCTGCTGGTGATACACCTGCAAACGCTCTTTAATCGTATCCGGATGGTCATCTTTGCGCTGTACTGTTTTGCCGCCACATTTGTCGCACTTTCCTTCCAATTTAGAAGGTTTGTACTCCAGATGATAGGAGGCACCGCAGTCTTCACAAACACGTCTGCCCGAGAGGCGCTGCATAATTTTTTCGTCTTCGACTTCAATGTCAATGACGCGGTCAATGTTCACGCCCATTTTGTCCAAGGCCTCAGCCTGTGGGACAGTCCGGGGAAAGCCGTCCAGGATAAAACCGTTTTTGCAGTCATCCTGAGCGAGCCTCTCCTTTAGGATGTTGATGACGATCTCATCGGGAACCAGTTTGCCGCCATCCATGTAGGACTTGGCCTCTAAGCCGAGAGCTGTCTCGTTTTTAATCGCTTCACGCAGAATATTTCCTGTAGAGATCGCGGGAATTTTGAGGGCCTCGCAAATAACTTCCGCCTGTGTGCCCTTTCCCGCGCCGGGTGCGCCTAATAAAATTAAATTCATTTAGAAGCCCCCTTTTACTCTAAGAAACCTTTGTGGTGGCGCATCATCATCTGGGATTCCAGCTGTCTCATGGTCTCCAACGCAACGCCTACTACGATCAGGATAGAAGTACCTCCGAGGGATACGTTCGCACCAGTAATCATGCTAAAGATGATCGGGAACACTGCGATTAGGCCGAGGAACAAAGCGCCCAGCAAGGTGACCTTGGAAATTACTCTGGAGATAAAATCCGATGTAGGCTTGCCGGGGCGGATACCCGGTATCGCGCCATTGTTTTTGCGGAGATTGTTAGCAATCTCAATGGGATTGTACTGAATGGCAACGTAGAAGTAGTTAAATGCGATAATCAGCAGAAAGTAAATGAGGCCGTATGCCCAATTGTCGGAATGAAAAACCTCAAAAAACTTATCCCAGAAGCCGCCCTCTTTTACGCTAGGCCCTAAGAAGGTAGCGATCATGTTGGGCAAAGACACAAAACTCATGGCAAAAATGATGGGCATCACGCCGCTCATGTTGACCTTGATCGGAATGTGTGTGTTCTGTCCGCCGTACATTTTCCGGCCAACCACCCGTTTTGCATAGGAAACCGGGATTCTTCTCTCGGCGTTGGTCATCCAGACGATGAAGACCACCATTGCGATGAAAACAATGACAATTGCCGGGACATAGAAATAGTATTTGGGATCGTTTGGCGCCATCTCAACCCACCAAACTCTCAACATATTAAACGCTGAAGGCCCGCGGGACAGGATACCAGCAAACAGGATAATAGAAACGCCGTTTCCGATGCCCTTCTCAGAAATCCGGTCACCAAGCCAAACTACCAGGGCAGTACCTGCGGTAAAACACGCTATAATTACAATAGCGGCAAACACGCCAGAAGGCCCACTGGCATACTGCAAAATACTGATATCGTTGTTTCTCAACAGGAAGTAGAACGCCGTCGCCTGAATCAAAGCCAACCCCAGCGTCACATAACGGGTGATCTTCTGGAGCTTCTTTCTCCCTTCCGATCCCTCTTTCTGAAGCCGTTCCAACGCCGGTATCGCCACAGTCAAAAGCTGAATGATAATTGACGCGTTGATGTAGGGCGTAATAGACATGGCAAAAACAGTCGCATTGGAAAGTGCACCACCAGTCATGATGTTGAGGTAGTTTAAGAAATCACCGGTTCCTGTTCCGGTAGTAAACATAGACTGCAATGCCTCAGCATTCAGGAAAGGTACAGTAATGTAGGAACCGATGCGAAAAATCAGGAGGATCAGCAGCGTATATAGGATTTTCTTGCGAAGCTCCGGCTGCTTGAATGCATTTCTCCAAGTTTCAAACATCTTACATCACCTCGGCCTTTCCTCCTGCGGCCTCAATCTTTTCCTTTGCAGATTGGGAGAAGGCAGCCGCCTTAACGGTTAATTTCTTGCTGATTTCGCCGTTTCCGAGCACTTTTACGCCGTCATAAAGCTTGTTGACAAGGCCCGAAGCAATGAGAGCATCGGGATCTACCACTGCGCCGTCCTCAAATTTGTTCTGCAAATCATCAAGGTTTACAATGGCGTATCTGGTAGCAAAATTGTAGTTGTTAAATCCCCTTTTGGGAAGACGTCTGTGCAAAGGCATCTGTCCGCCTTCAAACCCAGGTCTTACACCACCGCCGGAACGGGCGTTTTGGCCTTTATGGCCCTTCCCTGCTGTTTTTCCATTTCCGGAACCGTGACCGCGTCCAACGCGGAAATGCTCTTTTTTGGAGCCGGCTGCCGGAGCTAATTCGTGCAGTTTCATACTCGCACCTCCTTACTAGTCTTCAGTAACCTCCACGAGGTGGGAAATTTTAAAAACCTTGCCTTTGGTGGCAGCGTTATCCGGCTGAACGGACACGTCGCCGACTTTTCTCAAGCCAAGAGAAGCGGCAATGGCAATCTGGTCTTTCTTCTTCCCAGCAAGACCTTTCACAAGTTTTACTTTGAGGTTTGCCATAACTCTGCCCCCTAACCTAAAATCTCTTCAACCGATTTGCCTCTGATCGCCGCAACCTGCTGGGCGGTTCTCAAGGATTGCAAACCGTTGATAGTCGCTCTGACAACGTTACAAGGATTGTTGGAACGCAGAGCTTTGGTTCTGATGTCCTTGATGCCAGCGGTTTCAACAACTGCGCGGACAGGGCCACCAGCGATAACTCCAGTACCTTCCGGAGCCGGTTTTAAGAGCACTCTGCCGGCGCCAAACTCACCGATGATCTCATGGGGAATGGTGGTGCCTTTCAGAGCGATCTGGATCATATTTTTCTTCGCGTCTTCGATGCCTTTGCGAATCGCGTCGGGAACTTCTCCCGATTTACCGAGGCCAAAACCGATTTTGCCGTTGCCGTCTCCCACTACAACCAAGGCTGCAAACTTGAAGATACGGCCGCCCTTTACGGTTTTAGAAACACGGTTAATCGCCACGACTCTTTCCTGCAATTCCGAAGCGGGATTTTCTATTCTAGCCAAACGAATACCTCCTCATTAGAACTTGAGGCCGCTTTCACGGGCTCCTGCGGCTAACTGCTCTACTCTGCCGTGGAAGATGTAACCGCCACGGTCGAACACTACTTCGGTGATTCCCTTTGCTGCAGCTTTCTCAGCAATTTTCTGTCCGACTTTATAAGCGCCTTCTTTGTTGCCGCCGTTTAAGTCGAAATCTTTATCAGTGGAAGCTGCTGCTGCAAGGGTAACGCCGTTTACGTCATCTATCAGTTGAGCGTAGATATGCTTAGCGGAGCGGAATACATTTAGGCGTGGACGCTCAGGTGTGCCGCTAACTTTGCTGCGCACCCTGCGGTGCCTTTTTAAACGAGCCTTGTTGCTATCAGGCTTATTTACCATTGCTTGTCACTCCTTTACTTCTTACCAGTCTTACCTTCTTTACGCTGGATATATTCGTCAGCGTACTTGATTCCCTTGCCTTTATAGGGTTCCGGAGGACGTTTCTCGCGGACATTTGCCGCAAACTGTCCAACCTTCTGTTTGTCAGGTCCGGAAATCACAATTTTGTTGGGAGCTGGTACTTCGATAGAAATGCCGTCGATCTCCGGAACCACAACCTGATGGGAATACCCCAAGTTCATCACAAGGTCTTTTCCCTGTTTTGCAGCACGGTATCCGACACCGTTGACCTCCAAAGTTTTGCTGAAGCCTTCGGTAACACCTACGACCATGTTGTGGACCAAAGATCTAGTCAGGCCATGTAAAGCCCTGTGGTTTTTGTCATCACTGGGTCTTGTGACGAGGATCTCGTTGTTCTCCAGTGCAAGAGTCATATCCTTATGGACATCTCTTTCCAAGGTTCCCTTGGGACCTTTTACAGCAATATGGTTGCCGTCGATTTTTACATCAACACCGGAGGGAACAGCAATGGGTTTTCTACCAATACGAGACATAGCTATTTTACCTCCTTACCATACGAACGCAAGGACTTCGCCGCCCACATTCTCTTTGCGTGCTTTCCGATCAGTCATCACGCCTTTGGATGTGGATACGATTGCGATGCCGAGGCCCTTCATGACCCTGGGCATATCCTCACAGTTGGAATAAATACGCAGGCCGGGTTTGGAAACCCTGCGCAATCCGGTGAGCACCGGGGTTTTGTTATCGCCGTATTTCAGCGTCATACGAATCACGCCCTGCTTTCCGTCTTCAATGACCTGAAAGCCTTTTACATATCCTTCGTCTACAAGGATCTGGGCGATCGATTTCTTCATATTAGATGCAGGAATATCCACCGTGTCGTGTTTAGCTGAATTCGCATTGCGGATGCGGGTCAGCATATCTGCGATTGTATCGGTGATTTGCATACCGTCAACCTCCTTTTCTCGGTACTTTACCAGCTGGCCTTCTTCACGCCGGGGATCTGTCCTTTGTAGGCCAGTTCTCTGAAGCAAATGCGGCAGATGCCGTATTTTCTCAAATAAGCGTGGGGACGACCGCAGATTTTGCACCTGCTGTAGGCACGGGTGGAAAACTTAGGCTCTCTCTGCTGTTTGACAATCATTGATCTTTTAGCCATTTAATTATTTCCTCCCTTATTTGGAAAATGGAGCGCCCATCAGTGTCAAAAGCTCACGGGCTTCCTCATCGGTTTTTGCGGTGGTGACAAAGCAGATGTCCATACCGCGGATTTTATCGATTTTGTCGTACTCGATCTCAGGGAATATGAGCTGCTCTTTCAGGCCGATAGAATAGTTTCCGCGTCCATCAAAGGAATCCGGATTAATTCCTCTAAAGTCTCTTACGCGGGGAAGAGCAATATTGAAAAACCGGTCAATGAACTCATACATTTTATCAGCGCGCAATGTTACCTTAGCGCCGATAATCATGCCTTCACGAAGTTTAAAGTTAGCAACGGATTTTTTGGCTTTACAGGTCACGGGTTTCTGCCCTGTAATTGCAGTCAAATCCTTTAAAACAGCGTCCATCATCTTCTGATTGTCGCGTGCTTCACCACAACCCACGTTGACAACTACCTTTTCAATCTTCGGAATCTGCATGACACTTTTGTAGCCGAATTTCTTCATCAGAGCAGGGGCTACATCGCTTTTATAATAATCTTTCAAACGAGCCATGTCTTTTCCTCCATCCTAGAAAGTTTCTCCGCAAGAAGCGTGTTTGCACTGACGCTTTTTGGTTCCATCTTTCTCGACTTTATGCCCCACTCTTGTGGGCTTGCCGCATTTGGGGCAGATGGGCATTACTTTGCAAGCGTACAGAGGAGCTTCCGCCTTAACGATGCCGCCCTGCTGGCCCATAGCGCGGGGTTTCACGTGTTTTGTAACAACGTTGAGTCCCTCGACGATAACTTTACCCTCTTTGGGGCTAACTTCCAAAACCTTACCTTTTTTACCTTTGTCTTTTCCGCTGATAATCATTACATTATCGCCGGTTTTGACGTGCAATTTATTTGCCATAACTTGCACCTCCTATTAAAGCACTTCCGGTGCGAGAGAGAGGATCTTCATGTATTCCTTTTCACGAAGCTCTCTGGCAACCGGCCCAAAAATACGGGTGCCTCTGGGGTTTTTATCTTCTCTGATGAGGACTGCCGCATTTTCATCGAATCTGATGTAGGTGCCGTCCTCACGGCGCAAGCCTTTTGCTGAACGAACGATCACGGCTTTGACGACTTCGCCTTTTTTTACAACGCCGCCTGGTGTTGCCTTTTTGACCGAAGCAACCACAACGTCGCCAATATTCGCATATCTTCTGCCGGAACCGCCCAATACACGGATACACATAAGCTCTTTGGCACCGGTGTTATCGGCGACCTTTAAGCGGGTCTGCATCTGTATCACAGTGAGTTCCTCCTTTCGAGATTATGAAAGAGTATATCTTTCACGGCCAAATTATTTCGCCTTTTCGATGATTTCGCAAACTCTCCATCTTTTGTCCTTGGACAGCGGACGGGTTTCCATCAGCGTCACTCTGTCGCCTTCGCCACAGATATTTTCTTCGTCATGGGCTTTGACTTTGACGGTGCGCTTTACGATTTTATTGTAAAGGGGGTGTTTTACGTTGTCCAAAATGGCGACGACAACTGTCTTATCCATTTTGTTGCTAACAACTGTACCGACCCTCGTTTTTCTGAGGTTTCTATCGCTCACAGTTTGGTCCTCCCTTCTTATTTAGCGCCTTCTTTGGCTTCCAACTCACGCATGACAGTCTTCACGCGAGCAATATCTTTTTTCACTGCTTTGATGCGTGTGGGATTGTCGAGCTGGTTGACAGCAAGCTGAAAGCGCAGATTAAAAAGTTCGTCCTTTAACTCTTTCAGTTTGTCCTCGAGTTCCACCATGTTCAACTCTCTGATCTCAGTAGCTTTCATTATTGCTCACCACCTGTCTCTGTATCTTCACGTTTTACAAACTTGCATTTGATGGGCAGCTTGTGCGAAGCAAGACGCATAGCCTCACGAGCCAACTCCTCGGAAACGCCTCCGATTTCAAACATGACTCTGCCGGGCTTGACCACTGCGACCCAGTACTCAGGAGAGCCCTTACCTTTACCCATTCGAGTTTCAGCCGGCTGCTCAGTGACGGGCTTGTCGGGGAAAATTTTGATCCAAACCTGACCGCCACGTTTGATGTAACGGGTCATAGCGATACGTGCTGCTTCAATCTGATTGGAGGTAATCCAGCAGGGCTCCAAAGCCTGCAGTCCGTACTCTCCATAACTTACAAAATTACCGCGGGTAGCTTTACCCTTCATCCGTCCTCTCTGCTGACGACGGTATTTTACGCGCTTTGGAAGAAGCATTAGCGGTTACCTCCTTCCTGTCTCGGTCTTCTGTTGTTTCTGGGGCGGTCTGACCGGTCATTTCTGGGTGCTCTTGCAGGTCTCTTGGTAACCTCACCCTTTAAGACCTCTCCGGTGTAGATCCAAACCTTTACGCCGATTTTACCATAAGTGGTATTGGCCTCTGCAAAACCGTAGTCAATGTCTGCACGGAGGGTCTGCAGCGGAACGGTACCCTCGTCGTAGTGTTCGGTACGGGCGATTTCAGCACCGCCCAAACGGCCGCTGACACAGGTTTTGATGCCCTTAGCGCCCAAACGCATGGTGCGTCCAATAGCCTGCTTCATCGCGCGGCGGAAAGAAATTCTTCTCTCTAACTGGGAAGCGATGCTCTCAGCGACCAGCTGCGCGTTGAGATCGGGCTGTTTTACCTCGACAATGTTGACATGAACGGGTTTGCCGATCATTTTTTCCAAGCGAGCGCGGAGCTCGTTGATTTTAGCGCCGCCCTGGCCGATAACCATGCCGGGTTTTGCGCAGTGAATATGAATTCTCACCTTTAATGCATCGCGTTCGATTTCGATGCGGGGAACGCCTGCAGCTTTCAATTCCTCTTTGATGAAATTACGGACATTGTAATCCTCAACAAGGGTATCGCCGAAAGCATTACCATTGACAAACCAGCGGGAATCCCAATCTTTGATAACTCCTACACGAAGTCCGTGCGGATTTACTTTTTGGCCCATAGTTTACCTCCTCTTTCAGCTTATTCCTTTTCCTTCAGGACAAGGGTGACATGCGAAGTTCTCTTGAATACTCTAAAGGCACGGCCCTGTGCTCTAGGTCTAATTCTCTTCATGATGGGACCGGGGCATACAAAGCATTCCGCAACATACAGATTGTTCACGTCCATATTAAAGTTGTGGTCTGCGTTTGCGATGGCCGACTTCAGAAGCTTCTCGAGATGCTCACAAGCAGCTTTAGGTGTATATCTGAGAATCGCCATAGCAGTATCAGTGTCCTTGCCTCTGATGAGGTCGAGCACAATCTGAACCTTTCTGGGAGCGATGCGCACATTTCTCAGGTAAGCTTTTGCTTCCATTCAAAAATCCTCCTTTCGGCCTACTTTCCGTTATTTGACGTCTTGGAGCCAGCATGGCCTCTATACGTTCTGGTGGGGGCAAACTCGCCGAGTTTGTGACCGACCATATCCTCTGTGATGTACACCGGCACGTGTTTCCGCCCGTCATGCACAGCAAAGGTGTGTCCAACAAATTCAGGGAAAATCGTGGAGGCTCTGCTCCAGGTTTTCAATACTTTTTTGTCGCCGGACTCGTTCATGGCGACGACTCTCTTGTACAACGCAGGCTGTACGAAAGGTCCCTTTTTAACACTTCTACCCATGATTCAGCTGCCTCCTCTCTTATTTCTCGTTTCTACGTCTTACAATAAATTTGTCAGAACGATGATGTTTCGCACGGGTCTTGTAACCCAAGGTGGGTTTACCCCAAGGGGTAACAGGAGAAGGACGGCCGATGGGAGATTTACCTTCACCACCACCGTGAGGATGGTCGCAGGGGTTCATAACGGAACCGCGGACAGTAGGTCTCCAGCCCATGTGACGTTTTCTACCAGCTTTACCGATAGAGACGTTCTCGTGGTCGATGTTGCCGACCTGACCGACAGTAGCCATGCACCTTGCAGGGATGTTGCGAAGCTCTCCAGAGGGAAGTCTTACCAAGGCGTATTCGCCTTCCTTCGCCATCAACTGAGCCTGATTGCCAGCGGCACGGACCAGTTGGGCACCCTTTCCGGGGTACAACTCCACGTTGTGGATAAAGGTACCGACCGGAATATTCGCCATAGGAAGGGCATTGCCGGGTTTGATATCGGCGTCTTCGCCGCTTCTGACTTTATCGCCGACTTTGAGCCCATTGGGAGCGAGGATATAGCGCTTTTCGCCATCCTCATACTGAATGAGCGCAATGTGAGCCGAACGGTTGGGATCATACTCTAAAGTGAGGACGTTTGCGTCCATTCCCTGCTTGTCGCGTTTAAAGTCGATAATACGGTATTTGGTTCTGTTTCCACCTCCACGGTGACGAACAGTAATGCGGCCATAGCTATTACGGCCGGATTTTTTCTTCATAGGCTCCAAGAGGCTTCTTTCAGGAGCGACCTTGGAAAGAGAAGAATAATCGGTTACTGTCATTTGACGTCTACCGGGAGTGGTGGGATTATATGACTTGATTGCCATTTACATTCACTCTCCTAATTCGGTTTAGCGAGAAGCGTTTGGCTTCCCATACATCACCCAGGGAAAATCCCTGAATCGCCAATTCAATCGGATCCGCTTAGATCATACCCTCAAAAAACTCAATGGGCTTAGAATCCTCGCTCAATTTCACGATGGCCTTTTTCCAGTCGGGCTGATAGCCGGCTGTGCGGCCCATCCTTTTGAATCTGCCTTTGCAGTTCATGGTGTTCACCTTATCAACAGTAACGTCAAAAAGGGTTTCCACCGCTTTGGCGATTTCAATTTTATTGGCGTCTTTCGCAACTTTGAAGGTGTATTGCTTCATCGAGATGCCGGACATGGATTTTTCGGTAATGATAGGCTTCAGAATAATATCCTGTGCTCTTTTCATTATGCGTACACCTCCTCAATCTTCTGAGCGGCGTCTTTGACTACGATAAATTTATCGTAATTTAAAACGTCGTACACATTTAGGGTGTTGACGTAAGCAGTCTTCACGCCGGGAATATTATGGGCGCTTCTTACCACCTTTTCGTCGTTTTGCTCCAATACAATGAGGGCTTTCTTCTCAGCGCCCAGTGCTTTGAGCATATTGACGATGGTTTTTGTCTTAAACTCGTCCATCTCGATTTTGTCAACGACGATCATATCGTTGTCGAGTACTTTCGAAGAAAAGGCGGATTTCAGCGCCAATCTCTTCATCTTTTTATTGAGCGCCAGTCTGTAGCTGCGGGGTTTGGGCCCGATTGCGACACCGCCGCCAACCCACTGGGGAGCCCTAATAGAGCCCTGTCTTGCATGACCTGTACCCTTTTGACGCCACGGCTTGCGGCCGCCGCCTCTAACCTCGGTACGGGTGAGGGTGGACTGAGTGCCCTGACGCTGGTTGGCAAGGTAAGCAACTACTGCCTGGTGCATAACCGCTGCGTTCGGTTTGATTCCAAATACGGCGTCGGAAAGCTCCATCTGGGAGACTTCTTTACCTGCCATATCAAATACGGAAACCTTTGGCATTATAATTCCTCCTTCCCTTACGCCTTCTTGCTGTCAGAGAGGATGACCACGCCGCCTCTAGGGCCGGGGATCGCACCTCTGATGGCAATCAGATTGTTTTCAGCATCGACTTTGACGACTTCCAAATTCTGCACGGTGACCCGCTCATGGCCCATATGGCCGGCCATGCCCTTACCTTTAAAAATTCTCGAGGGGTCGGAGATGGCGCCCATGGAGCCGGCTTGTCTCGCAACGGGGCCGGTACCGTGAGAAGCTCTCAGAGAATGGTTGCCGTGGCGTTTAATAGCGCCTGCGAAGCCTTTACCTTTACTTGTGCCGGTGGCGTCGATCATGTCGCCGACTTCAAAAGTATCGGCCTTGATGATGTCACCCACATTGAATGCGCTGCAATCGTCCATTCTGAATTCTCTCAAAACTCTCTTAGCAGCGACGTCAGCTTTTTCAAAATGGCCTTTGAGCGGCTTGTTCAGCTTGTGTGGTTTCGCGTCGCCAAATCCCACCTGGATAGCTTCGTAGCCGTCATTCTGCTGGGTTTTCTTCTGAACAACCACGCAAGGGCCGGCTTCAACCACGGTGACCGGAATGACTTTTCCGCTTTCATCGAAAATCTGGGTCATACCGATTTTCTTACCGATGATTCCTTTTTTCATCTTTTTTCCTCCTTATAGGCTATTGGTTGGCCTGATGCCAACATGACCTTCCAAAGCTTTTACCAAAACTTCGGAAATGCGAGGCGTTTTCATGAACCTTCCTGGATTCATGTCGAAATTACAGGTTAATTTCGATTTCCACGCCCGCGGGGAGCTCAAGGCCCTGCAACGCTTCAACTGTCTTTGCAGACGGTCTCAACACGTCGATGAGTCTTTTGTGAGTCCGCATCTCAAACTGCTCGCGGCTGTCTTTGTACTTGTGTACAGCACGAAGGATGGTTACAACCTCTTTCTGGGTAGGCAGAGGAATGGGTCCTGCAACTCTAGCACCTGTTTTCTTTGCGGTTTCCACGATTTTCGCCGCGGAAGCATCCACCAGATTGTGATCGTAACTCTTCAGTTTGATCCTTAATTTTTCTTTGACTGCCACTTGTCATCGCCTCCTTAGAAATTTGCGGGGACAAGACAATCGTTTGAACACGTTTCCGGGTGTTTCATAAGCTCACATCAAAAAAACCGAAAAAACGCATGGTTTTTCCGGGTAGTCTTCAGAAACACCGCGCACTTGCAGCCTCAAAAGGCGCAGTTTGCACAGAAACCCCGATTTTGAGGACACACTTCCTCTGATCGGTCGATTCCATCGGTATCCAATCTTTTGTCGCCCGGTTTAAAATCGGACATACTCGGCGAAAATTACCTGCAAAACGCAGCAACCTTTCGCTTCATCGCATATCTGTCGCAGTCACGCAACAATGATTATATCCCACAAAACCGGTCTTTGCAAGGGTTTATACCCAAATAATTGTTAATTTTTTGTGAATTAGCGAAACCAATTGGGAACTTAGCTGGTATCTACTATAGATAATATCAAAAAACGGACCGGAATACAATCCCAGTCCGTCTTCCTACTATTCGAGATTCAACTTTTTGGCCAACAAGTACCGGGTGCCCAGAAAACATCCTACGCCCCACACCACATTGATGCCTAGCGCTGTGAGGAAAATTCCGTGAAGGATCATCAGGGGCTCTTTTGAGGAAATGGATTCTAACATTATTTCTAATTGGCTGGAACTGGCAAAAACGTCAGCGCCGACAGCAACAACGATAACCATTCCCACAACCGCAACAATTTGAAGCACAAAAGTGAGGCCGATGTAAGCCAAGATGGAACCCAGAAGCTTTTGTTTACCAAATAGCTGCCCAATGCCCATCGAGACATAGAACATCAAAATTGACGATAGTATTTCTATCAATATCAATACCACTACTTCGACGACAAGAAGCCACCCGTGGATACCAAGCCGGCCCATAGCCTCGAAAAACAGAGCGATAAATTCCGGCAGTTTTCGATAGCTTTCCATGTTCATCGCCAACAGCAAAATCGCCGCCACTACCAGTACGCCGCTGGCCACATACCAAACACTGGAAGTAATCAGTTTGGCCCAAATGTGCGTAGAAGGCTTTACCGGTAAAGTATGCATTAAATAGCCCTCATCCCCTAACAAATTGCGATAAAACCGCTGCACAGAAATAAAGAACGTCAAAAACAATACTCCTATGATAAAAAGGGTGTATATGACGACAAAAATTCCAGCAACAGCCCCGTTTAACAATTGTTGTACCGGCGGGATGGAAAGGAGTACTTTGCCTAACACCGTCACTAGCAAAAGCGCCAGGTAGGCCGGCAGAAAAACTCTTGCGGTGGCCTTAAACTCGTATTTAATCAGTTTTGCTAGCATTTGAATACCTCCCTAAACAAAGCGTCTACGCTCATTCCCCGCTCCTCACGGATTTGTTCCACAGACGCTTTCAGCCGAACCTCTCCCATGTGGATGAAGACCACTTCATCTAAAATTTTCTCAATGTCGGAAATCAGATGGGTGGAAATAACCACTGTCGCATTTTCATTATAATTAGTAATAATGGTATTGAGAATATAGTCCCTGGCCGCTGGATCCACTCCTCCGATGGGTTCGTCCAACAAATACAGCTCTGCTTCCCTACTCATAACCAAGATGAGCTGCACCTTTTCTTTAGTCCCTTTGGACATCGTTTTTAACTTGTCAGCAGGGTTGATGTTTAACCGTTTGAGCATATCATAAGCTTTGTCTACATTAAAGTTATCATAAAAATCATGGAAAAAAGAGATGATATCACAAACCTTCATCCAATCGCTCAGATAACTGCGTTCAGGCAGATAGGATACGATCTTTTTGGTTTCCACGCCCGGTTGCTTTCCACCAATCAGGATTTCTCCCCGAGTGGGCGTCAAAAGGCCGTTGGCCAATTTAATGAGGGTGCTTTTTCCACTTCCATTGGGCCCTAATAGACCAATTATCTTCCCTCTATCCAAAGAGAGATCTACGCCGCACAGCGCCATTTTTCCAGTATAGGTTTTCATTAGAGACTTACACTCTAAAATGGGTTCCATCTATTGTTCCTCCTTCACGATATTTTGAACCTGCATTACAATTTCTTCATTATTAAATCCCAGCTGCCTCATATTTTCCACAAAAGCTTTAATCTCTTCTTTTGCCAATGTTTCTTTTACATTTTCAATCATCTCTTGATCCTCCGTTACAAAGCGCCCGCTAGTCCGCTGACTATACAACAAACCTGATTGCTCCATTTCTGCCAGCGCCTTCTGCATCGTATTGGGATTCACCTCGGCTTGAGCCGCCAATTCCCGTACCGAAGGCATCCGCTGTCCGGCCCTGTATTCGCCTGATACGATACGCAATTGCAATTCTTCTATTATCTGCGCATAGATAGGCCGATCAGAACTTAATTTCCATGACATAGGATAACTCCTTTCCTATTGTACTATTGTATTAATTATCTAATACAATAGTACAATAGGAAACAAAAATTGTCAATAGCTTTTTTAAAATTATTTCCCCCAGTTTTTTTGATTTTATTTTCCAATTTTATTGAACAAATTACAAAATATTCGAAAAAATATTGAAATTTCAATTTTTTTTTAGTACAATAAATACGTTAAGCAATTTAACAATTGCTTAATTGCCTGCCCCGTGCAGATTACTGAAAGGAGGGGTTGTATGATTCATTATCATCCTGTTCCAGGAAGAATCTACGATTTGATTTTTATTGGCGCTGTCTATTATGATTATAAATCTTTTGTCATTAGAAATCAGGAAAATTCGTTTGAGGCCACTCCAAAAATAACAACAGAAATCCATCAATTTATCCGTCGCGCCAATGAAATAGATGACAAGGCCATCTCTATCCTGTTTACATTTCAACATGATTTCCGCCTATTTTGGATCAGGTTTATCATGTCATCCCGCACTTTTTTTTCTTTTGAATCCATGGAAGATTTTTTTGAATGGCTGGAAGGACTCGATCCCACTCTGCTTCTCACCCATTTTTTAAGTTTTTTAGATAATCAAGCAAAATCCCGCCAAGACTATGAGGCATTATTCGCAGATTATGAAAAACTGGGCGACTTTATATCCGCCTTGGATTTAGAAGATTCTGCTAAATATCAAATCGTTTCTTTATGCTTATCTCCCAAAAACTGTATTCAAAAAATATCCCGGACATTTCGAAAAATGAATGAAATTATGGATCAAATTGAAGACCGTTTTTCGAATTATATAAACACTTTAAGAGAACATCTTCTGTTGGAAGAAGAAATTACCGAAGTTACCAAATACACCAGTTTTAATTGGAACGTCAAAAAATACGATTCATTGATATACACCCTTTCCTTTATTGACGACAGTGCGATTCACTGTCAATCGGCAGGATCTGAGGCACATTTCATATTGGGAGCCAATGCAGGATATTATAGCTGCTGTTTCCATGAGCGGATTGATTTGGTCACTTTAGGGAGTACTCTCAGTGATCAACGCAGGATCGATATCCTCAATCTTTTGGAAAATGGAGAACGATATGCCACCGAAATTGCCCAAATCTTAAAAATTCCCAACAACACCCTTTTTTATCATTTGAATCAATTACTAGCTGCTAATCTAATCTCCACCCGTATTTCTGGCAGAAAGACCTTTTATTCCTTAAAGTCCAAAACCTTTAAGGCGATTTCCGATTATTTTGAAAATTACTATAAAATTATCGCAGAAAAGGAAAAAGAAAACGAAATGTTGGAAGTAAAGGTATAAAAATCAAAACCACGCGTTAAATGCGTGGTATGCCCAAGCTCTGAAAGGGCATATAACTGGCAAAGTTCTCAAGACGCACAGAATAAGTCCACCAACTGCATTACTTTTACAGGCCGCTGCTAAAGCGGCCTGTTCTTACGCCTTGGAATTCTTGCTACCCGTAAACGGGCCAAAATATTTCTTGAAACTGACTTGGTCTGCCGCAATATCTTTTTGTAGCTGATTCTTGATGTATTCTTTTATCGCTTTTTATTGTGACCAACCGTATCCACGTAATATTCCTGGCATCAAAAATGTCTGTTACCATATTTATACTTGGCGGCATGCTTACCAGTATGTGTATTATAAACCGGGCATGCCTGTGCTTCCAGAATTTCTGGCTCCTTTTGCTTACATCGCTTTCTTAGTATCTGTCCTATATCTGCCTTGATTTCTCCATACACCTCTTTCCTTCGATATTGTGGAGCAAATACTCTATATAACACTGACATCTCCATTTGGAATGTGTTAAACTTTACATGCCATTCATCGACAAACCCTCCTTTTGCTTTTGGGGCGGTTGACAAACCTGTATCCATTCTAGCAAAAGGAGGGTTCCTTGTATCTTAAGATTTTTATTCTCACCAGCATAGCTGGTGGATTTTTTTGCTAAAGCTCTATTGAAAAAAGAACCAAAAAATCGGTTCCTTTTTCTTTATAACAGATTTTCGTTATAGTGAGCTCTCTCTCCACCTACAAATTTGGGCCGGGTCCTCGCCAAAATGATAGGCGCCTCCCCAATCTGTTTCACACTCACCCGAACCGGCACGGCAACCTCCTTTAAATGCATACCGATCAAGGTCCCGCCGATGTCCATTCCCGCAGAGGCCCGCAGATGTTCGACCATAACCGGATCTTCAAATTTTTGATAAGCCATCGTACCGAAGGCGCCTCCCGCGTGAGGATGAGGAACCACGTTAACTTCGGAAAGGCCGCACTGAATTGCGGCATCCCGCTCGATGACCAAAGAGCGGTTTAGGTGCTCACAACACTGCGCCGCAAGGTATAGCCCCCTCTCGCTAAGAATCGCCATAAGGGCATCAAAAACCGCACCTGCCGCCTCCATACTGCTACAGGTTCCAATTTTCTGCCCCACAATTTCGCTGGAGCTACATCCGACTACCACAATATCTCCTTTTCTAAGCTTTGCCACTTCCAACAGCTCAGTAAGCGCCTTACTGGTTTCCTCTCTGATTTGCTCGATCATTCTAAGCCATCCCTTTCTCTGCATAATCCAAAAGCTGTTTTTTAAAGGGAGCGAAAGCCCCCGGTACGGCATAGGTTGTCTCAAGCTGCTGCAACGACACCAAAACCGTTTGGTTCCATTGAGCCCTTCGACAAACGGCCAAAAAACCCGTCATATGCCATTCGATGTGGGTAAAAATATGTTTTGCCTCTTTGAGAGAGTAAAGTTTCAGCAGCTCATTTCCATTTTTACGCAACAGCGATTCGGCCTGTGTTCTTCCCAGTCTTCCCGGAAGATTTGGAAACTCCCACAACCCGGCTAAGAGTCCTTTCTCTGTCCGTTTATGCAGCAGTACTCCTTCAGAGGTACAAATGACAAATACCGTTTTTTCTTCTATTCGGCGGGCCCTTTTGGCGGATTTAACCGGAAGAACCATCTGATTTCCTTCCCGAAAGGCGGTACACAAATGGGAAAGTGGGCAGCTTCCACATAACGGGACGCCATTAGGCAGACAGACGCCCGCCCCTAAATCCATCACCGCCTGATTAAAATCCCCCGGGCAATTCTGAGGGATAATTTCAAGTAAAATTTCCCGAAACGCCTTTTTAACAGAAGGAGAGGCAATATCCGACTCACATCCCAACATCCTTGAAAAGACCCGGAGTACATTTCCATCCACTGCGGGAACCGGTTCCCCAAAGGCAATGGAAGCAATCGCTCCCGCCGTATATTCCCCGATTCCGCACAAGTCCAAAAGGAGTTCATAAGACGGCGGCAATTTTCCATCATACTGTTGTTGCACCTGTATGGCAGCTTTGTGCAGGTTGCGCACCCTGGAGTAATACCCCAGCCCCTCCCACAATTTGTGAAGCTGCTCCTCTGACGCACACGCCAAAGACGGGATATCAGGCAAGGCCTCCACAAATCGCCGAAAATAAGGTAAAACGGCTTCTACCCGGGTCTGCTGGAGCATCACTTCCGAAAGCCACACCCAGTACGGCGTCGGATTGCTGCGCCAAGGCAGGGTTCGGGCGTGTATATCGTACCACGATAAAAGAGGGACGATGGCGCTCCTCAACAGTCCCATCGCCTCGTAGTCGGACATGGGCAGCTCCAATTTTTCCATTCTACACCGCCTTTTCATGATTCTTTCTTCTATTTTAATTATAGTGCGATATAAACAAAGTCGCAAGCCCCGAAAATTACAGGGCCTGCAACAGCATCCTCTTCTGTGAATCGATACTCATCCGGTAAACTCATATCCCAACGCAACCGCCTTTAAATTTTTCTTAAGCATCTGAACCTTGGAAGAAGGCACGGTGTCATTTACCGCCTGGAAAAGTGTTTGTATTGAAGTAAATCCGCTGACCTTTGTCAGATAGCCCAGCATCAACATATTCGCCAATCCATTAAGGCCGTTTTGTTGAGCCATAACTGTTGCGGGAATTGTGCAGAAGTGCACATCCTCTCGCGGACAAGGCAAATCCACCAGAGAACTGTCCACAAAAACCGTCCCATCCGGTTGGACGGCACTTATAAACTTTTCAAAGGATGGCCGGTTAAATGCCACAAATAGGTTGGGGGCTAACACAATAGGACATCCGATTTCCCGCTCATCGATACAGACCGAACAATTGGCTGTCCCACCCCGCATCTCCGGTCCGTAGGATGGAAGCCAGGACACATGTTTTCCGTCAATCATCGCCGTAGCAGCTGCCACTTTTCCCATAAAAAGGATCCCCTGCCCGCCGAATCCGGCCAAAAGCATTTGTACATTCATTCCCCCGCCTCCCCTGTCCGGTCTAAAAAGTTTCCCAACGGATAGTATGGGATCATCTGATCTTTGAGCCAGGAAAGCGCTTCCACCGGCGTCAATCCCCAATTAGTGGGGCATGTTGACAAAACTTCCACAATGGAAAAGCCCTTTTTGGCTATCTGTGTTTGAAAGGCTTTTTTGATGGCGGCCTTGGCCTTTTTAATATGGGGCACATCGTGAACTGCCACCCGCTCGGCAAAGGCGACGCCATCTAAGGTGGACAGCATTTCACACACCCTAATTGGGTATCCAGCGATCGCCGTATCCCTTCCGTAAGGAGTGGTCTGGGTCACCTGCCCCGGCAGGGTTGTGGGTGCCATTTGACCTCCAGTCATACCGTAAATAGCATTGTTTACGAATATGATGGTGATGTTTTCCCCTCGGGTTGCAGCATGTACGGTCTCCGCAGTCCCTATTGCCGCCAAATCACCGTCCCCCTGATAGGTAAAGACAATACAACTCGGGTGAACCCGTTTTATGCCGGTAGCCACCGCTGGAGCGCGTCCATGAGGCGCCTCCACCATGTCGCAATTAAAGTAATCGTAAGCCATCACGGCGCATCCCACCGGTGCTACACCGATAGAGTCCCCTAAGATTCCCAATTCCTCCAGAGACTCTCCCACCAGGCGGTGAATAATTCCATGGGTACAGCCCGGGCAATAATGGGTCTCTTTGTCGGTAAGTCCCTTTGTTTTCTCAAATACAACAGACATCTTTTTTCCTTTCTGTTTCCGCTCAGGAAACGCCGGCCATTTTCCGAATAGCCCCGAGCACTTCGTCCGGTGTCGGCACCACCCCTCCTGTGTGCCCCACAAACTCCACCGGGCAACGACCGTTGACTGCAAGGCGCACGTCTTCCACCATCTGCCCCATGCTGAGTTCCACGCACAAAACCCCACATAATTCCTGAAAGGCTGCAAACTCTGTCTTAGGAAAAGGCCAAAGGGTAATAGGACGAATGAGTCCTACTTTTATCCCCTCTTCCCTTGCCGCCAATACCGCGGTTTTAGCCACTCGTGCGGCGATGCCGTAAGCCGTTACCCCGTATTCAGCGCCCTCCATCAAAAAGCTCTCCGCCATCGTCTCCTTCTCTTCGATGAGGCGATACCGATCAAATCGATCTAAAATCGTCTGTTCCAATTCAGACGGATTCAGGTAAAGCGAATTCACGATGTTTGGTGGCCTTTTATTTTTGTGCCCGGTCAACGCCCAGGGCTTTTGATGCTCCTGATATTCGCCTTTTGAAAACTCCACTGGCTCCATCATCTGCCCCAACATTCCATCCGCTAAAATCATGGCCGGCATCCGGTATTCCTCAGCCAAATCAAAGGCCTTCCCCATAAGATCGACGATTTCCTGAATGGACGACGGCGCCAATACCAGGGCGTGTCCATCTCCATGGCCCAGCGCTCGGGTGGCCTGCCAATAATCGGACTGGGACGGCTGAATCCCACCAAGTCCTGGACCGCCCCGCATCACGTTGACGATGACGCAAGGAAGATCTGACCCAATGATGTAGGAAATCCCCTCGGTTTTCAAGCTGATTCCGGGAGAGGACGACGAAGTCATCGCTCGGGCCCCTGCAGCGGCTGCGCCGAGTACCATATTGATCGCTGCGACTTCGCTCTCTGCTTGCAGATAAGTCCCTCCGATTTTTGGCATCTGTTTTGCCATATATGCCGCCACCTCGGTCTGAGGAGTGATGGGATAGCCAAAAAAATGCCGGCACCCTGCCCGAATGGCTGCTTCTGCCAACGCTTCATTTCCTTTCATCAGAAACTTTTTTCCCATCATTTTCCCTCCCTTTTTCCCTTATAACAGTAATAGCGCAGTCTGGGCATATCATGGCACAGATGGCGCAACCGATACATTTTTCCGGATGAACCGGTTTAGAAGGCATATACCCCTTTTTATTGAGGTTCTTTTGGTTCAGCTCCAGCACCTTTTTCGGGCAACTATAAACGCAGAGGCCGCAGCCTTTACACCGGTCTGGATCTATAATGACTTTTGGCATAATGCTTCCTTTCTTCCTTATAATATCTTCTGCTCCCAAGGCTTTTTGACATATATCTGAACAGGATATGCCATCGGGATTTCTAATTGTGCTGCCTTTTCTCGCCAAAACGTTGTCGCCGCCAACGGCAAACCGGTCATTTGACAGATTTTTTCCGCAAAAGGCAAAGATGTTAAAATATCCCTTGCAGTTGTCTCCGTGCCCAGATTCGAGTTGTTGACAATCTGGGTCGTTCGCAGACGGGAAGCCACTTGAATTCCGTCTAAAAGACTTACGGCATCTTGAGATATCGCTGTTCCCAATCGATATTGATTTATCACATAAAACATATCGTAGTCCATCCTCTGAATGAGATTAGCGTATCTTCCCAAAGCAATCGCTCCCGTGTCATCCCCGCCTACATCCACAATAACAGTTATATTTTCATCACAAAGCAAAGGCTTTATCTCCGGAGGCAGAGCGGGGATATCCAGATTGCTTCTCGCATATAAAGGCGCTGCCAATTGGATGCCATGTTGATCAAACATCTCTTTAAAGTCCGAGGTTCTAAAATAGGGGTTCACAATATCCAAATCAATAATAGCCACTTTTATGCCTTTGCTGGACAAATCCATTGCCATATTGACCGCCAGATTGGTCTTTCCACTTCCATAATGGCCCACAATCACGTTCAGCCTTTTTTCGACAAAAAACATGCTTCCTCCAATGATATACTATATTTACTAGCGTCTTTTATTGTACCATTAGATGGCCTTTAACAGTAGAGCATTTTTTTAAGCTTCTATGACTATTTTATATCCGACGATCCAATACATAACAAAAAACTGTGGACAGCATTTTCTGTCCACAGCCTTTTGTGCAATGTTTTTAATACCGAACTCGGCTTACCGACTCACTTCCTGGATTGAAATAAATCGGCGGCATCGCCATGAGTCAAGCGAATCTGCATTCTGATTTTATCGGCAATCATGGCAATAAATTCAGAATTGGTGGGCTTTCCGCGGCTATTTTGGATGGTGTATCCAAAATAGGAGTTCAACACATCCACATCGCCGCGATCCCAAGCTACTTCAATGGCATGACGGATGGCTCTTTCCACCCTGGAAGCAGTGGTTCCGAATTTCTTGGCAACTAGAGGGTATAGTTGTTTGGTTACAGAGTTCATCATCGCGGTATCTTGAACTGACAGAAGAATGGCCTCTCTCAAATAATGATACCCTTTGATGTGTGCCGGCACACCAATTTGATGGATGATACCTGTGATATTGACCTCGAGTTGCTGCAGCGTAATTTCTCCATGCTGTTTGGAAGGATTCGATTCCTCCTCATTGGAAACGCCACACATCAGATCAATCTGATCAAGTAAAACTGAAATTTCGAAGGGCTCCAGCATATAATAGCAGTGTGGATTTTCCATAATCTGCTTTTCGACAATGCCATTGTTAAATGCGGAAGTAACAATAAACATAGGAATGTTGTCGTTACCTTTCAACGCATTTAAAACATGGACTGCGTCAATGCTGGTCATCAATGTACTCATGACGACCAAATCAGGATGCTCCTGCTCAATTAAATTGAGGATCTGAGCTCCGTCCCGTTTCGTCAGAATAACATCGTATCCCTTCTCTTTCAGTCTGTTCTGATAGATCATTCCAAAATCAGATGATTCGTCGCCAATCAGAACTTTTTTCCGGTTGTCCAATACAAAAACCTCCTAACAATTTTATCACACGAGTTATTCTAGCACCTTTCGTCCGGATTTTCAATAGTAAAACTTAAGGATTTTTATATTTGGTTATTGTGTTAAATAATTAATTACAAAGTTGTGAATATCGTGCGCGAATACTGTCGTATTATGTCTAATACTTATTAAAATGGAAAAAAGATAAAAAATTAAATTCCCTTTACTTCCAAAAATGTGAGAAAATTCGCAAAAAAGTGTTAAAATCCTGCAGCGGATTCTGTATCAAGATCTGCAAAGTTTTCCATCATGTTTTCTGCAAAAATACCATATCCCCTCTGTGGATCGTTCACAAAGACATGTGTCACCGCTCCCACAAGTTTGCCGTTTTGGATGATGGGGCTTCCGCTCATTCCCTGGACGATGCCTCCAGTTGCTTCCAAAAGATCCGGGTCGGTAATTTTAATAACCATGTTTTTGGTAGGGGAGTGGTCGTTTAAATTGACCTTCTCAATTTCAATGTCATAAACTTGAGGTTTGGTTCCGGAAATGGTAGTATAAATTTGCGCTGGCCCAGTTTGGACATCCTGCTTGAGGCAAACCGGTATTGGATCGTGATCCACTGGTTTGCTTTTTAATTGACCGTAAACCCCAGTTTCATTATTGGTGTACAATTCTCCTACAACTGAATGGGATAAAAAAGTCCCCCTGAGTTCTCCCGGCGTTCCGGCAGTTCCTTTTACAACGTCTAAAATAGTGACGGGGACAACTTCCCCGCTGGAAAGAGGAAGGGGTTCCCCTATATCGATATCGCATACCGCATGTCCCAGGCCCCCAAAATCGCCGGTAACAGGATCATAAAGAGTGACGGTCCCAATACCAGCTGAACTGTCCCGCACCCAAATGCCACATTTATATGCACCATCACTAATACTTTTTACCGGTACAATGGATAAGCTCATTTCCTGCCCGTCCCGAATGAGACGGAGGGTGGCCTTCTCCCCATTTGTATGATTAATTCTCTCGGACAGCTCTGTATAAGAGGATACCTCATGGTCATCCACCGACAAAATAATATCGCCTTTTTCCACTCCCGCACTTTGAGCCGGATTGGCGCTGCCGGTTTCGGTGTCAATCGGAGTGAGACCGACCACAACCACCCCGGCAGTGAGCATTTTCAGGCCAAAGGGAGTTCCACAGGGAACGGCATACCGTTCTTCCGTTTGATGAAGATAGGTGGTTTTCACTGGGATAATTCCCAAAAGCTTTAGGTTGACGGCCTTTGTAGCAGAAGTATTTGCCTCTGCGCGGACTTCTTTTGCATTGCCCACCTCTTCCACCGTCACCTGGCTGTGTTGATAAATTTTAAATTCTTGGTCGCCATATACAAAAAAACTATCCGGTATATCCTGATTTAAATAAGTAACAAAACTCATAATAAAAATTGTAAATATGCTGGCAAAAAGAGTCGTCGTCTGAATTACCTTTCTCATTTTATGAACATTCCTTTCTAAGGTGTATTTTTAATATTTTAAATTAAAAATACACCTTTGTTTGAAAACCAATTCAAACAGGAGACCATTTATTTTATTTTTGCCCAATAAAGGCAATCTGTTATTACTCTTTGACAAACCAGCAGAAATATCATTGGATTTTCTACCCTGTCAAATTTCCCAATGAAAAATTGCCAGTAAACCGTGATAAGCAAGAAAAGTATTCCCTTTTTGGGTTTCATTAGACGATTTTTGTAATTAAATTTATAACTTCTACGAAAAAACATAGTACAAGTGAAATACTTTATACGATATTTCCTTTAATTTTGTCGACAACAAAATAAGAGGGCGGCAAAATGAGGTTCATTTGCCGCCCCGATATAATCATTTATTCTATTATCTCAAAATATGACGTAATCATTTAACCCATAAGCATTTTGAAATTTGGGAATATCCCCCTGAATAAGCGGAAGAATATACCGACAAATTTCCCCTTGTACTTTTTTATCTTCTAAATTAAACCACTTTGAAGGAACCAGTTGTTCCCGATTGGCTACATCAGTTACCTTGACAGTATCCATCGATATGGAATAAGGTTGATCTCCATTCCTTTTGATTGTAGCCATTTTTCCACTTTCTCCGGCCAAAGCAGCTTGTACGCCAAATTCTCCGATAGAAAAACTCTCTTCAATATCTACCAATGAGCCTAGGTGGGAAGAACATCTCTGCATTAAATTAAGTTCAATCGAACGAACTTTACATCCGATTTTATTTTTTACCAAAACCTCTAAATGTTTTCCTACTCCACTCAGATAAACGTGCCCAAAATTATCTACCGCTCCGCTTTTAGCAGAGCTTCCGATATACTCCCCTCGCTCATCACGGATTCCCTCACTTACTGCAACCACAATGTTATCGGTCGTTTTCATTTTTTCGCGAATCTGATCGATAAAAAACGACTCGCTAAAGGGAACTTCAGGGATGGCGACAATATCGGGCTTTTGGCCGCCTAAAAGCTTGGGCAATGCAGCCGCCAAGGTAAGCCAACCTGCATGCCTCCCCATAACTTCAACAATCGTCACCGATTTAATAGCGTAAATGGCAGTATCCCGAATCAGCTCATTCATCGTCACCGCCAAATATTTGGCTGCGCTTCCGTATCCCGGTGTATGGTCAGTTCCTGCCAAATCGTTGTCGATAGTCTTGGGGAGCCCTATAATCATAGGCGCATCCATTCTGTCTGCATAAAACCTACTCAATTTGTCTACTGTATCCATACTATCGTTTCCGCCGATATACAAAAAATAACCGACGTTGTACTTTTGGAAAGTCGTATCAATGAATTGATAAACCGGGGCATCAAAATCCTGGGGAAGCTTGCATCGGCATGAACCCAACGCCATTGCCGGTGTTGATTTAAGTTTTTCCAGTTCACGAAAGTCTGTCAAGTCGATGACCATATCGTGTATGACCCCTTCGATGCCATGCCGACTGCCATACACCGTTCCGATGCGTTCATCCCGTTGCGCGGCGGCGATGACCCCGGCTAAAGTGGCATTGATAGCGGCACTTGGGCCTCCAGATTGACCAACAATCAAATTCTTTTTCATAAAGCCTCCACAGCAACAAATGACCGCTCTTTCCTGCGAGAGTCAGAGCGGTTTCTTAATATTATTTATCTGAATCAAAATCAAAGTCAATGTCATCAAAGATAAAGTCTTTCGTCAGTGTTCCGTACACCGAGTTTTCATCCTCATCTATTGTTTGAGTTGGTTCTTCAGGATGGCGGTTTTTAAAAATCACATGCAACAAAATCGTCAACCCGACAACAAAAAACAAAATTCCAAAGCTCCACCACAAAAAGATTGATTTTCCATCTTCGCTTTGGAGAAAAACAATTGCTTTTCCTAATAGGGCACTTTTTGATTGTACTGTCCCCAAAAAGCGAGTGTCTTCCACCGACAGGGTAACTTGTGTCCCTGCCTCATCTGCAACCACATACTCTGCCCCGTTTACTTGCAGCAAACGCCTTACCAGTAGGTGATCAGCTCCGTCCTTCTCCTGATAAAAAGCCACCAAATCCCCCTGAGCAAAGGAAGTGGCAGGAGCGTGTTTCACAACAATCATATCGTTATCGTTAATAGAAGGGGCCATATCGCTGGACTGCATTAAATGGTAGCTCCGACCGAATAAGTTAAAGGTCCCAGTCCTATCTGCATTTTTGACACCGATTCCCAACAGAATAAGTCCAACAATACTGCATAATATAATAAAACTGCAGACAACAGTAATGATATTTTTTGTTCCTTGGGACATTTTTTTGTCCAATGATTTTTCCCCCTTTATGGCGGTTTCGTGACGCAAAATGACATAATATTACATGATACTGATATTATATCTCAAATGGTTCCAGATTGCAACCCGTTGAGATAGAAATTTTTAAAAAATGGTTGACAAAGGAAGGGGATTTGTGTATAATAGTATTCGTTCACTGAACGTCAGGGTTCAGAAATGCCGAGATGTGGGGGTATAGCTCAGCTGGGAGAGCATCTGCCTTACAAGCAGAGGGTCACAGGTTCGAGCCCTGTTGTCCCCACCATTTTTTTGGCCCGCTAGCTCAGTTGGTTAGAGCGCTAGCCTGTCACGCTAGAGGTCGTGGGTTCGAGCCCCATGCGGGTCGCCAATTTTGTCATCAAATCCCGATTGATTGCATATATTGAAACATCGGGATTTTTGGTGGCATTTTACATCTTGCCTCTGTAGCTCAGTCGGTAGAGCAGGGGACTGAAAATCCCCGTGTCGTTGGTTCGATTCCGACCGGAGGCACCATCTTGCGGAT
>CAJFOJ010000056.1 GCA_904396495.1 uncultured Oscillospiraceae bacterium
CTTGTCCGCCTCCGGGTTTACGAGGGCTTCGGTGGTGACGCCCTGTATCACCCCTTTGCGGAAGGTAGTGTTTTCGCAGACGTCGGGAAGGCCTACGATTTCACCGCCAGTTTCCCCCACAAAGGCGTTGGCGAACTGCTGATTGGCTTCCTCTTTATTGTAGGTGTTCTGGAGCTTTGCCTTTTCAGCGTCGGTGTAGTCGTTAGCAGAGAGGCCTTTTCCCTCTTCTTTATCAACCTTTTTATTATTTACCTCATTAATGGCGGATTGAACAGAGGTTGATACAAGGTCAGATGTTGGTGTAAAGGGAATTTCGTTTGCCCTGTTTCTGGATACGTATTCCCATTCGGACCAAGTTTCATTTTGAGTATTTTTAAATCTGGTCATATAATGATTGGTTATCAGTCCGCAAACGGTCTGCCTTACATATCCTGGGAAAGTGCTAACATAGCCGGAATAGATGGAATCACCCATCGGTGGATGATTCAGATCATCAAAGTCCAGACTATAGTAGGAACCGGAGGTTGTCGCTAGATTCCAGTCGGTAATCAAAGTGGATTCGTCAAAAATGGTTTGCAGGTCTTTGCCGTTGCTAAATTGAATCATAGAAGCGGGATGAGTGGTGGGATGGGTGTAATTGTTGGCATTTGCCTCGATACCATCTAATTTTGCCTTATCTGTTGAAGACATTAGTCCCCCAGTGCTAGGTGTGGCGTCTTTAAAAGACTGGGACCACGTACTCCACGACTGGCTGGAAGCCCACCAACTGCGCACCCAGCGTTCAATACCGATGGGGGCGCTGCTTGCATGGGTTAGAATTTGTTTGATTCGATCGCTATAGGAAAATACTTGGCCAAACCAGTCATCGTTGACCAGACTTGGTGGTTTATTATCAGCGTTACTCTGGCTGAAATACATACCTGGTTTGACAGCGTCATTCCAATCGGATACTAAAATTGCCTCGTCGAACATGGATTGCAGACTTGTACCGTCGTCAAGCTGGATCATAGATGCCGGATGGGTTTCTGGATGGACATAGTGATTGGAATTTTCTTCGATTCCGGCGAGTTTTTGTTTTTCCGCGTCGGTATAATCATTAGAGGAAAGACTCTTTCCGGTTTCTTTCAAAACCCGGTTGTTGAGCTCGGAACTGAGGCTTGGGATATCTTCGATCCCCAGATTTACATAGCCGGTTTTACCGTTGACCGAGAGGACGGTGGTGCTGGGATCCAGCTCGGAGATGCCGACGGGCAGCAAAAACATCTGGTCGAGATCGTTTTGGGGGATGATGACGTAAACCTCATCTCCGACCGCATAACTGCCAGAGATCACAGCCGGGACGGTATAGATGGTTTGTGCAATTTTGACCTTGTAGCGGTTTCCCGACAAGGCTTCGGTGATAATTCCTTTCTGCGTTTTATCGAAAGAGGCGTTTTGGAGGGCCTCCTTTATGTATTTGATGATGCTCTCTGATAAAACGCCGATTGGATCCAGTTTATTTTTCATATTGATTCCTTTCTGGATGAATGTGGGGCGAATGCCGTCATACGCCGGGTCCGCCCCGGCATTTTATCGTTTATAGAATTCCTGCTGCATGGCCAGGGGCAGCCGGTTGACGATTTCCCTGGACAGGCGGTCGGTGTCCTGAACGCCGTTTAAGATCACGTCGCCGATGCTGATAGAATTGACCTGCGGCGCGGCGATCTGCGGCAGATTGGATAAGCTAAGGGCTCTGGCGGGGTTTAGCTTGCTCCAGTTCCAGAGGTTTCTGGTGGCCGCCGCGCTGAAAACCACGGTGCCCTGGGGGAGGTATTCGTAGGTACCCGTGCCAGGCTTGAAGATCGCTTCGGGGCCGTTTTCGTTTACGAGATAGGTACCGGAGACGGGCACGTAACGAGAGCCTGATGCATATCCGTTTTTGGAGGACTTCCTGCCGCTGGAATCCTTGTCGGACGAAACGCCCGTCAGCTCTCCTTCCAGCTCCATACCGCCTTCCAGGGAGTTTAGCTCCCTGAGCTTTTCGATCATCCGCTCTATTTGGGCGGTATATGTATTCGCGTATTCAATGATGGCTACGGTTTGATTGACAAACTGCTCTCCCTGATTTTTGGCCCATTCTTCATGAATACTCTGGACGATGGCGCTGTTGAGCTCAAAATCCTCAAAATACTGATCCCAGAACTCCTGCTGCTCTTCTAATTTGTCCAGCTCGTCGTCGATGGCCTCCAGGGCTTGTTCCTTGGCGTCCTCCATCCGCTGGAGATGGGCCTGGTACTCGTATTCCTCCCGCGTTTCGTCCAAATCCTCTTGGGCCGCCTCGACGGCTTCCGTGTCGGCGGTGTAGACAAAACCCTGTCCTTCCATATAGGTGAGGACGTTGCGCTGTTTTTTCAGGTTTTCCAGCTGGAGTTCTTTTTCCTTGAGGGTGTTGATCTTCTCCTGCTCCTCGTGTTTGCGCTTATAGGCCTTGATTTCCTCGTTGTAATATTCCTCGGTGGCCTTACGTTCTTTTTCGAGGGCCTCTCGGGCAGCGCTAATGCTTTCGTCGATCTGCTTTTTCTCGGCGTCGAGGATCATCTGGAGCCCTTCGAGGCGGCTGTCGTATAGTTCGTCGTATTCGTCCTCTAACTTTTCGATTTCCTCTTTGTTGGCTTCAGCGTCTTCTCTGCGCAATTTGTCGATTCGCTCCTGGATTTTTTGCAATGCCGCGTCGGCCTCTTCCACCATCAGTTCGCCGGAGATTTCGCCGTGCTCCTGGTCTTTGTAGGAGGCGATGCGGTCCTTGTAGCCTTCGAGCCCTTCTAAGAAGGCTTCCTGTTCGTACTCCCTTCTGGCGTCGATGATGGATTTTTCTTTTTCAAAGTTCTCATCCATCAACTTTTCCAGGCTTTTATAATACTCAGATTCTGTATCATAGCCTTTTGCCCGCGCATCTTCTATAGCGGCGTTGATGGCGGCGCGCTGTTGTAAAACCAGGGTAAGCTGGTCGTCATAGGTGTTTTCTTCTTTCTCTAAAGCGCTGATTTCCTCGTCAATATCGGCGATTTTTTCCTTGGTGAGAGATTCTTCCAGACCGCGGATTTCCACCAGATTATCCCGATATTGATCGTGGTATTTTTCCCTGTCCTTAAAGTATTTGTCGTTGAGGGCGGTCAGCTCGTTTAGATAGTCTTCTTCGCTGATTAGCCCCATCTTGCGGCGATAATCAAGGTCGGCCCTTGCTTTGTCGTAGGCTTCGAGCCAGGTGTCTACGGAGGAGGCGGAGCCTCCGCCAGAACTGCTTCCTCCACTTCCGCTAGAACCACTGCCATTACCCGCATCTGCAATAATACTGTCAAAATTGTTATATAAGTTATCGACAGCGCCTATTGTTCCCTCGGTCAGTCGTTTTTGGTCACTATAGAGCCTAAGTCTTTCATTTGACCTTTGAGCACTTTTAACATCGCCTTGCTGCTGGTAATTTAGGAAATTCAAATTTTCTTGTTTGATAGATTCGGTTAATTCGTCGACTTGGTCTGTAAGATCTACTTTTAGATAAAGCAGCTTCATTTTTGCTGCAGCATAGAGAGCGTCTTTATTTGCTGTAACAGCTCCGGTATTTTTATCAAAAGATAAGACTCCAGCATAACCGGCTTCTACCAGATCCATCATGGTGGAAAAGGAAAGCTGTCCGCTTTTTTCCTGTTCAGCAAGGGCGGAATTCATAAGATTAATCGAGCTTATAACTGATTCAATTTCGCTGGTTGTTTCGCTGAACTTTTCCTTCATTGTATCAAGGATAGCGGGCGGACTTTGTTGTCCCCACTGAGCCCAAATATAGATTAAGTTGCTGATAGTATCAGTTAGGCTATCCCCTGTGAGGCCAAGCCCTTCCATAGACAACTGTAGCGCTTCGGTAAACTCTTTATTGTTGGGATCGTTTACGATTTCTTCTAAGATAGAGGAAGCCTGAGCGGAAAAAGTGGAAAGCGATATTTTGTTGTTGGCGAGCTGATCTTGTAAATCGAACAGTTCAGTGAACTTTTGTTGAACTTCGGGAGTGGAGCTGGCCAAGGGCTTTAAAATGTGTTCGTTTATATATTCCTTGACGTCCTCCTCGTTCTCAACGCCGTCAATGCTGGTAAAATCGATGTTGCTGACCATAGACTGCGCAAATTTTTGCAGCGGTTCTTCTAAAGAGGAATAATAAAAGCTATCGTTGAGTATGGCCTCGAAAAACGGCTTGAGTGTGGTCAGTTTTTGCATAATCTGCTGGTTGATTTGTTCAATTTCCGTTTTGATCCGCTCGGTTTCCCTTTGATAGTTTTTGACATAGGAGTCTACCTGATCGGCGATCTGCTTTTTATTTTCGGCGTCCTGTTCTGGTGTGAGCTCAAAATCAAAAATCTCAAAATTGCGTTGAGGTGCAAGTCGGCCAGTTAGTTGCGTGTAAGGAATATTATTGCTTTCAAGGTATTTTTTTAAATCATCCTGACCTTCGCCTTGGGTAGAGTTATTATTGAGCCTTTTTTTTATGGTAGCCTTCCCGGTTTCCAAGTCCACTTCGTAAGGAACACCTTCGTCGGTATAAACGGTCTTTTTCCGTTCAACAGAAATGTAGTGGTCCAATTCGTTTTGCAAGGGAACAATCTGCCCTCTTAATTTTTTTACACTTTCCCTGACGCCGTTGTAAGCGTCGGCAAACTGATCGAGAATTTCGGAATTTGCCGTTTCCCTTTGTTTTGCCATCAAGTCGTCCAGGGAGGTTATGACTTCCTCTACATTCCCTTTGAGATTTAATATGGCGTTTCCCTGAGAGTCCCAGCCGCTGACCAAGCTGGGGAACATCTGCCCCAGTTGGTTTTGCAGGGAAAGGAATTCTCCATATTGTTCATTGGTAAGAGATATATTTTTGTTAAACGGGCCGACCCCCTGGGAGAGTTCCGCGTAGGTTTGGCCAATTTGCTGTAGATCCGTTCCCGTAGCGTCTGTCACTTTTTGGATATATTGTGCGACCTGTGTGGCCTGTTCCCCCGCTTGGATGATGCGATCTGATGATCCAAGAAAGTATTTTGTAATGTCAAGCAGCGCCCCTCCCACATCTTTTGCAAGGGCTCCCATATCCCCCGAGACAGCATTTGAAATAATGGAAACTACCGTCGACGCCGCATTGGCGTCCATTTCCTTGCCGGCTTTATCCGCTTCTTCCTGTATGGTTTTTTTGTACGTTTCAAATTCTTTTCTTATACTTTCCGACGTATTAGAAATCAAGCTGTTACTAAATCATTTTTATGATTTTCGACCGATTTTTTGTTGACTTATTTCCATATTTTACATATAATGACTATAAAGTATTGAACAATGTGAGGTAATATTATGAAAAAATTGATAGCAGCAATCACGGTGAGTTTCATGATGCTGAGTTTGATGACAGGCTGCGGAGCAGAAAAAAGCTTTGACGGGGATATATTGGATGTGATTTC
>CAJFOJ010000057.1 GCA_904396495.1 uncultured Oscillospiraceae bacterium
ATCGTTTCAGAGGATCGGACGCTTGCCGAAAAGATTCGGGATGTTATCCAGAATATGGTGCAGCGGATAAAGGAAGCGGTCGGAAAAGCCGACCCCACCTTGGATCGGGCACAAAGGCTGTGGGACGACGCTTTTAAGGCAGCCGAAAAGCAGGTAAACCGGATTCAGGGACAAAAAAATATCGCTCAGGGGAGCGGAAGATCAAAATATTCCATTAATCCAGATTTTGCATCACAGATTGATCGGTGGGATGGGAAGAGTAATACTATTTTTCAGATTGGAAATACTTCTGAAGCCTTAAAAAGCATTGGTATTGCAAATCGCGGTATTATTTGGTATGGAACTAAAATTGCAAAAATACTTCGAGACCATGACGGAATGACGCGAGAAATCATCAAACAGGTTCCGGAAATTTTGGAACATCCAGTTGTCGTATTAAAATCCCGGAATAGTGAAAGCCGCATTGTCATTTTTGGAGAGATAACCGATAAAAAAGGAGCGCCGGTGACCGCAGTTTTGGAACTCAATCCCACCAATAAAGGCGGACAGCTCCTTGATATGAACGTGATCGCAAGCGCTTACGGAAAAGATTCTAATCCAGCCAGATTTATTCGAAATAGCGACTTACTATATCTTGACCCAAACAAAAAAAGAACCAATAATTGGTTAAACGCCGTTGGGCTCCAATTGCCCTCAGTTGCGTCTACCTACTATGGTTCTATCGGCAGTATAACATATCAAGACGGAAAAGTCAAGATTGTCGGTGTGCCTTATGAACAGTATATGCAGGAAACCTTTAAAAATGCCGCCTTTGAGAATGGACAGGGGAGGTATTCGTTAAAAAATGCTAATGGGAAAAGGGTTGTATGGATTGAAGACAGCCCATTTACCAATAAGCAACTTTTAAATCATACGGCTATTGCCAATTACATTGCAGAACATATTGGGGAAGTTTATACAATTATTGAAAGCGGACAGAAAGTGTATATTGGAAAGGATCTTCCAAGTGAGTATGTACATTCTAAATATACTTCTTATTTGCGTCAACGAAATCCAAAGGCCTTAAAAGCTAAGAACAAAGCGTTGAGTAATTTGGGATTATTGATTGAAACCTCAACAAACCGTAGATGGGAAAATACCAAACATTCTCATAACAAAGACGCTAAATATGGAATGTACCGCTATGACAGTTCTTTTGCTTTCCCCATAAAGGACAATCAGGGAGCAATTACTTCTGTACGGGCTTATGATGTGGAACTGCTTATCCGTAACGCTTCCGATGGGAAAAAATATCTGTATGATATTGTAGGCATAAAAGAAAACACCACCGCCGCGCTTGATCTCCTACAAAGGGAAACCAGAAAGGGTAGCCAATCGGCTACCGCGCAGGATGATGTTCTTGATACCAGTATATCCAAATCTTCCGAAAATGTCAATGGAAAGTTTTCACTGAGAGACCAATCTCCGGAAGCGCGTGCGGCGCGGTTGGAAGAGCTGAACCGGTATCTTGGCGGCAAGGCAAAAATCTCTGAAATGACGCCGGCAGAAATTGCACGACTTACGCAAGAGGACGCAAATACAACGCCGGAGCTCAAGCGGAAATCGCCATCCGGAATCAATCAGTCAAATGGAAAAGAGAGCAAATTCTATCAAAGCGCAGTTTCTTCGGCCAACGTTTTAGAAGATACCAAAAGGTTGATAAAAACAATAGACGACATCAAATATTACGCCGGAATCTCCAATATAGACACACTGGACGCAGCGAACGAAAAGCTGAGCGAAGGAGGGGAAAAAGAAACGCTGCGCTTTATGTCATTGGAACCCGGCGACGCTACCGCAATGGATGTAGCCGAGGGGTTTATCTTGTTAAAACGTTATCAGGACGCCAAAGATTTTGAAAGCGCCACCGCTATTTTACAAAAGCTACGGGAAATGGGAACAAAAGCAGGACAAACCGTGCAAGCTTTTTCGATTTTGGGACGAATGACCCCAGAAGGAATGATGGTATATGCACAGAAAGAGCTTGATGCCGCTCTCCGCGAAATGGTTCAGAAAAAAGGGGAGAAATGGGCAGAATCTCATCGTGAAATGTTTAAACTGACGCCGGAAGAAATGCAGATGATCCGGCAGAATATGGAAAAGGCGTCCCGTTTGCCGGAGGGAAGGGACAAAAATATTTTGTTGGCCGAAATATCCTCTACAATTGAGGCAAAACTTCCCACCAACATTTTACGGCAGTTGAAAGGTTTTACCCGGATTAGTATGCTTTTGAATCCAAAAACAATGATACGCAACGTTGTTGGGAACGCCATTATGATGCCGGAGTACATTGTACAGGATTTTATCGGTTCTGTAGTGGATAAAGTGGTTGCTATCAAAAGTGGTGTGCGGACGGTTGGGGGAACGATGCCCAATAGAGAAGGACTAAGAGCGGCAAAAAAAGGAGCTTTTGAAAGCTTTGATGATTTCCGCCGACATATTAACACCAGGCCCGCAGTGCTGGATCGCTTTGAGATCGGAAACGGGGAAACGTTTAAACACTACACTACAGAACAAAAAAGACAAGCTTCTTTCCTCAGACGGAGAGAAATGGAGCTCTCCAACGCCCTGAACAAGGTTGACCGGATTACTGGATTTCTGTTAGAGTTGGGCGACAGGCCATTTTTTGAATACCACTTCACCAACTCTTTAAATAATCAGATGAAGTTAAACCATGTGATTGACCCGACGCCGGAGATGATCGAAATTGCCACCAATGAGGCGCTTCAAAGGACTTGGCAGGATGACAACGCCGTCACAAAGGCAGCTGGAAAAATAAGGGATTTGCTAAACGGAGGCAAGGAATGGGGAATTGGCTCTATCATTGTCCCATTTACAAAAACTCCTTCCAACCTGGTGAAAGCCCTGATAGAATACAGCCCGGCAGGGCTCATAAAGGCGGTGACCTATAACGCGACCGTATACGCCCGCAGTGTAAAAAGCGGCCGTTTTGATGCGAAAACCCAGAAAGCGTTTGTGGACAGTTTCAGTAAAGGTATTACGGGAACGCTGTTTATGGCTTTGGGTTATGCCCTCGCGTATTTCGGACTTATCACAGGGGGAGATGATGATAAGGACAAAGATTTGGCGGCATTTGAACAAAATATCATGGGTATCGCGCCCTACAGTGTACGGATTGGCAATCGCAGCTTTACATATGATTGGGCCCAGCCTGTGGGAGGGCAGTTTGCCATTACGGCAGATTTTGTCCAAAACCTGAAAAATGGGAATGAATCACAGGTAACGGGATTGGATATATTGGGGAGCGCGGGAAGGACGATTCTAAACGCCCTGTCCGCAGGCGGAAATACCATCTATGAGCAGAGTTTTCTACAGGGAATATCCGATTTGTTCCAAGAAGACAATTTGGTTGCAGGGCTCATTAATTCAGCCTTGAATGTAACTTCTCAATTCGCCCCTACGGCTTTATCGCAAATCGCACAGATCGCCGATCCTTATGCGAGAACCAGTTTTGAATACAGGGATTCATTGGCAACTGCTAAGAACAAAGCCATTGCAAAGATTCCAGGTTTGCGGGATGATTTGGCCCCGGTAGTAGATGTTTTGGGACATGATGTGTTATCATATGGCGGTTCTAACAACGCGTTCAATGTCTTTTTCAACCCGTCCAATGTTTATGCTAAGAGCGCAACTCAGGCGGCGGAAGAAATCTATCGGGTGTATGAAGAAACAGGAGATGTAACTGTTATTCCAAGGAAATCCCCCTATTACCTTGACTACCAAGGTAGGCGATACTCTTTTACTTCTCATGAAAGAGCAGATTATCAGAAAACCACAGGGCAGACGAACGAGGAAATTGTCAATGACTTGCTGCGATCACAAACTTATCAAAGCTTGGATGATGAGACAAAGGCGGAGATTTTGTCATTGACGACGGATTATTCTAATTCTTTGGCAAAATACGAATATCTGTCAAATCAGCAAGCGGATTACGAAATGGATTCTTGGATGGAAGAAGCAAAACGGGGAATTTCCTCAGGGGTCAGTGCAGCGGATTATATCCTGGCTTATGTGCTGGTAAGCGATGTTGAAAGCCTGAAAGACAAGGAGGGAAAAACGATTCAAAACAGTAAAAGCCTTGGTATCATGGCAAAGATTTTTACCATCAAGGGGCTCAACGATACACAAAGACAGTATCTCTTTGAAAGCTTTAATGTGGGAGAAAAGGTGAGACATTACAACAAGACTTTGACCAATGAAAAATTGAAAGAGATGCAGAGACAATAGGTATAACAAAAGGCGGGGGCTTAATCGCTCCCGCCTGAATTATTTAGCTTACGTTATACATTGTCGTTCAATTTTAATATCTGAATTTTTCCGCCTTTTATAGTCATCTGTATATTATACTGTTTCAGTATTTGTTGGGCAATTTTATATTGACGATACCACCCTAAGTCAATTGGATGGCAAATACTACATGGCTGATAGGAATCGGAAAGTTCTAACACAGAAATTTTAGTGTGCCCATATTTACAATGTTCTGTATGGTATTTGTTCCCACTCTTGCTAATACACACATATATATTTTCTATTGCTACTCCGTCAATAAGGGGAATCCCTTGATCATTTATTTGACAGTTTTCAGGAAAATAAAAAACTTCAGAAGCAATTTTGTTATGATATTCCTCAATCAATTCTGACTGTTTTTTCAAGTATCTTTTTTGTGATCTCATGTTGCCAATTTTAGCTTTTATAAAGATAACAATCCAAAATAAAAGAGGAATAAGGCCACATGCTAATATAATTATCCCAGAAATAATACCTATATTATCAAAACTAGCAGATGCTTTTGCATCTGCAACAGTAAAATTATCTGATGTTTTTTTGGTTCCATTATTTCCAGAACTTTTATGATTTGTCTTATCGTCAAAGTCATATGGGCAAGTTCCATTGATGTGCTGATGAGCAGGGTATCCATGATGGTAATGGTATCCAGATGGACTATTATGTCCTCCTTGAGGATCTGTTTTCCCTGAATGAGCAGAAACAGAAGGGACACACATAATTAGAAAGATAAGAGTCAAATGAATGAAATACCGAATAATGTTTTTTTTTCTAAAATTCATAAAGTCGACTGCCTTTAATGTATATTTAGTTAATTAATACCACATTTTTCCAAAAATATCAATATTCAATTTTGTATTCGATAAAGCGGGAGGAATCCCGTCTTTCTTTTTTGAAATTAGGGGCGCAATTTGAAAGCTACTTTGATAGGATGGAAATAAGAAAAAAAGAGATGGGAGGAAAAGGAATGCCAATTTATGATTTGGGCCGGGTTGTAGGGCCACAGGGCCCAAAAGGAGATAAGGGCGATACAGGTGATCCCCAAACGGTAACGTTAACCACCGATTGGAACGAGGCGGTAGAGGCTGGATACTACTATAGCATG
>CAJFOJ010000058.1 GCA_904396495.1 uncultured Oscillospiraceae bacterium
ATCGTTTCAGAGGATCGGACGCTTGCCGAAAAGATTCGGGATGTTATCCAGAATATGGTGCAGCGGATAAAGGAAGCGGTCGGAAAATCCGACCCCACCTTGGAGCGGGCGCAAAAGTTATGGGACGACGCCTTTAAGGCGGCTCAAAAGCAGGCAAACCGGATTCAGGGCCAAAAAAATGCCGCCTCTGAGAGCGGGAAAATGAGATATTCCATTAATCCAGATTTTGCGTCACAGATTGATCGGTGGGATGGGAAAAGTAAAGCTACATTTCGAGTTGGAACTACTTCACATGCTTTGCAATCTATTGGTGTGGCAGATCGTGGTATCATATGGCATGGTGGAAAAATCGCCAAAATCCTTCGTGACCACGATGGAATGACGCGAGAAATCATCAAACAGGTTCCGGAAATTTTGGAACATCCGGTTGTCGTATTAAAATCCCGGAATAGTGAAAGCCGTATTGCCATTTTTGGAGAGATAACTGATGCTAATAATGCTCCTGTTACGGCCATATTAGAATTACAACCTACAAAAAAAGGCGGTCAGCTTCTTGATATGAACGTGATCGCAAGCGCTTATGGAAAAGATTCTAATCCCGCCAGATTTATCCAAAACAGCGACCTGCTGTACCTAGACACAAATAGAAAAAGAACCGAAAGCTGGTTGCAGAGCGTTGGGCTCCAATTGCCCGCGGGTACAACCACTTTAGGTTCTATCGGCAGTATAACATATCAAGACGGAAAAGTCAAGATTGTTGGTGTGCCTTATGAACAGTATATGCAAGATGCAGGAGAAAAAGTCAATGGAAAATTTTCGATGAAAGACCAATCTCCGGAAGCGCGTGCGGCGCGGCTGGAAGAGCTGAACCGATATCTGAAAGCCCAGCTCAAATTGTCTGAAAAGGTGACGACCGATCAAAAATCAGTAACAAAACTCACAAAGAAAATTTTGAACGAGTATTCTTCCAGCGCTGATGCTTTTACGGTGGAAAGCCATTTGCAAGATATGTATGATTGGATAGCCAACGGCAAAGATAAATCGGGAAATGAAATCGCCTGGGAAGGGCTGAGAGACCGGGCGTTGTCCGTTGCTACAGAAGTATTGGAAGGCTCCCTGAAACAAGGCAACAGCTTGTATGAAGATTATGCGGTGCTGAGAAATCAAATTTGGAACACACAATTGAAAATTTCAGAAGAAGATAGGAAGAACTTTACGGATTTTGCGAATTTCCGCAAACGGAATTTTGGCCGTATCAAGATTTCCAAAGGCAATACCAATATTGATAGTGTGTATCAAGAACTTTCAGCTATGTATCCGGAGTTTTTCGATCAAGCTGTGTCCAACCCTACCGATCAACTTTTGCGGATGGAAAAGGTGCTGGATGAGCTTCAACCAGTCATGGAAAATCCATACAGCAACGATATGGAAGAAGCGGTTTCCTATTTGGCGGCAGATTTGATTGAGCGATTTTATTCGCTTCCCCAGCAAAAACCTACTTTTGCAGACAAGCAGGATGCAAAACTCACCCGGCAGAAAATCAAAGGTAGAAATCAATTGGAAAAGCTGCGGGCGGAGAAAAATGAGCGAATTGAGGCAATACAGAAACAGGGACAAGAACGGATTAAAGAGGCAATAGCCAAAGAACGGCAAAAGAGGGAGGAAAAGATAGCAAAATTAAAGGAATATTATCTACAAAAGGATGCTGCCGGGCGGGAGCGGAGAAACGCTGCCGAACTTCGGAGAAAAATTATAAGACATACAAAAGAACTATCTCAAAAACTTTTGCATCCGACGGACAAACAACATATTCCTGAAGAACTTCGTGGAGCGGTTGCAACGGTATTAAATGCCATTAATCTGGAAAGCCAGTACACTGTTGCTCCAGAAACCGGGAAACGGAAAAAAACCGATGACGGGCTCCCTACGAAGCGGACGGAGGCATTTTTAAAATTGAAAGAGCAATATAGCGAGATTGTCAAGAATAATGAAGATATGGTTGTGGATCCGTCGCTTTTGAGCAATGAATCCGAAGGAATAACGGGATATTTTGACCAGGTAATTTCTATGGGAAATATCCGGATTTCCGATATGAATTCTTCCCAGCTTCAAATTATCTGGAACGTGATTCGAGCGATAGAACATTCTGTTTCTACAGCAGGGAAAGTTTTATCAAAAGCCAAATTCCAACGAATGGAAGAATGGGCGGACGGGCTCAAAAGAGACACAAAAACTCGAAAACAGATCAGAAGTTCCGCCAGAAGAAAGCTCGCTATTGGCTTGGAAACTCCGTATACCTTTTTCAACCATTTTGGAGAAGCGGGAAAGGCAATTTTTCGTATGTTACGGGATGCGCAGGATAAACAGCAACTGATGGTTAATAAGGTATCAGAGGCGGTACATAAAATCGTAGATTCCGGTACAGTAAGGAATTTAAAAAAAGAAATCCATGAGTTTAAAACAGAAGGAGGACAAAAGCTCGTCCTGTCCACAGCACAGGTAATGGAACTCTACGAACTCTCTAAAAGGAAACAGGCGAAAGACCATTTACTTGTGGGCGGTATCGTTCAACCGGAAATCAAAAGCGCCCATATAAAACGAGGAACAGAGGCCATTTTTCTTACCGCTGAGGATATCGGAAATATTACCGGGGAACTGAATGACACGCAAAAAAAGATTGCAGATGGATTGCAGAATTTGATGGTTGGGTTATTAGCTGGGTACGGAAACGAGGCCAGTGTGGCGGCTTATGGGTATAAAAAGTTTACGGATCCCGATTATTGGCCTGTCAAATCAGCAGGAGAAGGCATCTTCAGTGTAATCGAAAAGGATGGGCAAAACAGCCGTTCCATTAAAAATATCGGTCTTGCGAAAACTACGATACCCCACGCAAACAACCCGCTGGATATTACAGGGATTTTCGACGGCTTTGCCTCCCATGCTTCCGATATGATCGACTATGCCGCATGGCTATGCCCCATGGAAGATGCCAACCGTTTGTTTAATTACAAATATCAGGAGGCGGAAAAGGATGCGGATTCTGGAAGAGAAAAAAAGCTTACAAAGGATACCGTCCAGTTTTTGCTGAATCGGGTGGGAGGTTCCGGATCAGTAGAATACTGGAAGCAGCTTATGCGGGATATCCAAAACGGAATCAATGGGGAAAGCGATGCGGCGGCTTCACTTATCAGCCGGGCAATCGGTAACGCTAAAGGTGCCGCTGTAGGTGCAAACCTCCGTGTGGTGGTTCAGCAACCTACCGCGTTTTTTAGGGCATCGGTTGTCCTGCCTCCAAATGATATGGCAAAAGGCCTTGTGAAAGGAGCGACAAAAGGAAACGGTTGGGAAAAAGCCTTAAAATATTCTCCTATTGCCCAAAGAAAAAATATAGGAGGATTTGAAATCAACAGCCCATACCGGATGGGGGAAATTCTTTATGAGGAAAAGTCCGGATTGCGTAAATTTAATGATCAGATGTCCATGCCCGCTGCAAAGGCGGACGCTTTCACATGGGGTAAAATCTGGAATGCCTGCGAGTGGACGACAGCAAGGGAACACAGAAATTTGAATCGCGGAAGTGAAGCATTCTTTGAAACGACTGCAAAGCTATTTGCCGAAGTGATCGACCAAACCCAGGTGGTAGACGGAGTTTTACAGCGAAGTGGATATATGCGGTCCAGAAATGAACTGACAAAACAGGCTACCGCTTTTATGGGCGAACCGACTATGGGATATAACCTGTTGTTGAGGGCTTGGGATGACTGGGTATATGAAACCGATACGGCGAAGAAAAGGCAGAACATTAAAAAATTGGGACGAGCGGCTGCTGCTCTGCTTGTTACCGATGTGATTAACACGGTTGCTCAAAGCCTTGTTGACGCAGTACGTGACGATGACGAGGATAAGAAGTATTGGGAACGGTTTTGGACTGCCTTTTCCGGCGTGACGGGGGATGAGGAAGGTTGGGGAGATTGGTTAAAATCCCTGTTTTTGGAAGGAAATTTAGGAAGTAATATCAATCCTCTTGGCCGGATACCTTACGCTAAAGATATCCTTTCTCTGATACAAGGATACAATGTGTCTCGTATGGATGCTGACGTCATCGGTGACGCTCTTTCTGCTTCAAGGAATCTGGCCGATAGCCTGAATGGAACGGGAAAACAGACGATACCATATGCGTTAGAACAATTTGTGTCGAAGGCGGTAAGAATATTCGGTATTTCTGCCGGCAACGCATTACGCGATATTTGGGGAATCGCCCGTTCGTTTGCGGTGGAAACTGAAAATATTCCGTTCCAATACGAAATGGAAAAGGCTATTTACAAGCTATCTAATGGGGGAAACAAAGGCCGGTATCTGGATATTTTATTCCGGGCTCTGCAACAGGAGGATTTTGCTTCCTACGAAAAAATTAAAAAAGATTTGATTGATGCGGGAGTGAAAGCATCATCTATTGAAAGCGGTATGAACAGTCGGTATGAAAAGGCCCTTAAAGAAGACCCGGACTTTACTTTGTCGCAGGAGGCAAGAGACTTGATAGGCTCGGTAGACCGGTTCTCGGAAGATGAAAAAAAGAAAACTTTTTCAGCTGACGATTTGAGCTCAGCCGCTCATCAGCAGTATACTCAGGAGAAGGCCAGCCACTACCGCCAGATGGAGAATGATCTAAAAGCAACATCCGCTTATTCTACATTGGATAATTCATCTAAAAATAAGGTATTGGATTCTCTTTCTTCCCTTGCTGAAGAAATAGCGCTGCAAAACGCCTCGGACGGAAAATATGAGGTTACTACAAAGTGGATACTATGGGCATCGGAAGGAGAACAGTATGGAGTAGATGAAGTGGAGGCCGTGTTATTCAAAACCGCTTATGATATGATACAGAGCGATAAGGACAAAGACGGGAAAACCATTATCGGGACCAAAAAGAAAAATGTTTTGGAAGCTGTGGACGATTTAATGCCCTGGCTTACCGATGAAGAACTACAGTATCTGATCAGTAATTACTGGAAATCGTAACCGGAGCATAACAAAAGGCGGGAAAAATCCCGTCTTTCTTTTTTTGTAATTGGGGGCGCAATTTCAAAGCTACTTTGATAGGATGGAAATAAGAATAAAAGAGATGGGAGGAAAAGGAATGCCAATTTATGATTTGGGCCGGGTTGTAGGGCCGCAGGGCCCAAAAGGGGATAAGGGCGATACAGGTGATCCCCAAACGGTAACGTTAACCACCGATTGGAACGAGGCGGTAGAGGCTGGATACTACTATAGCATG
>CAJFOJ010000059.1 GCA_904396495.1 uncultured Oscillospiraceae bacterium
AGTTATCAAATGATAACCCCGATATGCAAAAAGCACTTCTTACCGCCATTCTTAACGGAAGTTAACTCCCGCAAGAAACAACATAAATCGCACTTGCTCTATTTAATTTTATCTTACTGTACTTATTACACCTATTCCTATCCTTTAGAGAATCGGTTAGACAAAAAATTTGATAAACAACCCAGAAAAAACAAAACTAAAAATACTTTTTCTAACCAAAAAAATATTTCTCTAACCATCTTTTAACCGATTGATTAGAGAAACATTCTCTTATGGTGCAAAGCAACCCGCGAGTCCCATAATAGCGGGCTTTTTTTGGCACGCCCGGCGGGATTCGAACCCACGACCTTCTGATTCGTAGTCAGACACTCTATCCAGCTGAGCTACGGGCGCATATTAATTTTTTCAACCTCCGCGCCACAAGAATTACTTGATTCGTAGTCAGACACTCTATCCAGCTGAGCTACGGGCGCATTTTTGATTGTTTTATTGCCGCATCGACAACGTATTATATAATAACACAGCTCACAAATTTTGTCAACAGTTTTTCAACACAAGCAGTAAAACCCATAATCTTTCAGCACAAGGACGCCAGCACTTCGGCAATGGTATTTCCAGGTGTTTCGAGAGTTCGACTTTCATGGGCACTCATTGTCTCCAGGGCATGAGCATCGGAATCAGTGATTACTTGATAGTCCTCTGAATTTGGATAAGGAGGATTTTTAACCTCAACTGTTCGCACCTTCAGTTCCGGAGGAATAAAACCCAAATTGGAGATGACCGAATAGGCAGATTTATCTATGTGGGCGGGGATCGGCACACCACCGTAACTCCTGACCTTATCGAAAGCCTTTTCAATGGACAGACTGGTAGCGTTGATGAGAAGCTTTTCCACCGTTCCGGTCACCTGGTCGTTTTCATCTAAAATCAACTGGTCGCCAAAAATTTCGGGATCGTTGGGCACATTAGGCAGTAGATCATAGAGATCTTCTCCCATAGAAAGCGCAGCTTGTAGGCTGGGGAACAGGGAGAGTACATGAACTTCCTCCGCTGTGGTGATCTCGATGGCCGGAACCACTAAAATTCCCTGAATCTGCCCCAGCTTGCAGACTGCCGGCAGGTTCAGGGCGCTGTTGTGATCACTGACTGCAATAGCGTCAAGCTCTAAAATACTCGCCATACCGATGATGTTATTGGGAGTCATGTCGTTGTCGCCACAGGGGGAGAGGCAGGAATGAATATGAAAATCGTAGCTTATGACCATTCCGTCCACTCCTTTTTATTATGAGCAAAGTCCCAAATCTTTTGCCAGCTTCAAAGCGGTGTCAAAATTGGATTCTCGTGAATATAGAATACATACTTCCTGTTCTTTGGCCTTTTGGAGGCAAGCGTCGTCCAACTGAATTCCCTCACAGAGGATGACGCAGCTCACATCCGCTAAGACGCCTACCGCTACAGTGTTGACATTTCCCATGATGGTAATGAGGGCGTTGTCCTCTTTGGCGCGGCCCATGACCATGCTGAGTAGATCACAGCAATAGATGCCGGAAATATCCCGGACGTCTCCCTCGCCCTCCGAAGCCACTTCCAGTCCGTGCTTTTTCGCAAACTCAATCGGCGTCATGGTTGCCGTCCTCCTTATTTTCTTTCTGCCCTGTCCTAAAAGGCCTGGGAATGTATTCCTCAATCTTATGTACGTCATCCAAAAGGGTCTGGATGTTGGATTTAAAGTTAAAAATACAGTCGTCGGTGGAGGCGAGCCCCCTTACTACGTCCTCCGCCAAAGCTCGGCAGGACGGAGCACCACAGGAGCCGCAGTCGAGGCCCTCGAGTTGCTCGGTGATCTCCTCAATCTTTGCCATCTTCTCCATAGCGGTCATCATGTCGTCGTCCAGCTTCAAAACCGGTACGTATTCTAGCGGAGTATCCCATATAATGACGTCTTTGAGATCCAGGTCATCCGGCTCCACATGATTCATGCTGACCGGTAGGTTTTTACGGATGCGTTTCAGCTTTGTTTTGGCCACATAGGGGTTCTCCACGTTGAGGACACCGCCGACGCAGCCTCCGTTACAGGCGTTTAATTCGATAAAATCCACGTCCTGGAATTTTTCGTCCTCCAAATCCTCCAATACCCGGATGACGTTTTCGATGCCGTCGGCCGCCAGGTAATTGTCGTTGATGAGTCCCGATGATTCTCCGCTGCTGCTACCCCAGGAAAGGCCAATTCTTCCCGCCTCCGATGTAATCTGCGGCTCGTCGTTTGCCACTTCTTTCATAAGCGGAAAGAGCTTGGGGTAAATCTCACTGACCGCCAATACGGCGTCTACCGCGCTTTTCCGGGTACCAAGCGGCATTTTGGTGGCTGTTACCTTAGCGGCACAGGGAGAGATGAACACCGCTCCGATTTTGTCAGCAGGCAACCCGGTCTTTTTGACAGCTTCCTTTTTAGCCAGCCGGGCGGCCACCTCAATGGGGGCGTTTAAGGGAAGTACATGCTCGATGAGGCCGGGAAAACGCACCCGGATGAGCCTAGTCACAGCGGGGCAGGCCGAACTGATGACCGGTTTTGTAAGCTTGCCGCTTTTCATCAGGTTACGGGTGACAGCGGATACAATTTCCGCCGCCTTCGCCACCTCATAAACATCGTCAAAACCAAACTTTAAAAGGGCGTTTAGGACAATGTCCACGTCCTCTAAATTGTTAAATTGTGCCATAAGGGAAGGGGCTGGCAGCGCAATGGCATATTCATATCGGTCAATGACGCTGAGTTCATCAAAAATGGCTTTTTTTGCATGATGTGGACAGACGCGGATGCACTCCCCACAGTCGATGCAACGCTCGGTGATGATATAGGCCTTTTTGTTCCGCACCCGGATGGCTTCGGTGGGACAGCGCTTGATGCAGTTGATGCAGCCTTGGCATTTATCTTTATCCAGCGTCACCGAATGGAAAAATTCCTGCATCCCCATTACCCCCTTTCTTCGATGTGAATCGAAAACCCCGCGGAAAGTTCCGCGGAGGTAATTTGTGGTTGTATTACAGGTTTACCGTCATATAGACGGTCGTACCCACTCCGACCGTGCTCTCAATCCTCATTTCGTCGGAGTATTTTTTCATATTGGGCAGCCCCATGCCGGCGCCGAACCCTAAGCTTCTCACCTCGTCCGGCGCAGTGGAGTACCCTTCCTGCATAGCCTTGTCGATATCGGCAATCCCCTTGCCGTGGTCTTTGAGCACCATGTTGATTTTTTGAGGCGTAATCTCCACGTCGATATTTCCGCCGTCGGCGTGGATGACCATGTTGATTTCTCCTTCATAGAGGGCAATGGCCACTTTTCGGATGGCCTCCGGGGAAATGCCGAGCTTTCTAAGCTGTTTTTTCACGTTGGACGACGCTTCTCCTGCCCGGGTGAAATCCTCCCCGTCCACCTCATAGGTCAGTTTCAACGAGTTCATCGGTAACTCCCCCCCGCAATCCGTTGTCCCACAGGAGGCCGCAAGCGGTAAACATCCTGTGGCGGGTGCTCATGAGCACCATTCCTTTGCGGCGTGCCAAGGCGATCATGTCCTCATCCGGCATTTTGCCCCGGACAAACACAATGCAGACCATATCCATCATGTCGGCGGTCCGCACCACTTGGATGTTGACCAGTCCCGTCAGGAGTACCGCCTGGTTTTTCACAAACGCCAAAACGTCGCTCATCATATCGGATCCGCAGGCGTCGTGCACTTCCAAGTCGAGATTATTTTCCCCGCAGAGAACCTGGGCGTCCAGAAGTTCCGCTACTTGCCGTACATTCATGGGAGTTCCTCCTTTGTATTGAGTGCATTCCCCATCTGTGCCAACCCCGCCTAAACTTAGGGCATTCTCAACACAAATGAGGGAAATGTCGTTAAAATCTGGAGAAGTTTTTTTCATTATAGACTGTTTTGAATTTTCTTTCAATAGTTGACAATCAACTGTCTGTTTTTTGTCTAATTTCGACAAAAAAAGAAAAATTCTCTTATACAAGATAATAGATAGCATTTTTTGCTGAAAAATGCTATAATAAATAGGTATGCATCCATGATATATCTGACATATCAGAAAAATATGGCAGATAATTTGGAGCTCTATCCCATATATATGGGAAAGGGTATTTTTCAGAAGGCGATTGCCGCCTTTTGAGCTTTAAATTGCGTTAATTGACCCGCAATCAAATCATAAGGAGGTTCATCTATGTCTAACAAAAACGCCGGTGTGGCATTTAAAGGTACACCGGAACAGGAAAAAGAGCTCCGTGCGGTCATCCAAAAGCACAAGGATCAAAAAGGCGCTTTGATGCCAGTTTTGCAGGAAGCCCAAGAAATCTACGGCTACTTGCCCATCGAAGTCCAGACCATGATCGCAGAAGGACTCGACATTCCCTTAGAAGAAGTGTACGGCGTCGTCACCTTTTACGCTCAGTTCTCCCTGTATCCCAAGGGACAGTATAAGGTGTCGGTTTGTCTGGGCACTGCCTGCTACGTCAAGGGTTCCGGCGATATTTACGACCGGTTGCAGCAGCGCCTAGGAATCCAAGGCGGCCAATGTACCCCTGACGGCAAATTCTCTCTTGAAGCCTGCCGCTGTGTTGGCGCCTGCGGTTTGGCTCCCGTCATGACCATTAACGAAGATGTCTACGGCAAAATCACTCCCGATGACGTGGACGAAATTCTCGCCAAATACGCTTAAGGGGAAGCGTCCACAAACGGAAGGGACCGGTGAAGCTTTATGCAAGAACTGTCGCTCAACGTACTGGACATCGCGCAGAACTCCATCCGGGCGAATGCGTCGCTCGTTACCATAACGATTTCAGAGGACACGCCAAAGCATTTGCTCTCTATCTCCATAGAGGACGACGGCTGTGGTATGACCAAAGAACAGATAAGACATGTGATGGACCCCTTTTTTACAACCCGGACAACCCGGAAAGTAGGCTTAGGCGTGCCGTTTTTTAAAATGTCCGCCGAAGCGACGGGGGGGACCTTTTCCATTGAATCAGAGGTGGGAAAGGGAACCCGGACAACTGCTACATATCACACCGACCATTTTGATATGCTGCCCTTAGGCGATATCAACGCGACAATTCTATCCCTCATTTCGGTGAACCCCCAGTTGGATTTCCTTTATAAGAGGGAAATCGACGGGAAATCCTTTGCGCTGGACACGAGGGAGATTCGTGCAATTTTGGAAGGTGTTCCGTTAAATTCCCCCGAAGTGCTGACGTTTCTCAAAGAGTTTCTAACAGAAAACGACAGCGAAATCAACCGTAAACAATGACACAAATCAATAAGGTGGTGCACGAAATGAAAAGCTTAGAAGAACTGAAAGCCATTCGCGACAAGATGAAAAACAACGTCAGCCTCCGTGAGGAAAGCGACGATAACATCCGCGTCGTCGTCGGCATGGCGACTTGTGGGATCGCCGCTGGCGCACGGCCGGTACTCAATGCGTTTACTGAAGAAGTGGCGAAACGAAACCTCCACAATGTGACGGTTACACAGACCGGTTGTATCGGCATCTGTCAATACGAGCCTGTGGTCGAAGTGATCGACGCAAACGGCGAGAAAACAACCTATGTCAAAATGACTGCGGACAAGGTGGCGAAAGTCGTAGCTGACCATCTGGTCAATGGCAACGTCGTCAGCGAGTATACCATCGGAAACTTAAAATAAGGAGGTCGCACCATGTTTCGTTCACACGTACTTGTCTGCGGAGGTACTGGATGTACTTCCTCCGGCAGCCAGGCGATAATCGATTCCCTGGAAAGTGAAATCAAGAAAAACGGGCTGGAGGAAGAGGTAAAAGTTGTCAAAACCGGCTGCTTTGGCCTCTGCGCTCTGGGCCCGATTATGATCGTATATCCCGAGGGATGTTTCTATTCCGAAGTAAAGGCGGAGGACATCCCCGAAATTGTCAGCGAGCATCTGTTAAAAGGCCGTATTGTCAAGCGTTTGCTTTACAAAGAGACGGTGCAGGAAGACCAGGTCAAATCCTTAAACGACACCAATTTTTACGCGAAACAGCACCGCATTGCCCTTCGCAACTGCGGCGTCATCAACCCGGAAAATATCGATGAGTACATAGGCGTCGACGGCTATGAAGCGCTGGGAAAAGTCCTGACCGAGTATACTCCGGAGCAGGTCATCCAGATCATTAAAGATTCCGGCCTTCGCGGCCGCGGAGGTGGAGGATTCCCCACCGGCTTAAAATGGAGCTTTGCCGCCGCCAACCAGGCAGATCAGAAATACGTCTGCTGTAACGCCGACGAGGGTGACCCCGGCGCATTCATGGACCGTTCAGTGTTGGAAGGTGACCCCCATGTGGTCATTGAAGCAATGGCCATCGCCGGTTACGCTATTGGCGCCAACCAGGGCTACATTTATATCCGCGCAGAATACCCCATCGCCGTTAAACGCCTTCAGATCGCCATTGACCAGGCAAGGGAGTACGGCCTGTTGGGCAAAAACATCTTTAATTCCGGATTTGACTTTGATTTGGAGCTCCGCCTGGGCGCAGGCGCTTTCGTCTGTGGTGAAGAAACCGCTTTGATGACCTCTATTGAAGGCCATCGCGGTGAACCCCGTCCCCGTCCGCCCTTCCCGGCGGTCAAGGGCCTTTTTGGCAAGCCCACTGTTTTGAATAATGTAGAAACCTATGCCAACATTCCGAGAATTATCTTAAACGGTGCCGAGTGGTTTAGCTCCATCGGTACCGAAAAGTCCAAAGGCACCAAGGTCTTTGCGTTGGGCGGAAAGATCAAAAACACCGGCCTTGTAGAGGTCCCCATGGGCACCACTCTGCGGGAGGTTGTCGAGGAAATCGGCGGCGGCATCCCCAATGGGAAGAAATTTAAGGCGGCCCAGACCGGCGGCCCTTCCGGCGGATGCATCCCCGAATCTCACTTTGACGTGGCAATCGATTACGACAACCTGATCGCCATTGGCTCGATGATGGGTTCCGGTGGCCTCATCGTCATGGACGAGGACACCTGTATGGTCGATATCGCAAAATTCTTCCTGGAATTTACGGTAGACGAGTCCTGTGGTAAATGTACCCCCTGCCGCGTCGGCACCAAACGCCTCTATGAAATGCTCGATAAAATTACTCGCGGTCAAGCCACGTTGGAAGACTTGGACAGGATGGAAGCACTCTGCTATTATATCAAGCAAAACTCCCTCTGCGGCCTGGGCCAGACAGCTCCCAACCCGGTTTTGTCCACGCTCAAATATTTCCGCGACGAATACATCGCTCATGTGGTCGACAAAAAATGCCCGGCCGGCGTTTGTAAACACCTGATGCAAGTTGTCATCCTGGAGGACAAATGTAAGGGCTGTACCCTCTGTGCCAGAACCTGCCCGGTGGGCGCGATTGAGGGTACCGTCAAGAATCCTCATGTGGTCAATCAAGATAAGTGCATCAAGTGCGGTGCCTGCATTGAAAAATGTAAATTCGGCGCTATCGTAAAGAGATAAGGAGTGTGGCCCAGCATGGAAATGGTTAATTTAAAGATCAACAATATGCCTGTCGCTGTTGCGCCCGGGACTACAATCCTTGAAGCAGCACGCCAGGTGGGAATCGATATCCCGACCCTTTGTTATTTAAAGGACATCAACGAGATCGGCGCCTGCCGCATCTGCACCGTCGAGGTCAAAGGCGCGAAAGCCCAGGTTGCGGCCTGCGTATACCCGGTCAATGAAGGTATGGAGGTGTTCACCAACACCAAAAAGGTTTTGGATGCCCGCCGCACCAACTTGGAGCTTTTGCTCTCCACCCACAACAAATCCTGCCTGTCCTGCTTAAAAAGCGGAAACTGCGAACTGCAAAAGCTCTGTGTGGACAACGGCATTGAAAACGAGGATGCCTTTGTGGGCGAGAAAAATGAGTATGAAATCGACGATTCCGCCGCTCATATGATCCGCGACAATTCAAAATGTATCCTTTGTCGCCGTTGCGCTGCAGTGTGCCGCCAGTGGCAGGATGTAGGGGTCATCGGCGCCAATGAGCGCGGATTTAAAACCAATATCAGTTGCGCCTTTGAAAAGGCGTTGGGGGATACCTCCTGCGTTTCCTGTGGTCAGTGCATCGTGGCTTGCCCCACCGGCGCTTTGATGGAAAAAGACTATACAGCAAAAGTTTGGGAAGCGTTAAACGACCCCGAAAAGACCGTTATTGTCCAGACTGCCCCCTCCATTCGCGTCACCTTGGGTGAAGCTTTCGGAATGCCGGTGGGAACCAATGTGGAGGGCAAAATGGTTGCCGCTTTGAGACGGCTTGGCTTCGACGGCGTGTTTGACACCGATTTTTCCGCCGACCTTACCATCATGGAAGAGGCAAACGAGTTCGTAGAACGCGTCCAAAACGGCGGCGTCCTGCCCATGATTACCTCCTGTTCTCCCGGATGGGTCAAGTACTGCGAGCACTACTTCCCCGATCTGCTGCCCCATCTGTCCAGCTGCAAATCGCCTCAGCAGATGTTCGGCGCCATCGCTAAGACCTGGTATGCCGAGAAAAATAACATCGATCCCAAAAACTTAGTCGTCGTCAGCGTCATGCCTTGTACCGCCAAGAAATTCGAGATGGGCCGTGACGATCAAGCGGCGGCTGGTGTCCCTGACATTGATATCGCCCTGACTACCAGAGAACTGGCCCGCCTCATTGAAACCGCTGGTCTCAATTTTAAAAACCTCCCCGACGAGGAGTTTGATAATCCCTTGGGAACCGGTTCCGGTGCAGGCCTTATCTTTGGCGCTACCGGCGGCGTCATGGAGGCCGCCCTCCGCACCGCCAACGATTGGCTCAATGGTAAGGATATGCAGCCTGTGGAATTTAATGACGTTCGCGGCACCAAAGGCATCAAAGAGGCCATCTACAACATTGCCGGCATGGATGTAAAGGTAGCGGTTTGTTCCGGATTGGCCAACGCCAAAAAGGTGCTCAAAATGATTCAGGACGGCACTGCCGACTACCAGTTCATCGAAATTATGGCTTGTCCCGGCGGATGTGTCAACGGCGGCGGACAGCCCTTCCAGCCCGCATCGGTCCGCAACTTTGTGGATCTGAAAGCGATTCGTGCGAAGGCACTGTACGACACCGATTCTGGCATGGGGCTTAGAAAATCCCACGAAAATCCCTGGATCAAGACTCTTTACTCCGAGTATTTAGAGAAGCCCGGAAGCCACAAGGCACACAAAATTTTGCATACCTCTTATGTGGCGAGACCGAAATACTAAAATATCGAAAAAATCCCCGGTATAGACCGGGGATTTTTTTGCTGATTTCCTGAAAAATCGAGTATGAAATGAAAATACTGATTGTGGGTTTTGCGGACGGTTTCGTCAATGGGAAGTCCACTATTTGCGCACAGTTCCAAACTCTCTTGGAACCTCTTTGTTCCGTCACATTAATCAATGGAGACTGTTTTTGCAAGACAACTATCCCGGAAACCATTGCACCCTGTACCGGTAAGGGTACCTGGAATTCATCCATCCGGTCGGCGTCGATTTTGATGCTATGAGTAACGCCATTACATTGGAGGTGAAAAAAGGTCCTGGTGTGATCTTAATTGAACAGGCCCTTTTGCTGCAAGGAAATCCTCGAAAGACTGGGCGCAAAAATTTTTGTAGATTGTCCGGTAGACGAACATCTGGCACGGATGCCAAACGAACTATGGCATATAGCCAGGATTTTGACGATATTCTCTCTTACTGTTTGGATGCGGTTCGTTACCGATACGATGAATTTTCCGCTCCGACTCGCTGGTATGCTGATGTCATTTTCAACGGTTCTCTATGATGCCTCAAAAGGGGGTAAAAGTGATTGTAGCATGGATCCAAGCACAAATAGGTGATCTAATATCATAATAGAAAAGTTTTGAGTAAGGGCTTTTGTATATTTGTGCTTTTTGGGAATAATAAACAATAATATCTGCTTCCAAAAAAGCAGTGAGTTTTTGAAAAAGAGATGTAAAAACAAGGCCGTTTCTCTTGGAGCATTTTCCCAAGCAGAAGAAAGCCCTATTCCCAGAAAGGAATGATCAATATGCAACAAGTAAATCCTGATATTCAAATGCTTAACGATATCTACAAAAACTCCCAAATGGGCCGCAAAACCCTGGAGGAAATCACTGAACTCACAGAAGATCCCCAGTTTTTGGAAGTTTTACAAAAACAAAGGGACTGGTATACAAAGATGAATGATGAGGCTTCGCTTCTCCTCCGCTCTCACGGTGAGGAACCAAAGAAAACTGGCATGTGGGACGATGTATCGGCTTCTTTAATGATTAAAGTAAACACGTTGACTGATCGTTCCCCATCTCATCTGGCACAGATGCTTGTACAGGGGAGTTCAATGGGAATTGTGGATATTCAAAAAGAATTAAACCAGCAGGGGGATGACGCGGATCCCAATATTTTAAAATTGGCTAAAAAGCTAGTGAACGGTGAAGAACAAAACGTGGAAATACTGAAAAAATTTCTATAAAAATAGCTATTCGACTTAATTTTATAAATTTCGATTTTATATTATGATACTATTGTTACTATAATATTTCTTTAGTCGGTTCGTTGCTAAATTGCTTTTTAGTACAAGAAAATTGGTAAATAATTCTTTCTGCTATTTGGTAACAGGTTCTTATAACACAAGGTTATCTATGTATTGACACTGGGGTTGACCCTTAAAAATATATGCTCCAAGATGGTGACGCCGTGTATGACCATTGATCACAAACAAATTGACGAATTGCTCCAAAATCAAAAGAATTTTATGAAGTTAATTTCTTCCTGTGTTTTTATGAATAGCTTGTGTTTGGCAATCGGGGATTTTATCGATCTCAAAACATTCCTCACACTTTTGTTTGTCGAACAGTGCTCTACTCAACAATTAGCTGAATATTACCATGTCAAGCCGACGATCATAGAAGATTGGATCACTAAAACTTACCGGATCATCACTGCGTTAATGCGCAAGAAAATTATACAGATAGAGTGAAGTTTTACTAAACTCGTCTATTCCCGAAATAGTAAAATCCCCGCAGATTTACAACCTGCGGGGATTTTACGTACACCAAATAATAGAAAGTTATTTTAATCTTCCGCCACTGCATCACTGATAATGACGACTTGTTCAACAGCATTTTTTGCCACTTCTTTTCGATGAGTCCGCAATTCCTTGATAAAACCGGTTATTATCAGGCCGATGATAATCATAATAGGGAGCGCAGCACATATTGACAAAGTCTGTAGAAGACTCATGGTGCTTTCATTGAACAGCAAAGCTGTGGGAAGTACAATGAAGACAATACACCAAAACGTCCGCAGTTGTTTACTAGGCTCTTCGTCGCTTTTTATGTTTTTGACCGAATAGGAGGAAATCACCAGGGTTAAAGCATCAAATGTAGAGGCGTAAAATGCGATCATCGCGAAAACCAGTACGATCATGCCAATTTTGGGCCATGGCAGGGTCCCAAAGATTTCCAGTATGGCCTCAGCCGGCTTTCCTCCTGTCGCCAGAATGCCGGCTGGGTCGATAATACCGTGGGTCTGCTGGTAAAGGCCATAGTTCCCGAATACAATAAAGGAGAGGAAAGTGGCGGAAACTCCGCTGATATACGCGCCAATAATGGTCTGACGGATTGTGCGGCCTTCTGAAATTTTTCCAACAAAGAAGGGGGTAGCCACCGACCAAGAAATCCAGTAAGCCCAGTAGAAAACTGTCCAATCCTGCGGGAAGCCGGTGTTCCCGTCGCCGGAGAGGCGCAGGGGATCCATCCATGTGGCCATAGAAAGGAAGTTATTAGCCACGCCGCCTAACCCGGTAATACCGCTTTCAATAATATAGCGGGTAGGACCGCCAAAGAGGAAAATGGCGAGCAGAATAAAGAATAAAACAATACAAATGGTGGCCACCTTGGAAATCCCTTTGATACCGAACAGTACCGCCAGGGTAAATACTAATGCGTTAAAGGCCAGAATACAGATATCAATAATCGGAGATGCCTCCAAGCCGGTCAAATCGCAGAAGGCGCCGGACAGCAAAGGAGTTGCCACTGCAAAAGTGGTGGCTGTCGCTGCAAGGAGCCCCACAATGGCAAAAATATCAATGGCTTTCCCTAGTGGACCGTCCACCTTTTTGCCGAAAATCGGGCGGCATGCCTCACTCATCCGCTGCCTATGGGATTTTTTGACGTACATCATGTATCCATAGGCCGCTGCAGGGAGAATGTAGAATCCCCATGCGATGGGGCCCCAATGGAAAAGAGGAAACATGGAAGAATAATCCTGGCGTTGGGCAGTGGTTAACGCCTCGATGCCAAACGGATGGGCATTATAATAGAAAGCCCACTCGATCAGAGAATAAAAAAGGATATCCGCCGCCATGGTAGAGGTAAAGATCATAGCCCCCCAACTGAAATTGGAATGGCGTGGCTTTTCAAGTGTTCCCAGTTTAATGTTTCCGTATTTGGAAAAGGCAATATAGAAAGAAATGAGCAGGACACCCAACCCAAAAATCATGTACAGAAAGCCCAGATCGTTGACAAAGAAGCTTTTGACATTACCTAAAATCTGTGTGGCGCTGTCGGGGAATAGCATGAGCATACCCGCTACCACCAAAATTACAAACAGTGGGAAAATCGTGATCCCCCAGTCGATTTGCTGCTTCTCTCTTTCTGCCTTTTTCACAGTTATTCTCCTTTCAGTTGGCATAGGTTTTTTCCCAAACTGCCATATTTTCGAGTGCCCGGTTGAACCGGTCCTGCCCATAACTTCCATAATCGTCGCCTTTAGATTCCTTGAGGACCGTCCAAACGCTCCACAAAAAGTCCTGGCTGATTTTAAAAATCAGGATTTTTTGCTGATAAGGCGCCAAATCCACCTCTTCGCCCATAAAGTAATAGTTAAAAAACAGTTCTTCGTCCTCTGGGGAGAATCCATTTTCCAAAAAGAAAGAAGCGACGTCAAACATAGGATCGTTGATACCGGAATACTCCCAGTCAATTAGATAAAGCCGTCCATTGTTTCCATTCTTTACCAAGTTGTTAGCCAACAAATCATTGTGGCAGGGCTTTTGCTCCCAGCCTAACTCCTGTAGACGGTCCTGTAGGGCAAAGACCTTGGGCCGTAATTCCTTATAGCCTTTGTACATCCTGTCCTCACATGGAACATCAAATAGGCTTTCATACTTTTGTGTCTCCCGAAAGGGATTAAATTCATTTTTCATGTAGAAATCGGATGTGTGAAGTTGCTTTAACATCTTGGCCACCGCTTTTACATTCTCTTCTAGTTTAGCGGTGCGACCGTTTAGCGTCTCGGCATTTTCGATGTATTCACTGAGCTTGACGCCGGTTTCAGCATTGCAATAGACCAACTTGCAGTTTAATCCTCTATCAGAGGCAATCTGAGCGTTTCGCTTTTCATTTTCTCTGCTGATCATGCTTTGGGTCATGATGCCGGGAAGCCGAAGAATGTACTCTTTGTCTTTGAGGGCCACATAATAGTTTTTGTTGGTAAGGCCGCCCGCAAAGGAAATTTCCACAATGTCTTCCCGGGGAATATGGAGAATGTCGACTATGGTATCGGCGGCAAATTTTTCCTTCATTTCCTTTTCTTTGCGCAGGATACGTGGAAAAACGATGTTGAGAAGGTTCTGGTACTGCTCTCTGTTTTCCACCTTACTCCACACCAGATCGTCCACCATCACCCCGGTAAACCGGTAAATCCTGCCGATGTTTTCCAAAACATACTCAAAGTTTAAGAATGGGTTTTGGTTGCCATCGAAATACTCCAGCATCTTTTCAAAGACTTCCATCGAGATCTTGGCAATGCCGGTGAGTTCCCCCTGCACCTTATTAATCTGGTGTATATCCTTACTGATCCGGAAAATATTCTCCTCTTCGTCCAGCTCCACAAAGGCCTCGTCACTGTGGCCGCTGGGAGCGGCGATGACGGTGGAAAATGGATTTTTCTCTTTCAATAATTCATTGATTGCCCTCTGTTCAAATACAACGTCGCTTTTCAACACCAAAAAGTCCTCGTGGATTAGTCCCTTTACGAGACTCAAGCCATACATAGTACCCGACCATTTGTAGCGGGGATTGTTGATGATGGTAACGTTTTGCTTTCCGCTTAAGTGTTCCGCCAACTGGTCTGCCTGATAGCCTGCCACCACGACAAACTGCTCGATTCCACAGCTTTCCAAAGTCGACAGGTTCCGGTCGATGATGAGGGTTTCGTCCAGCTTCAGCATCGAAACCGGGCAATCAAAATCCTGTCGGTGGCCCGCCGCCAAAATAACTGCCTTTCGAATGTGACCGCTCCCCTCTGACTTGAGGGCCAGTTTCATGGCCCGCTGAGTCAAGAGGGTATTTTCTAAGAGTTCCTGCCCCTTTGCGGTAATGAGAAATCGGGAGCGCTTACCGTCCCGGGAAACCGTCAGATATCCCTGCTGTTCCGCTTCCCGCAACAGCGCGTTGACCTTTCCAACCGAAAGCCCCACCGCATTTGCCAAATCCCTCTGATTGGTTACAGGCTGTATGTTGATCGCTTTCAAAAGCTGAAACAAATCTTCCACGCTCAGATCCTCCTTTGTTCAAATTTTGAATGTTCAATATATGAACATTGTATCTGCCCTTTGTTCATTTGTCAAGGTTTTTTTAAAAAAAGTGTAAAAAAATTCCGATTTTTTTGGAGAAAAGCATTTTCACATTGAAAGTTTTTCCCCATCGTGATACAATGATGCTGAAATATATTATTTCTCTAAATTATCATGAATAAAAGGAAGGTTGCACCATGATTTTTAAAAATGGTTCGGTTTTTACCGACAAAGGCGTTTTTCGATCGGTCGACGTTCAGGTACAAAACGGTCTCATCGCCAAAGTGGGGGAGAATCTTCACTCCGACGGTGAAGAGGTCATAGATGTGAAAGGAAAGAAGCTCCTTCCTGGATTTATTGACATCCACAGCCACGGTTGCGGCGGTGCCGATTTCTGCGACGGCAGCGAAGAGTCCTTCCAAAAGATGGCGGACACTTACATCAAAGCTGGAGTCACTACTGTCATGACTACTTCGATGACCCTGCCGCCGGAAACCCTGAGCCGGCTTTTTAAAGTCTATAAAACCTTTGCGGACAACCAAAAGGCGGTTGGCGCCCGATTGTACGGCATCAACATGGAAGGCCCGTTCCTCAGCAAGGAGAAAAAGGGTGCCCATGTAGAAGAATACATCATTCCCGCCGACATTGAACTGTTTAAAAAGCTCAATGAAGAGAGCGGCAACCGGGTGCGTCTAGTGGACGTAGCTCCCGAGGTTCCTGGAAACCTGGACTTTATCGCCGAAGCAAAGGATATCTGCACCGTCTGCGTGGCCCACACCAACGGCAACTATCAGACCACCATGGACGCCTACGAAAAAGGCGCCACCAGCACCACCCATCTCTACAATGCCATGACCGGTCTCAGCCATCGGGAACCGGGAGTCGTAGGCGCCGCATTTGACTCTGACGCTTTTGTCGAGCTGATCTGTGATGGCATCCACATTCATCCCGCTGTCATCCGCACCACCTTCAAGGTGTTTGGAGAAGACCGTATCTGCATGATTTCCGATTCGATGTGTGCCGCCGGTATGCCGGATGGGGTTTACGAGTTAGGAGGGCAGCCTGTCTACGTCAAGGACGGCAAAGCCACCTTAGAAAATGGCACAATAGCCGGATCGGTGGTCAATAGCCTCATCGGGGTGAAACGACTGATGGAATTTGGTATCCGAGAAGAGGCGGCGCTCAAAGCGGCTACCATCAATCCCGCCAAAGCGGTGAAAATCGACAACTTGACCGGAAGCATTACCGAGGGCAAATGGGCAGATTTACTCATCGTCGACCCTCAATACAACGTGGAGGCCGTTTACCGCGACGGCGTCAAACAAAAAATTTAAGGTATATATAAAAAATGCCCTGCAAATTAAAATTTGCAGGGCATTTTGCCACTCCATAAGCTTATGTAGGGCTGTGAAAATCAGGGCGGTTGGTCAGCCCAAAGCTGATGGAAATAGCGGAATTTACATTACTCATCGCCTCTGGCGGAAGCTCACCCATTTTTTCTTTCAGGCGCTTTTTATCGATGGTGCGAACCTGTTCCAAAAGGACGACGGAATTTTTCGCGAGGCCGCAGCTTTCCGCGTTGAGCTCAATATGGGTCGGAAGCTTCGCCTTGTCTTTCTGGCTGGTAATGGCGGCTGCGATAACGGTCGGGCTGTATTTATTCCCCACGTCGTTTTGTACAATCAACACAGGACGGACGCCGCCCTGCTCAGAACCGACGACGGGGCTCAAATCGGCGTAGTAAATTTCTCCCCTTTTGATTGACACCTTGATACACTCCTTTGGTCTTCAATTTCTGTTCCTATTATGCACGGGAAAAATCGGGTTCATTCAGGTGTTCGGAAAAATTCCAGAAAGCCCTCTGCGCCAAAAAGCAGTGGGGATTCCTTTACATCATATCCCAAACTTGCTAGGAGAGTACCAATTGAAAATTTCGGCGGCAATCACTCAATAATCAGGCGTTTCGGGTCAATAATTCCGGTTCCTGTACCGCCTGTCCATCCGAAATCTCGATGATCCGCTGGGCGCAGGCGGCGATCTTTTGGTCGTGGGTGATGAGCACAATAGTCTTTCCCTCCTGGTGAAGTTCCCCCAACAAACGCATCACCTCGGCACCGTTTTTTTGATCCAAGTTGCCGGTGGGTTCATCAGCTAAGATGATGGGCGGCTTACCGACGATGGCGCGGGCGATGGCGACCCGCTGCTGCTGGCCGCCGGACATCTGGTTGGGTCGGTGGCTTAACCGGGAAGTTAATCCCATACGGGCCAGCGCCTCAATTGCCGCCTTGCGGCGTTCATGTCGGGGGACACCTCGGTACAAAAGGGGTAATTCTACATTTTCCAGCGCTGTCAATCCTGGAATCAGATGAAAACCTTGGAATATGAATCCTATTTTTTCATTTCGGATTTCGCTCAATTCGTCGTCGGTGAAATGGGATACGTCCTGCCCGTCCAGCAAGTAACTGCCGGAGGTAGGAACATCCAGACAGCCTAAAATGTTCATCATAGTGGACTTTCCAGAGCCAGAGCTGCCCACTACGGCAACAAATTCTCCTGCTTTCACTGTGATGTTAATGCCACGTAAAGCCTTCACATCGTCTTCTGCTGACGGGTATATTTTAAACACGTCTCGAATCTCAATTAAATTTTCCATTTTAACTGCCCATCCTTTTTAAGTGTTATCGTTTGCAATATTGTTTTCAAATTTTCCATTTTCGGGGACAAAGGAAAAATAATTTTAGAATGATCTTATATATCGTTACTATCACCCGCATTATTTTGCCCTTTCTTTTTTGAAATTTTTGTGAATTTGAACCTCTTGTTCTTTGTAAACTCACAAGGCTCTGGTATAATAAGAAGAAGAAGATATAAAATGGTATTATTTGGTCTTTGATCTGAATACGACGGAAAGAACGTGAATCAAACCATGACCCTCAATATTGTACTGGTTGAACCACAGATCCCCCAGAACACCGGCAATATCGCCCGTACCTGCTCAGTGACAGGCGCACGGCTTCACATCGTCAAACCCATGGGATTTTCTATCGATGATAAAAAGCTAAAACGAGCGGGGCTCGATTACTGGGGAGAGCTGGATATTACCTATTACGAAAACCTAGAGGACTTTTATCACAAAAACGATGGCACCTGTTATTACTTTACTACCAAGGCGAGGCATAATTACTGTGATATTGCCTATCCTGACAATTGCTACTTATTTTTTGGGAGAGAGGACGCCGGTTTACCGGAAGAACTTTTAAAGGAAAACCCAGACACCTGTGTCCGCATCCCCATGCGGAAAAATATCCGTAGCCTCAATTTATCCAACAGTGTCGCCATTGGTGTATATGAAACCCTGCGTCAATGGGGATTTCCAGAATTGGAGGAAAAAGGCAATCTTGCCCGTCTCAGTTGGGACGATGTAAATGAAAATTAAACGGAGGAATGAAAATGAATAAAATTAAAATAGCCACCGATTCTGCCTGCGACATTCCCGCAGAGCTGGAAATCGAGTACGGCATTCACATTTTTCCCTTTGCCATCACGGTGGATGACCAAAGTTTTACTGAACGAGTGGACTTTACTCCCCATGAATTTTATGAGGTGTTAAAAAACTGCAAAAAGATTCCCGTGACCTCCCAATACACCCACATGCAATTCTTGGAGGGATTCGAGAAAATTTATAAAGAAGGCTACAGCGATCTGATTTATGTCGCCATCAATTCCAAAGGTTCCAACACCTATAACAACTCCCTCATGGCCCGGGAACAGTTTTACGAGGCGCACCCCGAAGCGAAAAATACCTTCCACATCCACTGCCTTGACTCCCGTTCCTACTGCCTGGGTTACGGTTATCCGGTGTTAAACGCCGCAAAAAAAGCACACAGGGGCGCTCCGGTATCTGAAATTCTCGATTATCTCAAAAACTGGCTTAAATGCAGCCGGATCTACTTTGCCTCTTATTCCCTGGAGTTTGCAAAAAAAAGCGGGCGTATCAGCTGCGCCGCCGCCTTTGTGGGAGAGCTTATGGGGCTAAAGCCCATCATTACTTTTGAGGATGGGGACTCTAAGATCCTCGACAAAGTCCGGGGCGAAAAAAGCATTGTCCCTGCCATTGTGAAATTGGCTACCCAAAACATGATCCCCAAAACCCATTATGCCATCATCACCGGCTCTGTTAAGGAGCACGGAGAGGAGCTGCAAGCCGAGATGGAAAAGGCAGTAGGGTATGCTCCGTCCCTCGTCGCACCGGCGGGAGCCGCCATCAGTATCAACGCAGGGCCGGATGTCATCGCTGTAGTGCTGAAAGATAAAAATAAAATTTAAAAGAACGGGTACAAATTTTATAAATTTTCTGTTATCCCCTTGCAAAATGGCGGAAAATGGTATAGAATAACGATGGATTGTTTTGTATTTAACAAACTAAAAATATTTTAATTGGAAGGATGACTACAATGACCTCTTACAACAAAAAAACCGTTGAGGACATCGATGTCCGCGGCAAGAAAGTGTTGGTCCGCTGCGATTTTAACGTTCCCCTCAATGAAAGTGGAGAGATCACCGACGACAAACGTATCCGCGAATCCCTTAAAACTTTGAAATATCTCCTGGACAACGGCGCTGCTGTCATCGCCTGCTCTCATTTGGGACGTCCGAAAGACGGCTTTGACATGAAATACTCTTTGGCACCAGTTGCAAAGCGTTTGTCCGAGCTTCTCAATATGGACGTGATTATGGCTAAAGACGTCATTGGCGAGGACGCCAAGGCAAAGGCTGCCGCTTTAAAAGGCGGAGAGTTGATGCTTCTTGAAAACGTCCGCTTCCACAAAGAAGAAAAGAAAAACGACCCTGCGTTTGCAAAAGAATTGGCCTCGATGGCGGAAATCTATGTCAACGACGCATTCGGCACCGCACACAGGGCCCATGCTTCTACCGCTGGTGTGGCAGATTATCTCCCCGCTGTCTGTGGCTTCCTGATCCAGAAAGAAATCACCATTATGGGCAACGCTTTGAGCAATCCCAAGCGTCCATTTGTCGCCATTTTGGGCGGTGCCAAAGTCTCCGATAAGATCGGAGTCATCAACAATCTTTTGGAAAAAGTAGATGTTTTGATCGTCGGTGGCGGCATGGCTTACACCTTTAATAAAGCCAACGGCTACTCCATCGGTGATTCCCTCTGTGAGGAAGACAAGCTCGACTTGGCAAAAGAAATGATGAAGAAAGCGGAGGAAAAAGGCGTTAAATTCCTGCTCCCCGTGGACAATAAAGCGGGCGATAAATACGCTCCTGACTGCCATGCCATCATGGTGGATTCCGATAACATCCCCGACGGTTACATGGGCCTCGACATCGGTCCCAAAACCCAGAAGATTTTTGCAGACGCCATCAAAGGCGCTGGCACTGTTGTCTGGAACGGCCCCATGGGCGTTTCCGAATGGGATAACTTCGCAGCTGGAACCATTGCTGTCGCTCAGGCAGTGGCTGACAGCGGCGCTATCTCCATCATTGGCGGTGGCGATTCGGCGGCTGCGGTTGAGAAACTGGGTTTTGCCGACAAGATGACCCACATCTCCACTGGCGGCGGCGCTTCCTTGGAGTTTTTAGAGGGATTAGAACTTCCCGGTATCGCTTGCTTGCAGGATAAATAACTTGCAAAATTTCACCTTCCGTCGTCGTGACAAAACGGCGGCGGAAGTTTTGTGTTGACAGAAAAATGTTTGGAGGAAAACAAGATGAATAAATCTTTGCGCAAAGCCGTTATTGCTGGCAACTGGAAAATGAATAAAACCCGTCCTGAGGCCAAAGCTCTTATCGAGGAGATGAAACCTCTCGTGGCAAATGCCGGTTGCGAGGTGGTCGCCTGCGTTCCTTTTACCAACTTGGAAACCGTTTTGGACGCTTCAAAAGGCTCCAACATCAAGGTGGGCGCTCAAAACTGCCACTTTGAAAAATCGGGTGCCTTTACCGGCGAAATCTCTGCCGATATGCTCAAGGAAATGGGCGTGGAGTACGTGGTGATTGGCCATTCCGAGAGAAGACAGTACTTCGGCGAGACCGATGTCACCGTTAACAAGCGCACAAAAGCCGCTTTGGCTGCGGGGCTTAAGGTCATCCTCTGCGTCGGCGAAATGTTGGAGGATCGGGAAAACGGCATCACCGAAGAACTGGTGGCGATGCAGACTAAAATCGCCCTCAAGGACGTTTCCAAAGATGAACTTAAAAACGTCATCATCGCCTACGAGCCCGTCTGGGCCATCGGCACTGGCAAAACAGCTACCTCCCAGCAGGCAAACGAAGTTTGTGCGGTCATCCGGGGCGTCATAGAGAAAGTATATGATAAGACTGCAGCCGACGCCATGACCATTCAGTATGGCGGCTCGATGAACGCCAAAAACGCGGCGGAGCTGTTGGCCCAGCCTGACGTGGATGGTGGCCTCATCGGCGGCGCTTCATTGAAAGCCCCCGACTTTGCCGCCATTGTGGACGCTGCGACAAAAGGATAACTAAACATTGGGGCGGGAAGGTTCCCGCCCCTTTTCTGAAGGGGGATTTTGATGAAAAATTCACATGTCTGCCCCAAATGCGGATCCTCCGATTTGATCCGCATCCCCGGTCGTGCGGAAGCTTACGGTGCCGGAAACAACATCCCATACGGTCTGACTGTATTTAGTTACATCCCTGTTACCCGTTTTGTTTGCCATTGCTGTGGGTACTCAGAGGAGTGGATCGAAGATCGGGAGAATATTGAAAAGCTTGATAAGAAATATAAATCTACTATATGAAAGGAACCTATCTATGAGCAAAAAACCTGTTGCACTTTTGATTATGGACGGCTTTGGGGAAAATCCATCTGATTACGGCAACGCCATTGCCGCCGCTAAAAAGCCAAACTTAGACCGTTTGATGGCGGAGTGTCCTCATACCCTGATCGGAGCCAGCGGCCTTGATGTCGGTCTTCCCGACGGCCAGATGGGTAACTCGGAAGTGGGTCACACCAACATCGGAGCGGGCCGAGTCGTCTATCAGGAGCTGGTGCGCATCACCAAATCCTTTGAGAGCGGCGACGCACTGCAGAACGAGGCCTTTATAAAGGCCGTTGAAAACTGTAAGAAAAACAGCTCCGCACTCCATTTAATGGGGCTTTTGTCCAACGGTGGCGTCCACAGCCATCAGGAGCATCTGTATGGCTTACTAAAAATGGCAAAAACAATGGGGCTTACAAAGGTTTACGTCCACGCCTTTTTAGACGGCCGTGACGTTCCCCCTTCTTCCGGCGCGGAGTTTATGCGGGAGCTGGTTGCCAAAATGGAGGAAATCGGCGTGGGAAAGGTGGCCTCGGTAATGGGCCGGTTCTACGCTATGGATCGTGACAATGCCTGGGATCGAGTGGAAAAAGCCTACGCCGCCATGGTATATGGCGAAGGAAATGCCGCTTCCTGCCCTGTTACAGCCATTGAGGATTCCTACAAAGCCGGTGTCACCGACGAGTTTGTGGTTCCAGTCGTCATCGCTGGCACAGAGCGGATCAAAGCCAACGACAGCGTGATTTTCTTTAACTTCCGCCCTGACCGGGCCCGCCAGATTACCAGAAGCCTTGTGGATGCTGATTTTAAGGGATTTGAGAGGAAAAACGGCTGCTTCCCCCTCACTTTTGTCTGCATGACTCAGTATGATGCTACCATGCCCAACGTCCTAGTAGCTTATCATCCCAAAGAGCTTACCATGACTTTTGGCGAATATATCAGTAAGCAGGGCCTCACTCAGCTTAGAATCGCCGAAACACAGAAATACGCCCATGTGACCTTTTTCTTCAACGGCGGCGAGGAAAAGACTTTCCCCGGCGAGGATCGGATTTTGGTGCCTTCCCCCAATGTGGAGACCTTTGATCAAAAGCCGGAGATGAGTGCCTATGAAGTGACTGATAAAGTAGTAGAGGCCATCAACTCCGACAAATACGACGTTATCATTTTAAACTGGGCAAACTGCGACATGGTGGGCCACACTGGAATTATGGAAGCTGCTGTCGCCGCTGTGGAGGCGGTGGACACCTGTGTCGGTAGAACGGTGGACGCCATCCTCAAGAAGGGCGGAGCAGCTCTCATTACCGCAGATCACGGCAATGCGGAAAAAATGTGCGAGCCGGACGGCTCCCCTTTCACCGCTCATACCACAAATCCAGTGCCGATGATCCTCGTGGGATACGACTGTGAGCTCCGGGAGGGCGGCCGCTTGGCGGACTTGGCTCCTACCATGCTGGAAATCCTCGGCCTTCCGAAACCAGAAGAGATGGATGGCGAAAGTCTGATTTTGAAATAAGTATGTTAGTAATTGAAAAGCCGCGGGAAAATATATCCTGGACGCTTTTTCGTCTTAGGGATTTTTAATACTAAACAGGGCTTTTCCTCATCTATATTGGAGAATACAAAAGGGATAGCATTTTAGGCCTTTTGAAAGCTTCCTTGGTGTGCTATCGATAGTGCGAATAGCCTCTCGGTGGTTCTTCAGATGAACCGGGTTAAACTTCTCCCCCCAACAATACACCGACAAAGGTCATATGAATTGCGAGGCGAAGTAAAGGTTCTGATAGGAAAAAACATACGCCATGGTGTTATCACCTCAGATCGCCTTCTCCATATATTGAGGCTTGTCCTTGAAACTAGGAGGTTCTGCTTGTAGCTTTTCTTCGACAGTGCCGTTGCAAACGTTCTTTATGCTGTATCAATCCCACTAAGGTGTATTATGACAGATATTTTTTCTTTTCCTGTGGTATAAAGTTGTCACTTTCCAGTGGTCGAACTCTTATCCAGCGATATAGGTAGATTTTAGCGTTCTGCTAAGAATTTCAAAAAACCTTTTCATGTTTTTTGTCCTGTATACGTCCCATATAGAGACGCCATCTCTGCAGAGTAGCGCAGAGACATTGTAGTATAGCGTTTTCTTCCAATTTGAGATATTTTATTGCAAGAAATTCTTGTTAGAATAATTCCAAGACAATATGATCCCGTTCTTTACTGCTTCGGCGAGAAAAATCCATTTCAACCTAATTATCAGAACGAACACCAAAAAGAACAGATAGTTTGGTTAGCATATTGTTCTCATATTTATTATTGGCAAGTGCAACATCTTCCAAAACGGTCCAATATATTGCGTTTATGATGGATTTGAAGCAACTGAAATCACTGAACAAGAAAACGGAGATTTAATATCTTCGGCTAAGATGCCGGAAAATAGCTGGTTGATTGGGTACAATAAGATCTGGATTTATTAAAGTCTATCCAAGATAAGACAAAATGTGTTGTCCCAATGACGCTCACCACCTATAATAGCATAATCTATGATAATCATAAAATATTTGAGTGCCTTTATAGTTTCTTAGAAAAATGCACCCCCTGTCCAGTTAAATCTATTTGGTAAACAAACAGACAGGTAGCCGTCCAACGGAATAATAAAAACCGTTGTTTTGGCGGCTGGACTGTCACGCACCTAAACAGAATACAGTAGCTTTACGGCGGCTTGAAATTATTATTTCAAGCTGCCACTTTCTTTTTTGTCGCTTTCAGCATGATAAAACCCCCGATTCTACCGGGGGCAGGTAAAAAAGCCTTGGCAAATAAAACCTCCATGCTACAATCGAGAAGGTTTGGCAACCACATCACGAAAGAGCAAGGAGGTTTTAGACGAGTGAAAAAAGAGGTAAAGCATACGGCTCACTCCAGCTACCGGTGTGAATACCATCTGGCATTTGTGCCAAAGTACCGCCGGAAGGTGATTTACAAGGCCTTACGCAGGGACATCATTGAAAACATCAAGCTGTGTAAGGAGATGAAAGTAGAGATCATCGAGGGAGAGGCATGCCCGGATCATATTCCTCTTTTAGTGAGTATCCCACCGTACATGAGTATAGCACAGTTTATGGGAACGCTCAAGAACAAAAGCGCACGGATGATTTTCGACAGATACGCGAATCTGAAATATGGGAGCCGGAATTTCTGGTGCCAAGGATACTATGTGGATACAGTAGGAAAGAATACGAAAGCAATAAAAGATTCCATCGACAATCAGTTAAAGACAGACCGGAAAGCGAT
>CAJFOJ010000060.1 GCA_904396495.1 uncultured Oscillospiraceae bacterium
AATGAGGTAGAAAGATGGATGCCCCACAGATAAAAAGTGTGGGCGTGCCCACAACGGCACCCAGTAGGCTTAATAAAGAGTTGCTGGAAATGAGGTAGAGGTAGATGCCCCACAGATAAAAAGTGTGGGTGTGCCCACAACAGTCTCCAGCAGGTTTAACGAATTTATTGGAAAAGCGGTAGGGGGAGGGGTTCTGCTCCGTTCGCCGACAGTCCGAAAGATTGAAAATCGGGCGGAGTAAAAATCTAATGCGACAGCGTTTGATTTTGACCCGCCCTACCAAATCCCGTTTCTCTCTGAAACTGCGGAGATAGGCCGGGAGAAAACCGTTCATTGTTTAGAAAGGTTGATTGCCATGATATACAGCATCCGTGGGACGCTAGCCCATGTAGAAAATAATTTTGCCGTCGTCGAGTGCGCCGGTGTTGGATACGGCATCCGAACCTCGGCGGTGAGCATTTCTAGGCTTCCGAAAATGGGGGAAGAGGTCACCTTTTACACCTATCTTCACATCACCGAAAATATGCTCGACCTGTTTGGATTCTGCGACCAAAGCGAACTTAACTGCTTTAAAATGCTCATTACCGTGACAAGGGTGGGCCCAAAGGCGGCTTTGTCGGTGCTCAGTACCGTTACGCCGGAGCGGTTTGCCCTCTGCGTGGCGTCAGGGGACGCCAAAACCATCGCGGGGGCGCCGGGACTAGGACTCAAAACCGCCCAGCGGATTATTTTGGAGCTCAAAGACAAGATCACCAAAGAGCAGGTGGAGGGAGGTATCGCCGACTTGCCTCAATTTGACTTACCCACTGGTTCTAACGCCTCGGAGGCCATTTCCGCTTTGGTGGTGTTGGGCTACGGACAAGGGGAGGCGACTGCGGCCATCACAAGATTGGACCCCAGCCTTCCGGTGGAGGAAATGATTAAGCACGGCCTCAAGACGCTGGCGGGAAAGCTTTAAAGCCGGTGGCCAAGCGAGAGGTTTTGAACTGCTGCCGCACATTGTGTCGTTCAAGGGCAGAAATTCATGGACAAGGCGTCCAGCGCTTGAGTGCTGAAAGGGATGCTACAGATAAAGGGCCTGCATTTCCCATGGAGGGAGCGCCCAAACAAGACCAAAAGGGGATTTTTCATGTTTGAGTCACAGCGCGAAAACGGGGAATTGGATCTGGAAAACCGGATTACTGCGCCCGATTATAACAACACCCAGGACGTTGACGTGGAGTTTTCCCTCCGCCCCAAGACCTTAAGCGAATACATCGGGCAGGAGAAGGCAAAGGAAAACCTGTCCGTTTATATCGAGGCGGCCAAGCAGCGGGGGGAGGCACTGGATCACGTGCTGCTTTACGGGCCTCCCGGCCTTGGCAAGACCACCTTATCCCAAATCATCGCAAACGAGTTAAACGTCAACCTCAAAATCACTTCCGGCCCGGCCATCGAAAAGCCCGGCGATTTAGCGGCATTGCTGACAAACCTCGGCCCGGGCGATGTGCTGTTTATCGACGAAATCCATAGGCTTTCAAAGGCGGTGGAGGAGGTGCTCTACCCGGCTATGGAGGACTTTGCTCTGGATATCATGATCGGCAAGGGTCCGTCAGCCCGTTCCATCCGCATCGATTTGGCCCATTTCACCTTGGTGGGGGCTACCACACGGGCGGGGCAGCTCACCGCTCCTTTACGGGATCGGTTCGGGGTACTTTTGCGGTTGGAGATGTACTCGCCGGAGGAGCTCTGTGAGATCATACGGCGAAGCGCCGGCATTTTGGGCATCCCCTGCGACGAAGACGGGGCTATGGAACTGGCCAGACGCTCCAGGGGTACGCCACGTATCGCCAACCGGATGCTCAAACGGGTGCGGGATTTCGCCCAGGTTATCGGAGACGGCACTGTGACAAGGGAAATCGTCGATACCGCCCTCAACCGCCTTGAAGTGGACAAGTTGGGGCTTGATAACATCGACCGGCGGATGCTGACGACCATCATCACCCATTACAACGGGGGACCGGTGGGGCTGGAGACCCTGGCCGCTGTATTGGGGGAGGAAACCGTCACCATTGAGGACGTATACGAGCCTTACCTGATGCAGTTGGGGTTCCTGTCCAGGACGCCGAGAGGCCGCTGTGTCACTCCACTTGCATACAAGCACCTGGGACTGGATAAAAACGGGCAGACGCTTTTATAAGGGACAAACCTCTGGAAGGATGAAATACCTGCATGAGAATTGCCAAAAGTTGGGCAGACTATCAATTGATTGACGCTTCAGGCGGGGAAAAGCTGGAAAAGTGGAAGGACATTACCCTCATCCGGCCCGACCCCCAGATTATCTGGAACACGGAAAAGAAAAATCCCCTCTGGAAGGGGGCAAACGCCCGGTATCACCGGTCTGACAAGGGCGGCGGCCGCTGGGAGGTCTATAAAAAGCACCCGGAAAGCTGGGTGATCGGCTATAAAGAGCTGCGCTTTCGGATTTCCCCCACCGGCTTTAAGCACACCGGGCTTTTTCCGGAGCAGGCCGTCAACTGGGACCAATTTTTGGAGTGGATACCAAAGGCCAAGCGGCCCATATCAGTGTTAAACCTGTTCGCCTACACCGGCGGGGCGACTTTGGCCTGCCTCAAAGCGGGGGCCTCCGTCTGCCACGTGGACGCCTCCAAAGGGATGGTTCAGTGGGCCAAAGAAAACGCCGGGCTTTCAGGGCTTGTTGACAAGCCCGTCCGCTGGATCGTCGACGACTGCGAGAAGTTTGTCAGGCGGGAAATCAGGCGGGGACGGCGGTATGACGCCATTATTATGGACCCGCCCTCCTACGGCAGGGGCCCGTCAGGGGAAGTGTGGCAGTTGGAGGAGAAAATCTACGGGCTTTTGGATCTCTGCGCGGGGGTGCTCTCAGAAAATCCCCTGTTTGTGGCCTTAAACTCCTACACCACCGGGCTTTCACCGTCGGTTATGGCCTATCTTTTGGGCGTGACAGTGGGCAAGGACCGGAAGGGCTCTGTTTCCGCCGACGAGATCGGCCTGCCAGTTCTCGAATCGGGGCTGACGCTGCCCTGCGGCTCCACCGCCTTTTGGTTGAGTGGGGACATAGGATCAATTCAGTCGGAAAGCAGGTAAACGGCTTTCCTATCCTTTTTGTATAGGGCTTGTGAGAACCCCTCCTAAGCCCGGAAAGGACGTTATGGAACGAAATATCAGGGCCGAGCGGCTCTTTTTTGAATACGTGGACGAGGATACCGGGAGCCGGGTCCCGGTTTTAAAGGATGTAAACCTCTCCATTAAGCAGGGGGAATTTGTGGCGGTGTTGGGCCACAACGGCTCCGGCAAATCCACCTTTGCAAAGCATTTAAACGCCGTGCTGTTGCCCACTACCGGCAAGGTGTATGTGGACGGCATCGACACTGCCGACGAGGAGCGCCTTTTCGATATCCGGCAGCATGTGGGCATGGTGTTCCAAAACCCCGATAACCAGATTGTCGCCACCATCGTCGAGGAAGACGTGGCCTTTGCGTTGGAGAACCTGGGGGTGGAGCCCAAAGAAATCCGCCGCCGGGTGGACGAGGCGCTAAAGCAGGTGGAGATGTACGAATACCGGGAGCACGCTCCCCATCAGCTGTCCGGTGGGCAGAAGCAGCGGGTTGCCATCGCGGGCATTCTCGCCATGCGGCCCGACTGCATCGTCCTGGACGAACCCACCGCCATGCTGGATCCAAAGGGGCGGCGGGAGGTCTTAAAGACCATCCGGGAACTAAACCGCCAGTTTGGCACCACCGTTATCCTCATCACCCACTACATGGACGAGGCGGTACAGGCCGGCCGGGTGGTGGTCATGGACGATGGGAAAATCTTGCTGGACGGCACCCCGAAAGAGGTGTTCTCCAAGGTGGAACTTTTAAAATCGGTGGGATTGGATGTCCCACAGGTGACGGAACTGATTTACGAACTGAAGCAGGAAGGGCTAGACCTCCCCGACGACGTGCTAACTGAGGACGAATGCGTAGAGGTGCTCAAAAATTTGTTGCAGCCGGCGGGATCAAAATGAGTGCCCGTTTCAAAGGGCTTCGGGAGGCAGAGTTGTCTCCCGGCAGGGCAACCAAAGAGGCAAGCGAAAGGAAGAACGGAATTTGGTAATCAAGACGGAGAACCTGACCTATATCTACGGCCAAGGCACCCCTTTTGAGAAAACGGCGGTGGACAATGTGAACCTGACCTTTGAGGGCGGGGAGATCATCGGCGTCATCGGCCACACCGGCTCGGGCAAGTCCACTCTCATTCAGCATTTCAACGGGCTGTTAAAGCCCACCTCAGGGAGGGTGACTTTAGACGGAGAGGACATCTGGGCGGACAAGTCGAAACTCCGGCAGGTACGCTTTAACGTGGGGCTGGTATTCCAGTACCCCGAGTACCAGCTTTTTGAGGAGACAGTCTACAAGGACATCGCCTTTGGCCCTCACAACATGGGCCTTTCCAAGGAGGAAATCGACAAACGGGTCCGTGAGGCCGCCCAGTTTGTCGGGTTAAAAGAGGAGCTTCTTGAAAAAAGCCCCTTTGAGCTGTCCGGCGGGCAGAAGCGCCGGGTGGCCATCGCCGGGGTCATCGCCATGGAGCCCAAGGTGCTTATATTGGACGAGCCCACCGCCGGCCTCGACCCCAAAGGGCGGAATAAAATCCTAGACCAGATCAAAGCCTATCATGAGCAGGTGCAGAACACCATATTGCTCGTCTCCCACAGCATGGAGGACGTGGCAAACTACGCCGACAAGGTGCTTGTGATGAACGAGGCGAAGGTTTTCGCCTACGACACGGTGGAGAACGTATTCGCCCGCAGCGACGAGCTCAAGGCCATCCGCCTCGCCGTCCCCCAGGTGACAAACGTTTTCCACAGGCTCCGGGACAATGGTATAGATGTCCCTGAAAACGTCTATACCGTAGGTTACGCCAAGAAGAAAATCCTAGAGGCTCTCCGTGAAAAGGGGGTGCTCCCCCGTGCTTAAGGACATCACAATCGGGCAGTATTTCCCGGGAAATTCCATTGTCCACCGGTTGGACCCCAGGATGAAAATCCTGTTGACCATCGGGTACATCGTGCTGCTCTTTTTGGCAAATCAGCCGCTGGGGTTTCTGCTCGCTACGCTGTTGCTTGCCGTCTGCTACTGGGTGGCGAAAATCCCGGTGAGGATGATTGGCAAGAGCTTAAAGCCCATCATCCCCATTTTGATTTTTACCGCCGTGCTAAACGTCTTTTTCATCTCCGGCGGGACCGAGCTGTTCCACTGGGGGATTTTTCGCCTGACAACCGGCGGGCTTTACACCGCTTTTACCATGGCGGTGCGTATTGTATTGCTCATCGCGGGGAGCTCGCTTCTAACCTATACCACATCCCCTATCACTCTGACTGACGCCATTGAACGGTTGTTAAAACCTCTAAAAGTGGTCAAATTTCCTGTCCACGAGCTTGCTATGATGATGTCCATCGCCCTGCGATTTATTCCCACACTCATCGAGGAGACCGATAAGATCATGGCAGCCCAAAAGGCCAGGGGAGCTGACCTGGAAAGCGGCGGCATCATGCAGCGGGCCAAGGCGCTGATCCCCATCCTCATCCCGCTTTTCATCTCGGCCTTTCGCCGGGCGGAGGAATTGGCGCTGGCTATGGAGTGCCGCTGTTACCACGGCGGCGAGGGCCGCACCAGGATGCGGCAGCTCCATCTGAGCTTCCGGGACTGGGTGGCGGCGTTTGTCATGGCGGTGGGAATCGCCGCGGTAGTCCTGTTGAATCGATTTCTGCCGTTTGTAATATAGGTTGGGCGCTTGACATCCAGTGGAGGTTTTTTATGACCGAGCTGCACTTTTCCTCCAGGGTTTTCATTCCCAAGGGATGGTCGGAGGACAAAAAGTATCAGGTGACTACAGATGACGGTTCTCAATACCTCCTGCGGGTTTCGCCTGCCGGGCGGTACGAACGGGTAAAGGCTACCTTCGAGGCTATGGAGCGGGTCGCTGCCCTGTCGGTTCCCATGTCCCGTCCTGTGGATTTTGGACTATGCGAAGAGGGGGCTTATACCCTCCAAACCTGGATTGACGGGACAGATGCCGAAGAGACGGTGCCCTTTCTGCCGGAAAGGGAACAGTATGAACTGGGAAAAAAGTCGGGGGAAATCCTCCGCAAAATCCATTCGATTCCTGCGTCCACCAATCAGGAGGACTGGTATACTCGATTTAACCGGAAAGCAGATCGAAAAATTCAGATGTACCGGGACTGCCCCATACAAATCCGTGGGGGAGAGGCGTTTATCCAGTACATCGAGGAAAACCGGGAACTGCTCCGAAACCGTCCTCAGTCTTTCCAGCACGGGGACTACCATATCGGCAACATGATGCTCCAGAATGGAGAACTCTATATCATCGACTTCGACCGGTTCGACTACGGAGACCCCTGGGAGGAGTTTAACCGCATTGTCTGGTGTGGACAGAAAAGCCCTCCCTTTGCAGCGGGGCAGCTACAAGGCTACTTTGGCGGGGAGCCCCCTTTCGAGTTTTTTAAGCTGCTGTGTTTCTATATCGCCAGCAATACCCTTTCCTCTGTTCCCTGGGCAATTCCCTTCGGACAGAGGGAAATCGACACCATGACAAACCAGGCGCAGGAGGTACTGCGCTGGTTTGATGGAATGAGAAACCCTATTCCCACCTGGTACCGGGAATGGGCGCGATGACGCACAATCAAAATGCAGGGAGGGAATTATGCGCAAGCTGCTGTTTGAAATGGCCTACGACGGGAGCCGCTACCACGGCTACCAGGTTCAGCAAAACGCCCTCTCGGTGGCCCAGGTCGTGCAGGACGCAGTGGAAGCGGTCTTTAAAAAACGGGAGGACATCGTGGGATGCTCCCGTACCGACTCAGGCGTCCATGCAAACCAGTATTTTTTTCATATGGAGACAGCCCTGAAAATTCCTGCTGACGCGGCGGTCATCGCCTTAAACGACCGCCTTCCGGGAGATGTGGCCATCCTGTCCTGCCGGGAGATCCCCCCGGAAATAGCGGCAAATTTTCACGCTAGGTACAGCGTCTGCTGGAAAGAATACATCTATAAAATCTGGAACAGCCAGGTGAAAAATCCTTTTTTGCAGAACCGTGCCTTACAGGTTAAATACCCTGTGGATGCAGAACTTTTAAACCGCTGTGCCAAGGAATTTATTGGCACCCACGATTTTAGGGGATTTTGCAGCGCCGGGGCCAAGCCCACCGATAACTACACCCGCACCATCTATGAGACATCGGTCCGCAGAGAAGGCGACCTCATTGAATTTAAGGTGGCGGGAGACGGTTTTTTGTACAACATGGTGCGGATTATGGTGGGGACGTTGCTGCTGGCACCCCTGGGAAAGCTCAGAGAAGGGGATGTTACCCGCATCCTCGCCTCCCGGGACAGGGATCAAGCGGGGATTACGGCGCAGGCGGCAGGGCTCTACCTCAACCGAGTGAGCTACACGCCGTTTGGAGAGGAAACAACAGGGGGCTTCTGTGAAGTGTTTTAGCTTTACAATACAAAAATTGTCGATAGAGCGCCTTGAGAGTCGCTTCATTGAGATACATCCTATGCTGGGTGGAGTTTTTCCCATCTGGCAAATGACCATTCGTTAGCGAGGATTTAGCTCACAACTCTAGGCAAAATTCCCGCAGGGCGATGTAAAACCGTTTCAGGCAAAAAATATTTGGGCGTTTGGGAGAGAAAACTGTGAAGAAAGAGAAAAAGTCTCCGGAAAAACCGGAGAAAACCTACGACATTGAGGAATACCGCCGTAAAAAGCGGCGAAAAAAACTGCGCAATCGGCTGATTACCGGATTTGCCATCCTCCTTATTTTGTCTGTTGTAGCTGTGGGAATCTACTTTTATCAAAACTACGATTTGCAGGACCTTGTAGAGAACGCCACAGGCGCTTCTGACGGGGAGCAGACCGGGGCGCTGGGTGAAAGCTTTCCTGTGTCCCTGGCCGGCATCACCCCGCTGTCTATCAGCCGACTGGACGACAATTTAGTCCTCCTGACAAACGAGGAGGAGATGGTTTACAGCGGAGGGAAAGCCGGGCATCACTTTACCCATCGGTTCACAAACCCAGTGGTCAAAGAAGCGGGAGGACGGGTTCTCACCTACGACCGTGGAGGTTATGGTTACCGCATAGACAGCAATTCCGGCCTCCACCTGAACAGCCGTATGGAGAACACGATCTTGACGGCTACCATCAGCGATAAGCGCAGTTACGCCATTGTCACCAAGGAGTCCCGCTACGCCGGCAGCGTCACTGTCTTTAACAGAAGCAATGAGGAAATTTTGAAGTGGTACTCGGCGTCGGAACAGATTTCTGACGTGGCCATCTCCCCAGACGATCGGTACTTGGCAGTGGCCTGTGTCGGATTTGATGGCGGGATGATTAACTCGAATATTTACATCATCGACTTAAAGCAGCAAAGCGAGGAGCCAACGGCTGTCCTCACCTTTCAAAACGCCTTGCCGGTGGCACTGGACTACAAAGACAACGGGCAGATTCACCTGGTTACCGACATAGGGGTGGGTATTGTCTCCAAGGACTATTCCTCCCAGCGGATGGCGGCTTACAGCAATGAGCTTTCCCGTTACTGCTTTACAGATGACTACACCTTTGTCCTCACCACCGACACAAACTCGGTGTCCTGTTCGATTTTGATGACTGATGGGGAGACAGAGACCACTACGACCCTGGACGGGGAGGCGCTGGACGTGTCCGACAACGGAAAAAACCTTTTTGTCTTGGGCAAAAGCGTCATTACCGTATTGGACCGGGAACTCAACACACTTGGAACCATCAGGGTTTCCAACGACGTCTACAGCATTGAGGCCGTCGGCGACAGCGTCTATTTGTTGAGCAGTAGCTCTCTGGATGTGACGGACGCTGACCCGGAACAAAATGAGCAGAGTAATTCCAACTCTGAGGGCGGGGAAAATGTTGCCCAGTAAATAGAAAGGAGCCCGCCATTGAATATCACTGCAATTGTGCTCGACCTGCTGCTCATAGCGGCATTGATCTACTATTTTGCCCACGGCTGGCACAAGGGTTTTTTGTCCACCCTGGTGCATGTGGTGGGGTATGTGCTGGCCCTCGTTGGCGCCTATATTGGGAGCCGCGCTTTGGCTGAGACTACCTATCAGCTCTTCATTCGGCAAAAGCTGGTTCAGTCGGTGAGCGACGCGCTACAAAACTCCGCCGCCTCCGATGTGACCGCCTCGATCGGAGCAGTGCTGGAAACGATCCCGCAAATGCTCCGGGGCTTTGTCACCACCTTTTTTGGCGGTGTGGAGGGATTGGAGAAGGAGTTCGGAAACACCTTAATGAGCACGGCTGACTCGGTAGGCGCTACAATTGCCGACCAGATGCTCTATCCCATCATTTATACTTTGCTGCAGGCGTTGTTTTTCCTGTTGTTGTTTTTCGCCATTATGGTCATCGTTCGGTCGCTGTCCAAGGCGTTTCGCGGGGTTCGCCACATTCCCCTCATCGGTTCGGTGAACTCTTTGCTGGGCGGCGTTTTGGGGCTTGTTCAGGCGGCGGTTGTCATCCTCATCGTGGTGATGGCCCTAAACCTTCTCATCGGCCTGACCGGTGACGGCATCCCATACCTCAACAACGAGGCCATCTCGAAAACCTACCTTTTCCACTACCTCTACGACCTAAACCCCATAGGCGGGATATCCGCTAGCCTGGGAGATTTGGGGCTTTCTAGCCTCTCTCTGCCGCAGACCTAACCCGAAGGGCTGCGAAAGGCCACTTTTCCGGGTCAGGCCTGTACCCTGTACTAGGCTTTTCCATTGCCCCGCGCCCTTTTTGATTTCCACCCGAAAGGATGAATGCACTCTATGAACCTGCCAAACACACTGACTGTTGTGCGCCTTATTTTGGTGCCGGTGTTTGCACTGAGTTATTTTCTCGTCCCGGAGCAGTATTTTTACCTTCCGGCGGTGGTGTTGCTGCTATCGGGACTCACCGATATGCTGGACGGGTATTTCGCCCGCCGTTTCCACGAGATTACTCCACTGGGGCAGTTTTTGGACCCCGTTGCCGACAAGCTGACTATGTTTACTGTCATCATCTGCCTGGCGGTACGCCACAGAGCCATCCTCATGCTGTTTCTCATCTTTGTAGTGAAGGAAGTGGCATTGGCCCTCATCGGCCTTATCCTGTTAAAGAGCTGGCGCAATTCCATTCCGGCCAAGTGGTACGGCAAGGTGACCACCATCCTTCTCTACTTATTGCTTTGCGGGGTACTCATTTTCCCCCAGATGCCGGAAAAACTGCTGTTTTATTTGGCCCTCATCCCCACCGCCTTCATCATTCTGTCATTTATTTTTTACTTAAAGGAGATTATTAAAAGAAAAGATGCATTATAATGAGAAGAGGGGAATTCTAAAAAAGGTGCGCTGAAAAAATGCCGCTTGCCCCTTTGGGATAGGTGAAAAAACGGCGGCGGATGACGGATTTATCGCCGCAGCCTTTGCAAAAACAGCGGTTGAGGGCTTTTCACCTTTTAAAAGACGCAAATAACGGGCTTGTCCCGTATGATAAAGGGTCGTTTCCGCTGGGACGGCCGGAGCTCCCACCGCGGGAGACGGAAAGGAACTTAAGGATTAATGGATATGTTGTGCTGTAAATGTAAAAAGAGGCCGGCAATGCTGTTTGTCGCCAAATTTGACGGAAAAGAAATGATAAATGAGGGGTACTGCCTCAAATGCGCGTCGGAGCTGGGGCTTCCCCAGGTGAAGTCGATGATGGACAGTATGGGCATCACCCAGGAGGACTTAGACAACTTCGATGAGCAGATGGATAACTTGGATAACGATATGTTTGAGCTGGGCGGGGCTGAGACCATGCCCTCCTTTATCCAGAAGATGTTCGGGAACGTAGATCCCAAGGACGAGGTGGAGGGGTCTGACAATTCCTCTTTGCCCGCGGAAATTCCCGATGAACAGCCCCGTACTTCCCATGCCCAAAATCGAAAGGAATCCCGCAAGGATCGCCAAAAACGTAAGTATCTGGACAATTTCTGCACCAATTTAAACGAAAAAGCCAGAGAGAATAAAATGGACCGGATCATCGGCCGGGACGCCGAGATTTACCGGGTGGAGCAGATTTTAAGCCGTAGGCAGAAAAACAACCCCTGCCTGATCGGTGAGCCAGGCGTCGGCAAAACCGCCATCGCCGAGGGTATCGCCCAGAAAATCGTCGCCGGTGACGTGCCCTTCAGGCTGCTGGACAAGGAGGTCTACCTCCTCGACCTGACCGCCCTGGTGGCCGGAACCCAGTTTCGGGGCCAGTTTGAGAGCCGGGTCAAGGGCCTCATCGACGAGGTGAAGGCCAAAGGGAACGTCATCCTCTTTATCGACGAGGTCCACACCCTGGTGGGCACCGGCGATTCCGAGGGTTCCATGAGCGCCGCCAACATCCTAAAACCCGCTTTGTCCAGAGGGGAAATCCAGGTCATCGGTGCCACTACCTTCGGGGAGTACCGCAAGCACATTGAAAAGGATTCCGCCCTGGAACGCCGTTTCCAGCCGGTCAAGGTGGAGGAGCCCACCATCGCCCAAACCGTTGAGGTGCTAAAAGGTATCCGGGAATACTACCAAAACCATCATAAAGTGATCATCCCAGACGAAATTATCAACGCCTGTGCCAACCTCTCCGAGCGGTATATCACCGACCGGTTCCTGCCCGACAAGGCCATCGACCTGTTGGACGAATCGGCTGCCTGTGCCTCCATTAAGAGCACCGTCCTCACCGACTGTGAAAAGCTCAATAAACGGCTCAAGGAGCTCTACGACCAGGAGACCCAGCTGGAAGGGGAGACCGAGAACCCCGATTACGAGTCCATCGCCAAGACAAAGGGCGAAATTATCGTGGTCAAGGAGAAGCTAAAGGAATTAGAACCCAAAATCAAAGACGTGAAAGTCACCATGGACGATGTCGCCAAGGTCATCGAACTGTGGACCGGCATCCCGGCGGAGAAGGTGAGCCGCAACGAGGGAGAAAAGCTTCAGGAGTTGGAAAGCGAACTGAAAGCGAAAATCATCGGCCAGGACGAGGCTATCGAGGCGGTAGTCAAAGCCATCCGCCGCTCCAAAGTGCGGCTGAGCGAGAAAAAGCGTCCCGCCTCCTTCATCTTTGTCGGCCCAACCGGCGTCGGCAAAACCGAGCTTGTCAAAGTGCTGGCCGAGGGGCTGTTCGACAAGGTGGACCCGCTGATCCGGGTCGACATGTCGGAATACATGGAAAAGCACACCGTCTCCCGCTTAGTCGGGTCGCCCCCCGGTTACGTGGGCTTCGACGAGGCGGGGCAGCTCACCGAAAAGGTCCGCCGCCGCCCCTATTCCGTCGTGCTCTTTGACGAGATCGAAAAGGCCCACCCCGACGTGATGAATATCCTGCTGCAGATCCTCGACGAGGGCCGCATCACCGACGCCCAGGGACGCACTGTCAACTTTGAGAACACCGTCATCGTCATGACCTCCAACGCCGGCTCCAACGACAAGAGTGGCGTGGTGGGCTTCAATAAGGACGCCAGAGCCGTCACAAAAGAAAAGGCCATGAAGGGCCTTTCCGATTTCCTGCGGCCGGAGTTTATGGCAAGGGTGGACGAAATCGTCGTCTTTAATCCCTTAACCCGCGATAATCTCAAGGACATCGCAAAGCTCATGTTGGAGGAGATGCGCAAACCGTTGGAGGATTTGGGCTTGGGCCTCAAATACGACGACAAGGCGCTTGAAGTTCTAGCCGACAAGTCCCAAAACGGCAAGTTCGCGGCCCGGGATCTCCGCAGTACCATTCGCCGGGAGGTGGAGGACAAAATCTCGATGCTCGTCATCTCCACCATGAAGAACAAAAAGGAAATCTATGTCAGCGCTGACGATAAGGACATCGTTGTCTCGATGATCTAGTGCTAAACCAAAAGCCACTAGTAAACTAGTAATTTACTCAAAATCGAGAGAGGTCAGTACTTGCCTGACCACGAGAAGGGGTACTGAAGGTTTACCATCGCCTCACTACTACTTTTGGATGTACTTTTGAATCATCTTTGTGTTCTTGCTCACCGCATCGACAAAGCATCCACGGCACCAGAAATTTCTTCTCCCGTATTTGTATGGCTGTCGAATATCGTTAATGTGCTTTTGCTTGTACTATTCGTATGGCGGAGATACTTACCAGGAGGAGACGCATGTGGTTCGGGTATGCCTCTCCCTCGACGATTTCCACTTTCATCTCTTTACACAGTTTTTGATACTTTCTATCACGTGTCTTGCTGCTTTGTAAATCATCTTTCTTGGGATATGTGGTATTTGCAATTCCAGCTAGTATGTGCTAAAATTTTACGTCATTCATTTGTGAATGTCCTCCTTTTGGTTTTTTGTGTGCAGTTGTCAGGCTGTATCTCTATTGAACCAAAAGGAGTTTTTATTTCCCACTCATCGTTTAAGGACTTTTCGTCCCCGGCATAGCCGGGGATTTTTTGATAACAAAAAACGCCGGCAGAAACCTATAGTTTCCTGCCGGCGTTTGAGATGGCAAAAGATACGATATGCTAATGAATATTTACCCCTATTTTTCCGTTTTTTAAATTCCATCGATGGATTCTATTTCCGCCGGTTCCGCACAGCAACTATCATACTCAAAACCAACATTACCGTGGTTAAGACAGTCGAGACCCAGATTAGGGTATTTCCGCCCGACAAGATTTGAACAATTGATAGGACCGAAGCCAAAATCGATACAATACCAAAAACCGTAATAATATTGATGACCGTTTCGCTGCGGGCTCGTTCGATTTCCTGTTGGTGCTCCGTCAAGATACTCAGCTTGCTGCTGATATCCTGAATTGCCGCAGAAATGTCGTTGACTTCAAGCAGGTATGCGTAAATCTGTTTTACGTTGTGCCACCTGGACAGGTTGGCAGGCGTTACTGTTCCAAAAGCCTGGAATTTTAACATCATGTCCTTCAAAGCTTTCAGCTGCTTGCTCCTGCCTTTGTCCAAAAGGGCAATCAGTTCGGTAAAACGCAGGCAGGTGTATTTTTCATAGAGGGACAAAAGCACCACCGGTAGGCCGTCGTTACCCTGGGCTTCTCTCTCCGCTGAAAAATCCATCTTCTCATCTGCCACCACATAGGAGATAGTCTGCGAGGCGACACAGCACCCCCAGCGGTAGGAATCTAAGGTCTGGTGTTTCACCGCGTAAACATACCGGATATCCTCTTCGGACATATCCTCGATAGGGGCGTCCGGCGGCATCATTTTATGGAGATTAAAGGTAATACGCCGCATTTCATCCAATGTTTGAAAACGCTGGGGCACCAGGGCGAAGGTATAAGCATATGCGTCCAACAAAAAGGAGGAGTCGCCATCAAAAAATTTGCGGAGCCCCAGCTGCCCACAAAAATCTGACAACCAGCTTTCTACAGAAAACAGGTGCTCCTCTCCGGATTTGTCGATCCAGTAAAAAGCAGCAGTATTATAAGCGGAGCCCGGATTGCAGATTGTCTGGAGAGCCTCCATATGGGAAAAGGAAAGGCTCAAACAGAGAAACGCCACCTGCGTGTGAAAAATGTACAGATAGGAATCTGTTAACTGGAAGTCATAGCGATCCCCTGCGTCTGAAACGAGGAATTTCTGCGTATCCGCAGCATCAATTTCTCCGCAGAGACCTGAAATAAGATGGGAGCACTGGATGACATAGCAAGACCCCACTGCAGCCTCGTTAGTCCGATCAAGCATCGCTTTAATATTCTCATTTAAATCCATAGTGGTCATGGGTTTATAGGTCCCGATTTCTTCCAGACGTCCCCGTTGAAGGGATTCGGGATCGTATTTTAGGGGAATAATCAAAAAACTGCCATATTGAGTTTGCGGCCCCTTGCTCGACATTTTCATTCCTCCTCTAACAAATTCTACCTTATTATAACAAATAGGGCATATCCTGGCAAGGGAATTACCGCTATATGTTGCAAAGACTTGTAAATAAAAAAACGACCCATCGGGTCGTTTCTAGATTTCTGTCTGCCAAAGTAAATTTCAAACAAAAAACCGCCCTCACTAGGGCGGTTTCTTGTTTGGCTGGGGTGGAAGGATTTGAACCCTCGGAATGGCGGAACCAGAATCCGCTGCCTTACCACTTGGCGACACCCCAATAAATTTACGGATACCTACGCGGCCACAACTCTAATGTAAGCCGGCTCAGTTTAAAAGAAAATGGCTGGGCTAGATGGATTCGAACCATCGGGATGCAGGAGTCAAAGTCCTGTGCCTTACCGCTTGGCTATAGCCCAATATGTGGGGTGGGTAATGAGAGTCGAACTCACGACCTCCAGAGCCACAATCTGGCGCTCTAACCAACTGAGCTATACCCACCACATTGGCGCGCCCATCAGGACTCGAACCTGAGACCTACTGCTTAGAAGGCAGTTGCTCTATCCAGCTGAGCTATGGGCGCAAAAGAGCCCGTCCACAAGACGGGTTGGAGCGGGTGATGGGAATCGAACCCACGCGACCAGCTTGGAAGGCTGGGATTCTACCATTGAACTACACCCGCAAAAGAGGCAACCAAAGCAGTGCTGCCTTTCTGTTTTGCAACAGGTAATATTATAACAAAAGGCAATATCTTTGTCAAGGGTTTTCCCTTATTTTTTCCAGTTCCCTTTTTTGCCCTTAAACGGCTTGCCACTTGGGAATAGCGGCTTGTTCAATCTTCGACAGCCTGGATAGGGGCCGGATTTTTTCATCTTTTGCGGAGGGTGTACGCGGTGGGTATGGCTCAAGCTATTTTAGTATGGCGCCAAAGCGAGAATCTATACAAAAATTTCCGGAAAAATTGTAGAGGCGGGGCAAGCCCCGCCCACCCTTTTTTACAACCGTACCTGTTTATTGTTGGAGGCTGTTTTGTTGTACCTCTTATTCGCTTTTGTCTTTTTTTGATACGTCGCCGGGCCCCGCCCCGGCAGGCGTCTTAAGGGGCTGTCTTGTCAGCCCCTTAAGAATTCCACCGCGGGGGGAGGGCTCCGCGCTTCGCTTAGAATCCTAGAAGTCGCCCTCCCCTGCCACCCCTCGTGCTTTTCTGGGGTTTGTAGTAAAACGGAAATATCTTTGTTTTATCGTTTTCAAGGACTGGTGACATTAACAACTCCTCCAGTCCTTCATTTTTTAGAAACGTAGAATTGCTGCCAAGGTCGGTCGTATTCAAAAGCAATCAATTAAAAAGTAGCATATTTAGACTACCATTATAATTTGTTTCTGCTATTCTATATGTAAATGGCCTGCCTTTAAAAAATTTCATTTTGTCTCACTTTTACAACCGGTTTATTATGAAATTTAATTTATAATAGAGTAGCAAAACTACCAAAATATGTTAATTTCCGTTTACATCCTTTTTTACTTAATAAGTTTAATAACATTATGCAACTTATGTGAATTGTATTCAATTAAATATTCTATTATAATGAATTATAAAGGGGGTTGACTATGGACCAGGATTTGAAATATAGACATCGATTATCCTCTTCTGTTGATTTAGGGATATACAAAGCTTTTTATCACTACGCAACTACCTGCCGAATTCCAATGTCCCGGCTATTAGACGAAGCTATCAAAGATTTATTAGAGAAAAACGGCGTAGAATACACGCCCATGGCCCCCTACAATACAACCACTTAACCGCATGATTACTGAGAAAAATCGTACCTGCTGTATCATCGGCCGCCGCAATCTGATAAAAGGCTATGAGCCCACCATTGAATACGAGCTGGAAACCCTATTGGTACACGGTATCAACCGTTTCCTGTTCTGTGGAGTGTCTCCCTTTGAACAAGCCTGCCTATGGGCGCTGGAAACCCTGCGCACCAAGCATTTTTTCACCGTCCGGTTCCAAATCGTTTTATTCTCTGACAATCCCAGCCTAATCGACCAGTGGCGGTCCTCCTTCGACGAAGTGCATCGCCTTGTCCATTTGCAGGAAGCTCCCGCTTGGGGGCTTTACCGCTTCGCTGTGGGCCTATCCCATTACATGGTCTATTTCAGCAAGAGCCACGACTACGGCGGTAACTATCCTGCCGTTCGTTACGGCTACGATCACGGCCTACGTCCCATTAACATCGCCGTCCGCAAAAAGAAAAATGAAAACTTCTGACACAAGGGTCCCTCATGCACATTGTGCAGCAACTTATAGTGGAAAAGCTCGGCAGGATGGAATTTCCAACCTGTCGGACTTTTCTGTCTGGATGCGAAACCCGCCCTTACCGAATCGAGGAGGGCGGGTTTTTATTCATCGTCGTCGCGAATGACGATTTCTCCGTTTTCTTTTTCGTACTCTTCAATCCCTTTCAGGGCAAAATATTCGATCTGAGCGTTCAATGAACGGAGTTTAGCTTTTGCGATGACTTTGAGCTTTTTATGGGTAGATTCTCTCATTCTGAATTGAATGGATACTTCATCATCTCTCATTTTAAACCCCTCCTAGTATGATATTATTATCATATCAAATTAATACTATATAATGATAGTGTTATAATAGTATTGAAATCATACTATTATTTTTTGTTAGGAGGGATATATCTCATAATATCCTGCAAATCGCAGTCCATACAATAGCAAAACTTTGCCAATAAGTTCAAATCAACGTTTTGCACATCTTCATTTTTATAATAACGGGACACTGTTTTATAATCCACATCGGCGTTAACCGACAGAGCATTTCTTGTTATTCCGTTGAAATCCATATATTCTCGTAAGAATAACTGTACACTGCCTACTGGATGAAAACGAATTTCTGTTTTCGGATTTTTAAAAACCGATTTCAATGGTAGGCTCATAGCCTTTTATCAGGTTGCGGCGGCCAATGATGCAGCAGGTACGGATTTTCTCAGTAATCATGCTGTTAAGTGGTTGTATTGTAGGGGGCCATGGGCGTGTATTTTACGCCGTTTTTCTCCAATAAATCTTTGATGGCTTCGTCTAATAGGCGGGACATTGGAATTCGGCAAGTAGTTGCGTAGTGATAAAAAGCTTTGTATAACCCTAAATCAACAGAAGAGGATAATCGATGTCTATATTTCAAATCCTGGTCCATAGTCAACCCCCTTTGTAATTCATTATAATAGAAAATTTAATGGTTTCATAACCTACACCTACCTATAACTATAGTTTAGCAGATTTAAGTATATTTAGCATTTCATTAATGTATACCTAAGTATATCTATAATTAGGTATATATAGTACTAATATTAAGGAGTTATAATGATGAACTTTCTGACTTCTAGGGCCGGAACCTGCTGCATCCTCGGCCGCCCTGACATTCCTCCCGGATACCGGGCCACGCTGGAACACGAATTTGATAACCTGGTCTCCCACGGAGTGACCTACTACCTTTTTTCCGGGCTGGACATTTTCGAGCGTCTTTGTCTCAAGTCTCTGCGTACCCTTCAGCAAACCTACAGTTATATTCCCATTAAAACCGTTCTTCTCGGCACCGACATTACCCTTCTCACCAAATCGGAATACGACTTCGACGCTGTAGTTTGCCTGCGTCCCGAATCGGACCCGTCCTTTTCCGTAAGCCGCATCGCCATTGAGCATTCCCGGTTTATGGTCTACTTCCAGCTCACCGACTTCGGCGGGGCGCAAAGCGACATCATTTACGGCGAGGGGTTGGGTCTGCAGCCCATTAACATCGCTGTCCGCAAAAAGAAAAACGAAAACTTCTGACACAAGGGTCCCTCATGCACATTGTGCAGCGACTTATAGTGGAAAAGCCCGGCAGGATGGAAATTCCAACCTGTCGGACTTTTCTGTCTGGATGCGAAATCCGCCCCCACCGAATCGAGGAGGGCGGGTTTTTATTTTGAAAAATAATATTGTTATTTTACGAAAAACATTAGTTTTTTTATGAAATCAAAATAAAACTATAGAAGTTAAAATAAAATAGGTATATGATAAGAATGAAATATTAAATTTGGTAATTTTATAAAGTTTATGTAAAAATTGTGGAAAAAGTTTGGTATTATTTTATAATACTAATTGGATACAGGAATGTAGTAATTTGTTACATATCATCTGGATGTATTTTGATATAGTCTATAATTTCTGATATTCCGTTTTGAAAGTGTCATTTTTGTTAAGCAGCATGTATAAATTTATAACTTTTTCTGAAACTGTGTTGATTTCACCTCAAAATCTATTTTTAATATGAAAAACGGCATTTTATATAGAATTAAATGAAAAAACATTTAATTTATATATTATGCCGATTAAATATATATTATCAAAAATTATGGTTTTAAAGGAGTTGAAAATGTTGCAAAAACGATGGAAAAAACGGTTATCGGCTTGCATTGCTTCCGTCCTTGCGCTCACCTGCGTATTGAGTAGTGTACCGGTATCGGCTGCCCCAGAGAACGACGAAGTAATCAATCTGGCCGCAGGAAAAACCTATACTACTACAGCGAGTACGCCTTGGAGGTCAGATGATAAAAGCTATGCAGACCAGGGCGGCATGCTGACAGATGGCACCATCCACACCGATGATGAGACCTATGAAACCGGGGATGACCTGGTGGGATACAGTATTGATTCTACCATATATTATGATTGGGTCATCGATTTGGGTAGTAAACAGGAAGTGAGTGGTTATGCCATCCACGGGTGGGCTATCAACGATACCGTAGATTATATCTGGAATCTGCATTCCTACTCGGTTTCCTATTTGGATGACAGTGGCCAATGGCAGGTTGCCTACGAATCGGAGCAAAGATTGCCACGTGATGATAACACGCCGTCTTGCTACACCTGGTCGGGCGATTTTGAACAACCGGTAGCCACCAGCCAGATCAAAATTTCGATGAAGGGCTGGAGCGGAGTGTTGATGCTGAGCGAACTGGAGGTCTTTGGCAAGCAGGCGGAGGCACCTGACGAGCCCCAAACCGGGGAGAATTTGGCCGCTGGGAAAACCTATACTACTACAGCGGGTACGCCTTGGAGGTCAAAAGATAATAAAAGCTATGCAGACCAGGGCGGCATGCTGACAGATGGCGTCATCCACACCGATGACGCGACCTATGAAACCGGGGACGACCTGGTGGGATACAGTATTGATTCTACCATATATTATGATTGGGTCGTCGATTTGGGTGGCACACAGGAAGTGAGTGGTTATGCCATCCACGGGTGGGCCATCAACGATACCGTAGATTATATCTGGAATCTGCATTCCTACTCGGTTTCCTATTTGGATGAAAGCGGCCAATGGCAGATTCTCTACGAATCGGAGCAAAGATTGCCACGTGATGATAACACGCCGTCTTGTTACACCTGGTCGGGCACCTTTGATGAACCAGTTATGACCAGCCAGATCAAATTTTCGATGAAGGGCTGGAGCGGAGTGTTGATGCTGAGCGAGCTGGAAGTCTTTGGCACACAGATGGAGGTACCTGTCGAGCCACCAGAGGAAACCAGGGATAATTTAGCTTTGAACAAGCCCTATACCAAGTCTGATCCGTACCAAGAAAACGGAGTTTACAGCTATCCGGATACCAAGGACTGCGAATTGACTGATGGTATTATCGCTGGAGACACTTATTCGGATGCCAACTGGGTCGGCTTTAATGGTGTTGCCGGTGAGGAGCGGTTTGTCCAGATAGATTTGGGCCAACCCTATGACATCGACAAGGTGCGGTTTACCTATTTGGCTGATGACAGCACCGGTATCCGTCCTCCCGCTGCTGCTAAAGTGACTTATTCGCTGGACAATAACAGCTTTTACGATTTCCCCGCTGAATTTGGAGCCATCGATGCCTCTAAGGGTTCTCATACTATTGAGGCTTCAGGGGAGGCTGTCACTGCCCGGTATATCCGGCTGACTGTCACGGTGACGCGAAACTGGCTTTTCCTCTCGGAAGTTGAAGCCTACGGCGGCGAGGCCAGCTTGGATCCTAATGTGCCCTATCTGTCTACCAATCTTCCCGGAACCCTGGATAGATATGCGGGGTACGATTTTAGTTTGAATGTCATTCCAATTATCCAAAACGAGGGGACCGTCACCTATGAATGGACGAAGGATGGAGTACCTCTCGAAGAGACCGGCGATACCTTGACAGTCACACAAGCCCAGGCGGAAGACAGCGGCGTCTACCAGGTCAAGGTGACAAACCACTATGACGGACAGGATTACTCCACCGACAGTGTGGCCTGTACCGTGTCTATTGTGGAAATACAGGATCCTAAAACCCTGCTGGAAGAATTTAAGGGTAATGTTCCCACCATCGAGGACGGCAAGGTAGTGATCCCTGATTCCAGGACTGATAATTATGACATAGTGATCGGCGGCTCTGATAGGGAGACCATCATCGACCTTGACGGAAACATCTATGAGCCTTTGTTTGACACCACCGTTAACCTGGTGTACAAGGCGGTTTCCACCACCGACGAGACCGATTACGCAAATGCCGACTACAACGTGCAGGTTGTGGTGCCCGGTAAATATACAAAATCGGTCAGTGACAACCAAGCTCCTTCCACCCTGCCCGCGATTCGGGAATGGAAGGGCAACACAGGTTTCTTCGAGTTGACCGACACCTCCGCCATCATCGCCAACACCCAGGTGGAAAAAGCGGTTGCGGAAAAGATGGTCACTTTCTTTAATAATGTACTTCAACGGGACATCAGTGTGAAAGAGGGAACACCTGCTGCTGGGGATATCCAGTTGATGATTGACTCCTCCATTCCTGAGATGGGAGAGGAAGGGTATTACATGGATGTGACCGACACGGTAGTTGTCCGCGCTCCTCAGGAGACGGGCTTGCTCTACGGCGCCGTCACGGTAGTTCAGTCCCTCTATTCCAGTGAGGACCAGATTTCTATTCCGCAGGGTATTGCCAGGGATTATCCCGCCTATAAAGTGAGGGGCGCGTTCCTGGACGTAGCCCGCATGGCCTTCCCTATGGAATACCTAGAGGAAATAACCAAGTACATGACTTGGTTTAAGATGAACGAGTTCCATCTCCACCTAAATGACAGAGCTTCCCAAGGTTATGCCCCCTTCCGGCTGGAAAGCGACCTTGAAAACCTGACTTCCGAAGACCTGTACTATACCAAAGAAGAGTACAAGGAATTCCAGCAAATGGCCGCTGACTGGGGTGTCGACATTATTTCCGAAATTGAGACTCCTGGCCATGCCAGAGCCTTTAATGATGTACCTGGCATTAAGATGCTATCGGGCGGGGAGTATCTGGACATCTCCGACCGGGAAACGGTGGAAACCATCAAAGGTTTGTTTGACGAAATGTTGGATGGGGACGACCCGGTCATCCAGAATCCCGTTGTCCACATCGGCACCGACGAATACGATACTGGTAACCCCGAACAGCTCAATGAATACGTCTATGAGTTAGCCACTCATCTGGCGGAAAAAGGTGTTACCATGCGGTTCTGGGGAGCATTTTTGAATAACTCCGGCGTCCCTATGGGTGTAGAAAAGGCCATTCCCGGTTCCCAGAGCAACTACTGGGCTTCCTCCGGCGAGTGGGACAACACCCTCACCCCTCAGCAGATGATGGATTATGGCTACGATCTAATTAACTCCAACGGC
>CAJFOJ010000061.1 GCA_904396495.1 uncultured Oscillospiraceae bacterium
ATGAAGCAATAGACTATTTCCGCGAACTCAGCCGCCAACGGAAAAGGGAAATCCAGTTCAACACCTTGTCGCAGCATGAAATGGACAAGCTCTGTACGCTGGACGATTACCCAAGTGACAGCGTTGTGTTCTCGGCCTTTGGCTATGACCTACATATTCGGGATGAGCTGGTGGCCGGGGCCTTTGCCACCTTGCCAGAGCAGGAACAGAAGATTCTAATTCTGCATTGTGTGCTGGAATTGGCCGACGGCAAGATTGGCGGCTTTGTGGGAATGTCCCGTAGCGCCGTACAACGGCACAGAACAAAGACGCTGAGAGAACTACGAAAAAATTTAGAATCCAAAGGAGTGAAAACATGAAACAGCCAACTTTTAACGGCAGGGTGCTTTTGCCCATGTCCGTAATCGAAGCAGCCCGTGCTGGTGATCCTCTGGCAGTGGAATGTGTCTTGCGGTATTATGACCGCTATATCAACAAACTTTGTACCCGGACGCTCTATGAGGAGGACAGTATGCCTCATGTGCGTGTGGATGAATACATGAAACACCGATTGCAGGCAAAGCTGGTGAAGGCCATCGTGAACAAGAATTAGCAAAGACAAAGGAAGCCGTCAAGGGTCAAGATGAACGCTCCGCGCCCTTGACGGCTTCCTTCGCCTTTGCTGTATGGTACTCAAGCGGGTGCAAGCAGGAATCCGCTTGCGCCCGCTGATATTATGGTGTTCTGCCTACGCATTTAGAGGGTAGAAAAGCCTGATACTATCAGGCTTTTCTGATGTATTGAGGATGCTAGAGGTACATTATCATTCTTACTCCTACAAATACCGTTGAAATGCGTAGAACGTAAATATCCCATCTCACTACGCAAAAGGTATTCAGACACTAATGCCAAAATCTAAAGCTTTCATGCGGGCGTAAAAATTTATTAAAGCTTGCATATTGACTTTCCAACGGACTTGTGTTATGCTAAACACATCAGGAGGTGGCAAACATGAGCATGAAATCCAGTGACACTACAAATAAAAAGCCCCGTGAAAAGAGTGCATTATATCCTGCCGTTTCTATCTCTGAATGTTACGACTTTATAAAGCAGATTGATTCGCTTGGCGGAAAGGCAGTTTCTTATGCCAGCATATTGAACTTAATGGGACTTACAAGCCCAACAACAAGGTCTTTTTTGAATCGGATCGGTGCTTCAAAACAGTTCGGATTCATTACGACAGGCGGAAGTACGGCTCAATTAACTGATCTCGCACGTCGAATTCTCTACCCCAACACAGGGGAATTTGAATCGAAAAAACTATTAATCGAAGCGTTTGGCAATCCTCCGCTTTATGCAAAGTTAATTGAGCGATTTAAAGATAAGGCTGTTCCGCCTCAGTCTCAACTTGGTAATATATTGATGAATGAATACCGAATCATAAAGCAAGTGAAGGATAACGCAGCCAAATGCTTCATAGAAAGTGCAGACTATCTAGGATTGCTTAATAATGGAGTCCTTTGTATGGACGACGTGACGAATCAATCGCAAAATTGTTCTTCTTTCCAAGAAGTTCAAACTGCACAGTCGGATTATGCAGAATCCTCGCAAGCAATCGAATCTCAAACTCACCAACAGGAAGATGGCTATTTGTTTGAAATCCCCACCATGGGTAAAAAAACAGCACGTTTCTATATACCAGACGGAGTAACGGAGAAAGACATAGATTATATTAAATTGTATATTGAAAAAATGCTGCCAGTTTTCCTTGAAAACCTGAAAACAGAGTTGTAACAAGAAAAGCCAGCTCACACTTCTGTGGCTGGCCCTCTTGCCAATCGGTGGTTATGCGCCGACTGTACGATATACTGTAGCAAGTTAAGTATAGCATATCTATTCGAGCTGTGCAAGAGGGATACACTTCTTTTAGGAAGGAGGTGTATCCATGGAAGAGTATGTTATCATATATACCCCTTACATAACCGTAAAAGGCAAACGGATTTATGCCAGTAGTTATGGCTTAAAGGCCTTTAAGTTATGTATCCCAAAAGATCGCTATAGAGTGAAATAAAAGGTTCTGCTTTAGTTGTCGGCGCTGAAGCAGAACCTTTATTTATTAAATCGAGCAGGACTGCTAAGTACAATCCTGCTCGATTTAGCAACCAAATTTGTCGGCCGTTAATTTAGTGTGTTTCTGATACTTCCTTATCAGCGTTCGCCTGATAGCAAGAGCGCTTTTTACTTAGTAGTTTTTGTGAATAGTTTTATTCAATCTCCTGCCAAGCTTTACAGACATCGATCCAGCCCAAGCTGTTAGAATAGCGAAACAGCTCGTCACAGCTCAAGGGGATAGCGCTGTTGCTGCTGCCGCAGGCAGGATACACCACATCAAACCGTTTGAGGGAAACATCGGTAAACACCTTGGCGGTCTCTTTGACGGCAAAGGGGCAGACCCCTCCCACTGCGTGGCCACAGAGTTGCAGCACCTGATCGGGGGTGAGCATTTTTGCCTTCATGCCAAACTGGGCTTTGAATTTTGCATTGTCCACCTTTGCATCCCCAGCCGTAACAATGAGGATACAACCGTCCTCCGCCAAAAACGAAAGGGTTTTGGCGATGCGGGCGGGTTCACAATTGAGTGCCTGGGCCGCAAGCTCGACCGTGGCGCTGGACACGTCAAACTCCCGGATGCGATCCTCCATTCCGTATTGTTTAAAAAATTCCCGAACCGGTTCAATTGCCATGATAAACGACCTTTCTGAAAATAAAGTTAGATACAAAGACACAGTAGGCCGAAAGAAGCCTTGAGCCGTTGCATCGTATCCCCGTCCTCCCACCCGGTATTTTCTCCGCCATGGGGACAACGCTTTTATTTTACCGCAGCACTGTAGAAAAATCAACTGCTCCTTTTTAAAAATATCCCTGTTTCCCTCCAGAAACCGACAGTTTTCTTAAATATAATATGGTAGGATAATTCTCGCAGCAGGGTTTATTCTCTTCCAAGTATTTCAACATCCTTTTACAAAGCGAAATCCCCGGGACGCCCCCGGGGATTTCGCTTTTTTGAGGTTCCCCGCCGTCCATAAGGGGAATGCCGCCTGTTTGCAGCTACTTTATTCCCCTTGGTGCAGCGTGACCAAAACAAGTTCCGGGCGATTGAATACCCTAAATGGGAAGCCGCTGTTTCCCAACCCCCGGCTGATATTCATACCGCGACCATCTTTGATGTGCAGCCCCTCAGTGTATTTACCGAAAAGGCCCTGGTCGGGAGCAAAAACTCCCCCCAATCCCGGTATCCGCACCTGTCCGCCATGGGCATGGCCGCAAAAGGTGAGGATAAAGCCCGCATCGACGTACCAATCAAAGAAGTCGGGCCGGTGGGAGAGGAGGATCGAAAAGGGAGTTTGCACCTGATCGGCCAACGCTTGAAGCTGCTCGTGGAAGTTCTCCTGCGCCACATCAGGCTCCGAACGGAAGTCGGAGAAGGCGTTGACATTTTGGATCCCGGCCAAAGTGATCGTGTCATCCCCGCTTTTTATTTCTACCACCTCGTTATCCAGCACCGTCACTCCCAACTGCATGAGTTCCTGCCGCAGCTGGTCATAGTAGCCGGAAGAGATTTCATGGTTGCCGCAAACAAAAAAGGTGGGGGCGATCTGAACCGCGCCGCTCGCCAATTCCAACGCAGGCCCGATGTCCTCCCACTTGGTACGGCGCTTGTCGATGATGTCCCCGGTGATGACGATCAAATCGGGGGAAGCGTCGGCACAGATTTGGAGCAGCTTCTCCTGCTTTGCGCCAAAACGTTTGTCATGCAGGTCAGAAATATGCAGGATACGGTAGCCGTCAAACCCATCGGGCAGATCCCCACTTACAAATTCCTGGCGGGTCAGCACAACGGCGTTGTTCTCCCACCACAAAAACACACCGATGAGGCACAGTGCCGCAAGGACACACAAAACTACCCAGACATGGATCGTTGTGAACAAATTTTTCATTTCGATTTCTCCCGGATGGACAAAAATTCTCTTAAAAATAGGTTGATTCCAATATGATAGGCGAACAAAATATCTGCCGGCAGAGGGCCTTCATCTATCACAGAAGGACGTCCGCTGGGCCATCCAACGCCGTGATTTCCAATGCGGTCCGCCTTATGGTGGACGGGCCATACCGTACAGAAGCCGACCCAAGAGTGATAAGACGGAATACATTTTATTATACCGCCTTTTTCATGAGAAAGCAACCAAAATGGGGATCGGATTGTTTCAGGCTGATAACAGCGCTCACCGAGAATGCCCTTGACTTTTGACGGCGTGTTTCGTAGAATAGAAATATATCTGTATTGGATCACTTAAAGCGAGGTAACCTAGATGGTAAAAATCAAGCTGGTGAACGGCGCGCAATTGAAAAGAGGTCTGCTGGAATTCGCAGAGGAATATAAATTCAGCCTTTGTCAGGATGCGGACGCATTAGAAGTGCGGGCAATTCCTGCAAGGGATGGGCTGATCACCGTCAAAGGGGATTTAGAAGGGGGAATTTCCATCTCTTTCCCGGAAAAAATCCATTTTTTCCGGGGATTCGGCCTGTTTTTGGAAAAATTGGCGGAGGGGGAAACAAGCTTTGACCTCCAGGAAAAGCCGCAGTTTATCACCAACGGGGGCATGATAGACACCTCCCAGGGGAATGCTGTCCCCACCGTCCGAACCGTCAAGGAATTTCTCCGGCGGATGGCCCTCATGGGCCTTAATATGCTGATGCTCTACTGCGAGGACGGTTTTTTGGTCAAGGAGGAGCCCTACTTTGGATATATGCGGGGCAGATACACCGAGGCGGAGCTGCGGGAATGCGATGATTACGCCGACCTGTTTGGTATCGAGATGGTTCCCTGTATCCAGACGCTGGCCCATCTGCCCCAAACGCTGCGCTGGAAAGGGATTTACGGGGACATCACTGAAAACGCCACCACCCTTCTTCCCGGGGAAAAACGGACCTATGAATTCATCCGCCATCTCATCGAAGCGGCATCCAGGCCCTTCCGCTCAAAACGGATCCACATCGGCATGGACGAGGCCTGGCACTTGGGCCACGGCAAGTATTTTGACAAGCACGGCTTGGTTCCGATGGGGGAAATCATGATCTCCCATCTGAAAAAGGTGATGAAAATCGTCCGGAGTTTGGGGCTGTCCCCCATGATGTGGAGCGATATGTTTTTCCGTGCATACGCCCCTGACGGAGATTACTACAATCCCAAAATCGAAATCCCCGACGAAGCCGCTAAATTAGTCCCATCGGATGTCAAGCTGGTCTACTGGGATTATTACCACTACGCCAAAGACACCTATGAATCCTTCATTGAAAAGCACCGCAAACTGGGCGAACCCATTTTTGCAGGGGGAATCTGGATGTGGCTGGGTTTTGGGGTTAACTGGGCCAAAACCTTTTCGGTGACGGGCGCCGCCCTTACCGCCTGCAAGGAGCGTGGCGTCAAAGAGGTATTCGCAACGGTTTGGGGCGACAACGGCACCGAGGTGAATTTAAAGGCCGCCCTTATGGGGCTGTGTCTCTTTGCCGAACACGGCTATGCCGAGGTATTCAGCTCTGTAAAACTTCGGGAACGGTTCTCCTTTTGCACTGGCGGAAATTACATGGATTTTTATAACTTGCAGTACCTGGACGAAGTGCCAGGCTGCAAACCGGGTAACCCCGAAGAGAAAAACCCGTCTAAATACCTGATGTGGCAGGACATCCTCACCGGGCTGTTTGACGAAAATATTAAAGGCTTACCCCTACGGGAGCATTACATCTCATTGGCGGAAAAATTTGAGCGGGCCGCAGAACGAAACGGCGATTACAATGACCTGTTCGTCTTCAGTGCCCAGGTGGCCAAAGTCCTATCGGTCAAATCGGAGTTAGGGCTTCAGATCAGGAAGGCTTACTTGGATGGCGACCGGAAAAAGCTCGCTCTTTTTGCAGATCAGGTTTTGCCTGACCTCTACAAAGAGGTGGAAAAACTGAGACAACTACACAAGGGACTTTGGTTTGCGACCTATAAGCCCTTTGGATGGGACGTACAGGACATCCGCTACGGTACTTTGCTGATCCGCATCCGTTCCGCCATAGAGGAGCTTTCCGACTATCTCAACGGCAGTTTACAGGAAATCCCGGAGCTTATTGAACCACGGCTCCCATACGACGGACAAGAGGGACTTGTCTCCTACGCCAACTGGTATGGACAAATCGTTTCCCCCAGCCCTATTGCGCCGGAGACATAACAGAATCGAGGTTAAAATGTTTTATATTTTTGACATGGCAGTCTATCCCGAAGAATCCGAGGTCCTTTTCCACGACGACTTCAGCGGTAAGCTGAGCGACAACTGGGAGGTGGCCGGCGGTGGATGGACGGCAAAGGACGGCGTGCTGCTGGGTTGCATCCGGGAAAACCGCAACGGTTTCCTCTATTCTCATATGCAGCATCCCGGCGACATTATGCTGGATTTTTACGGCACTTTGGTTTCCCCTTGCAAAAACGAGCTCCGGTTTGCCTTCCGGGCAGCCGGATGGGACAAGCTAACCGGCGACGCCGACGAAAGTTATATCGGGGCATTGGGCGGCTGGTGGAACAATAAAACCGGCATTGAAAAATGCCCGAACCGCCACTTACAGGCCTTCACCAGCTCTTTTGCGCCCCAATCGGGGAAGGAATATCATATCCAGGCGGGTATCATCGACGACCGCTGTTTTCTGGCGGTGGACGGCGTGGTCATCGTCGAGATGCGGGATCCCGACCCCATCTGCCACCCCGGCAAAAACCGGGTGGGACTTGGCGTATATTGCAGCAAGGCTGAGTTTCGGGATTTCAAGGTGCTGCGCCCTAAATATGAGCGTTTAAAGCTCAGCTATCCCCTGTTTGAATTTTAGGAAAGGTCTGCAAAAAAGAGGCAAGCAATTGCCTCTACGGAGTGCCCTGCCCGACGGGTGCAGATTTTGGGCCAATGCGGCAGGCGTTTCTATTTTTTACGGTTTTATTCTGCTCAAAATGGTAAAAGGGGATGCTTCTCTGCGCACAGGAACTCGCTTTGGCGCATTTAGAAAGATAGAAAGGACAAAGTAGAAGATGGCAAAAAAGTTAGAGGGATTTTCTATCCGGATGGCGGAGGAAAAGGACGTGCCGTTGATCCTCAAGTTTATCAAGGGGATCGCCGAGTACGAAAAAATGCTGGATCAGGTGGTGGCCACCGAAGCGCTGCTGCGGGAGTGGATTTTTAAAAAGCAGGCGGCAAAAGTCATCATTGGGGAACTTGATGGCACTCCGGTGGGATTTTCCCTCTTTTTCCACAACTTCTCCACCTTTATGGGCAGGGCGGGGCTCTATATTGAGGACATCTTCGTCTGGCCGGAATACCGGGGCAAAGGCTTTGGCAAGGCGCTTTTCCTCTATCTTGCAAAACTTGCCCACAACGAAGGCTGCGGCCGGATGGAGTGGTGTTGCCTCGATTGGAACCGGCCTTCCATCGGCTTTTACCGTTCCATGGGCGCCCGCCCGATGGACGGTTGGAGCACCTACCGGCTGACGAAAGAACAGCTAAAAGAACTGTCGGAACAAACAGAAGAAAATCCCCCAGCCGTTTAAAAAGGTGTCGGGGGATTTTATGATTTGAAAGGAGTGCCAAAATGATTCAGAACGAGGAAATCGACCATGGGAAGGGGTTCGACTGGGGGCGGACTTCCCTTGAATACGCCATGTTCCGGGATATCTATCCGGATGAGTTCTATGAGAGGATTTATCATCGGGGATTGGGACGCAAGGGGCAGAATTGCCTCGACCTGGGGACCGGGACTGGTGTGATCCCTCGCAACATGTACCGGTACGGCGCGAACTGGACGGGGGTGGACCTGGAGGAAAACCAGATTAAAGAGGCACGGCGGCTGGCGGCGGAAAACAGGATGGACATCTGTTTTTTGGTTGCCCCTGCGGAGGAGACCGGCCTTCCGGATGGGTGCTATGACTTTATCACAGCAGCCCAGTGCTTTTGGTACTTTGACAGGGAACGGATTTTCAAGGAAATCCATCGGCTGCTAAAACCTGCAGGGCGTTTTTTGTTGCTCACCATGGGCTGGCTCCCCTTTGGGAGCGAAATCGCCATGGAAACCGAAAAACTGGTTCTCCGGCATAATCCCCATTGGACCGGCGCGGGAATGACCCGCTGTGAACCCCAGCCTCCTTTAGAGAGCGGAGAGTTATTTTGCTGTGTCGATGCGGTGGGTTACGTTATCGACGTGCCATTTACAAGGGAAAGCTGGCACGGGAGGATCATCGCCTGCCGGGGCGTTGGAGCCTCTTCCCTGCCCACAGAGGAAATTGAGGCGTTTAAGCGGGAACATTGGGCGTATATGGAAACACTTCCGGAACAGTTTCAAATCCCTCATTTTGTGACCATGATCGACCTACAGGCGAAAGAGGGGCCCGTTTGGCCTTAACGCCTTCGGCAGTCTTTCCCCTGAATTACATTTTAAACCAAAAATGTAGCGCCCCGCATCCTGCTGGGCGCTTCTTTTATTCAGGTGATGGCCACGGCGATGCCTTCCGACATAGGGTGGTTTTCTACAAAGTCGAGAAGGCTGTTCTCGGTCTCAAAATCGCAGAGAGGGGCAATAGATAGCTGCACCATGGGATTCTCGAGGGAAAGGGACAGCCGGATATAGCCGTTTTTAAGGGCCTCTTCTATCAGTTTCTCTTCCCGAAGTTCCTCATAAAGCGCTTCCAACTCCGCTCGGCTGTAAGGACAGGAAAAGTAAGCGATTTCATCGGTAATGCCCATGGAGGAAACCGCCTCTTTTACCTTTTCCTCGTCGACACAGTAGATTTCTAAGGGACCTCCCACCCGGTAGGGATTGATGGCACCGTACCAGTCGGGATTCAGCGCAGATGACAGCTGGAGCGTTCCCATCAGCTCCACCTTTTCGCCGGAGCCATCGTCGATGGTAGAATCCAATGGGCTCTCGGAGGTAAAAATGTCCTCGGTGACCTTTACCCAGAAATAAGCGGTTTCGGTTGTGTTGTCCGCCCAGGTGATATCGGCGAAAAAGTTATACCAACCGATTTCGTCCGGCACCTTGATGCGGTAGGTTTCGCTGTCAATGGGGTACTCCTCCTGCCTGGCGCTTGTGTCCACCAGCCGCAGGTAGACGCTTTCTGGCTTTTCGTCGTGGAACTCAAGCTTGAGATATTGGCTATCGGTAGAGCCGCCCTCAAAATAGAACCCGTTTAAAGAGGAAAGCTTGCCGAGGAGATCTACGGTGCTGACGCCATCCCGGTCGATGCCAAACTCACAGCTAATGGGGGAACTGTTGTCGGTGACAACTGAGTAGGAGCGCTCACGGGCGCCCACAGGCGGCTCCTGCGGTTTTACCCCTTCCCAAATGGTAATGGGGAAATAAATGGTCTCAGGAGTGCCGTCGGGCCAGGTGAGGTCGATGTACACATGATACCGCCCCGGTTGGTCGGGGGCCAAAACATCGTAGCCGATATACCGGGAAGGATAGGCGTCCGGTTTCTTTTGCCCGTCTACAATGAGGCCCACTGCTCCCGAGCTGATGGGCTTTTGCCCGGAAAACCGCAGGCCAAGCCAGATGCCTTTTTCCGCCTCTGAAACCGAGAAGCTAAAACCTTTCATCGTGTAGAGCTCGTTTTCCATCACCTGTGGGGTCACTTCTATGTCCCGCCAAAGGGTGCGGCCAAACTGGGCACTGACAGGGTGTTCACCCTCGGTCTGGACGGTGATTCCCTGACTGTCTCCCGCGGTGAGAAGTCCATAACCGTCTACGCTGTCCCCGATTGCAACGATCGCGTAGTCCCCTTGTCCCAGGCTTTTGACCCTAATTTCCTGCCACTGCTCTTTGTTTTCCACCCCTCCCTCCAAGAGAAGGCAATCTTCCCCGGCAGTATAGGTAAACTGGACGGCCGCGACGAACTCCGCCTCGTCCCCCGCAGTGACTTCGATGTTTTTTAAGGCGACGTCCTGTACCCTGTATTCATCGGGGACGTTACTCTTTTGGAAGGTTTGATAAAAATGCTCAAAGGCAGTGGTGCCAATTTCAAGAGGCTGGCTAGAATGGGTGGAAAAGCGCATGGCCTGTGCCTCCGCTTTGGCGTAGTCGAAGCTTTTTGGATTGGCGAGCAGGGCAATTGTTACACCGATGACCGTCAAAAGGGCAGCAACTGCAATCCAAAAAGCGGATTTTTTATAGTTTAAAACATTTTTGATCCGGGATTTAACGCTCCCCTCCCCAAAGGCCAGGGGGCTTCCCCCCACAAACCGCCCGCCGGAAGCCATGGAAAGCAGCGAGGTAGAATAGTCCTTTTTGATGCCAGGCCCCAGGTCTTTGAGCACCCGTTCGTCGCAGGACATCTCCATATCCTTTTCCATCAGGAAAAAGGCAAGCCAAACCAAGGGGTTAAACCAATGGATGCACACTGTAAAAAAAGCGAGGGGCTTTATGAGGTAATCCCTCCTCCGGATGTGGGTGCGCTCGTGGGCCAGGATGTACGCCCGCTCCTGCCCGGAGATTCCCGCCGGCAGGTAGATTTTCGGGCGGAAAAAGCCCAGAACAAACGGGGTTTTCAGGTTCTGAACCTCGTAGACATCGCCTCCGCAGGGCAGGGCGCCGTACAGGCTCCGCCTGAGCATTATGGTGGAGACGACGCTATAGAGCATGAGAAAAACGGCCCCCGCTATCCAAATTGCCCCAGCCACCAGCCAAAACTGCTGGGCAAGAGAGGGGCCGTCCGTTCCTGGGTTCCCAGCTGACGGCAAAGGCGGCGTCACTGTCACAAAACCGGGATCGGCGCCGCCTGTCCCGGAAACTGAAAACATTTCCCCAGTAAACGGGAGGGGGGATTCTCCTGTCTGACTGCCCTTAGGGAGCAGGCTGATGACACTTTCAAAGGAAACGGGGCAAACAAGGCGGAAAAAAGACGCCGTCCACAAAAGATAAGCGTATATTTTAGGCGCTTTTTTGAGACAGAGCCGCACCAGCAGGGTCAGCAGGATGACATACCCCGCCGTGACACTCATCCTCAACACCGCTTGGAAAATCATTCCCATCATCTTGTATCCTTCCTTTCCCGGGAAGGGCGCCAAGCTCGGGCACTCTCCATTCCCGCGAAGCAAATTGATGTGTTTTTTTAGTCCGCAGCCTAATCCTCTTTGTAGCTGTCTATCAGTTGTTTGAGCTCTTCCGCCTGCTTGCCGCTCAATTTTTTCCGGCCCATAAATGCCGTCAAAAAGCTGGGCAACGACCCGCCAAAGGCATCTTCCACAAACTGCTCGCTCTGGATGGAAAAATACTCTTCCCTGCTGATTAACGCGGTGACAGAGGCGTTGTGGTTTACAAAGAGCCCCCGGTCGCAGAGCTTTTTCAGGACGGTATAGGTGGTGGATTTTTTCCAGCCGAACCGGTTAGCGCAGAGCTTTACGAGCTCGCCGGAGCTCACAGGCTCCCGCTCCCAGATGAGTTCGGCAAATTGAAGTTCCCCTTCTGCCAACTGTACTTTTTTCATCTTAAATATCGTCCTTTCGGATGTGAGGCAGTTTTACCAAACACCAAAACCACCTCCAAAATTTAGGTCTATTTAAAATAGACCTATTTTCTGCCTTTAGTCTATCACTAATAGACCGATTTGTCAACCATATTTTTCAATTCGACCCATCTCGGCCAAAAGGATCGGAACCCTGGGCGTTTGAGCCCTGGTTTTCCGGCCGATCATGAAACCGGGGAAAGGAGATATTCCGATGTAAAAGGGAAGAAAGGCAAATCAATATCCCCCGGCAAAAACCGAGGGATATTGATTTGCCTTTCTTTTTTACAAACCTTTTCCTTGGTGACACTATGCCTCCTGGGCAAACACTACATCCATAGCCGAGCACAGATAGGAGTAGGTCCGCTTGACCGCTCCCATGAGGTTTACCGTCTGCCACAGAAAAACGCCACCGATGAGCAGCGCCGCAATTAGATAGGTGATGGCCCTTACCTGGGCCCGCGACGGCCCTCTGCGCCTGATATTCATGGGAAATTCCCCCCTTCCGCATTCAAAAGAAATTACTTTCATCATCATTATGCGTGAAAAAGGAATCTTTTATGCGTTTTGGGTTTTCACACAGTAAGTTGGGTACAATAATTTCGAGAAATGGAAACGAATGCGCCACACTACTCAAATCCTGGAATCGCCCTTGCCAGATATTGAGGTTGAACTTTTGGGTCGAATCGTGTATAATTGTAAAAACAGTGTCTGTATTCCGCACCAAAAGGGGAAGTTCACGGGCAATCCGGCCCTTTTTCCAGATTAACCGGCACATATCGGCCAAAATCCAAACGGACAAGCGGCTTTGCTCAAAAAGCCGGGCCCTTCCGGCGCGGGATTCTTTCCATTCGATAAAGCAGCTAAGGACCGGCTTTTCTCTTTCAAACAAAGCGGGATTAGCCTAACCCATGCCGCCCAAGGAGCGGTGTGACAGCTGTAAAACCCTATCCAGAAAGGCATGGTACTTTAATATGAAAAAACTTATTTCAATATTGCTGGCTGCCGTGACCGCTTTGAGCTTTACCGCCTGCGGGGGAAACAGCGGGGGCTCCTCCACCAGCGGCAACACCACCCCCGACGGGCAGCCGGTGGAGCCTTCGGGGCAGATCGTGGTGGGTCGCGTCACCGACATAACCGGCAGCAACCTATTCACCACCGCCTGGGGTAACGGCGCCGCCGACAAAGACGTCAGGGATCTTATCAACGGCTACGAAACCACCGTCTACACCAAACGGGGCCTCTATGAGATGAACCCCACCGCCGTTGTGTCGATGGACACCACCGACAACGGGGACGGCTCCAAAACCTTCACCTTCACCCTGCAAAGTGACTTAAAATTCAGCGATGGAAGCGACATCACCGCCAAGGATTACGTCTTTTCGGTGCTGCTGCAAAATTCCCCTGTTTTCGCCACAGTGGACGGGGCCGACACCAACAAAAACCCCGAATTGGTGGGTTTTGACGAGTTTAACGCCGGAGAGACCAATTCTTTTGCAGGAGTGCGGCTCTTAGGCGACTACCAGTTCTCCCTCACCGTCAAGTCGGAGCGGCTCCCATACTTTTACGAAAACTACCTGGTTCAGGTGATCCCCTACCCCATGGCCATCCTGGCCCCCAGCGCCACCATCACCGATTCTGAGGAGGGCGCTACTATCGAAAACCTGACTGCCGAGGAGCTGGCCGTCACCATTGGCGACCCCAATACCGGCTATCGCTACAACCCGTCGGTAAGCGCCGGGCCCTATCAGTTTGTCAGCTTTGACCGATCCAGCAAGCAGGCCGTCGTCGAGGTAAACCCCTATTTTAAAGGCAACTACGAAGGGCAGAAGCCCTCCATCCAGAAAATCATCTTAAAGAGCGTCACCACTGCCAACCAGCGGGACGAATTGGCCTCCGGTTCCGTCGACCTTTTGACCAACGTATCCGGTGGCACCGAGATTGAGGCGGGCCTCTCCCTGGTCGACGAAGGCAAGGTGGGATATGTCTCCTACGACCGGGCAGGTTACGGCCGTATCGCCTTTTCCTGCGACTTTGGACCCACCCAGTTTGTCAAGGTACGCCAGGCTATCGCCCACCTGATCGACGGCCCCGAGTTCGCCAAGCAGTTCACCGGCGGTTACGGAAAAGTCGTCAAAGGAATGTACGGCGTGGGCCAGTGGATGTACCAGCAGACCGCCGATGAAATCGAGCGCACCCTGGACGACTACGAGTACGATGTCCAAAAAGCCATCGAACTGTTGGAGGAAGACGGCTGGACTAAAAATGCTCAAGGCGGCGAATACACCAGCGGTACCCGCTATAAGGAAGTGGACGGCGAGCTGATGGCATTGGAAATCAACTGGGCCAACACCACGCCCAACCCTGTCACCGATCTGCTCAACACCGTCCTGCCCTCCGCTTTTGAGCAGGCGGGCATCAAATTAAACGCCACCACCATGGAATTTAACGTACTGCTGCAAAACCTCCAGCGGCAGGGCATCACCGAACCCCAGTACCACATGTACAACCTGGCCACCGGGTTTGAGCCGGTGTTCGACCCCTGGTACACCTACAATCTGGAGGATCAGTACATGGGCGTTTACAACCAGAACTACCTGAAGGACGAGGAACTGTTCCAGCTGGCCACCGACCTTCGGGAAACCGATCAGTCCGATACCGAAGGCTACGCCCAAAAATGGGTGGCTTTTCAGCAGCGTTGGAACGAGCTTTTACCTGATATCCCTCTCTACTCCGACGTCTATCACGACTTCTACTCCACTAAGCTCCGGGGCTACGGCGGCGTGGATTCCTTCTGGAACTGGACGCAACAGATTCTCTACTGTTGGATCGGGCGGGAGTAATTCCTTCAGCCTCAAAAATAAAAATGAGATACCCCCTCTCCGGTTTTGAACGGAGAGGGGGTTTTGCGATGTATCTATCTTTTATTTGTCGCTTTCGTAAAAGCAGAGCTCGCCGACAGCGGCTGGGATGTCCCTGTATTTTGGGGTACCCCGCTCCATCCCCACCGAGGTGAGGAGGGTGACCCGCAGGTACCGGGCCTCACAGGGGGCAAAGGGCGTCACCTGCTCCGAGCCGTAGGAGCGGATGCTACGCTTCATTACTTCATGAAATTGCAGGCCATCCACACTGACTTCCACCTTGCATTTCCCCAGCAACTGAGCTACGTGAATGCAGTTTTTGACCTCGACGAAATGGTGGTAATACCCCATCCCGCAGACCTTCCGCATTTTCCCCAAGTCGACGAGGATTTCCCCGGGCATCTTTTCACTGAGCCACCCGTCGTTGGGATTTCCGTTTATGATCTTTTCGGGGTTTTGGCCGGTGGCGGAGAGGATTTTACATTCCTCCAAGGGGATTTTATGCCCTTTCGGAAGGTTCAACGGCTCATCGGGCAGGTTACTGGTAAAGATGGGAGGCGACCAGGTCCGGTCTCCCGCCGCGTCGGTGAGCCGCAGGTAAAAGTAGCGGGCGTTCGGGTTGTCGCACCCCAAGGTATAGTTGCCCCGGATGCGGTTTAAGTCAACGGAAGCTACCACTTCCCCGTAGTCGGAGAAAAGTTCCGCTTTGACGATGCGCTCGTTTTCGTTGGCAGGCTTGAACACATCAAAGGAAAAGTCGCAGAGGTAAAAGTCGCAGGCTTTGACCACCCCTCCCGGATGGACGCCGTTTACCTGGAATTTGAGCTTAACGTTGCCACTCTCAGTGACGTAGACCCGCCCGCTCTGCATGGCGTCAATGACCGCCTCTTTGGAGAGCTCCGGCGCCATAATGACGGTGCGGCTCCACATGGCTCCCTCCCCCCAATTGTAGGAGTGGGTGTCGCTGCCCGCCGAAGGGCAGACATGGTAACCAAAATCCAACGCCTGGGAGAAAATCCGCTCATGTAAGAGGTTATATGCCTCAAAGGTAGGGCTGTTTAAGATTTCCACAAACCGCAGGTATTGCTTGGCTCTGGGCTCCCTCAGATAGGGGAGGTTAAAGCCGTTCCAGATGTTGCCGTCGGGATTGCCCACGTCGCTTGGATGGGGGATGCCCAGCATAAGGCCGCTGTGCTCTCCCACCCGTTCAAAAAAACTGTCCCAGTCGGTAGTACAGGCCCATTTTTCCCCTTGATAGGTGAGGAGCTCGCCTCCCTGGTTCACCGAAAACCCGTAGTCGTCCTGCTGGGTCAGGTAAAGATCCGCCTCCTGGGCCGCCAGCGCCACAAAATCCTCACCAGTGGCCTCTTCCGCCGCCAAGACGTTTGCAAAGCACTTTTCTGGTGTGTAAGCGACGCCGTGATCGGAGATGACGTAAAAATCTAAAGTTCCCTCCTGTTTGACCCGGGAGAGAGCCATTTTCGGGGTGCCGACCCCATCGGAAAAGCTGGTGTGAGCGTGCATATCCCCCCTGTAGTAGTTCATTTTCCCCTCTGGATCCGCATGCTTGATACAGTGTACCTTGACTGGGCAGGACGCCATCTCCCCATCCAGGGAGGCAGTCACCTGTGCCGTCCCCTCTTTGAGCAGGGTCAGCAGCACCTTGTCGGAAAATCCACCTTCTTCTCCGATAAAGTTGCGGATGCGCACCACTGTTTCGTCGGAGCTCATCCACCGTACTGGTGCATTCTCCAAATGATCCCTGCCGCAGAGCTGTAAGGCCACCACATCTCCCGCAAAGGAGCAAATTTTCTCTTTTGAAAATTGAAGTCCCATCATGATTCCCTTTCATATGTTGAAAAAAAAATTAATTTCAATAGTATTCGGACAGGGGCTTTGACTGGCAGCCTTGCCCCCATAACAAGAAGAGGTTGAGGTTCCCCAACAGATCCTCAACCTCTTTTCAATTTACTTTTTTACTGGAATAAACGTAAGGCTTATCAGTAAATCCGCTGCCTTTAAATCAGCCGCAATTACTGCACCCAAGCGCCGCTTGCATCTACCCGGTAGCCGCCTACAGTGGTGTTAGCAGCCATGGCGCCACTAGCGTTAAAGTAGTAGCACTTACCTCCTATCCAGTTCCAG
>CAJFOJ010000062.1 GCA_904396495.1 uncultured Oscillospiraceae bacterium
CCGCTGTCGCTGCGCCACTCCTCCTAAAACTCAATATTCCTGCACTAGGGGCTTTTTTATGCTGTCTGCACAATCTGGGGCGGTTCATAATCTGCAGGGGTTTTGTAACTTTAATGTGACTGGCAATCGTTATCATAGAACCATTACATCAAACAAGGAGGAATTTGATGAATCCAATGCCTGTTCCAATTACTAGCAAGGTAATTGTATATTTTTTAAATCGTCAAGGGGAACCGGTATACGGACGCGTTTACAGTGTGTATTTCGATGCCTTCATAGAGTTCCAAGGTGTTTTTCAGTTACTACAGGCAATGGAAACGCTGTTTGACACGCTGGAGATGCCCCAAGCCTCATATACAAAGCCGATTTCGCCTTTAAAGCAGAGAAAAAAGAAGAGCAATGGTTCAATAACAGAACAGTACGCAAAAAAAGAAAAGTTGCCGCAATCTGAACAAGCTACCTTTACAGTACACGTTTTCTATCGTCAATATAATACCTGGCAGGGAACTATAACCTGGATGGCGGACAACACGTCCTGCAATTTCAAAAGTGTATTGGAAATGCTCAATCTGATGGGTGACGCTTTAAACGGTTCTAATGACATACACTATGTCTGGGACGCAAGCAAACAAACTGGCAAAAACGACGACTGATGTTTTCGCCGAAATACGTCTTCTGACAGGTATATTGGTTGAAAAAAAGAGGAAGCTACTCTCTTTTTTCAAAACAGCCATAAAACTTCTTTAGTTGATATTAAACTAAAGCGGACAACTTGTTCATTCTATGCTTTTCGTATGCCGTTCCTTGATTAAACCGGTCCGATAGGCCTGTAACAGAAGCTTTAAATCCCGAATACTATCCCTAATCTTCACGCCCTCGTCGGTATCGGCAATTCTGATGCGATCTTCTGCCGTCTCAAAAACGACGGCTGTGGATAAGATGTCTTTATTGTTTCGAATGGCGTTGTCCACACCTGCAAAGGGCTCATGGGAGGAAATACGAATACCGTAGGAGTTGTAAATCAGTGTGTAACCCGCAATACCGGTGGTAGGCTGATATGCTTTGCAGAAGCCCCCATCGATGACAATCAGTCTTCCGCCCGCTTTGACAGGCTGTTCTCCATCCTTGGACTTGACGGGGATGTGCCCGTTAATTATGTGGGAATGGGCTTCCCCTAAGCCAAACTCCCGGAGAATTTTTAAGCAGATTTCTTCTTTCTTGCTGTAGACATAATAGGGGTTTTTGGTTTCAATCCATGTTTCGGAATCAGGAATGAGAAGCCGTTCAAAGGTCGCCATTTTTTCTCGTCCAAACAGCGGGGAATGCTTGCCACACCACAAAAACCACAAAAAATCTTTGCCCCTCTGCCGCTCTGGGGAACCGGGTCTTGCATAATACCCCTGGCGGGCCATTGACTCAGCGTAGTCGAGAAACTGCTTTCCGGTCAGGCTTTTCCCGTTTACCTCAAATGCCATAAAGGTCCCGTCCATATTCATGGGAATACAGCCGTGGAACAGCAAGTTCCCATTGCAGCAAGCATACAAACCACCTTTTGAGTAGAGAAATTTTGCATGCCGCTGGAGCTTTTCGCTTTGTTGGAATGAAAAGCGGAGCTGGCTCATAAGTTCCGCTTCTTCCGGGCTCAACTGATAGGGGTTTTGCGGATCCACTGTAGGAAACTCGGTATCTGACAACGGGTAGCTGACGCCGTCAATGGTAATCTGTTTTGCGTTGTAGTCAATTTTGTCCAGCAACAGGCGATCTTCCATCTGGAAGGAGGGATTTCTCAAAACGATTTGTCCCTCCAGTTTGAAGAGGATAATGGCTATCGCTTTGTGCATCCTGGCAATCAATAACACATCCTTTGGGTTATAACTGTGTTCTGCGCTGAGCTTCGGAGAAAAACAGTCGGTGTTGACGTGCTGATATACTTCGTTGGCAAATAGGGCCAGTGGGCGCAAGTTGATGCCGTATCCAGTTTCTATTACCTCTAAATTGCTGTAGTTCATCGAATTGTTGAGGACGTTTGCAATGCAGGTTCGACTGCCTGCTGCCGCCCCCATCCAGAGGATGTCGTGATTTCCCCATTGGATATCAACCGAGTGGTGTTCCATTAAAGAGTCCATAATAATGTCCGCCCGAGGCCCCCGGTCAAAAATATCGCCCACAATGTGAAGCCTATCCACAACAAGCCGTTTAATGGTATCACAGACAGCGATAATAAACGTATCAGCCTGATCTACTTCGATGATGGTAGACAAAATGTTTGCATAATAGTTTTCCTTGTTGAGTTCCCCATAATTTGTGTGGAGAAGCTCGTCGATAATGTAGGCAAAGTCTTTGGGAAGTGCCTGCCTCACTTTCGCCCGTGTATATTTGGACGCCACCAACCGGCAGACCTCTAAAAGTCGGTGGAGGGTGATGCGGTACCATTCATCCAAATCGGCAACTGTTTCTTTGATTTCTTTTAGTTTTGCGTCGGTGTAATAGATAAGGGTCGCTAATATGGCCCGATCCTTCTCAGGCAGGGTGTTTTTATAAAGCACTTCTACTTTTTCCTTAATGACACCTGACGCATTGTTTAAGATATGTAAAAACGCCTCATATTCCCCATGGAGATCGGACATAAAGTGTTCGGTACCCTTGGGTAGATTCATAACCGCCTGTAAGTTAATTATTTCCGCTGCTGCGGCACGAACAGTGGGGTACTGTGTGGAGAGGAGTTTCAGGTAACGCAAATTTTCCGCTTCAAGATTTTTATTGTAATGCATATGCCCTCCTATTGCTTTACCTCGCAACAAATCTAATTTTGGGTATCTAGTAGCTTCAGTATACCGGTTTTGTCAATATTAGTAAAGACAGAATTTGTAAAAATCCGACTTCTTCTCTGTATCTCCGTAAGTATTTTGTTGTATTTAAGATATTCATATCATAAGACGGAACATGGGACTTTTAAACTGTGTTTGTTTACAAAAATCTAATGCTTTTGCGTCGTCTTATGTGGTATAATAAACATAATGACATAGACCTTCTGTGTAGGCACAGGAATTCATAGGATTCGGTCTTTTAACAGCCGAAAAATCTCTTCGCATTTTTATGGCCTTTAAAACAGGACGGACTGACAGAAATGGAAAACTTTGGGTAAAGAGTCGGTTATTGAAGGTGGGCTAAGTTACAATTACGTTTGCCGTCAAGAACCTGTTGAAATGTTCTTTCAGACGGGCACACGCTTTTTAGTAATAGAGGAGTCTTTGTATGGCATATTCTCCCAAATTTCGGTCTCCTAAAGGGGAAGAACACCCTTTAGACGACAATACCTACATTAGCGGATACGGGTTTGTCACGACGGATCCGCGTCTGCTTCAGGAACAGCATTTAAAAAAGGACATAGCGGTCATTTCCGCAGCAGTAGTAGGCATACTACTACTCCCCACCTTATTGCTGATTCCAGTGACCGCTGGCATGCAGGCAGTTGTCAATGCCTTGAGCAGAACCACCAATCAGGTCGTGCTGATTACCACTTTAGCTCAAGAAACAAGGGAGCTAATTCTGTACCTTTTATCTATTTTGCTCCCTATTTGTTTTCTGCGATTTTTTCTTAAGGATGCGCAGGTAGACGTGGTAGTTCACAAGTTACCTGACAAAAAACTATGGCGCTATGCAGTTCCTCTCACTTTAACAGTAGTGGTCCTTTCGGGGATTGGTTCCCGTTTTCTCGACGATCTTCTTTTTGACCTTCACATTGTGTCCCTAACTCCCAATAACATGCTTCCCGGCAATAATATTTCATTGGTTTTTTATATGATCCGTGTCATGTTTTTGCCAGCGGTTTTGGAAGAATATTTATTTAGAGGGCTCGTTCTCCATTCCTTACGCCGGTATGGGGACACCTTTGCCGTAGTGCTGACGTCTGTTTTTTATGGCATGATACAGTATACGGTAATTCGCAATTTAAGTGGTTTTGTCTTCGGCCTAGTGCTGGGGTATTTTGTACTGCGCACCGGTTCTTTGCTGACGGCAGTTGTAGGCCATCTCTGTGCAAGCGCAGTCAGTTCAGTGATTATTTTGACTCAACATTTTTTGCCCTCCCATTACGAACTGATGGAAAATATTATTTTTATCGTCATTTTAGTCGCAGGCATCGTTTCTTTTATTTTGCTTTGTACCAAAGAGAGCAATGCCTTTATTATGAGCGATACCAACAATACCGCTTCTACTGCCCATAAATTGAAACTGTGCTTTGGAAATATGGCGTTTATCGCCTTGTTAATCTTATGGGCATGGCAGATGCTTGGCAATGTACAGTTCATTTAACTTTATGGTAGAAGGGAAGGTATTCCTTGGCATTTTCAGAACTGGATATCCTTTTTATGAGGGAAGCACTACGGCAGGCGCAACAAGCCTATGCGTGTGAAGAAACACCAGTGGGAGCGGTGCTAACGTGGGAAGGGAAGATTGTTTCCGCCGCCTATAACCGTCGAGAAACAGATAAAAATGCGCTGGCTCATGCAGAGTGTTTGGCCATTGGGGAAGCTTGCCAGAAATTAGGCGGATGGCGGCTTCATAAGGCAACTCTATATGTGACGTTAGAGCCTTGCCCTATGTGCGCCGGAGCGATTATTAATGCCCGGATTGCCCGCGTGGTTTACGGGGCCAAGGATCCAAAGGCCGGCTGCTGTGAAAGTATCACGAAACTCTTTCATCTGCCTTTTAATCATCATCCCACTATAGAAGACGGCCTTTTAGAAGATGAATGCAGGGAGTTATTGACCCGTTTTTTCCGGGAAATGCGGGTAAAACGAAAAAAATAGAAGTAAACAGGAAGCCGCCCTTTCGCTATAAAAAGTGAAAGGGCGTTTTTTGTCTACATTATTGATTGAATCTTATTAAACGCTCACTTTTTCAATTTTTTAAAATGTGATATAATAACTTCACACCCCCTTATGCCTATACAGCGCGGTCAACATTGCTGATTTTTCTATATGGCACTCATTTACAGAACCTTTCTTTACAATAAAACCAGGAGGCCACCTATGAAACCCTTGTCGAAAAAAATGAATCGAATCTTTTATCTAGCGGTTATTCTGCTTTCTGTGGCCTTTATCGCCTTAGGATACTGGTTTTGTACACGAAACGGAAATATCCTCGGTCAAAACCAGACTAGTAACGCAGAAATGACCTGTAAGGCCCGTGCCGAGGAAATCATTAGCGATAACGAAATTTATAGCCAATACACAAACGAAGTCACCGAGCGTCGCATTGTCTATTATGCCACCATTTTAAACGGCGAAAAAAAGGGGGAGCGCATTGTCGCAACTCAAGTAATGGATCAGACTCAAATGGAACTGGGACAGCCTGTAAAGCCAGGCGCGATCCATTTTGTCTCCCTGGTTACCAATGAATATATGGAAAACCAATGGATGACTGGGAATCCGGTGCGGACGGCTTGGCTTGCTCTGCTAGTATTTGGCTTTTGCGGGTTGGTTATCCTATTTGGAAGAGGGAAGGGTGTCAGCACCATCATTGCCTTAGTTTTAACCTGCTTGGCGATCTTTTTTGTTATGATTCCAGCTATCGCCAATGGCTTTAATATTTACGCTTCGGCACTTATCATCTGTGCCTTTACAATTTTGTCGACCCACGCGCTGGTCAGTGGGTGTACATTCAAAAGCCTAGCCGCCATTTTAGGGTGCATGGGCGGCGTAGGCATTGCCGGAATTATTACGGTCGTCAGTTCCCATATGATGCAGATGACCGGTATGACCGACGACGACTCCCTTCTCATCTTTGTCATGAACCCGGACAAGCCCATCGATTTACGGGCGATTTTGTTTACCGGCATCATCATCGGTTCCCTAGGAGCGGTCATGGACGTGGGTATGTCTATCTCCTCGTCTTTGGCAGAAATCATCGCTCAGGTACCTCATATTACCTTTGGCGGGATATTAAAATCCGGCTTTGCCATTGGCCGTGACATTATGGGCACCATGGCCAATACGCTAGTATTGGCTTACATCGGAAGCGGGTTGCACATGACGTTGCTGCTTCTCACCTACCGGAGCAACTTGGAGGAAATCCTCAATATGGAAATGATTGCGTCAGAAGTGTTACAGGCGATGGCAGGCAGTATTGCTATTCTTTTCACTATCCCAACAACAGCAATTGCAACCGCCTTTTTTCATAAAAAATTTGTGGAAGAGAAAACTTTATCGGAAGCAGAAAAAACCGTCCAACTTTTATCCAATGAGGAAGCTGAATAAAAATAAAAAGCACGGGTTACTCCCGTGCTTTTTAAAATTAATTTTGCGTAATAATGGTCATGGGGTCAATCCATTGGTTGTCTTTTTTCATAGCCAAATGAAGGTGAAAGTCGTCTGCGTTTTCCACCAAAGAGGTGTTTCCCACCTCGCCGATCACATCTCCCAATTTGACTTCCTGGCCCTTTTTCACTTTAACGGAATCGGCAAGACCGCAAAAATAAGCAGTGCAGGATGGATACTCGATTTCTACCATGATCCCCCATTTGCTGTCGTTGGAGACATTTGTCACCGTGCCGTCAAAGCAGGATTTTACCGGTGTCCCTTCTGCTGCCTTGATATCCACTCCATCGTGCGTGCGCCACTCGCCCAAGGTCTTTGACTTCACCAGTTCCCCGTTACTGTAGGGATTTGTAATTTCACCGCTCAAAGGCATTATATAGGCGCCACTTGTATTGGTGGCAGGTGGTGTACTCTCCTCTGAGCTGCTACTTTGCTCCATAGTCTCTGTAGACGCATCGCCGGATTGGATATCGCTCTCCGCCGGTGCAGAGCTCTCTAAAGGAACGCCCGATTGGTTTTTACCAACGTCCTCCAGTTCTGGGACGGACCAGTCGGTGCCGTTTTGAAGCTGGGTCTGCGGATCCGGATCTTCTTGCAAGCTGCTGTTTAGTCTGGAAATCGTCAGGTACGCTACTGTACCCACTGCTACTACGCTAATGGCTAGGGCAATGTAAAACCCTTTCCCCAGCGACTTTTGTTTGCCAAAGGCCGACTTTCTCATAGTTATTGTAACCTCCCAAATTAAAATCCATCCGATTTTCATCGGCAGTATCTGTTCTGTTGTAAAAAAGGCAAATCGCTTTCTTTCGAAACTAGTTTTCACGGAAATTAATTTTTTATTCTTTAAACGGCTACGAAAATCTATTTTGAGATAAAACATTTTGAGTAATTTGGATTTCCACAAAAACGGAGCCAATTGCTTGGATGGATTGTGAAAAGTTTTTCAAACTTTCCTTGATTTTCGAAAAAATCAATTGACTATTACCAATAAAAGAAATATAATAAAAAGTAATCATTACCCTTAACTAAATATTTGGAGGTATTGCAAAATGAGCAGAGTATTTAACTTTAGCGCAGGACCGTCTATGCTGCCAGAAGCAGTGCTGAAAAAAGCGGCGGACGAAATGCTGGATTATAACGGAAGCGGCCAGTCGGTCATGGAAATGTCACACCGCTCTAAAACCTATCAGGCGATTATCGACGAGTGTAATGCCCTTCTTAGAGAAGTGATGTCGATTCCCGACGATTATGAGGTGCTGTTTCTCCAGGGTGGTGCATCCACACAGTTTGCCATGATTCCCTTGAACTTGGCCACAAAATCTGGTAGTGCTGACTTTGTTTTGACCGGTCAGTGGGCGAAAAAGGCGTTTTCTGAGTGCAAAAAATTAGTCAATGCCCACGAGGTTGCTTCTTCCGCAGATAAGACCTTTACATATATTCCGGAACTAGATCCCTCCACTTTTGATAAGAATGCGGACTATTTCCACATCTGTATGAATAATACCATCTACGGCACCAAATATGTGGAGCTTCCCGACACCGGCGATGTCCCGCTGGTTGCCGATGTGAGTTCTTGTATCCTGTCCGAGCCCATCGATGTGAAGAAGTTCGGGCTCCTGTACGCAGGCGCTCAGAAAAATATGGGGCCTGCCGGTCTCACCGTCGTCATCATCCGCAAGGACTTAATTGGCGAACCCAGAGAGGGCACTCCTACCATGCTCACTTATAAAACCCATGCCGAAAACGGCTCCATGTATAACACTCCTCCTACCTATGCCATCTATATTTGCAAGCTGGTATTGGAGTGGCTGAAAAACGACATCGGCGGCCTGGAAAAAATGAAAGAGCGCAACGAGCGCAAGGCAAAAATGCTGTACGACTTTTTGGACAGCTCAAAAATGTTTAAAGGAACCGTTGAGAAAAAATACCGCTCTCTCATGAACATTCCCTTTGTCACCGGAAATGAGGAATTAGATGCTAAATTCGTAAAAGAAGCGGCTGCGGCAGGTTTTGTAAACCTCAAGGGCCACCGCACTGTCGGCGGTATGAGAGCTTCCATCTACAACGCCATGCCCGAAGAAGGCGTTAAAGCGCTGGTTGAATTCATGAAAGATTTTGAAGCGAAAAACGCTTAAAATTCCGCACAATCTAACAGAAAGAGGTCTTCTGTATGTTTCATATTAAAACCCTGAATAAAATTTCCCCCCTCGGCATGGAAAAATTCGACCGCAGCATGTATGCCTGGGGGGACGACATCGAAAATCCCGAAGCGATCATGGTCCGCTCTGCCTCCATGCACGAGATGGAAATGCCCAAATCCCTTTTGGCCATCGCCAGGGCAGGAGCCGGTGTCAACAACATTCCGCTTGACAAATGTGCGGAGGAGGGAATCGTTGTTTTCAACACTCCCGGCGCTAATGCCAATGCGGTAAAAGAGCTGGTTTTGTTGGGACTGTTGCTCTCCTCAAGAAAAATTGCCCCCGCTATGGAGTGGGTTCAAACCCTTAAGGGTCAGGGCGCTGAAGTAGGAAAACTGGTAGAAAAGGGGAAATCTAATTTCGTAGGGCCTGAACTCAAGGGTAAAAAATTGGGCGTCATCGGATTAGGCGCCATCGGTGTACTGGTTGCTAACGCTGCGATTTCTTTGGGTATGACCGTTTACGGATACGACCCATACCTTAGCGTAGATGCCGCCTGGGGAATGCACACCAGCGTTATCCATTCCACATCCCTGCGCGACATTTATGAAAACTGTGATTATATTACCCTACACGTCCCCTGCAATACTGAAACTAAGGGTATGATCAATGCTTCTTCCATCAATATGATGAAAACTGGGGTGCGGATTTTAAACTTTGCCCGCGGCGAACTGGTAGTCGATGAAGATATCCTAAACGCCTTAGACGAAAAGAAAGTGACAGTATATGTTACCGATTTCCCAACCGATTCCCAGCTTGGCCACAGCGGTGTAGTCGCGCTGCCTCATTTGGGTGCTTCCACTCCTGAATCGGAGGACAATTGTGCAAAAATGGCGGCTGAAGAGCTCATCACATATTTGGAGAGCGGCAATATCGTCAACTCGGTCAACTATCCCAATGTTTCCCTTCCCAAGAGCGGTGAAATGCGCTTCTGTGTGTTACATAAGAACGTCAGCGGAACTTTGTCTAAAATTTCCACCGCTTTTTCCGATGCGGGTATCAATATTGAGAATATGATTAACGGCTCTAAGAAAGATTACGCTTACACTATTGTGGATTTAGCGCAGAAAGTCGATCCCGGTTTTGCTGAAAAGCTGGCGGCCGACCCGGATGTAATCAGGGTTCGAGTGATATAACTTTTGGGATTAAGGAAAAAAGCTGAAGGATAACTCCTTCAGCTTTTTCTTATAAGTTAATATCCCCCCTACAGTGGAATCAACTTTGTGAGAACTTGATAAAAATACAGGACCAGCAACAAAATCCAGATTGGCGAGGAAATCGCCGCTATAAATGTTTTTCCCGTTGTCAATTGCACATCCGGATAATGGAGCTGTGGCCTTCGGCAGACTTGACGATAGAGAAAAGCTGCTACAATAAAACAGATAAATATAAAGGTATACAAAGCAATATTAATAATCAGTAAAACTGTCTCAGTCAGGAAAGAGGAGAATGTACTGATCAATACGGCAATTATGTTATTTAGGGCATGTACCAATATAGAGGGGAGCAGAGAACCGCAACGGGTGACTAAATATCCAAAAAGGCAACCCATGGCAAATGCGGGAAGTAGCTGCGTTAAATCGAAATGGTAAATCCCAAATAAAAGTGATGAGAACACAATTGCAAAGCCATTCCCAAACTGCTGCAACGACTGTAAAATGTAGCCTCGAAAAATTACTTCCTCCAAAATCGGGGCGATAAAACAGGAGTAGGCAATCAAGATAAACGACAAAAACGGAGTGTCTAAAGAATAGGAAAAATCGGGGGCACTCACCGAAACACCTTGCTGATTAAGCCATTGAGTCAGAAGATCAGTAAAAAAAGAAGTCGCTAAATTTAACCCCAGGCACAGCCCAAAGCTTAAAATAATAATCCATAGCTGAATACGTCGAGGCGTAATCAACACCTTGACATTAAAGCCCGTAAACTTTTTAGCCGCTAAAACTGCGCAAAGCGCCCCAATGATTGTGGGAACAATACTGGCAAAAATCCCATAGAGTTCCAAATCCATTGAGGTCCCCACTAGGTAAAAAATAAGACGGTCTATTCCCCAAACGCCATAGGAAAGTACTGTTGCGGAAAAAAGAAATAAGATGACCAGCGCTGCAACCCGTCCACTGGCTCTACGCACAGCACCGGTCAAATTTGGGGAGGGAAATTTTTTTTCAAGCGATCGATTCATCATGGCTCCTTTGGTGCAGTTCCGTTTGTACATCTCAGTTTAGGGAAGATGCCGTCCTGATTCCTAACAGACCCAACCGGTTTCCAGTGAAGGAAGGTAACGAGGTCACCAACTCGCCATTCCTAACAGTCTCGGCTGATTTTGGCATTAGTCTACCACAATATGATTCAGAAGGTTCACATCTAATTTGCGCGCCTTGATTCCAATTGGGCTCGTTCCTGGGCAAGATTGCATAACAACAGTTTGAGCGTCCAATACCGATTCACTTCGGTTATCACCGCTTTTAAGGGGATATAACCAGCATCACATTCCCGCATATTATTAAGTAATTCGTCAATCCTTCTATTGGTAAAACCCCGCAAAATCATAGCAGGAAGGGGAGGGACTGTCTCTTCTTGTGTAGTTTGGGATTCCTGCAAAATGCTCATTTCAGCCAATTTCCCCACATTGGTGTCCAAGTCGTCCTCTGTTAGGTGTTTGACAGGTATCTTCATTTCTTGGCAAATGGCATCGATTGCCCTTCCCTGGGCACCATCCCTGTCGATTCCATAAAGAAGAATCATTTCGCTGTAAGGGGATTTTTTGGAACGTTTCATTCTATTCATCCTTTCTCTTATCAATGACTTTGAGAAAATCTTTGGAATTGTCCGAGAATTTATGCAAAGAATAAAAAATAAATTCTTTTTCTAAAAAGCAAAACACAGCTGTGAAAAAATGATGATTTCATTATATCTTTATTTACTGCATAAATCAATACGGGTAATATTTTAATATTTTAGTGTTATTTTTAGTTTTTAAAAAAATAATTAAATTTTTTATGAACATATTTATAAAATGTATTGAATTTTAGTTTTATTTCCAGTATACTAGACCTGCTATGTATTGTTACATTGAAATTTGACAAAGGACGGAATACCATATGACACAAATAATTGCAGTCATCACTGCGCAAAAAAGTGACTTTAGCCTCCTGCTAGAGTCCTTACCCCATGCTACGATTGAATACATACTGCCGCAGGAAATCGCCGCCTATGACCTTTCGATCTACTCGGCACTGGTGTTGTTGGGGGGAACTAACCCATCTCCCCTTGCCCTAGAACCGGAAGCACGTATCAAAATTGAAGAACAAATTCAAAACGGCAAAAAAGTTTTTAGCGAGTACCTTAATAGCATCGATGATATCTACACCCCCGAACCCTCTTCTACCCGCTTTAGGCGTCTGATCGTCAACCAAGAAATCGGTGATCTTTCAAAAGGTGATATTTTAGAGGATCAATGTAACAGCTTTATCCTGCCTCATTTTAGCAAAAAATTGGAACAACCCATCTTATACTACAAGGAGTTTATCAACGCCCACGATAAAACCGAAATTCTAGAAGAAGATGTCAAGGAGCTTTCTAATTGGGCCCTGTGGAAGGAACGCCCAAACCTGATGGTTTGTTCTTTCCGTCTCTGTAACTTTATCAAGGCTCGGTTTTCTCCTCTTTCTAGGTGGAAAACGCTCATTTGCTCCATCATAGAATGGCTGACGGAAGAATCAATGGAGCAACTTTCTGTGGACGCTCCCTACTCTCTGGTACAAGATGTACCTGGAAACCAGTTCGAACCGCTTCTGAGAGAATGCTTTTCCGCAGGCATTCGTTGGTATCATGAATCTCAAACGCTGTTAGAAAACGGAAAGCGTGGCGTCTATGAGGGTTTTATGACTGAAATTCAACCGGATGGCTCCCAGGCGCGCGCACTGACCATCCGTACCGATTGCACTGCCGAAGCATCGCTGGCTTTTTTTACTGACTATCTACTAAACGGCAATTTAGCAAGTCTCAAAACCTCGGATGAATTAGAAGCTTTTTGTTACGAGAAAATGCAAATCTGTGACGGGTTATACGACGGTATGCTTCGTTGGAGCAATACAGCGTGGAATGTCTGCTATCAAGACGACAATGCTCGTGTATTGATTCCCAGTCTACTGAAGATGATGTATAGCGGCAATTACCGGTATCTGGACGCTTGTTGCAAGGCGCTGGACTTTTTGGTCAAAACCACAGGTCCAGATGGACTCCGTCCCTCCCGCACTGACAACTTACTGTTGGATGAGGCGGAGATGGAACGGCTTCATTCCACTCCTGGCAACTTTCCATGTGCCCATTACAATGCATTCTATTCAGCTACCTTACTGCTCTGCGGGAAACTCGCCAATCGGGAGGATTTTATCGAAGTGGGAATAAAAGGCCTCGAAAACATTATGGCGGTTTACCCCAAAACAATTCGGGAACAGAGCGAAACACAGGAACTCTGCCGCTTGATTCTTCCCTTAGCGTGGATGTATTGGGTTACCAAAAATCCCAAACATAAGGATTATCTTTATCAAGTGACAAATGATTTGCAGAAAATGAAGCATCCGAGCGGTGCTTATCTGGAGTGGGATTCTGATTACTCTGCCGCCTGCAGCCAAAAGGAAAATGCCGAGTGCTCTTTGCTCACCAAAAACGGCGATCCTGTTGCCGATTTGCTGTATTCCCTCAACTGGCTGCCATTGGGATTCGCCCAAGCCTATTTTATTACGGAGGATCCCTACTTCTACGAACTTTGGAAAGAAATTTCCACCTTTATGATCCGCTCTCAAATTCACAGTGATAATCCTGCAATTAATGGGGGATGGGCCCGAGGATTTGACGTGGACAAAATGGAAGTGTACGGCCTACCTAACGATGTGGGTTGGGGACCGTGGGCCATCGAAAGTGGTTGGACGGTTTCAGAAATACTCGCCGGACTAGGTCTCGGATTACTGGGGAAAAATATATTTAAAGAATCGTGAAAAGTCGGCATCTTCTAAACTGTCCCATTTTATATAGACAGGACAAAAAGGTCCCTAAGTAGGGAAATATTAAAAATCAAAAGGAGTGGCGCAATGTTTTGGGCACCACTCCTTTTAAACCTTAATATTTCTGCACTAGGGGCTTTTTGTGAGTCTGTATAATCTAGATCAGTGTCCCACATAAGGGAGTTTTTCTCTGTTATACGTTTCTACTGGATCAGTTCACTTCCTGATGCCGACTTTTTAAATTTGACAATGGAATAACCCTAGCATTTTGTTTTATATACACTCCATCGTCAATCGAGATGCTTAGAGCGTTTTTTAAATAACACCCCAAACCCTCCGCCGCAAACTCCACCAATAATATGGGTTAAGTGGGAAATGCTATCCTGTACTAAAATTCCATCCACGATTTCCTTGCCGATATAAACACCGACTACAATGATAAAAGTCAAAGGAATCCGTCCTTCACCTGCACTGACAGCGGATACCAGTATGATTGCCATAAAGACGATACCGCTTGCTCCTAATAAAATTACGTTCATAAACAAAACATCTACTAAGCCAGTGATAAGCGCTACCAAAGCAATCATTAAAAGTAGTTTATTACTCCCGTATTTCTCTTCTAAAATGGGGCCGATTAAAAGAAATAGGAGCATATTTCCCGCATAATGGTCAAAGTCTGCATGGCCCAACACATGTCCAAACAACCTAATATACCCCAACGGATCGCCCCATGAGCAAGGATAGACACTGAACAGCAAACGGGTAGTAGTCCCCGCAGTAACCCAATGAAGCAAAAGGACGCCAAAGCTTAAAAAAGCAAACGTTAAAACCACAGGAGAGTTATATTGGATTTTTTTAAACCATTCCAACACAATCCATCCCTTTCTTACGCAAAACCCTATTGACGTGATTACCACTATCCTCCGGGCGTAATCCAATCCCATATAGCACGGCACTGTTTCCGCTTTACCGATTGGTAAAAATTAAAGTGGCAAGAGTTTATCCCCTCTTTCCAATAAAACCACGCACTCCACATGCCCTGTTCTCGGAAACATGTCAATGCCACGATATCGGACAAGCCTATATCCCTGTTCCGATAAAATTTTGCAGTCCCTGGCGGCAGTGGAGGGGTTGCAGGAAATCATCACGACCTTATTGGGTGCCATATCCACAATACTCTGAAGGACTTCCCTGTCGCAGCCCTGCCGGGGGGGATCCACTATAACCACATCTGGCCGAAGTCCTCTTCGCACTAACTCTTTGGCCGCCATCTTGGCATCAGCGCAGATAAATTCCGTGCGGTCAGCGCAGTTAATCGTGGCATTTTTCCTGGCGCTCTCCACAGCAGAGGCCACCACCTCCACGCCAATTAAACGGCCCACTTTGGAATAAGCAGAAAGGCCGATTGAACCGATACCGCAATACAAATCCAGTAGCAATTCCTTACCTGTAAACTGAGCGTACTCAAAAGCCAAAGCATAAAGTCTCTCCGCCTGCTCTTTGTTTACCTGGTAAAAAGCAGAAGGAGCAATACAAAATTCTTGGTCTCCAAAATGGTCTTGAATAGTATCATTCCCGCTCAGCAAATAAAATTTATCGCCCAAAATGACATTGGTATTCTGTGCATTGCGATTTAACACAACGCTGGTCACCTGAGGAAACCGTTGTTGCAGTCCGCAAACAAACTCCCGGCAGAAGGGGAGTTTGTTCCCGGTTGCAACCAAGCACACCATGGTCTCTCCGCTACTCCTGCCCACCCGGAGATAAATATGGCGCAATAACCCTTTCCCAGTTCTTTCGTCGTAAATGGATATTTGATGTTCATTGATAAAATGGAGAATCCATTGGACAATTGGTGCAAATCGTTCATCCTGTATCCGACAACAATCTATTGGGACAATTCGATGGCTTCTTTTGGCGTAAAATCCGGCAATTGCTTTTCCATTTTCGTCCACTCCCAAGGGATATTGGGCTTTGTTGCGGTAATGCTCAGGGTCCGGGGCCCCAAAAATTGGCTCTGACTCCAACGCAAATCCGCCAATCCGCTGAAAAGCATCTCGAACCGACTTTTCTTTTAATCGAAGTTCCGCGTCATAGCGGATATGACAAAAGGAGCAACCGCCGCATTGTTTGAAAGAAGGGCAATCCACCTCTATCCGATCACAGGAAGGGGAGAGGATTTCCTCCAGGATACCGTATCCGTAATGTTTGAGAACTTTAACCGCCTTAAAGCGAATTCTATCCCCTACCGCTGTCATGGGGACGAAAACAGCAAATCCGTCGATCTTACAGACCCCGTTGCCTTCTAAGGTCATATCTTCTACTAAAGCAATGTAGCTTTTATTTTTTTCGATCATCCTCATTTACACCTTTGGTATCCCAAAGGTTTCCTTTCATCAGGATAGGCGCGATACCATCAAATAAACCGCTGAATACGACAAAGGACGGGTTACCCGTCCTTTGCTATTTTTTATTCCTACGCTTAACCGATAACCGGTGCATCCATGGGGCCACCGCCTCCGCCGCCGTCAGGATCGGGGCCAGTTGGTGTGGATGAGGAAGTCTCAGAGGTATCGCTTCCCTCATTGTCATCCTCTGACGAACCTCCATGAGCGATATCACATACGCCGGGTTTGGCGTTGGACTTGTAGTACCCCACCGCCGTATTGGGACAGGACGAAGATTTGAGAAGCCCCGATTCCGTGCAATATTCGAGCTGGACAATATTGGAGCTCAGTTCAAACTGCTTCGTCTCCAGTCCCTGGTGGATATCCTCCATTACATTTTTCCAAATGGTATCCGGATCATAAATAGACTGATAGGGAAGGGATTTTGGAGTATCGTATCCAGTCCAGACACCGCCGATGTAATAAGGAGTCATACCAACAAAAGTCAGATCGTAGTAGTCCTGTGTCGTACCGGTTTTACCGATAACCGGCATCTGGCTGTTGAGCCGAGCCTCCCGTCCAGTCCCCCCGTCACCGTTGACAACTTCGTACAGCAGGCGATTCATAATGGAAGCAGTATCCTCGCTGACAGCCCTGGACTTCTTGGACTGGTTATCCAGGATAATATTGCCGTTTGCGTCCTCAATCCGGGTGTAGGTGATAGGTGCATAGTAATTGCCACCGTTTCCAAAAGGTGCGTAAGCTGCCGTCAACTCGGTCAAATACACACCGTCGGTCATCGAGCCGATTGCCAACGACAAGCCATAATCGTTGTACGTCCCGCTAGTCACCAGCGTCGTGAGACCAAATTTCTTTTGGAGGAATTCCACGCTGCGTTCCGGCGTGAGTTGCTGCATTAGCTTAACCGGGATGGTGTTTCTTGATTTTCGGACAGCTTCTACAATAGTTGTATCACCATAATATTTATTTTCGTAGTTTTTAGGCCAATCCTTGCCGTCAATCTTCGTAGCGGGGCCGTCCACCAGCACCGTCGACCAATTGATTAAATCGTACTCCAACGCAGGCGCATATACTGCAAGGGGCTTCATGGTAGAACCTGGCGGACGTTTTGCCATCGTCGCGCGATTAAAACCGCGGCTTTCGGTTTTCTCGCCTTTGCCACCCACCAAGGCTAAAATATGGCCTTCATAGTCCATGATGACAAAAGCGGCCTCCGGAATGTTTCCATCTGCATCCGGTTGAATTTGTTGAGAAGAGAAGGTGCGCCAATCGGCAAATTTCTGCTCCAAAGTGGTCTGCAATTCAATATTTTCCGTGGTGTAAATTCGATATCCGCCGTTTTTGAGGCGATCATAGGCATAATCTCGAGACCAATCATATTTCTCCATCAAGTCAGCCAACACGTCCTCAATGACCGCGTCGACGAAATAGGAAGAAATACCTTCCTTAACGGCAGAATCCTCAAGATCCATGTCATCTTCACTGCCGGAATGATCCACTGTAACCACCGGCTCCTGGATATACTGTTCATATTCCTCTTGGGTAATCATTCCCTGTTCCATCATGCACCGCAGCGAATAGTCCCGCCGCTCTTTATTTTCCTCCGGATACAAATCCGGTCGCCTATTGTTGGGTGACCGAGTCATCCCGGCCAGCGACGCCGCCTGGGGTACTGTCAGTTCCCACACGTGGCATCCAAAATAGTACTGAGACGCCGCCTCAACTCCGTAATTCCTTCCGCCAAGGAAAATGATGTTCAGATAGGACTCCAAAATTTCCGCTTTGGTATAGTTTCGCTCCAGCTCCAGTGCCCGGAAAATCTCCCGTAGCTTACGAATAGGAGTTACCTCATCGTCGTTAGTGGCGTTTCTCACTAACTGCTGAGTGATGGTAGACCCTCCCTGGCTCCCACCCATAAAAATTGCTTTAATGGTCACGCTAATGGTACGGTACCAATCCACACCTTCGTGCTCCATAAAGCGTTTGTCTTCGGTGGCGATAAAGGCGTCTTGTACATACTGGGGAATATCCGATAAATCCACCTCTATCCGACGTTTTTCGCCGGACATACGGTAAATTTCAACTAAACCCTCGTCGGGATCCTCTGCGTACATCATTGTGGTCAAACTCTGATTGATGTTGTCCAGGTTCACTCCATTGTCCACTTCCATAAAGTTCATCACATAAATAACCATAGCTGTGACAACAATACAGCCAGTAATGACGCAAATCAACATCATTGTGACCAAAATCCGCATAATGTGGCTGATAATGTGCTTCACCGTTTTCGATGTTTTGGAAGCAGGCCGTTTCCTTTTTTTCGCAGTACTCAAAAATTAGCCTCCTTTTAAAAACCTTTCTGCCATAAAAAGCATAGCATAAGGCGTAGTAAAATGTCCGTTGGCCCTAATTAAAAAAGGCCGCTATCTAACATGTGAAACCATTTACGAAAATACATAAATCGACATGTCTTAGGCGCTATCCATCTTTCGCCATTTGTGGATATTATACCACAAGCCTAATTAAATGTTAAGTCCCCAAAATTCAGTCTGTATATTTTTGCCAAATCTGGCGCAAAATACACCTGACATCCTCTTACTAAAAAAGATAAGTACGGTGCTTAATAGTAAAACATTTAATATAATAAAAGGATTTCCGATCGCTGTCGTTTATAATACGATTAAAACATCTTTTAAAATTCAAAGATAGTTGTCCTCTTAATGTTTTCAGAAAGGATTATGATTTTATGAAAAAGAGAACTGCCACCTGCATCGCCTTATCCGCGTCTGTATTGGTAGTCGCGTTGTTTTTTGTATTCCTCGGTTTTCTAAAAAATCTCACCAATCCGGTGGATTACAACTACGGTGCACAGTCCTACACCTATCTTGTACAAGAGTATGACGGCAAAATTGGCGTCTTTCGATACAACGAAAAAACGCCCTTTCAGATTGTCGACCTTTCCCCTGCAATGCTTCCCCCTTACGATCAGGCCGCTTTAAAAGAAGGAATCCCCATTCGCAACGAAAACGAGCTTCAGCGGATTTTAGAGGACTACACTTCTTGAAAACGCAGCAAATGATCTGCTAAATAGTCCGCTTCCCTTTGGTCGTGGGTAATAAATAGAACGGTTTTATGGGCTTTTTTCTCCAAAAAAATATCCATGACATTCTTTTTGGTAGCAGCGTCCAACCCCTGGAATGGCTCATCCAACAAAAACACATCGCCGTTGTGGCAAAGTGCCCGCCCAATGGACACTCTGCGCTTCATTCCACCGCTCAGTTCCTGAGGATACTGCCGGGCGGCTTGCCACAGCCCTAACTTACGAAGCCACATGTCGGCCTTTGTCCCAACAATCTCCAAATTTTCATAGACCGTCAGTTGAGGAAACAGCCGGTCTTCCTGAAATACCACTGACAGTTTTTTTTCGCCCAAGCCGGTAATCTGGCCATCGTCCGCTTTTTCGAGACCGGTTAGCAGGCGAAACAGAGTGGTTTTTCCGATACCGGACGGCCCCATAATGGCCGTAATGCCGCGATCTGGTATCGTAGCATTCCAGCGATCTAAAACGGGTTTTCCACTGTAACTTTTGGTCAAATTTTTGCACACGATTGGCACGAAAACTCCCTCCTATATTTTGCGGACAAGCTTTTTGACAACGGCCTCAATTAACAAGCTGAGTCCGATTATGACAAGCGTCCAACAGAAGACGTCAAGGGTCTCCAGGTAAATTTTCGCATTGTACAGCATCGTGCCGATCGCCGGTTTTGGAAGGGCAAAAATCTCACCGGTAATGCCCGCTTTCCAGGCAAAGCCGATGCTGGTTGACAAAGAAGAGAGCAGGAAAGGGCGGAGGGCAGGAATATAAATGAGTTTCACCGTTTTGGGCAACGAAAAGCCATAGACTTTGGCCACCTCCAAAAGCTGTGGGTCAGCGGATTGAAGGCCCGCCATCGCGCTGGAATACACCATTGGAAACACCATCAAAAAGGCAATAAAAGTCGAAAGTTCATAGGATTTTATCCAAACCAGGGCCAAAATGACAAATGATGTCACCGGTGCGGACTTAATCACCGCCATGAGAGGGGAGAGCAACAGATGAACAGGGGAAAACTTAGCACCCAGCAGGCCGAATGCTACTCCACCTACTACACCTATGATATACCCCAGCAAAATCCGGCAGAGGGAGAGTACAATGGAAGCCCAAAACTGTCCGGTCCCCGCCAACTCAATTAAACGCTTTGCGACTGAAAGTGGAGAAGCGATTAAAAGGGAATTATCCAAAAAAACGGAAAGCACCTGCCACACTGCTATCCAAAACAGTATGGCAAGTGTCATCAAAACTCCAGACGGTATTTTTTTACTTCTGATAATAGAAATTTTCATCGGGTACCGTTCCCCCTATAGACTTCGGCTCGAAGTCATATAGCACCTGCAAAAAGGCGTTGATATCGGTTTTCATTTCCGCTCCGTCAATATAGACGATATTGCACTGAGGGATTGCTTTTTCCGCCACATCGGCCGGCATTAAATCATAAGTCTCAGAAAGGTCAGCCGTTTGGTCGGGATTGGAGTTGGCATACTCGGTGGATACCTGGTATTCACTTAAAAATTCGTCGACCAACCCCTTATGCTCCTCCATAAAATCGGTACGTGCCACAATCGCTCCCATAACCAGCTTATTATCACACACCTTTTCCCATTCCTCTGTCAAGTCAAGTGCAACAGAAACGCCGCTGTCCTTCATCGTCACCGAGGTGACAAAAGGTTGGGGAAGTACTGCTACCGCCTGATCGGCAGCGGTAAGCGCCGCGGCAGCTTCGCTGTGCTCAGTTTTGTAATCAATGGTCACATCCTCTTCTGGGTCAATTCCATTTTTCTCCAATATGTATTCTAGTACATACTGGGCTGTGGTTCCCTGTCCGCTTGCGATAATGGTCTTACCCTTTAAATCTTCAATTGATGCTATAGATTCACCCTTTTGCACCACATATAGCACGCCCAATGCATTAACTGCAAGTATTTTCACTCCGCCATTTGTCTTATTGTATAAAGATGCAGCCAAATTAGTGGGAACAGCGGCGATATCCAACTCTTTAGTAGACAATTTGCTGACAATTTCATCTGCTTGCCCTACCAATTGAAAGCGGTACTTCTGTTGGTAGGTAGACGTCCCTCCCGAAGTCTGAGAAGCATCGCTGTTCGCAATAAGTTTCAACATCCCCAAGCCAGTGGGTCCCTTTAAGGCGGCTACCCGCACGACGGTATCATCTATCGTCGCCGGAACCACTGAAATATCGCCGCTGGTCGGGACGCTGGAAGGCTCAGATTGGTTATCGTTTTGCCCGCATCCAGCAGCCATCAGCAAAGAAAGTGCCCCTGCCACCGCAAGTGACAATATCTTTTTCCATCTTTTCCTCATAATCTCCTATATCCCCTTTTAACTAAGAGAAACTGATTTTGAAAGGCCACTACGATCTCCAAAATCTGCTATTTCAATGATTCATTATTATAGCCTTGTAACCAATATGTGTCAATGATAATATTTTTACAAAAGTGGCTTAATTTCCGGACGTAAAAGCTTCGTGCTAACGCGGATATAACCCTATTGACAGTGGGAAACCTTTTTGCTATACTAAAAATAATAAAGAAGCAATGAAGAGAAGAAGCGGGTTGTTGTTTTTCCAAGAGAGGAAACGAGTAGGGTGCAACGTTTCTGTTAAACGACCTCGCATGCCGTCTCTGAGCTCCGTTTAACAAACGGCGTATCCCGCGTTAAGGGGTTCAAGCGGCAGGGGATTCCCTGCAATTTGGGTGGTACCGCGGAGCAGTGCTTCGCCCCAATGAGTGGGGCGAAGCTTTTTTTATTTTGACAGTCCATTGGTATTCCGCTTTAAATTGTTTGGCAATTCGCTGGCACAAGCTTATATACACTATCATCATCTAAGATGGAAAGGAAGTATTCCAATGAAATGGACCGGTTTGAATGATCTGAGGGAGATGTTTTTGTCCTTTTTTGAAAGCAAAGGACACACCCGTCTTCCCAGCTTTCCTCTGATTCCTCAAGGGGATAAGAGTTTACTCCTGATTAATTCCGGCATGGCACCTCTCAAGAAATATTTTTTGGGTCAGGCAACCCCGCCTAACACCCGGGTGACCACCTGCCAAAAATGTATCCGCACCCCCGACATCGAACGGGTAGGTAAAACTGCCCGCCATGGCACCTATTTTGAAATGCTCGGCAACTTTTCCTTTGGAGATTATTTTAAAGTCGAGGCCACAGCTTGGGCGTGGGAATTTATCACCAAGGTACTGGAACTTCCAGAGGATAAGCTGTGGATTTCCATTTACGAAGATGACGACGAAACCTTTGACATTTGGACCAAAAAAGTAGGGATCCCCCCAGAACGGATTGTCCGTCTGGGCAAGGAAGACAACTTTTGGGAGCACGGAAGCGGCCCCTGCGGCCCTTGCTCGGAGATTTATTTCGACCGCGGGCCGGAACACGGCTGCGGCTCTCCTGATTGTAAGGTAGGTTGTGAGTGCGACCGGTTCGTGGAATTCTGGAATTTGGTATTCAGCCAGTTTGACCATGACGGGAACGGTCACTACGAGCGCATGGCAAAACCAAACATCGACACCGGTATGGGGCTGGAACGCTTGGCCTGCATCATGCAGGGAGTGGACAATTTGTTCGAGGTGGACACCGTCCAGAATATTATGAAACACATTTCCCAAATTGCCCATGTCACCTATGGGGACAACGAAAAAACTGACGTATCCCTTCGGGTCATCACTGACCATATCCGAAGCACCACCTTTATGATCGGCGACGGTGTCTCCCCCTCCAACGAGGGCAGAGGATACGTCCTGCGCCGCCTACTGCGCCGGGCCGCCCGTCACGGAAGGCTGTTAAACATCCATGAGCCATTCCTGTATCAGGTGGTGGATACCGTCGTCCAGGAAAACAGAACCGCTTACCCTGAACTGGTGGAAAAAGCTGCTTATATTAAGAAGGTCGTCAAAAACGAAGAAGAGGCATTCAACAATACCATCGGTAAAGGTATGGACATGCTGATGCAGCTCATCGACAAGGCTTCCACCGATGAAATCCGCACCCTTTCCGGCGCTGAAGCCTTTAAGCTCTATGACACCTATGGATTCCCCATCGACTTGACGCAGGAAATCGTAGCGGAAAAAGGGCTGACCGTCGACGTGGAGGAATTTGAGGAATACATGCGGGAACAGCGGGAACGGGCAAGAGAAAGCCATCGGGCAAAGGCCGGTTCCTCTTGGGAATCGGAGACATTGGATCTTCCCAATATTTCCACAAAATTTATAGGGTATGAAACCCTCTCAGGCGAGAGCAAAATTGAGGCTCTGCTCATTGACGGCAACCCCGCGGAGATGGCCACTACTGATCAGGATATCATTGTTTTGTTGGACGAAACTCCCTTCTATACCGAAAGCGGCGGACAGGTATCTGATAAAGGTATCCTAGAAGGCCCCCACGGTATTATGCGGGTAAAAGAGATGAAAAAGTTGCCTTCTGGCCAGATCATCCACATCGGCTATGTCAAGGAGGGGACTATCTCAAACGGCGAGACAGTCACTGCCAAAGTCGACGAAAACCGCCGGAAATCCATCATGCGCAACCACACCGCCGCCCATCTGTTACAGGCTGCCCTCAGAAAGGTTTTGGGCGATCACGTCCATCAGGCGGGGCAGCTGGTGAATAAATTAGCCGTTCGATTCGACTTCACTCATTTTGAGCCGGTTTCCCCTGTTCAGCTCAAAGAAATTGAGATGCAAATCAATGAAAAGATTATGGCCTGCCTGCCGGTTCTCAATTACGAAACCGACATTGACTCCGCAAGGGAAAAAGGTGCGATGGCCCTATTTAGCGAAAAATACGGCGACAGGGTCCGCGTCGTGGAAATTGGCGACTACTCTATGGAGCTCTGCGGCGGTACCCATGTAAAAAACACCGGCGAACTGGGTTTGTTTAAAATCATCTCAGAGAGCTCAGTGGCGGCTGGGGTCAGGAGGATTGAGGCTATTACCGGCTTGGGATTCCTCTTTGCTGTAGATAAAACCCAGATGGAACTGCTGGAGGCTTCCACCGTTCTCAAAACTACTCCTGCCGAACTGCCGCATCGCTGCGAAGCCCTGCTCGCCGAAATTAAAGATAAAGACCGGGAAATTGCCATCCTCAACAGCAAGTTAGCAAGTGGGCAATTGGAAAAGCTTTTCGAGAATATCAAGCGGGTCAACGGCGTAGCCATCATTACTGCCAACATCAGCGGGGCGGGTGTCGACACGCTGCGTCTCATGGGAGATAAAATAAAAGATCACGATCCCATGGCCTGCGCCCTTTTGTGCGGCGGCGACGGTGAAAAGAAAAACTTTCTTTGCGTCGTCGGGCCAGAAGCCGTCAAAAAGGGCGTCCACGCCGGTAAAATCGTCAAGGAAGCCGCTGCGAAAACCGGTGGAAAAGGTGGCGGCCGTCCCGATTCCGCCATGGCGGGTGTAGGGGATCCCTTCTTAGTGGATGAGGCTATGGCCATTGTGGAAGAACTGGTAAAAAACCAGACGACAAAATAATTTTGCAGATTAAGGAAAAGTGCCCCTGTAAACGCTTTTGGCGGAAGGGAAAAGAAAGGAGACTGTTATGGACTGCCTATTTTGCAAAATCATTGCCGGGGAAATTCCCAGCAAAAAGGTATACGAGGATGAGCAAGTTTACGCCTTTTACGATATTGATCCCCAAGCGCCCGTCCACTTTCTCGTGGTGCCTAAAGAGCATATCTCCGGTCCCAGCGGCATTAACGAACAAAATGAAGCTGTCGTGGGACACATCTATTCGGTCATTGCAATGCTGGCCCGCGAGCTCCACTTGGACAAAGGTTACCGAGTGGTGGCAAATTGCGGGGAAGAAGGAGGACAGACCGTCGGCCATTTGCACTTCCACGTGTTGGCTGGGCGGATGCTTTCCTGGCCTCCGGGTTAATTTTCTAAAAACCATTTAACACAATCTATGAATAAAAAGGAGTGCTCAACACCATGCAGCAATACTATACCCTCCATGTGGCGGGCCTCACCCGGGAACTGCCCATCTGTGCAGTCAGCGATACGATGGATATCGCGGCGTTTATCATGTTTTCCGACGTAGAACTGACAGTGGCCTCCGCCAGGGAGCTCATCAAAAAAGCGCCGCCATGCGACGTTTTGATCACCGCGGAATCCAAGGGAATCCCTTTGGCCTACGAAATGGCTCGTCAATTGGGTATCCCATATGTAGTGGCGAGAAAAAGCGTCAAGGTGTACACCATCGATCCTATTGAAGTAGAGGTTCAGTCCATCACCACCAAAGGTTCTCAAAAGCTTTATTTGGGGCGGGACGAAGTCGAACTGCTAAACGGCAAGCGCGTTCTTATCGTCGACGACGTCATCAGCACTGGTGAATCGCTCAAGGCGCTGGAAACACTGGTAGAAAAGGCGGGCGGCAAAATCGTCGGGCAGGCCGCTGTATTGGCCGAAGGCGACGCCGCCGACCGCAAGGATATTTTCTATTTGGAAAAACTGCCGTTGTTTTTTAAATAAGAGAAATGGGCTTCCGGAAACTGTCCGAAAGCCCATTTTTATTTGTTGCCTACCATACCAACACTATCCAATTAATACGCCTGATCGTCATTGGAAACGGATTCGCTTTCCTCGACGGCGTCCTGCTCATCTGGGAAGGGGGGGATAGTCTCTTCTTCCGGTTTCTCCTCGTCAGCAGGCGCCTCCACAGGCTCCCCTTCATAAAGGGATTCATCGTCCTCATCGGATTCAAAATAAGCGTCCGGATCATAATCCAGATGGTCGGCAAGTGCCTCGCTCTTCCGTTTGATGAACGCCGTCACAGCAACCGCAGCAGCGGCAATGGCAGCTGCCGCCGCAATAATGGATACCCATACACCTTTTTTCATTTGATAGCCTTCCTTTCTCTCTATGCAGTTTACCCTATTCGTATTTAAATATCGCCGGTCAAACTGAAAATTACCGATAACCCGCAGATGGGGGCGGTCTCACAGCGGAGGATCCGTTCGCCAAGCGTAACTGGCAATACCTGATGCCTTCCTAAAAACTCAACTTCCTCCATGGAAAAGCCGCCTTCGCTGCCCACAAAAATCCCTAAGTGGAGTGTTTGTTCATCTACCAGCTCTTTTAAACGGTGCCCTCCGTTTTCATAAAAGACAATGCTTTTTGAGGGCAATCGTTTTACCGCCTGTTCTAATGTGAGCAATCCTGACACCTTTGGAACGATCCCTCGACCGCTTTGCTTAGCCGCTTCTAGGGCGATCTTGTTGTACCGTTCCAGTTTTTTCATCATGGATTTTGGATCAGGGCGGGAGATGCAGCGGCTGGTCAACACAGGAACGATTTCATGAATGCCCAGTTCCACGCTTTTTTGGATGATGAATTCCATTTTGTCCCCTTTTGGCAACGCCTGAAACAATGTCACCTCCGCGTGAGGCTCCGATTGCGTTCGCGCTTTGGAAACAACCCGGATCAATACCTGATGGTCACCCACTTCATCTAGTATGCCCTGATAATCCCAGCCTTTTCCGTCGCAGAGGATAATTTCATCGCCGACTGTAAGCCGCAGGGATTTCCCCATATGTCTTGCGTCCTCACCGAAAATCTGAACTTTTTCAGAACTGATTTCCGGCACAAAAAATCGGGGCATCGCAATCACCACATTTCTATCATCAGGAACTCCTAATGTGTCATCATATCCTTATTTTGCCATAAATATGAGCGCAGAATATAGCAAATGTGTGAATTTTATCTAAAATTTACGGTTCTGGCTCTTCCGTAGGCCCAACAGTTTCTTATTAAACCATAAATAGAATGCCTGTTGTCACTCAAGCCAAAATATTGGAACAGGCTTGGCCATAGGGCAGGCCGTCAGCTCCATTAAGGCCAAACATCGCCATTGATTGAAAATGCGATCCCAAAAGCCGCCAAAGCGAGTTTACCCTCCCCGGGAAGATGTCTGACCTAAATCCAGTAGACGGATGTTATAAAGCGCATTGATGAGTTGTGCCATAACAGAGGGCACGGCTGGCCGGAATAGCAACTTTCCAATAAGAGTCGTTCCCAAATCGCTGTTCCTGGTTTCTCTTACAAGTTCTGATATGCTGATTCCTATCTACTATTTGATTTCTTTTATTAGTATATCATATTTTTACCAAAAAAGGGAGGAATTTTTCTAAAAAGGAAGCGGCAATCGTAAATTGCCGCTTCCTCATTTATTTCTCTTTAAAAATTTTTGTCAGCAATACCATGACGCCAATTAAAATTAAAGTTACCGCCAAAATACCGCCCATCCCCATCCCCATCATTGGGAGGGTCTGTAAAAAATTATCAAAATTTTCTGGACTAAATCCCATTGTTACCACTCCTTAATGAAGAATCATATTGAGTACTAAACCGCCAGCAATAACCGAAGCCACCTGACCGGAAACGTTGGCCCCTACAGCATGCATAAGCAGGAAGTTCTCCGGGTCTTCTTTCAACCCCATCTTATGGACGACACGGGCCGACATGGGGAAAGCGGAGATACCTGCTGCGCCAATCATGGGATTCACCTTGTGCTTGCTGAAAATGTTGAGCACTTTAGCAAACAGCACACCGCCAACTGTATCAAAGATAAAGGCAATTAGGCCCAAGCCCATAATGAGCAGAGTATCCCAGGCGAGGAAGGACTCCGCCTGCATTTTAAAGGAAATGGTAATGCCCAAAAGCAGAGTAATAAGGTTTGCAAGCTCCTTTTGGGCCGTCTCGGAAAGGGCATTTAAAACGCCGCACTCCCGGATGAGGTTTCCGAACATCAGAAATCCAACCAGCGCAACCGATTTGGGAGAAACCAATCCCACTACCATGGTGACAATGACGGGAAAAAGGATCTTCGCAGTTTTGGATACGGGACGGGCATGGTAATCCATCCGGATCCGCCGTTCTTTTTTGGTAGTAATCAAGCGGATAACCGGCGGCTGGATAATGGGAACCAGTGCCATATATGAGTAAGCCGCCACCATAATTGCCCCCGTATATTGGGAGTTAAGCACATTAGCTACGAAAATAGAGGTAGGACCGTCCGCCGCGCCAATAATTGAGATAGAGGCCGCGTCTTTCAGGTCAGGGAAAAACAAAGAAGAAAGGCTCAAGGTAAAGAAAATCCCAAACTGGGCAGCCGCGCCAAATAGCATCATTTTGGGATTTGAAAGCAGTGGTGAAAAATCAATCATGGCACCAATGCCGATAAATAATAACAAGGGGAACAGCTCATTGGCGATTCCCGCGTTGAACAATGTTTCGATAACACCGGGTTCCGTAACGCCCTCGGTTGTAGTGCTGAGAGCGCCGGAAAAAGGCAGGTTCACCAAAATAGCGCCAAATCCCATGGGAAGCAGCAACGCCGGTTCCATATCCTTTTTAATGGCGAGGTAGATGAGGATGCCTCCAATCACCCACATAATCACCTGTTTCGGAAATAGATTCCAGTCCATGCTGGAGGAAAAAAGTGGTATCAATGCCTCGAGCAAAAGAAAAACCTCCTTTGTTTTTTGGAAATTCCATCCTTTTTTGGAAGCAGCGCTTCCCATATAAAAAACAAGACTTCCATTACGGCGGACAGGGCCACAATAAAAGTCTTGCTATAAAAACACAATGTGCTTTATAAGCCAACGCGGATTTTTCAATCGTCCTGACGCGTAAGGCTACGGCAAAATGCCGCCAGCTACTCCCTTATATTGAGAAAATCTTCTTTTCAATTTGTTAACAGTATAAAACATCTGTAAAGATTTGTCAACAACTAAAAGGGCAATTAAAAGGCCATTGCTTTAAAATTATTTATAAGAAAGCGGCCCAATTTTTTCGGACAATTTTGGACTCAAATCTAGGACTCGCCACACATGCGGGAGAGACTTTGCCTAAAAAGGTCAGGTATCAAAGTACCGCCCAATTTAGTTTAATTGTGAATGATTGGTGCATATTGTCGCAAAAAATTTTCTGCCCAATCCATTTCTTCTTTGGACGGAATCCATTCTTGGTGTGCAGACTCATTTTGTCCAAGCTGTACATTTTTAGATGCTCCATATGTATGATATGGAATCAGTTCTACTCCTATGCAGTGTTTCAGTGTGCTGTGAATTAAAGCAACCATTTGCAGATGCTCAGCATTTAAATTAACCGATTTCAGCAATATACATCTTAATACAGTTTTTGCTCCCATTGCATCTGCCAGTTTCAAATTATTGATAATCTTGTTGTTGGAAACACCGGTATAAGTTAAATGGCGACTGTCATTGGTATCTTTAATATCCCATAAAAACAAATCCGTTGCGTTCACAAGATTCGGCAAGAGGCCCTTATCAAAATATCCGCAGGTTTCTACTGCGGTATTGACATTATGGCTATGGAGAAGATTGAGTAATGGAATTAATTCGTTGGCATGTACGGTCGGTTCTCCTCCTGAAAAGGTGACGCCTCCGACGACGCCATAAAACACTTTATCCTTTATGACTTGACGGAAAATTTCTTCCGCTGAAAGCCACTCGAAACATTCCTCCAAAGCACCGGTAGGACAAGCATCCGTGCATTTCATGCATTGAATGCAGGCCGTTCTGTTAAGAAGATGTCCATTGTCGGTAATCTGATGCACATTGGAAGGACAGACATTTGCACAAATGCCACAATGGATACATAAATTATCACAATAAAAAAGTGGAGCGGATAGAGACTGCGTCTCTGGATTGTGGCACCATACACAATGCAAGGGGCACCCTTTAAAAAACACAGTCGTGCGAATACCTGGACCGTCTTTGGTGCAAAATCGTTGAATTTTCGTCACTGGAAACATGCAAAACGATCTCCTCTAATTTATATTCTGGGAGGAACGCTCAATAATCATATTCTGCCATTCCTTGTTCAGCGTCACAAAGCGGGCATTCCAACCGGAAACGCGTACCGACAGCGTTTTATATTTTTGAGGATTTCTTTGTGCTTCCAACAGCGTTTGTATGTCTACCGTGTCCAATTGCATAAAGAATCCACCCAATGCAAGGAACCCATCTATTAGTGCTACCAGAGCTGTAATGCCATTATCACCGCTAAGAGATTTGGGGAAAATTTTAATATCCAGTGCGGCCCCGCAGGATTGCTTTACTAGGTCAGTTTTGCAATAGGATTTTATAATGGCAGTCGCACCGCAGATATCAGTTCCCGGCACCGGTGAATCGTTGCCGGAAAGAATATCTCCTTTTTTGTATCCAAAGGCTGTAGCGCAGCGGTTTGGCAACCAATCTATTTGCCGACCAAACGTACTTACACCGGGAATAAACTTGATAGGACATTCAATATGGGTATTATAACTGTTTACCATATCTGCAAAGTCATTTAACAAACGTGCATGCCATGCGTCCACCTCGTCTGAATCGTTGCCATAATAAACATAATTATTTTTTGCATACAGACGAAGCAGATCATTATCCTCCCAGTTGTTCTTAAGAACTTGAATCAAATCAGGAAAGGATATTTTTTTGTCCTTAAACACCAGTTGTTCGATAGCATATAGCGAATTGGCAACATCCGGAGCCCCACCAATATGAGGCGATCGCACTACATATTCAGGACCACAATCAAAATAGGAACGTGCGTGTTCAATGCAACCGTCTTCAAAAAGGCTGATAACCGAAGTAGGAACAACTGTGCCTTTTGCCCGCCAATTTTGATGCTCATATACATATGCCTCTTCTATATAGTTACAGTACAGTGTGTTTATTGTTTCGTGGAGCAAATCGCTAAAGGCACGATATATCTCTTCAACAGAATGATATACAGGAATATTTTCACCAGTTATGCCCACTGCTTTATTAAATATCTGTAACGCATCAAAAGGCATATAAGCAAAATCGGTTTTGCCCGGTATTTGTACTTCCCAGCAACCATCGTTAGCAAAGCTCCGCGATTCTTTATCGGAGTATCCAAGGCCTTTTAAAGCCTGTAAAATTAAATCTTCGTTGTAGATTGCCACGATACCCCCACCATGCCGCATAACACAGGCAATTTTTTCTTTCAGTTCTGGAGAAGTGTTCTTGTTTAACCGGACTGTAATCGGGAAGTCGGAAATTGCCAATTCTTCCACAATATCCAAAGTGAGAAACGTCACTTCATTTGTGACTTCATTTCCGTTTTCGTCTATTCCCGACAAAACAATATTTTGATAATGTTGTGCATCACCTGAACCGACAGGTGTCTCCGACTGAATCCACTCACATCCTTTAATAAAAAAGGATGCTAAAATTTCTCTGGCTTCAGATTTATTCAGCACTCCTCCTTGTAGATCGTTCTTTAAAAAATTGCCGAGGAGCCAATCTAACCGTCCGATACCTGGCCAATTTCCACAGAGGCGAACAAATGCAAAAATAAACCATAACGATTGCAACGCCTCATGAAAATTACGGGCAGGGGAAAAAGGAACCTGAAGCAAAAGTTTGTAGAGGTCCGGTCTGGCAATTTTAGTTGCCGTTAAATATCGTTTATGCCAAATTCGTATACTTTCTATTACGCTTTCAAGGCTATGTAAAAACTCCACCTGCGAAGCGGTAAGATTTTCATCTTTGAGCCTTTCAGAGATATCTTGTGAATAAGCACCTAGCCCTTCATTTAACACTTTATCATAACGAATTGTTAAATGGCTCACCGAAAAATAAGGATGTTCTCCGTTAAATTTGGCCGGAACGACATGGTGAATCGCGTCACCTAAAGTAGCAGAACCGCATATTTTTTCCTCAGGGCAAATTCGAATAGGAGCTTCTTCTGCTATCCTTCGAATTGCCCTATCATACTTTTCCACATCGGATAACTGATTAAAATCCACAATATCGTCGAGGTATACACAAGCATTTTTAATTGCCTCATCACCGTATCTACCATGTAAAGACTCAAAAGCCCATTGTCTTGTTGAATCTTTTAGACGAACGGGGCGCGGAATGTCGGATGCCGTTGCAAATAACATATTTTATCACCTCAAGAATTATATTATCACTACAGTTGTTTTTTTCAATGTATTATAATATAATATATTTGTATTATATTATACAATCCAGAGGAACAATATGGAGATTAAATCAATCGATATCAAAAATATCATGAGCGGAAGTCAAAAAGGCAATCACGAGAATATCCAGCATATTAAATCTCTACCGTATCTTTCGGTAGTACAGTCAGTATGTGGTTATTATGAAATAGGTTTAGATGGAGAAATCCCTCGCGCTACCGAAGAAGGTGGGGCTTTCGTCGCACCTGCCGGCGCTATGCAAAATATTACCCATCACAATGGCGCCGGAGGGAATATGGAGTCACAATGGGTGTTTATGAAGATCATCATCAATGATCTTTTTGACTTTCAAGATTTTTTTGATATTCCTTTACTTATTTCGGCAAAATATAAGGAAAAATTATTTGGACTAATTTCTACTATCAGAAACAGTCCAAATATATGTCAGAAGTATGCTGCGGCTTATGATCTGACGGATATTTTAATAGCTCACTCATCCATTAAAAATACAATGTTTAACAATACAGCAATCTTTCTAAAAAAACATATTGAGGAGCATTACAGCGAAAAAATTACCATCGAAGATTTGGCTAATGTGGCATTTTGCTCAATACAAAACCTATACCGCATTTTTCAAAAAAACTTTCAAATATCTCCTCGCAACTACATTAATAAAATACGTCTTGAAAAAGCATCTGTTCTTTTAGAAAACAGCGGGCGTTCTGTTACAGAGATATCTGAAGCAGTTGGATTTGACGACCCAGCGTATTTTTCAAAATTGTTCAAAAAAAGATACCAGCTTTCGCCTAAAAAATATCGTGAATGCACTCAATTTTTAAAAGGCCAATAATAGAAAAACAGACTATCTCCGTTAAATAGGCGATAGTCTGTTTGTTTTTGAAGAACCCGCTTCTGGGTAGAATAATCCCCATTTGAAGCTCCATTTATTTTCCCTCTATTCTATTGATTCCATCAGGATTTTTTGATAAATACATGGCGGCATTTGGGACAGGTAATTTCAATTTTACCTACCCCTTTAGGCACCCGGACCTGCTGTTTACATTTGGGGCATTTGTAGTAAGAATGGGTTGTATCCTGTGCGCGCTGCTGACGTTGACGGAGTTTTTTTTGGATGGGCCCCCACACCTTCATAAAAAAGGCATATTCTTTCTTGCGCGCTTCAATATTTTTGGAAAACATCCGGAAAAAACAATAAAGGTAAATCAAGCAAGCGATGAGATACAACGGCAAAAGATTAAAAAAAGAACCAATCAAGGTGAGTATAGCGCCAACAATAATCAACGCAAAGGATAAGGGATCGACGCCATAGCGCCCTCTCATAAAGTTGATAAGCCAGTTCAAAAGAATTCCCTCCGACACAAATTTAAGGCGGAAAACCACCGCTTTATTTTAATGATAGTGCGAAGAGGGAAGAATGTCAATCGGATTATTTAGCAGTTTACAAAATGTTTCCTTTCCTGTTAAAACCTCCCGCTAATGTGGCGGGAGGTTTTTTGCAATTTAAATAAATTTGACCGCCGTCCCATAGGCGATGACCTCGGCAGCGCCCTGCATAATAGCGGATGACGCATACCGGATGTTCACCACTGCGTCAGCACCCATCTGTTCCGCTTCCTCCGCCATCCGTTTGGTAGCAAGGGCACGGGCTTCGTTCATCATTTCATTGTAGGCTTTGAGTTCGCCGCCTACAAGGGTTTTAAAGCTCTGTGTAATATCCCGGCCGATGTTTTTCGACTGAATGGTGCTGCCCTTAACGAGCCCCAGCATTTCAAGGTTCTTTCCGGTAATGTAATCAGTATTGACTAAGATCATCTTCTTCACCGCTCCTCACTTCTTTGATGCGTTCCACTAAAACAAAAACGGAAACTCCGATGAGCGCCAACGGAATCAGGCCGCCCAGAAGTTTTGCCCACAGCGGGATGCTGAACAGAAAGGCCAGTACCACAAAAGCAATCAAATAAAGTACCAGTAACGCTGTGATGACAATGGGAGCGATTAACTTTTTTGCCCTCATGGGCTATCCCTCCTATTCCGTTTCCCCTTCATTATAGTAGGTTGCCAAATAAAATGCAAGGAAAATTTTAAACTGTAATTATAACCTCGTCATCAAAACTGTTGAGGGGTAAGAGCCACGGAAGAATTGCTCTTTTTGAGGAGGTGAGAAGCAATCATTGACACAATGTGATTGAATTCAAGGACATTAGGTAAGGGAATTGTAAACCTCACCTTTCCACTGTGAATACGGATGAGCATCTAAGTTTCTCCTTATTCGATGACAATTTCCACATGATCGCCCGCTGCGCTGTCCACCTCGACCAGTTTGCCGACGACACCGCTTTCCACCATGCGGAGCACACTGTCCCAATCGACATCATGAAGAGGGGAAAGACTGGATTCTTTCGGAAATGGTAGTCCAGTTTCTATCCCCATCTTGACAAGGGATAACGGTAAATTTACTTTAACTGTGTCCCCCTGCGCACTGTAAACACGAACTCGTAACAACATCTTACTAAACTCCTTGCGTTCTTCCTCGGGTAAAATCCGTACATTATTTGGCACCTCTCCCCGTAAAAGCTCATCTATACTGATACCGAAAAGGTCGGCAAGAGAGGGGGAGAAGGCTGATGTCCGGGCAGCAAAGGTCGTTTTCCCACTTGCTCACCGCCTGAGGAGAAACTCCCATTTTCTCTGCAAGCTGATCTTGAGTGAGATCCCTTTTTCTTCTTTGTTCCGCAATTCTGATTCCTAATGTCGTTTCCATATAAAACCGCCTTTCTATCTATAAATGTTGAACCGCCCCAGATTGTGCAGACAGCATAAAAAAGCCCCTAGTGCAGGAATATTGAGTTTTAGGAGGAGTGGCGCAGCGACAGCG
>CAJFOJ010000063.1 GCA_904396495.1 uncultured Oscillospiraceae bacterium
CCGCTGTCGCTGCGCCACTCCTCCTAAAACTCAATATTCCTGCACTAGGGGCTTTTTTATGCTGTCTGCACAATCTGGGGCGGTTCACTTCCACAGCAGAGGGGCTTTTACCAATCAAAGTCTTCTAGTTCAAGAATTTGAATGGATTCATTCCTTTTCCTCTCGACAACTTCTTCATCGATATCTACAAGAATACAGGAGTCGCATTGTCCCAGCGTCCCTAATTTCACTTCGTCCAAAGTACACACACCATGTCGCCAATAAATACAATAGGAATTTTCGCAGAATACCATTTTTGCTCACCTCATGTATATTTTATAATATCAATGCACAAAATTCAATAGAAATATTTAATAGTACTTTTTAATAGTAAAAATTAATATATGAAAAAATCCTCATATATTCTACAATAGGAATAGATGGGGGGATATCATGAAATTCGAAATAAGAAAAACAAATCACAAAGAAGAAACTGCAATAAAATCGCTATACATGACAAAGAGCCTCATCGCTAAAGTAAATGATATCGCGACCAAAAACAACACAAGCTTTAACAACGTCGTAGTCAGTATGATTGAACACTGCCTCAAAGAGGACGAAGAATAGAAAAAACGGACGGTTTCCCGTCCGTTTTTTTATTTCTTTTAAGCCATGTTACCCGGCCTTTTCAGCCTCTGGATTATCAATCTATTTTTAATAGGTTTCCGCGTAAGCGCTTTCCTCTGCATTGGATTCATCATAGGTGTCGCTTTCCTCTATTTCCACCGGCTCAAAGCGGACCTTCGCCGCCATTTCCTCCGCGGTCAGGTCCAGGTTGTACCAGCCGTCTAATTCCAGGTTGCCGGAGTACTGCTCCCCGTCGTAGTTAAAGGTCACATTCTCTAAAGGGATGTTGAGCCCGCGAACCCTGTCCACGATCTCCTTGGCGTCTTGGGCCAGCGCCGTCCCGCTCTCATAATCCCCCCGCAGGTTTACGTGAAGATAGACCCTGTAATTCTGGTCGTCCATGATCTCCTGATAGGTGGGAAACCGGGTATAATCCCCGTTCCAAATAGACGTACCGTACAGATCCAGATAAATGCTGTCAATGGTTTGCAGGTCCTTGGTGCCCTCATAGATGGCGTCCTCCACCTCGTTGTGGATTCGCTCCTCCATCTGATTCCAGCCGAGGCCGGCGCGAACTACATTGGGAACGATCGACCCTACAAGGCCTCCAAAAATCAGCAAAAAGCAGACGAGCATACTGAGAAAATCGTATTTTACCTTGTTTCCACCGCTGCAAAAATACCCGATAATCATCTCCGCTCCCACCAAAATCAAAATGACGGGAGAAAATTTCGCAATGGTACCGATGCTGAAATTGGGGTCAAAGAGGGCCCAGATGAGCAGCACTCCCACCACGATGAGCACGATTCCCAGCGTCACCGTCCCCACCCGGCGGACCTTTGGTTTTTGGATGGAGGCGTTGTCGTAGTTTTGAAAGGTGTTGTGGCTTTGGCTGTCCACATCCGGCTCTGGTGGTGCCGCGTGAGGCGGCTGCTGAGAGGACGCCTCCCCTTGCTGCCCGTCAAAAGCCGAGGGCCGGCTCCACTGAGGGGAATTCCCCGCGGAGTTTTCCTGCCCCTTGTCGTTTTCCGCTTCCATATCCGGAATCTGTCTATTGTCGTCCATGTCGATCATTTCCTTTCTAAAGCCGCGCCTCACTCCCCGGCGCAGCGGCCCCATATTTGGCCATATCGTCTAAACAAGCTGTAAGAGCCTATTTCCCTTCCTGGGAATGTGCTTCCCCTTCCCCGATGTAAAATTTCACATCGTCTTTTCCGTCGCTGTTCTTTTTGTCGCCGATGATGAACTTTACGCCGAGAATAATGATGACCGCTGCCATGAGGATCTGGGGGATCTTGCGGTACAGCTCGTAAAGCCAGTCGTTTTGAATGGAAAAGACGTCCTCCAGGAAATAGACAAGCTGATACCCATATGTGCTGTAGATGGTGGCGGCGCCGATTAAAATCAGTCCCCAGCCCAGCCAGAGGTTTCTCTTTTTAAACCAGTCCTTGTGTTTAACAAGGGCGTTATCCTCGTTAAACAGGCCAAACGCCCACTCATCCGGCGCCCGCTCCAACGAGGCGCTGTCCAAGGCAGACAGGTTTAAGCAGTCGAAAAAGGCGTAAAACCAGATAATGGGCACTGTGAACAACGGCAGGGCAAATCCCATGCTCCCGCTGATGCCCATGACACCCCAAAAGAGGATCATCAAGGTGAGTCCCCGCTTCATTTTTCCAAGATACATGTGTCCCGCTCCGGGCAGGAGTCCAAAAATAATGGCCAAACCCCTGTTTTTCATTGGTAGGATCATTCCTTTCATCTATTAATAAAACTTTACTATTTTCCCTTGGGGCTATCCCCTCTCAAAAAGGCGTTGAAGCTGGAAAAAATCTGGTCGAGGCCCTCATTGGCTCCCTGCAGCGCCTGCTGAAGAGAAAAAGCCTTTTGATTCGTCGCCCCGAAACTTTCTTTATCAGGCTGGACAAACTGAAGCTTCGATGCGCCTCCCACCCAAATGACCAGGGCGAGGCAGGCGGCGATGGAAACCCGCGCCGTACGGGAGAGGATGACCATCCGTGCCCGGTGCTTGATTTTGTCCATGACAGTGGGCGCGATTTCTTCCCGGGGAACCATCAAGCTGTCGTCAGTGAGAAAATCGGCGTACCGTTCTACGCAGCGGTCACAAAAATCCAGATGTTCCGCCAGTTCGTAGCGCGGCGCCTCGTCGAGCTCTTCGTCAATGAGCATCTGAAAGCCATGGTCGGTGATGTGCCCTTGCGAATCAAAATACTGTTGCGTCATGACAGTCCCTCCTTTATAAATTGCTGAAGTTTGAGCTTCGCGCGGTAAATTTGCGTCTGCACCGTCTTTTTGGGACGGCCCAGAATCCTTGTAATCTCTTCCACAGTTTTTTCCTCTAAGAAAAACATCTTCGCCACCTGGTGATACGGTTCTTCCAAATCCAGTATTTTGTCCCGGATGAGCCTAGCCATATCCTGAGAGATGGCAAGTTGTTCCGCAGAAGATGAGGTAGAAGAAATTTTACTTTCCATTTCGTCGGTGGTGTCCACCTTGCGGAAATAGGCGGATTTTAAATAGTCCTTTGCTTTGTTGGATGCGATCCGCACAAGCCAGGGCTTGTAGTTGTCGCCCTGATAGGCGTCAATGTGGGTGTAGGCGGAAAGAAAGGTCTCCTGGGTCAGGTTTTGTGCTTCGTGGTAGTCTTTCACCAGTTGGTAGCATACGGTGAAAACCAGTTTTTCATATTGCCTGACAATTGTCTCGAATTGCTGATCTTTCATCCTGCTGCTACCACCACCTTGTTCTTTCCTCTACGCTTATAAAAACGACGCTGTTTTTCTTTAAACTTCAAAGAAAATGAAATTTTTCAAACTTGTGTTTAAAAATGAATCCACGGTATAAAAATCGGGGTTTGGCAGTAATAGAATGCCCTTTTATCCACCTTTCAAAATTATTTTACCATATTTATTTTTAGTAGAAAAGCCCGATTTTGCCGGATTGGCGGCATGATTGAGAATAAAATCCTCAAAGGGGTTCTTCAGCGATAAACGCAGCAAAGCTGCGTTTATTGTACCATACCACATTCCTCTTGACAAATTTTTCCATGGCTAATAGCCCCTTCTCTCTTTTTTGCGGGCAAGCGTTGACTAAAACAGGGAATTCATGTAAAATATATTAGATATGAAACAAAAAAGCCTTTCATCATAAGGCTTGCATAAAAGGGGATTCCCCCTCAAGAAAGGACATGGATTACTATGAAACGGTTGGAACTTGCCGCCCTGCACAGGGACTTTCAAAGTTACGCGGCAAAAGAAGTCACCGTCTGCGGCTGGGTGAAAACCATCCGCGACAGCAAAGCGTTGGGATTTATCGAATTAAACGACGGCAGCGCCTTTAAGAATTTGCAGGTCGTTTTTGAAGAGAGCAAAATCAGTAATTTTAAAGAAGTCACAAAATATAACGTAGGCTCTGCCATCATCGTAAAGGGCACCGTCGTCTTGACCCCAGAGGCCAAGCAGCCCTATGAAATCCACGCCTTGGAAATCACGCTGGAGGGCGCTTCCACCCCCGACTACCCCCTCCAGAAAAAGCGCCACTCCTTGGAATTCCTCCGCTCGATTTCCTACCTGCGTCCCCGGACCAACACCTTTAACGCCGTATTCCGGGTCCGGTCGGTCATCGCCTACGCCATCCACAAGTTCTTTAACGAGCGGGGTTTTGTCTACGCCCACACCCCCATTATCACCGCCAGCGACTGCGAAGGCGCCGGGGAGATGTTCAGAGTCACCACCCTCGACCCTAAAAATCCCCCCCTCACCGAGGACGGTCAGGTGGACTTCTCCCAGGATTTCTTCGGAAAACCCGCCAACCTCACCGTCTCCGGCCAGTTGGAAGCCGAGTGCATGGCCATGGCCTTCGGAAACGTCTACACTTTTGGGCCTACCTTCCGCGCTGAGAAATCCAACACCACCCGCCACGCGGCGGAGTTCTGGATGGTGGAGCCGGAGATGGCCTTCGCCGACTTGGAAGACGACATGCGAATCGTCCAGGATATGATGAAATATGTCATCCGCTATGTGCTGGACACCTGTCCCGATGAAATGGCCTTTTTCAACCAGTTCTACGACAAAGAGCTGATTGCCCGCCTAGAGGCTTTGGTAAACGCCGATTTCGCCCATGTGACCTACACCGAGGCCATCGAGCTTTTGGAGCAGCACAAAGACCAGTTTGAGTACCCTGTCTTTTGGGGCTGCGACCTCCAGACCGAGCATGAGCGCTACCTCACCGAGCAGATTTTCAAAAAGCCGGTCTTCGTCACCGACTACCCTCGGGAGATCAAAGCGTTTTACATGCGGTTAAACGACGACGGCAAGACTGTCGCCGCCATGGACCTTTTGGTTCCCGGCATCGGCGAAATCGTCGGCGGAAGCCAGCGTGAGGAGCGGTACGACGTCCTGTTAAAGAGCTTGGAGTTCTTTAAGCTGGATCCCAAAGACTACTCCTGGTACCTGGATTTGCGGAAATACGGCGGCACCAAGCACTGCGGCTTCGGGCTGGGCTTTGAGCGGCTGGTCATGTACATGACCGGTGTCTCCAACATCCGGGATGTGCTCCCCTTCCCCAGAACCACCGGGTCGGCGGAATATTAAGTGGTGTAAAGCAGGCGGAAGGTTTTCCGCCTGCTTTTTTCATAACCGCGTCGCATATCGCCCACAGGCCGCCTAACCTGTAATGGTTAGCGGCAATCGTAAAAAGGAAGTGGAACAAAATGACGACATTGACAGTGGCATTGCTGCAAATCCTGCCTGGAAGCTCATTGCAGGATAATTTAAACCGGGGGATCGCCGCCTGTAAAGAAGCCAAAGAAGCGGGTGCCGACATCGCGCTGTTTCCGGAAATGTGGAGCAATGGGTATCAAATCCCTGAGGACGTAAACGTACTCAAAGCACAGGCAATCTCGGCGGACAGCGAATTTGTCCTTACCTTTCAAAGCCTTGCCGCCAAACTCGGTATGGCAATCGCAATCACCTTTTTGGAGCGCTGGGAACCCCTTCCGCGAAACTCAGTAATCCTTTTTGACAGGCGGGGCGAACAGGTTTTACACTACGCCAAAGTCCACACCTGCGATTTTGGAGAGGAATGCAGATTGACCCCTGGAGATGACTTCTACGTCGCAGAGCTTCATACAGCGGGCGGCACCGTGCAGGTAGGGGCTATGATCTGTTTTGACCGGGAGTTCCCGGAAAGCGCGCGAATCCTCATGTTAAAAGGGGCGGAAATCATTTTAGTGCCCAACGCCTGTCCCATGGAGGTAAACCGCCTGTCCCAGCTGCGGGGCAGGGCTTACGAAAATATGCTGGGCATCGCCACCTGTAATTATCCCTGTGGCCAGCCGGATTGCAACGGGCACTCCTCCGCCTTTGATGGCGTCGCCTACCTGCCCCACATGGCCGAATCCCGGGATACCTGTATTTTAAATGCAGGGGAAGAAGAAGGGGTCTACTTGGCCCGATTCGATCTGGATACGCTGCGGGAATACCGCCAAAGCGAGGGTCATGGCAACGCATACCGCCACCCCCAAAAGTATCATCTTCTGATCGACGAGAAAATTCGCCCGCCGTTTATCCGCAGCGATTACCGCAAGTAGGGCGAAGCCAGCCAACTCGTGAAACAACCCTAAGACAAGAAAGGAGCTTTCCATGGACGACAGAAAACTCACCCCCGCAGAAGAAAAAAGAAAAGCGAAGTTTGAAGCGCTGTCGGAAAGGTTGGAACAGGAGGGCTACCAAAAGACCGACCTGTGTTTCAGCGCCGCTAAAGCGAACCTCATGGCGTTTGTCCTGGCTTTTCCCATTGTGCTGATTGGCGTTTTGCTGTTTTTCCTGATAAATAGCGATTTTGGGCAATTTTCCTTTACGGGCCCACAGATTCTTCTGTTTTTCGTCACCTGGATTGCCGGCATGGTAGTCCATGAGCTGATCCACGGCATCACCTGGTCCCTTTTTTCAAAACAAAGGTGGAAAGCCATCGACTTTGGCTTTATCGTCAAATACCTGACCCCTTATTGTACCTGCGGAGAGCCCCTATCCTTCTGGCCCTATGTGGCCGGCGCGCTGATGCCCACCCTGATCCTGGGAGTGGGCGTATACCTGGCAGGGCTGTTCACAGGCAGTTACGCCTTGGCCCTGTGGGGGCTGTTAAACATTTTAGCCGGCGGCGGTGATCTGACCATCCTCTGGCGCATTCGCAAACACCGGAAATCCCTCATCCTCGACCATCCCTATCAAGTGGGCTGCGTCGTCTTCGACAAATAACGCAAAAGCAAACCCTCACCGGCCAATTATTTTCCGGTGAGGGTTTTTGTCAGGATAATTCTCTCTTTCGCGCCAAAAGGGACTGATATTCCGCCTCTAACTCCTCCTTGTTGGGCACTCCCGGCATAGACAGGCGGGAAATCACCTCGGCGAGCTTTAATTCCAGAAGCGCCTTTTCCTGATTATCCATCCCCTTTGCCGTTTTTGGGTGAGATACCCTCCCCTCCTCGAGGATTTTTCCATTTTCGATTATCAGCCGGCAGGTGGCCGCTCCATCGCAAAACGCCCGGTCGTGAGAAACAAACAACACCGTTCCCTCATATTCGCACACCATCTCCTGCAGCACCTCGATGGAGGAGATGTCCAGGTAGTTTGTGGGTTCGTCTAAAAGTAAGATATTGCAGGCGGAGCCAAACAGCTTGGCAAAGCAGAGCTTGACCCGCTCCCCGCCGCTTAAAACCCCCGCCTTTTTGTAAACGTCGTCCCGCCGGAACAGCAGCCGCGCCAGCAGGTTCCTCATGGTCTGCTCGGTCTGGACGGCCTGCTCCATGGCGTTTTGTAAAACAGTCTTTTCAAAGTCGAGCTGGGCAAAGTCTTGGCGGAAATACCCGATTTTCCCTTTGGGCGCAATTTTTATCCGCTCATCTGACCCGGCGATCAGTTGAAACAGAGTGGATTTTCCCGCGCCGTTTTTGCCCAAAATCGCCGTCTTGCTCCCTCTCGGGATTTGAAACGAAGCGTCTTTAAAGATTGAACGCCGGCTTGCGCCCTCCTCATAGGCAAAGGAAAGGCCCTCGCTCTCGATAACAATCTTGTTTTGAGGCGGGTCGGTCAACGAAAAGTCAAAGGACACTTTGGGGGCGTTTTTGGGCCGTTCTTTTACCTCCAATTGACGGAGCCGGGACTCCAGCGCCTTTTGGGCGTTGTGAATTTTCTCCTGTTTTTCCTGGGCCGCCCGCTTGTGGAGCCTCGCCTCGGAATTTCCCATCCTCGAAGGCGCCTTTTTTACAGATTTGGCCCTCTGTTGCCGGTCAATGAGCGCCTCGGTGAGCCGCTTTTTCTCCCCCAGGTACTGCTGGTACTCAAACCTCTGCCTCTCAAGCTTTTGCTCACTCTGTTCTTTGTAGGCGGTGTAATTACCGCTGTAGGAACAAATCTCCCCGTCTTTTATCTCAACGATTTTGTCGCAGACAGCGTCCAGCAGCCAGCGGTCGTGGCTGATGAGCAAGAAGGTCTCGGCCAGCTTTAGCTCATCGCACAACAGCTTCACGCCCTCGGCGTCCAGATTGGAGGCCGGCTCATCCAAAAACAGCACTGGCTTGTTTCCTCCAAAGGCTTCCGCCAACCTCAGCCGCACGTTTTCACCGCCGCTTACCGTCGCCCTTCCATCCAGTTTAAGGCTTCCAGCAAACCGGTGTTCCCCTTCTATTTCCGCCCGGGCTTCCCCAAACTGGGCAAAACAGGCAATCTCGCAGCTGCGGCGCACCAGCCCTTCATCCGGTAACAGCGCCCCCGACAAAATGTTTAGAAAGGTCGTCTTTCCGCTCCCGTTTAAGCCGACGACACCTACATGGTCACCCCGTAAAAGCTTAAAATGATCGCATTGGAGCACCTTGCGGTCCCCATAGTATTTTACAATATCCTGCGCTTCCAGCAAAATTTGAGACATCAAAAAACCTCCCGTCCAAAACAAATTTGTTTTGTGCCGGAAGGCGCATCTAACCCGCTATTATCCCACATTGCGAAATCCCCTCCGCAAATCTGGGCAATAAAAATACAGGTGAAGCCTTCTTTGCCAATCCAACACAAAACAGAGCGCCTATTGCGCCCAAAAAAATCTTTGTGTTCAGACTAGCAAATTCTCATGAGCCTTTTACCTGTACCTTTCTTTGTATTAACGTTGTCAGTATAGCACAATCCTCTTTTCCCGTCAAGAGGCTATTTTTCGGTTTTGGTTCCCCGGTCCCGCACCGCGTCCGGTGTGATGCCCAAATCGTTTTTGAGAATCTGGGCGTAGGAGATGGATGCTTTGCCGTATTTGCCCCGTATACCGTCCACAGCCTGCTCCAAGCTCTTTTGCCGCTCGTGCTGGAAGTGATCCTCCTCTTTTTCGAAAAAGGAGAGCTGTTTTCCGCCGTCTCCCTCGTCAAAATGGGAAGCGGTAATTGTAATGGCCCGGATGGGCTTTTGTAGCTCCCAAAAGGATAGGAGCAGCTCTATTGAAATGTCGTAGATGTCTTTTGCCAGGTCGGTGGGGCTGTCCAGGGTCATCTGCTTTTGCACCGTATGGAACTGCGGGTCCTTGACCGCGATGGATACAGTCCGGCACTGATACCCGTATTTCCGCAGCCGTGCCGCCACCGAATCGGAGAGAAACAATACCCCCGACCGGATGTCTTCCATCCCCAAAAGGTTCCGCTTAAAGGTCATTCCGTTGCCCACCGATTTGGCCTCCTGCTTGTCGTAGATGGAGGCGACGGGGCTTACATCCTCGCCGTTTGCGTAGGCGTGGAGCTGGGCGCCGATTTTTCCAAGCTTTGCGGTGAGGACCTCCTCCCCCGCGGCAGCCAAATCGCCGATGGTGTTAATACCCAGCTTGCGGAATACCTCTTTGGATGCTTTCCCCACGTACAAAAGAGCCTCAGCGGGCAGCGGCCAGACGAGGCTTTTAAAGTTCTGCCGGCTGATGATGGTGGTTGCGTCGGGCTTTTTGTAGTCGCTTCCCAGCTTTGCGAACACCTTGTTAAAGGACACCCCCACCGATATGGTGAGCCCCAGCTCCCGCTTCACCGTCTCCCTGAGCTCGTCGGCGATTTTCTTGCCGCTCCCGAAAAGCATCCGGCTCCCCGTCACGTCCAGCCAGGATTCGTCGATGCCGAAGGGCTCCACCTGCTCGGTGTACCGGGCGTAAATGGCGTTGACTTTTTTGGAAAACGCTTGATAAGCGTCGTGATGAGGCCGTACCAGCACCAAACCGGGGCACTTTTGTTTCGCCTGCCAAACCGTCTCGGCAGTGGCGACGTTATACTGTTTGGCCAGTTCATTTTTGGCCAAAATAATCCCCTTCCGGCTCTCCGGATCGCCGCAGACCGCCATGGGGACCTCTTTGAGTTCCGGACGGAAGACGCACTCTACCGACGCATAAAATCCGTTACAGTCGCAGTGTAAAATAGTGCGTTCCACCTTCCGTCCCCCTTTGCATCCTCATCAGAGCCACTGGACAAACGCCGTTTCCCCTTCTTTTGAAAACCCTGCCCGCTCGTAAAACCGCAGGGTGCTCTCCTCTTTGGCGCCGGTGATGAGCATCCTCTTGTAGCAGTTCTCCCTGACACACAGCTCCCCCGCGTACCGAAGCACCGCGGCGCCGCAGCCTTGTTTCCGGTAATCGCTGTGGGTCACCACATATTCGATGAGCCCAAAAGGCCGCAGTCCGTGGGTCAGATTCCGCACGATGAGCAAAGTGCAGGATGCCGCCACCCTTCCGTCTATTTCCGCCACAATAACGTGGTGGTTGGGATTTTTCTCAATTTGCTCCCACACCCCTTCCACCTTATCGTCGATAGGCGGCGCCGACTTTTCATGCAGGTGGGTGTAGAGCTCCAAAAGCCCTTCCAGGTCCTTACGTTTTGCCTCTCTGACAACCATATAAGTTCCCCCGTCCTCTCAAAAAATGTCGTTACCGATTCCTATGCAGGGCCTTTTTTCCTCATACCTTTCCGGCCAGCATTCCCAGCACTTTTTTGAGCAGCTTCCACAGCCGCAGGCAGGAGTCCATATCCAAATGCTCGTTGGGAGTGTGGAAATCGTAGATCACAGGCCCGGTGGAGACGATGTCCAGTTCCGGTTTTTTTGCCTTGATAAGCCCGCATTCCAGACCGGCATGAATGGCTTCCATCTTCATGGCGCCGCCGTTTAATTCCCGATAGCACTGTGCAAAAATTTCCCGCAGCTTGGACTGGGGCTCATACTGCCACCCAGGATACCGGCTGTCGTGAGAATAGGAGCAGCCAAAGGTCTTGGCCAACAGTTCCAGCTTAAGCCCCGTGTCATCCTGCAAGCTCTCAACCGACGACCTGGGGGCAAAAGTGAGGACGACCTTGTTTTTTTCGGTGACAATCACCCCCAAGTTGCAGGAAGATTCCACCAGCCCTTCCATCCGGGGGCTCATGGTCAGCACCCCGTTAGGCGCTAAATTGAGCAGTGCAATCAGCTCTTTGGAATCCTTGCCCTCCATCATCTGGGAGGGCGCTTCACAGCTTTCACAAGTAAGCTGAAATCCTCCGTCTTTGACCCCCAGTTCCTGTTTGATAACCGTATCCAGCCTTTTTATCATCTCCCGCACGGCTTGCGGATCTGCGGCGGCGATCACCGCGTCGCACTCCCGCGGGATGGCGTTGTCCTTGCCGCCGCCGCCAATTTTCGCCAAACAGATCGCCGTCTCCTCCGACAGGTTTAAAAGCACCCTGCCCATGAGCTTGATGGCGTTCCCCCTGCACTTTCCGATGTCGTCGCCGGAGTGGCCGCCTGCCAAGCCCCGGATCGAGATTTTCATCGCCTCCCCGGAAAATGGGAGGAAAGTGACCTCCTTGGTCAGATGGGTCCGCATCCCCCCGGCACAGCTGATGAGCAAGGTGTCGTCGGGGCCGGAGTCCAGGTTTATCATCAGCTTTGCCCGGATGGGTGACGCGTCGAACCGCTCCGCCCCGATGAGCCCCGTCTCTTCCTGCACCGTGAACAGGCACTCCAAATCCGGGTGCAGCAGGGTGTCGTCGTCGAGGATGGCCAGCATATAGGCCACCGCCGCGCCGTCGTCTGCCCCTAAAGTAGTCCCCTTGGCGTATAAAAAGCCATCGCGCTCCTCCAGCTCGATGGGATCTTTCATAAAATCGTGAACAGTGTCCACATTTTTTTCGCAGACCATGTCCATATGGCCCTGAATGAGAACCGCATCCTCCACCCTGGCCGACGGGAACGCCGGCTTGCGGATCAAAACGTTTCCCACTTCGTCCCTGGTGCATTCCAAGTTGTGGTTGAGGGCAAAGCCCACTAAATAATCCCCCATCGCCTTTTCGTTTCCCGATCCCCTGGGAATGGCACTGATCTGCTGAAAATACCGGAAAAACGCCTTGGGCTCCCGATTGAGAAAATCACTCATACTGATTTATCTTCCTTTCTGTGTAGCGCCGGATGTTCCGTAAACGGTATAAACCGGCCGCCGGGGCATTCTGCCGTCCCACGGCACATCTATGCATGATACCGCTATTTTCTGTCAAAAATAACGGAATATACTCTCATTACTATGGCCATCAAAACAAATATACCCCCAAAGGCAACCCACCGTATTTTTACCGCTGCTCGTCTAAACTTTGATAGAAGGCCGGGATAAAATGTTCCATAAAAAACTCCGCTTCGGGAAGGGCCAAATCCCGGAGGGCGTCCAACTGGCATTGGAGGGCATTTTTGAATTCCCGGTTACCGGACTGCTCCTCTTGGATGCATTTGATAAGGGCGGAAAGCTTATCAGCCCCTTTGAGATAGGGCCGATAGGTCTCGTCATCTCCCGCACAGGTAAAAACCCCGGTGTACACTGCCCGCATCTCCTGCGGAAGCTTTTGCAGCAGTTCTCCCGCTGCTTCCTGCTCCACCTCTTTGTACAGGGTTCTCAGGTTCTCGCTGTAATACTTGATGGGAGTCGGCATATCCCCGGTGATGATTTCGCTGGCATCGTGATAAAGTGCCAAAACCGCGCAGCGTTCGGCGTTTAAGCTTTTGCCAAAATAGATATTTCCAATGACGCAGAGGCAGTGGGCGATTACAGCCGTATCCAGGCTGTGCTCCGCCAAATTGTCGCTGAAGGTGTTGCGCATCAGCCCCCACCGGTCGATGTGCTTCATCCGTAAAATCAGAGCAAAAAAACTGCTGTCCCACATAAAACGTTCCTCCTGTGAAGTGATGATCGCCACTGGAAACGAAAACAGAACCATGAAAAAGGGATTGGCACCTATCTTTCGTTTTTCTTCTCTCCCAGTTCCAAAAGCCTTCTATATATTGTTATTTTATCAAAAATTTTCCGAAAAGTCCATTTTATTGAAAGGGAATCTATGGTATAATAAATCCAATTCAAATGATTTGGTGAGAAAACCTTTTGCCCGTATTTTTGCGGCTGCTAAAATATTAGTATTTTGGCATTACATTTCTTTTATTATCATCCGGTCCTGCGACGTTTTTTCTCCTCCCAATCCCTGCGGGATTTGCAGATGTATTACCATATCCACAAATATCGTGCAAAGTCTGCCAGCATCTATGGCGCAAGCTTTTGCAAAGTAACCCCCTGCTGGGAAATCTCCTGGCATCGCAAAACAGATCATATCCGTTTTGCGGCGTTTTTGTGAAATAGAAGTTCAAGGTATATTCTCTGGACAGGCTTATCGTCCTATATTTTCCCCCCTGGAAAGACCGGTTCATCCGCTGAAGACAGAGAGGATCAGTAAAAATCTGCCTGCTGTGGCGTCTCATTGGTAAAGCAGCCACCTGTTCCTTCGGGCAGATATCCCATCATCAAACAAGAGGTGTATATCAATTGGTTCATTTTCAGCAGAAGGCAGTCAAACAATATTTACTCGTTTTCGGGTTGGGTTTCCTTGTCAGCTTTCTCTTTTTTCTCCCCTTTCTGATTATGGACAAGGGCCTTTTCGTCTATTACGGCGATTACAATGTCCAGCAGATCCCATTTTACCAGATGTGCCACGACGCAGTCCGGGACGGGAACATTTTTTGGAACTGGACCACTGACTTAGGGGTGAACTTCCTTGGCTCCTACTCCTTTTACAATATCGGAAGCCCCTTTTTCTGGCTGACCATCCCCTTTCCCAGCGAAGCGGTACCCTACCTGATGGCCCCGCATTTGATGTTAAAATTTGCAACTGCATCGGTTACCTCCTTCGCTTTTTTAAAACGCTTTGTTAAAAATCCAAGCTACGCCATCATCGGCGCATTGTTATACGCCTTTTCGGGATTTTCTATCTACAACATCTTTTTTAATCACTTTCATGAGGTCATCGCTTTCTTCCCCCTTTTGCTACTTTCGCTGGAAGAAAACGTTGTCAATCACCGCCGCGGTGTTTTTGCCCTGATGGTCGCTTTGAGCGCTGTCATAAACTACTACTTCTTTTTTGGCGAAGTGATCTTTGTCATCACCTATTTCTTCGTCCGCCTCATCTGCGGCGGGGATTTTAAGCTGAATATCAAGCAGTTTTTGCTGCTGTTTTTAGAGGCGGTGTTGGGTGTTTTAATCGCCGCATTCCTGCTGTTGCCGTCGGTGCTCGCCATTTCCGGCAACCCCCGCACCGACAATTTCCTTTTGGGGTGGAGCGGCCTCTTTTACGGCAATGTCCAGCGGTATGGCCTCATCCTCCAAAGCTTTTTCTACCCTCCTGACATTCCCGCTTATCCCAACTTTTTCCCCGATTCCAATGCCAAGTGGTCATCGGTTTCAATGTTTTTGCCCCTGTTCAGCATGACCGGCGTTTTTGTCATGCTCAAATCCCGGGAAAAGCACTGGACCAAGCCGCTGTTTTTCCTCTCGCTGGTCATTGCGTTCATTCCCATCTTAAACAGTTCCTTCTCGGCGTTTAACAACTCCTATTACGCTCGTTGGTTTTATATGCCCATCCTCATTTTGTCGTTGATGACCATTATCGCCTTGGAAAAATACCGCGAAAACTTTAAATTCGGCGTCAAGTGGACCGCCATTGCGTCGGGCGCTTTCCTCATTATCAGCTTTTTCCCATCCTACGAGGACGGTAAAATCGTATTCGGAAAGCTGCCCGAATATCAGGATCGGCTTTGGGCCTACGCCATGGTGGTCATCATGGGGCTCATCCTTTCATATGTCTTGCCCCGTCTCAATAAAAAGACCTTTTTTAGGGCTACGACCATCGCTGTCTGCTTTATGGTGGTTCTCACCTCTGTTTTGATGATGGCGCTGGGCAAAGGCAATTCCCTCACCACCCACCGAGTGGTGGAAATGGGACTGAACGGCCGGGAAAAACTGACCTTTCTAGACGAGGACAGCGACGAATTTTACCGCATCGACATGTACAACAGCGAGGAAGACAATGTAAAATGCATGGACAACTTCCCCATGTACTGGCAGGTTCCTACCATCCAGGCCTTCCACTCCGTCGTCCCCGCCTCCATCTTTACCTTCTATGATTCCATTGGCTTCGACCGGGGGGTCGGCTCCCGTCCCGACATCAAATACAAAGGCGTGAGGGCGCTTACCTCGGTGAAATATCTGCTCACCTATGCCGGCGAAGAAGATGCCGACACCGAAGGATTTACCTATCTGACCACCCAAAACGAGTTCGACATTTACACAAACGACAACTACATTCCCATGGGCTTTACCTACGATTACTACGTAAACGACAACATGTTTGAAGATTTTTCCGAAACACACCGGGATCGGCTGATGTTAGCGGCTGTCCACCTAAGCGATGAGCAGATCGCCCGGTACAGCGACATCCTTGACGAGCTTCCCTTAAGTGAATACCCCATTATCAGCGCCGAAGGGCTCCGGCACGACGCCATAAACCGCCGGAAAAACACCTGTTACTCCTTTGAAACCGACAATCTTGGCTTTACCGCCAAAATCGACACTCCAACCGACGAACTGGTCTTTTTCAGCGTTCCCTGGGAAGCGGGATGGACTGCCACCGTCAACGGGGAACCCGCCATTGTCGAAAACGTCAACAACGGGTTTATGGCAGTCCGGGTACCAGCTGGAGACTCTACCATCCGTTTCGACTACATGACTCCCGGCCTGAAAACCGGTTTCATCGTCACCATTGTGGGGCTCATCCTGTTGATTGCCTACCTCCTCATCATGAATCGGGTCGCCAAACGCCGCCCCGAATGGAGGCCTGCGCCCTACGCCCATCTAAACCGGGAATCCTCCCTGTCCCGCATCGCTGCCGGTGATGCATACGCCTTAACCATCTCCCGTAAGGTGCGGAACATCCTCCACCCTCTCCCCTCTTTGGACAACCCGGAGGAGGATATTCCCAAACCTTCCAGCACAGCAGAAGAGGAGGCGGAAATTACCATCCTGCAAGGAGAGGACGCTCCTCCCGACGCCATGAAAGCTTCTCACTCTCTGCCTCATCCAGGTGAGACGGAAGACATCGACGATTCCCAAAAAAGCCAGACAAACCATAAGACACAGAAAGGCTGATGTTTATGAAAACTCTCTATCTGGTGATCCCCTGTTACAATGAAGAAGAAGTTTTGCCGGAAACCTCCAAACGCCTCTTGCAAAAGGTTCGTGACTTGCAAAGCCAAGGCCGGATCTCCCCTCAAAGCCGCATCCTCTTTGTGGACGACGGCAGCAAAGACAAAACATGGTCCATAATCTCCGAGCTTCATCAGCAGGACGAGCATTTTGCTGGGCTCAAGCTCGCCCATAACCGAGGCCACCAGAACGCCCTGTTGGCAGGGCTCATGACCGCCAAGGAACACTGCGACATCTGCATTTCGATGGATGCCGATTTGCAAGACGACATCGACGCGGTGGACAAGATGTTGGACGAAAACGATAAGGGCTGCGAAGTGGTTTACGGTGTCCGCAGCAGCCGTAAAACTGACACCTTCTTTAAACGTTCCACCGCCCAGGGCTTTTATAAGTTCATGGAGCTGATGGGTGTGGATATCGTCTACAATCACGCCGACTACCGTCTGCTCAGCAAAAACGCCTTAGAGGGGCTAGCAGAATACAAGGAGGTCAACCTTTTCCTCCGGGGTATTGTCCCCCTCATCGGATACAAGAGCTCCAGCGTTACCTATGAGCGCCATGAGCGGTTCGCCGGCGAGAGCAAGTATCCTCTCAAAAAGATGCTCTCCTTTGCCTTTGACGGCATTACCTCCTTTTCGGTGAAGCCCATCCGCTGGGTAGCTGTTTTGGGGTTCCTCATTTTTTTGGCCAGCATCATTGCCATCGTCTATGCCTTAATCTCCAAGATTATGGGGCACGCTGTGGCGGGCTGGACCGCCACCATGCTCTCGATCTGGATGATCGGCGGCATCCAACTTTTGTCCTTGGGTATCATCGGCGAATATATCGGGAAAATCTACACCGAGACAAAAGCCCGTCCCCGTTACCGCATCGAAGCGATGGAACTGACATTGGACACCGCCCAGGACACAGAAAAGGATCAAAAAACGAGTTGATATACGCAAAATTCCCCTGTATAGGATAATGGCCTATACAGGGGAATTTTTGTTTTCTGTTTTTTTTGCCGGATCACTTCAACGCTTCATTCGGGAAATAATTGTCCCTTTTAAACATTATCCTGTTTCCTATTCTGGGATAGAATATCAGCGGCCTCAGAGGGTGTTTGCGGGCGCACCTCTATGCCTAATAAATAACTTAAAACATAATCCCATTCGCCGATGGAAAAATCGATGGGATCCATCCTTCTCAGGAGGTGCTCTATCTTTTGAAGATTCTGCGAAATTTTTAAGTCTGACAGATAATTACAATCTAATTGCAAAGCCAATCGATCCAGTAAATCGGTTTTCATCTTTCTCCTCCTGGTAAGGCCATCCAAAAAGTACAC
>CAJFOJ010000064.1 GCA_904396495.1 uncultured Oscillospiraceae bacterium
GTCGCCGCTGGGAACAGTGGGTTCTTCGGGGGTACTGGGTTCATCCGGCTCATCGGGATCGGTGGGATTATACCCTCCGCCACCGCCTCCGCCGGAACCAGAGCCACCGCCAGTGAGTTCTTCATTACCAGAAGCACCATTTCCGCCGATTTGTCCTGTTCCCGCTGCGGGCACATATCCCTCAGCGCTATAGTAAGCGGGCCGAACGAGTTCATCCCCATCAGGGTTGTAATTTACATTCTCAATATAGGGCTTTTCAGTATAATTACCATGGATATACTGATAAATATACTCGTAGAGGTTTCTCACATTGTTGTTTGTAGAGAAGCAGTACCGGTAAATGGACAAAGTATCTTGATACCAGAACTTACAGTATTCCGGTCCTTGCAAACCGAGCTTAGATGTACCGTTTAAGTAATCCAAGAACTGATTATATTTTCCAGGCTCGTTTCTAAGGATGCCGTCGCCACACTCCATCTCGACACTACCACCACAGTATGCTGCCATTCTTGCATGTTTTTCAATAGAAGAAGTAGTCAAATGATAGTTGGTAGTTTTTTCGTTACCTTTTGTATCCAAGTAACTCCCAAAATAGTGGTTAGGCTGTAAGGACATATTTTCAATGCCCCATTTGTCATAGTAGAGCTGCCCATAAGACGCACTGTAAGGAATCCAGAAGGAGTGCAAATCATTTGCCTCACAGAAAGCGCTCATCACTTGCCGCTGATCGCCATCGTCACCATGTTCGCCGACGAAACAGAAACCAATAAATTTCACGCGCTGATAGTTCTTTTCTTCAAAGCGATCCAGCACTTCCTGCATATACCAATTCAGCACTTTGCCGCGTCCCTCGGAAGTAGACAAATCCACATTTTCGCCGTTTATCTCGCCAAAATCTCTCACTCGATAATTCGCAATCGGAACCATGAGAATCGCTTTGGCATAGAAATCAGGATCGTTTAGTTCCATTGCGGCCGTTTCCGCTGCGGATTCCAAAGCGTCCATATCGCCGCCATCTGCGAAGGTCTTATCAATAAACCATTCCCAGTCCTTTTTGACCGAAGGAATCGCGCTGGCACTAGTATCATGGAAGTTGGCTCCATATCTGGACCAAAGAGCCAAGAAGTAGAAGGTGTCAAACATGGTGTCAACCGCCTGGCCCTGACGGTTAATATAAGTCAGGTACGGCCGGAACCAGTCCGGTTTCCAGTCACCTTTGACCTGTCCAGACTCATCGACTCCGCTCCAACTGGTGTAAACCAAAAGGGCATCATGGGTGTAATCATTGTGTTCGCCCGCCTTGTTCCAGTTCGGTCCATCCTCCAGGGTGGTAAAGTTTGTCAACTCCTGTGCACCCTCTACAATGCCGTCGTAACCATAGACTTCAATTTCATCGACGAGTTGCATATTGTATAATTCAATGTCATAGCGGACATATCTTGCAATGTAAGGAGCGTCAGGAACAGGAGTCAAATCTTCGGGAGTGCCCTGGGTATCTTCAAAACGCCATCCGTAAGAATGGATTCCGGTCATACCAAGGCCCAGATCCCAGTTTTTGTACATGGGCATCCAGTTTTCCCCGTCCATAGAAGCAAATACACGAATAGTCCAAGGCTGGGTATACGTAGAGGAAGCGCCTTGTCCCAAAATGTTAATTCTTGTGGATGTAATAGACTTTGGCTCACCCAAGTCCACCGTGATCTCTTTTAAAGGCCAAGCCTTTCCATAGTCGCCGGAAATGTGGACATAGCGCTGATAGCCAACCCACGCAGAATCATCGGGGGTATCTGTTCCTGTAATACCATCGGTCAACTGAACGCCGCCAATATCAGGATGGTCATTCGGAACCTCCACTTCGTCCAGGTAATAGGTTTTACCCAAGGCGAGGTTATAGGAACCATCCGGGTTTTTGTCTGCAGCGACTGGGCCCGCGTAAGAGCAACGGCCCAACTTACCGATAATTTCAATTTCATCTACAAAGACCACATCGTCACCTTGAGGAACGTCAAATTCGATGTTGACATGCCGGGCGTAAACGGCTTTGGCGTTGGCGAGAGCAGAATTGAAGGAATCCACTTCACCGTCCCAAACGAGATCCGGCCCAGTTTCAGCGCCGAAAGCTTTTAGCGTTCCCCAGGTTTCCCCATCAATGGAAACCGAAATTGTCATATTCTGGGGCAAAATTTGATTGTCGTCTGCGCTCTCCCTACCGCTAAAAATAATCTTGGAAATAGAAGCAGGTGCCTGCAGGTCAAATTTAATAGATACCCGATTGCCACTGCCGAATCCAATCCAGTTGGTGTCATATCTCGTACCGGTTACCGTGTATTTACCGTCTGTCAAGGCGGTAGAAGCGATATTGGCATTTTGAGACGGATTTCTGGAGAGGGTGTAGCTATAATCACGCACCAGATTGTTTTCCCATCCGTTGTCGGGATTTTCATCAGCGTCTTCTCGCTCGTCTTTGACAGCCAATACTTCGACTTCGTCCATAAACATCCAGGGGTCGCTATAATAAACGCTGACTTTGACATATCTAGCCGAAGCAGAGCCCTCCGCGATATACCGACGGACGCCTGTGCCGTTTCTATCAAAGTAATTGTCTCCGGTCTGGGCAAAGAATGTCCAAGAAGACTGATCGTTTGAGGTTTCAATTTTTACAATGCCGTCAGGAGCGTAAATACCCACTGTTGACGAGTTCAGAAAACCGACTTTAACCTGTTCAAAGCTCTGAGTTTCACCCAGGTCAATGACCATGCTAAAGCAATCTGCACCTACCACATTTTTATCTTCCACATGGAATCCGACCCACTCTCTGGCCGCATAGTTGGAAGTCGCACGCTTACCGTCGGTCAACTGCTTGTTGCCGATATCCGGGTAACTGGTGTTCGCATTGAAAGCAAGGGTATAATTCTTCCCATAGGAAATGTTATTGGGATCCATTTCTTCCACTTCTACAGGGGCTTCCGGAATAATGGTGCGGTTTTTGAGTACCCTGATTTCATCAATAAACACCCAGTGTTGAGTTGGAAAGATCACTTTTACATAGCGAGCGTTTGCAGCGGCATCCAATGCATGCTGCAGGTGGTAAATAGAAAGATCCTCTGTTGCAGTTGCGATTGTATCGGTAAACAGGTCACTCCACTCAGAACCGTCTCCCGAAATCTGCACTTGAACCGATTCGGGGTAATAGATTCCGGTCCCTGCATCGTTTAAGAAATTCATCTCAATCTGCTCAAAAGCCATAGAGGATCCCAAATCCACAACGACCTCAGAAGTGCTGCTGTTACCAGCGTACCCCGTCCACAAGCCGTTAGAGAAATCCAGCACACCAGTCCGGCCGTCGGTCAATTTCGTCAGGTCGCTATCCGGGTAATCGCTGGAGGCAGCGGGATTTGAAGTATAGCTCTTTTCATAAGCCAAGTTATCGGACTGATCCCCAGGCATGGAGCTCTGAGGGTATTCCAAAACCCTGATTTCGTCTAAGAAAGTCCATGCAGAATCGCTTGTAATTTCCAATTTTACATAACGCGCAGATTGCATGGTATCTGCCACGTACTGATACTGATAAATCATGTCGCCAGAGGGCCGAGAAATTGCATCATCCGTTAACACTTTCCAATCGCTCTGATCCTCAGAAATCGACACCTTAAGGTCTGTTGGACAGTAAATGCCCGACGTGGGGTTGGACAGGAAGTTCACAGCAACTTCCATAAATTTCTTCGTATCTCCCAAGTCTATTATGATAGCCAAGGGATTTTCGTCAGGGGCGTCACCACTATTGTAGCCGACCCATGCCTGATCACGGAAGGACGCTTCACTGGCGAACACTGTGTCCGTCAACATCTTGGTTCCTTCATCGGGATAGTCAGCGCTGGCTCTCCAGGAAGAAGTGTAAGCAGTCCCTTCTGCCAAGTTATTGGGGTCGGGATTCAAAACAGGCTCATCAGGATCTCCGGGATCTCCTCCGCCGTCAGTTACTTTCAACACACATCGTCTGCTAGCCGCGACTGCGGTGGCGTCGCCATTGGTGTTGGTAACTTCTACCCTATATTCACCTGCATCTTCCAAAGTAGCCCGGGCAATATTATAGGAATTGCTGTTTTCGCCAATGGGCTGATCGTCCTTATACCATTGATAGGAAAGCGTTCCGCCATCCGAAACCTGAGCTTCCACCTGGAAGTTTATCATATCCCCCACATAGGCGGACTGACTGGCAGAAAGATTTCTGGTAAACTGGGGGATTTGGCAGGCGTTGGATCCGGCGTCTCCCAATACGCGAAATTCCGAGAAGAAAATCCACGTGCCGTCCACATATGTAAACTTGAACCTGACAAACCGGGCAGTTACCACTTCTCCAGGAATGGTCATGACCTCTGTTCCCTGTTCTACTGAAGTAGTTCTTCCCTCTCCACTATAGAACGGTGTCCAGTCTATCCTATCGCTGGAAATTTCAATTTCTTCTGTCGTCGGCAACCCGATGGCAGCTCCACCGTATACATAGTTGACATACTCCACCGTGTCAAAGGTGCGTTCTAGACCCAAGTCTATGGTCACTTCCGCTATCTGGGGAGTACCTGCAAATCCTACCCATTCCGGGTCAGAAAACTCGGTGGAATCCACGGCCATCTCGCCGTCGGTTAACTCCATATTGCCCGTATCCGGATACAGGATTGTCCCATTTTCCGAATAAGGAGTCGTCGACGTGTAGGAACTACCTAATGCATAGTTTACTTTGCCGTCGTCGGTCGATAGAAGGTCTCCTCCCTCTAGTGCGCCGACAGGTACGCTGCTCAAAGCACAGCTAAGGGCCAATATGCCGCTGAGCAGTGCCGTAAGCTTGCGCCTACCTCTCTTTTTCTTCATCTTTACTCCTCCTAACCATACTCGAACGCCATATGGTTACCAATCTCCATAAGCATATAACGTTCTTAACCGGTTCACATCCAACCAACAAAATATTAATTTTGTTTTGATGTTGTTTATATTTTAAATGGTATAGAATACTAAGTAAATAGTTTTATTTATACTTTATAGTCTTATTATTGTCATAAAGTTATTATAAACCTATAAATATTAAAATAATGCATTTATTTTAATTCATAATTCTAAAAAGTAAAAATAAAACTATATTATTGACAATCGTTTTATCTTTCTTATATGGATCATTAAAATAAAACCTTATATTATAATCAAAAAGTGGTGCGGCCTAAACCGCACCACTTTTTCTCTTACTTTATTTGGAGACCTTAACACCTAACTGAGTGTCTTCCCCATTGATGTTCCAATCCATGGTAAAGCCATCCATTTGGTCGATGACGATCTCAACCGCCAAAACCTCTTGCTTGATTTTCTCAGCATGAGCGGTGAGAATCTTTGCCACCTTTTCGCTTCCTTTCTGGTATACCACGATGTGATCCATCACATCGAAGCCCGCTTCCTTCCGCATGGACTGGATTTTGCTGATAATTTCGCGGACAAACCCCTCTTCAATCAACTGGTCGTTTAATCGTGTGTCCAGTATCACGGTGATCCCCCTATCGGACAACGTGGTGTACCCTTCCACCTGGGCAGTCTCAATAAGCAGATCCTCTTCCGCCAACTGAATCTCCCCGTCGGGCAGGAAAACGGTCACAGTGCCTTCTGCGTCCAGCTGTTTTTTAGCTTTAATGCCGTCGAGGCTTGCCAAAGCAGAGCGGATGTCGTTGATTTTGGCGCCGTACTTCCGTCCCAGAGTTTTGAGCTGGGGCTTAAAAGTATAGGAGACAAAATCATCGGTATGCTCCACAAAGTGAAGTTCTTTTATGTTTAACTCCTCCCGGATGATATCCCGATACACCTCATCGAGAGGATGATCGGCCTTAACTGACATGCTCTGAAGGGGCTGGCGGTTTTTGCGGCTGGAAGCGTTTCGCGCCGCCCGTCCTAATGTGACGATCTGGAGCACTTCCTCCATGTCGTCCTCCAGCTTTTTGTCAATAAAAGACTCGTCGGCAACCGGAAAATCACAGAGATGGACGCTTTCCGGCGCGGAGGGATCGATGCTGCAAACCAGGTTCCGGTAGATGTCTTCACACATAAAGGGAATCATCGGCGCCGCCACCTTGGAAACCGTCACCAAAGAGGTATACAAGGTAAGGTAGGCGTTAATTTTATCCTGAGTGAGCTCCTGGGACCAGAACCGTTCCCGGTTGCGCCGGACATACCAATTGCTCATCTCGTCCACAAAATCCTGCAATGCACGAGCAGCTTCCGGGATACGGTAATTTTCTAAGTTGCTGTCTACTTCTTGGACGAGGGTGTTGAGTTTGGAGAGCAGCCACTTGTCCATAACATTCAAAGAGGCTTTATCCAGCTCATATTTGGTCGCATCGAAGTTATCGATGTTTGCATACAGCACAAAAAAGGCATAGGTATTCCACAAAGTGGACAGGAATTTCCGCTGTCCCTCCTGCACCGCCTTGCCATAAAAACGGTTCGGAAGCCAAGGGGCGGAATTGGAGTAGAAATACCAGCGGATGGAATCGGCACCGTAAGTAGCCAAAGCGTCGAAGGGATCTACCGCGTTCCCCTTGGATTTACTCATCTTCTGGCCATTTTCGTCCTGAACATGGCCCAAAACGATAACGTTTTTATAGGGGGCCTTGTTGAAGAGCAAGGTAGAAATCGCCAACAGCGAGTAGAACCATCCTCTGGTCTGATCCACCGCCTCCGAAATAAAGTCGGCGGGGAATTGGGACGCAAAGAGCTCTTGGTTTTCAAAGGGGTAGTGGTGCTGGGCAAAGGGCATAGAGCCGGAGTCAAACCAGCAGTCGATGACCTCGGGCACCCGTTTCATCTGCTTGCCGCACTTCGGGCATTTAATTGTCACTGCATCCACATAGGGACGGTGCAGTTCAATGTCGTCGGGGCAATTGTCGGACATTTCCTTCAGTTCTGCAATGCTGCCGATGGCATGGCGGTGTCCACATTCGCACTCCCAGACGTTTAATGGGGTGCCCCAGTACCGGTTGCGGCTGATGCCCCAGTCCTGGACGTTTTCCAGCCAGTCGCCAAATCGGCCTTTGCCGATGCTCTCGGGGATCCAGTTGATGGTGTTGTTGTTGCGGATGAGGTCATCTTTGACGGCGGTCATCTTGATAAACCAAGATTCCCGTGCGTAGTAGATCAGCGGTGTGTCACAGCGCCAGCAGAAGGGATAGCTGTGCTCGAATTTTGGCGCATCAAAGAGAAGTCCTCTCTTGTCCAGGTCTTTTAACACCTCCGGATCGGCGTCCTTGACAAACAATCCAGCAAAAGGGGTATCTTCGGTCATGTGTCCGCTTCCGTCTACCAGCTGGACGAAAGGCATATCGTACTTGCGGCCGACTCTCGCGTCGTCTTCACCGAAAGCGGGAGCCTGGTGGACAACGCCGGTGCCGTCGGTCAGGGTGACGTAGCTGTCGCAGGCCACATAAAACGCCTTTTTGTGCTGCTTCTCTGCGTAGGGAACCGCGCATTCAAAGAGCGGCTCGTATTCTTTGTACTCCAACGTTTTGCCCGGGAAGGTATCCAGCACCTCATAGGCGGGTGTTCCCGCTTCCTTATCGGCCAACTTGCCTAAAACGGTGTCTAAAAGCGCCTGGGCCATATAATAGGTATAGCCGTCGGCGGCTTTCACCTTGGCGTAGGTTTCGTCAGGGTTAACACAGAGTGCCACGTTGGACGGCAGCGTCCAGGGGGTGGTGGTCCAAGCGAGGATGTAAGCGTCCTCATCCTTTACCTTAAAGCGGGCGATGGCGGAGCGCTCTTTGACGTCCTTATAACCCTGGGCCACCTCGTGGCTCGAAAGCGGGGTACCGCAGCGGGGGCAGTAAGGCACGATTTTAAACCCTTTATATAGAAGGCCCTTGTCCCAAATCTGTTTTAGCGCCCACCATTCCGATTCGATAAAATCGTTGTGATAGGTGACGTACGGGTCGTCCATATCCGCCCAAAAACCGACGGTTTCCGAGAAATCCTCCCACATGCCCTTGTACTTCCAGACGCTTTCTTTACATTTTTCAATAAACGGCTCCAACCCGTAAGCCTCGATCTGGTCTTTGCCGTTGATGTTCAGAAGCTTTTCCACTTCCAGCTCTACCGGCAGGCCGTGAGTATCCCATCCAGCCTTGCGGGGGACTTTGTAGCCCTTCATAGTGCGGTAACGGGGAATCATATCCTTGATTACCCTCGTCAGCACATGGCCGATGTGGGGTTTACCGTTGGCCGTGGGGGGGCCGTCGTAGAACATATAGGTTGGGCAGTCCTTTCTGTCCTCAATACTCTTTTCAAAGATATGGTGCTCTTTCCAGAATTCCTCCACCTTTTTTTCCCGTTCCACAAAATTCAAATTTGTAGAAACCTTCTCGTACATGGTTGTACCTCCAGTCCAGCGTTTACTTGTGCTTAAATGAAAAAATCCCCCGCCCTGTCTCAAACAGGACGAAGGATAAACTTCGCAATACCACCTATTTCAACATACCATCATATGCGTCCCCTGTAACGGCGGGAAACCGGCGGCGCTTACTGAGAAAAACCGTTGGGCGCGCGACTCCAGAGGGATTTTCAGCAGATGGCTACTCATACAGGGCTTCCACTGTCCCCCGCTCGCTTTGATTTTCTCCAAAAGCCTACTGTCTCTGTCAACGTCTTTACCATTTGTATTCTTAATAGAAAGGGTATCACGAATCCTAAAAATTGTCAAGCCCAAAGTTAATTTTCAGCCAAAGTCGTGCCTAGTTCCTCCACCGCTGCCCATTTCTTCGTAGATGGTAATGATTCTTTCGATTCTCATAAAACACTCTTCATCATCTAGAGTATCATCCCGAAGGACTTCTCTGATTTTAGCCAAAGCCCTATAACACTCGTTGTCAAAATCCCTTTGGAGGTCAAAACCTTCCCGTTTTAATAGATAGATTAGTATTTCTTGGTTTAACTGCATATTACCCCTCCTAAATGCAACAATATTGTAGCATGTTTCCATTTTAAATGCAACAGTATAGTAGCATGAACTCAGGTGATGCAGCTATGTTTTTTCAAAGGCTAGAAGATTTAAGAGTAGACGCAGATAAAACCCAGGAAGATATTGCGGAAGTCTTAAATTGCAGAAGAGAAGTATACCGTAGATATGAAAAAGGAATCTATCCCTTACCTGTTTGGGCGCTCATAACCCTTGCCAAATTCTATCATGTTTCTACCGATTATATCCTTGGTTTAACCAACAATCCGAAACCTTATCAATAGCGGTTTTATGTCCTCAAAACAGAAAAATGCCAATTCTTTGAACGGAAAATAAAATCTCTGTAAAACGCCTTGACATCTTGTAGGCGCAAGGGTATCATCAAACCAGAATGCGACAAAAAGGAGTGTTTTTCATGCAGGTTAAAACAGACATTATCCCAAATATGTGCGGCGGCAAAGGCGAAGTCATCATCAACCATATCTTGGGAGAAAAAGAGTTAAACGGCAAATGCGGCCTTTACGCTGAGGTCATTCTAAAGCCCGGTTGCACCTTAGGCTACCACGAACACCACGGCGAAAGTGAAACCTACTATATCCTCACAGGCGAGGGCAACTACAACGACAACGGGACAATCCGCCCCGTCAAGGCCGGTGACATCACCTTCACCCCTGACAGCAAGGGCCACGGTCTCGACAACACCGGCGACAGCGACCTGAAATTCATGGCGCTCATTATTTACGATTGATAAAAACAGCAAAAAGAGGTATGGAAGATTCCATACCTCTTTTATTTTATTCATGAAGCACTTCTACCACTGGAGAGGCGGAAACTGTTGCTATTACACCCGATACAGCAAATCGGTGTAGGTGGGAATCGGCCACGCGTCGGAGGAAACAAGTCTCTCCGCCCGGTCAACAGCGGTTCTCAGCTCGGCCATCACCCGGCGAATGGAATCCCGGTGGAAATTGGCGTTTTCCACATAGTCCTCGATCTGGTCACACTGGTCAAGCTCTATATCCAATTCACAACAGAGATCGTCTACCTCGGTAATCAGTGTAGACAGCTCCCGGACAAATTCCTCGATGTTGGCGTTATACACCTGCATTTTGGCGAGTTTTTCGTAAGACTCCGCCATCTTGCCGGCAAATTCCACCATGTGAGGGAGAATTTCCCTCCGGCACATCTGGGCCATGGTGTGCCCCTCGATGGAAATCACCTTGCAGTAGTTTTCCAGCATAATTTCGTACCGGGACAGGCACTCCGCTTCGTTCATCACGTGGTGACGCTCCATCAGCGCGATATTTTTCGGCTCCACTATCGCCCCGATGGCATCGACAGTGTTAGAAAGGTTCGGAAGGCCCCGTTTTTCTGCCTCCACCACCCATTCGTCGGTGTAGTTGTTGCCGTTAAAAATAACTTTCCCGTGGGTTTTCACGGCGTCCCTGACGATTTTCTGGATTTCCCCGTCAAAGTCTACACAGTTTTCCAGCCGGTTTGCAATTTCCATCAAACTGTCCGCCACAATGGTGTTGAGCACATAGTTGGCGGTCGAAATGGATGCCGAAGAACCCACCATCCGAAATTCAAACTTGTTTCCGGTAAAGGCGAAGGGGGAAGTACGGTTGCGGTCGCTGTCGTCTTTGGGAAGCTTCGGCAGCGTCGCCACTCCCGTTTCCAGCACACAGGAAGGCGTCTGGTCGGGGTTTGCCCCGTCGGCGATGTTTTCCAGAACGTGGGTAAGCTGTTCCCCTAAAAAGATGGAGATGATGGTGGGAGGCGCTTCATGCCCCCCTAAGCGGAAGTCGTTTCCGGTGTTGGCGGCGGACATCCGCAAAAGATCGGCGTACTTGTCCACTCCGATGATGACGGCGGACAAAAACACCAAAAACTGTAAATTCTCATAGGGAGTTTTGCCGGGGTCTAAGAGGTTCTGCCCGTCGTTTGTGGATAAAGACCAGTTGTTGTGCTTGCCGGAGCCGTTGACACCGTCAAAGGGCTTTTCGTGGAGGAGGCAGGCCAGGCCGTTTTTCTTGGCCACCTCTCGCATGACTTCCATAGTAAGCTGGTTGTGGTCGCAGGCCACGTTTACCGACTCAAAAACCGGCGCCAACTCGTGCTGGGCGGGAGCCGCCTCGTTGTGCTCGGTTTTGGAGGTAACACCCAACTCCCACAGCGCTTCGTCCAACTGCTTCATAAAAGACGCCACCCGCAGCCGGATGCGCCCGCAGTAGTGGTCCTCCATCTCCTGGCCTTTTGGAGGCTTCGCCCCCAAAAGGGTGCGGCCGCAGAGCTTTAAGTCCAGCCGCTGCTCGTATTTCTCCCGGTCGATGAGGAAATACTCCTGCTCAGCGCCCACAGTAGGCGTCACATGAGTGGCCGTCTTGTTGCCAAAGGCCCTCAGCACCCGAAGCGCCTGCTTATTGAGAGCTTCCATCGAACGGAGCAGCGGGGTTTTGGTGTCCAGCGCCTCGCCGGTGTAGGAGTAAAACGCCGTCGGAATGTACAGAGTGTTGTCCCGCACAAAAGCAGGAGAGGTGCAGTCCCAGGAGGTGTAGCCCCTTGCCTCAAAGGTGTTGCGGAGGCCGCCGCTTGGAAAAGAAGAAGCGTCCGGCTCTCCAACAATCAGTTCCTTACCGGAAAATTCGAGAATTACCTTGCCGTCCTTCTGGGGAGAAATAAAGCTGTCGTGTTTTCCTGCGGTAAAGCTCGTCATAGGCTGGAACCAGTGGGTAAAGTGGGTTGCCCCCAGCTCTACCGCCCAGTCCTTCATTGCCGTCGCAACCACGTCCGCCACCTCTGGCTCCAAAGGGAGCCCCAAATCGATGGACCTCTTTAAAGATTGGTAGGTGTGTTTGGATAGCTTTTCACACATGACCGCATCGTTAAACACCTTGCAGCCAAACTTCGAAAAATCAAAGCTCATATTTTTCCTCCATTGTCGTTTCCCGTATCCCTGTCACACAGGGATTATTTTTTCACCGGTATCTCCTTGAGCACTCGAGCCGGATTGCCGCCTACAACCGTGTTGGGGGCCACGTCCTTTGTCACCACCGCACCTGACGCGATGACCGCGTTGTCCCCGATGGTGACGCCCGGATTGATGGTGGCGTTTCCACCGATCCAAACGTTGTCGCCAATGGTGATGGGTTTACCCAATTCCCTGCCGCTGTTTCGTTCATCGGGATCCAGCGGATGGGTCGCCGTAAAAATGTGGACCGACGGGGCGAGCATACAGTTTTTGCCGATGCGCACCTCACAGACGTCCAAAATCACGCAGTTAAAATTGGCGAAAAAATTCTCCCCCACGTGAATGTTGCAGCCGTAGTCACAGCGAAAGTCCGACTCCACCCAGATTTCCTCTCCCGTGGAACCAAAAAGCTCTTTCAAGAGAGATACCCGTTTTTTCTCGTCGGATTCCGGCGTGTTGTTCAGTTCCCGGCAGAGAGTCCTGGCTTTCGCCCGCAATGTTACCAGTTCCGGGTCAAGGGGGCGGTAAAGCTCCCCTTTTAACATCTTTTCCCGTTCCGTCATATGGTTCTCCTCAAAGCAGTATGATTTGGTGTTTTGCACATTCGTCGATCATTTCCTGGTCCCAGATGGAGGCCTGCACCTCGCCGATATGTGCTTTGTGGAGCAGCACCATGCAGAGGCGTGACTGGCCGATGCCGCCGCCCATGGTCAGAGGCAGTTCCCCGTTTAGGAGCATTCTGTGAAACTCCAAATTTTTCCGTTCTTCACAGCCCGCTTCTTTGAGCTGGCGCTTTAAAGCGTCTACATCTACCCGGATTCCCATGGAGGAAAGCTCAATGGCCCGGTCGAGCACCGGATACCAAACGAGCAGATCGCCGTTTAACTCCCAGTCGTCATAATCGGGAGCCCTCCCATCATGCCGCTCCCCGTTGGAGAGCGTTTTGCCAATCTGGGTGATAAAGACGGTGCCAAATTCCTTACAAATGGCGTTTTCCCGCTCTTTCGGGGAAAGACCGGGGTATTTTTCCAAAAGCTCTTCCGAAGAGATAAAAGTGACTTTTTCTTCGATAAAGCTCTTCATCTGAGGGAAATATTTGTGGAGCTTATTTTCGGTGATCTTCAATGCCTGGACGATCTGCTTTACCGTCCGCTGCAAAGTTTTAAAATTTCTCGTCTCCGGGGTGATGATTTTCTCCCAGTCCCACTGATCCACATATACCGAATGGAGGTTGTCGAGTTCCTCGTCCCGACGGATGGCGTTCATGTCGGTGTAGAGTCCCGCTCCCGGCTCAAAACCGTACCGCTTTAACGCCAAGCGCTTCCACTTGGCCAGGGAATGGACGATTTCCACGTCCTCGCCGATATCGGAGATGTCGAAAGCCACCGGCCGTTCCACGCCGTTTAAGTTGTCGTTGAGCCCGCTCTTACCGGTGACGAACAAGGGTGCAGAAACCCGTGTCAGATTCAGGTGATTAGAAAGTTCCCTTTCAAAAGTGTCCTTTACCAGTTTGATGGCAATCTCCGTCTGCATGATATTCAGCTCTGGAGAGTAGTGTTTCGGAAATGTAAGGCTTTTAGCGGCCATGGGTTTCTCTCCTCTCGGTAATTGACGGCTTCCCGCCCGTTTTCACATTTATTTATCATACCATGAAACGCCCGCTTTGGCAAGGTTTGGCATCTTTTCCAGACACTAAAAACGGAGAGGGAAACCTCTCCGTTTTTAGTGGATTTTGCTATTTCATTGTAACAGAAAGGCTTTCACACTCGTCAGCAGACTGCCGTTTCCCACCTTCGCAAGTTCTTCTTCCACCCAAGGCGGCATGGTTTCCCGCAGACACGCCGTGTAAAGCGCCGTCAGCGTACCCATTACTTGATCCAGCAGTGCTTCCTTTGGGTCGATCGGGCCGTACTCTCTGAGGAAAGCGTTTTTCGCTTTTTCAGAAAGAGCATAAGTCACATTTCGCACGTCAGAAGCAGCCATCCCTTGCCCCAACAGATTGTAGTCGAACATCAAGGCAGAAGTTCCGTCTCGGGCGACAGCAAGATTGGTGTAGTAAAAATCGTTGTAGGTCAGGGTTTTCGGTACTTTGCTCAGCTTCTGCAGCAAATCGTTGCAATGTTCATCCAAAAAATGCCAAACCACCTCCCCTGCAGTCCCCGTTTTTTGCCCAATGAACCGGAGGTTTTCTCTTGTGAGGCAATCGAGCTCTGAATACATTTTGGTTCCTGACTTCGCAACAAACTCTCTGCCTTTTTGGTGAAGGGTTTTGTACCATCGGGCCACATTTTTCATCGTCTGGGCCGATTCCACATCCCCCGGGACTGCCAGGCGGTATCGTTCGCGCTCTCTCAAATCCTCCATTAAAATTGCCTCTTTCGTAAAAGCGACCAACGGAATAGTCGGAACATCCAACTTTTGCAGAAGGAGGTAATTTTCCACCTCACGGCGGTACTCCAACCTCTCAAAATACTTGAGTACATAGCTTTTTCCATTACTGTACACCCGAAAAACCAATATCCCGTCCTTTTCCCGAAGTTTTTCGATACAGTCGGGTACAACACCCATCTGATTCAACACTTGTTCCAGCTAAATCAGCCCCTTTTCCAGCATCGACTGGGCTGCCAGCAGCACCCCAATTTTTCCGGTGTTGTAGGTGAGGCCCCCTTGAAGCCAGACAGCAAACGGTTCTCTCAGCGGCCCATCCGCAGACAGCTCAATGGAAGCGCCCATAGTAAACGCCCCTGCCGCCATGATGACCTCGGAATCGTATCCGGGCATTGCCCAAGGCTCCGGCGACACATAAGCGTCTATGGGAGATCCTTTCTGAATGCCCTGACAGAAAGCGATCATCTTTTCCGCATCCCCTAAAGCCACTGCCGCGATAATGTCGGTGCGGTACTCGTCATACCGGGGGTAAACCTGAAATCCCAGCTCCTGAAGCAGCGCCGACGCAAAACAGGACACCTTGACGGCGTTTGCCACCACCGACGGGGCGTAAAACAGCCCCATATAAAGGCTTCTATTCTGGTTCAGGCTGCACCCCGCCTCCCGGCCGATTCCGGGAGAAGTGAGGCGATAGGAGCACTGCTCAATGAGATCCGCCCGCCCCGCGATATATCCGCCGGTCTCCGCAATGCCGCCGCCGGCGTTTTTGATGAGAGAGCCCACAATTAAATCTGCACCGACGTCGGTAGGCTCCAGCTTTTCCACAAATTCACCGTAACAATTGTCGACAAATACGACGGTGTCTGGGCTCACTTCCTTAATAGCCTTCACCATCTCCCCTATTTTTTCCACAGTCAGAGAAGGCCTAAAGGAATACCCTCTAGAACGCTGGATGTGAGCCAATTTTGCTCCTTTCACCGCCTTTTTGATGGCGTGAATATCTGGTTCGCCGGTTTCCAGCAGATCAACCTGCTTGTAGTGGATGCCATAATCCTTGAGGGAGCCGTTTCCCTCCCCACGGATGCCGATGACTTCCTCCAAAGTATCGTAAGGGCTTCCGGTGACCGCCACCATGGTATCGCCCGTCCGCAGCACGCCAAAAAGCGCCACTGTCAAGGCGTGGGTGCCAGATACAAAGGTGTGTCGCACCAGAGCGTCCTCCGCTCCCATTGCCTGGGCGAAAACCTTGTCCAAAGCGTCCCTTCCCATGTCGTCGTAGCCGTAGCCGGTCGTTCCAACCAGATGAGCGGCGGAGATCCGGTTGTCGACGAAGGCTTTTAAAACCTTCGCTTCATTGTGTGCTGCCACATCGTCGATCCGGGCAAAGGCCTCTTTGCATAGTTCTTCGCTCTTTTGAGCCAATTTTTCAATTTTCGGGTCTATCTGAAAAAATTCCGTCATTTTTCTTCTCTTTTCTGTCCTGATTTTACTTGCCAAGCTCCTGCAATAGCTCCCAACAAAGCCTCATCACTGCCTCGGCGTCGCTCTTTTTCACTACACAGTAAGGGGAGTGAATGTACCGGCAGGGAGCTGAAATAGCGATAGTCTTGACCCCGCTCCGGGAGCGGTGGATAGCCCCCGCGTCGTTTCCGCCGGCCACTTTGGTTTTGGTCTGGACCGGAATGCCCCGCTCCGCCCCCAGCTTGTGGCAGAGCTCGTATAAATCCCTGGGGTAGATGGTGGCGTTGTCCATAAATCCGACGACAGCCCCTTTTCCCAGGCGGCAAACCGCCTGCTCCCCTGCCACGCCGGGAAGATCCGCCGCCGTGGTCGCCTCCAGCACCACCGCAACGTCCGGTGCGATAGTGTATGCGGCTACTTTAGAGCCCCGGGTGCCGATTTCCTCTTGGACACAAAAGGCAAAGTAAGTGTCAAAAGGAAGCTCTCTCCGGATCAGATCGATGAGGACAGCACAGCCCAGCCGGTCGTCGATGGCTTTCCCCTTCCAGCACCCATCGCCGAACTCTCCAAAGTCGCCTTTAAAGCAAATCTGTTCCCCAAGCTTTACAAGGCTTTCCGCCTCCTCTTTGCTGGAGCATCCCATGTCTACATAGAGCCTTTCTGAATCGACAACCGTTTTTCGCTCCTCAGCCGACTGAAGGTGGACAGGCTTTGTCCCGATAACACCGGGAATTTTATCAGATCCCACCAGCACCTGCCGGCCTATGATCACTCGATCGTCCACACCGCCCACTTTGGCGAAGTTTAAGTTCCCGTCGGCGGTGTACCCGGTTACGATAAATCCGACCTCATCCATGTGGGCCGCCAGCATGATTTTTTTACGGGGTGCCTCCCTCCCCTTTTTAAAGGCCAGGATATTCCCCAGATTATCGATTTGATAGTCGCAGTAATTTTTAATTTTATCGATAATCCATTGGGCAACCGCCTCTTCCGCGCCGGAGATACCGTTTAGGTTGCAGAGCTCTTTTACATTCTCATAAAACATCGGCTATTCCCCCTTTTCCGACCAGTCGTGGCTTACAAGGTAGTCGGCGATGAGCCTCCCCACCGCTTCCACATCAGCCAGCTCCACCACTTCAACAGGGGTGTGCATATACCGAAGCGGCACCGAGACCACTTCTGTCCGCACGCCGCCTCTGGAAATTGTCACCTCATCGGCGTTGGTACCGGTGGTGCGGCCCTGAATCACTTCGATCTGATAAGGATAGCCTTTTTCTCTGGACAAAGCGATCATTTCGTCGGCCATCTCCCGGTTCAACGACGGCGCAATGCCGATCATGGGTCCCTTGCCCATTTTACCGCATTTTTTCTCGTCAGCGTCGGCGGTGTGGGCAAAGCTCACGTCCACGACGATGGCGACATCAGGATTTACTTTGTAAGTGGCGACAGCCGCTCCTGTTCCGCCCACTTCCTCCTGGGAGGAAAAAACAGCGGTGAGGGAGCAAGCCAATTCTTTTCCTTTTAAGAGTTCCAACGCATGGAGAATTGACGCGATGCAGGCCCGGTCGTCCAACGATTTTGAACTGACCCGCCCATTTTTGAGCTCAGTATAGTCGCCTTTGAGCGTCACCCTATCTCCCAGCGAGACAATTGCTTCTATCTGTCCCTTTGAATACCCGGTGTCAATGGAAATATCGTCGATCTTCGGCACCTTGTTTCGCTCGTCCTCCCCCGTCAGGTGCGGGGGCTTCGACCCGATGATGCCGGAAATTTTCTCCCTGCCATGGATCACCACCTCTTGTGCCAAAAGCAGCCGCATATCCACCCCCCCACAGGGAGCTACTTTCAAAAATCCGTCGTCGGTGATGTAGGTCACTACCATGCCAATTTCGTCTAAGTGGGCGTCCAGCATGACCCGGGGTGCATTCTCCCCCGCATCGTATACATTGGCGATGACGTTGTGACAATCGTCGATAACGACATCATCGGTGTATTCCCTCAACATCCCGGCGGCGATTTGAGCGGTTTCCCCTTCTTCGCCGGAAACGCCGTAACTTTCACAAAGCTTTCTCAGCTTTTCTTTCAGTTCCATGGTCACAATCCTTTCTCCGTGGGCAAAACCCACCCTATATATGCGCAGTGTGCCCAAAGTGCAGAATGGACAGCTGTTTTATATTATACCACATCCGTAAATTCCTTTAGGAATTTGTAGGCGGATTTATCCGCCGTAGTTCTGCTTTGGCAGAATCGGCTGATGATAAAATGTTCTTACTAGTCTTGCGCTAGCAAGACAAAAGCGTCTCTCAGGCGCTTTGCAAACAGCTTCTGCTGTTTGCTTGTGAGGTTATTATACGTCCAAATAGGGGAATTATCAAGTGGCGCTGTATGAAGCGGCCCCTTTTGCGTTAAAACAGCCACCCCGTCTTCCACTGAATCACTGTAATCGCTGCTACCCACAAAATGAGGATAAAAGGAATCCCCACAGTGAATTTAGGGTGTTTCGTCTTATGATGAAACACCCGCATACCAATATAAAACCCCAGCGCGCCACCGCAGAGGGCGTTAAAGATAAGCGTCTGTTCCGGCACCCGCCATTTTCCCTTTTTGGCACAACGTTTATCCCACCAGCAGATGAAAAATCCAATTGTATTCAATATAAGCAGATATATTAAAAGGTATTTCCCCAACGCAGTTCCCCCAACCAATCAAAAACTTGGATATCCAAAAATTTTGCTGCATCAAACCATAAATCTTGTTTTTTCCATATAATAATAGTATAATAAGCTTTGTATGTAAAGAAATTTGCAAAAATATCGGAAAGGAATGGCTGTAAACATGTCAACTTCCAGCCAGAAACAAGACTTTATCCCCGTCCTGCTCGGCAGCGACGTCAATGTATACGGCATGGCCCGCTCCTTCCACGAGGCTTATGGAATCCCTTCTGTGGCCATCGGAAAAGGGCGGTTGGGCGCCACCTCCAATAGCCGGATCGTCTCGGTTAAGGTGGTAGAACCGAATCTCGAAGACGATGAGGTTTTCTGCGACACCCTCATCCAGTTCGCTGCCCGCTACCCCAAAGGACAAACCTTCCTTTTGGTTCCGTGCGGCGACAATTACATCAAACTTTTGGTCCGCAATCAAGATAAGCTCCGCCCCTATTACCGCTTTGAGTGCATCGACGAGGAGTTACTCATGCGCCTTTCCATCAAAGAAAGCTTTTATAAGGTCTGCACCGAACACGGCTTTGCTTTCCCGAAAACTACGACCTGCACCTTTGAAAACTACAAAACGGTAAAACTCCCCTTTGATTTTCCCGTCATCATCAAGCCTTCCAACAGTGTGGCTTACTGGAATTGTAAATTTCCCCATAAAAAGAAGGTTTTCGTGGCAGAAAATAAGCAGGAGTTTGACGCGATTTTGGACGCGATCTACGGCTCCTCCTACAAAGACCACCTGATTTTGCAGGAGTACATTCCCGGCGACGATTCCAACATGCGGGTGATGAACTGTTATTCCGGTAAGGACAAGAAGGTCAAGCTCATTGCGCTCGGAAACGCCCTTTTAGAGGAGCACTCCCCCGAGGGCATCGGCAGCTATGCCGCCATTATAAACAGCGTGGACAAAGAGCTGTCGGAGCGGATGAAAAATTTCTTAGAGGGAATCGGCTACGTCGGATTTTCAAATTTTGACATGAAGTACGACCCCCGGGACGGCCAGTACAAGCTCTTTGAGATGAACTTAAGACAGGGACGGTCCAGCTTTTTTGTCACCGCCGCAGGATACAATTTGGCGAAATTCTTAGTAGATGACGTGATCTACAATAAGCCTATGGACTGCGTCGTCGCAAGCAACAAAGTCCTCTGGACTATCATTCCGAAAAAGATCATCTTCCAGTACGTCAAAGACCCAAAAGTCAAGGAAGAGGCGAGAAAGCTCATCAAAGAAAAGAAGTTTTGCCGCTCTCTCTACTACGCCCCCGATCGGAATATCAAACGGCGGATCTACTTTGCCCAAAACCAGATGAGCTATTACCAAAAATACCGGAAATACTTCGGCAACAAAGGACTGCATGAATGAAACATTTAGGTGTCATCGGCGGATTAGGCCCCATGGCCACCGCCTATTTCTTAGAACTGGTCGTCAAAATGACCGACGCGAATAATGATCAGGAGCATCTGTCCATTACGATCTTAAACCGTCCCGCTATCCCTGACAGGACGGCCTATATTCTGGGCAAGAGCAGCGAAAGCCCTCTCCCGGCCATCATTGGGTATGCCCAAGAGCTCCAGGCCCTCGGGGCTTCCTACATCGCCATTCCTTGCATCACTTCCCATCACTTTTACGACGAATTTTCTCGTGCAGTGGACATCCCCATCATTAATGTGGTCAATGAGACAGCTGCATATCTCAAGGCCCGCGGCATCCAAAAGGCGGGTATCATGGCTACCACCGGCACCATTTCCACAAATCTCTTCCAAAACGCCCTTCAAAAAGAAGGAATTTCCTTTGCCATCCCTTCCGACGAAGGTCAGCAAAAGGTGATGCATCTCATTTACAACAATGTCAAGGCAGGGCTTCCCGTAGAAATAGAGCTTTTCCGAGAGGTGTCGGAAGAATTGAGGGAAATAGGATGCGAGTGCATCATCTTAGGCTGCACCGAACTCTCCCTCATCAAGCGGGATTATCCCATCGGGCAGGGCTACTTGGACGCGCTGGAAGTGCTGGCCGTCTGTTCAGTTATCAAATGCGAAAAGCGCCTTAAACCAGAATACCAAAATCTCCTGACTGTTGAGACGGCAGGGCGACTCGAAAATTTCACCTCCGGCGCGCAGTCTGGAAAATAAACCCATCACAGAAAGGATTTCACATATGTGTGGTTTTGCAGGATATATCGTCAACGGCCTCATGGGAGACCGGTTAGCCATTATCAAAGCCATGGCTGACCGCATCCGCCACCGGGGCCCCGACCAGGACGACTATTACTTGGACGACGACATTGCCTTGGGTTTTCGCCGCCTGTCCATCATCGACCTTGAAGGCGGCAGCCAGCCCATCTTAAATGAGGACGGCACCATGGTGCTCACCTTTAACGGGGAAATTTACAATTTTCAAGAACTGCGGGAAGACCTCATCCAAAAAGGGCATGTCTTCAAAACCCACACCGACTCGGAGGTTTTGCTCCACGGCTACGAGGAATACGGTCCCGAACTGCTCCAAAAACTCCGCGGTATGTACGCCTTTGTCATCTGGGACAAGAAACAGAAAAAGCTGTTCGGCGCCCGGGACATCTTCGGCATCAAACCCTTTTATTACTATAAAAAGGACGGGGAGTTTCTCTTCGGTTCTGAAATCAAATCCTTTTTGGAACACCCCCGATTTGAAAAAGAGCTAAACGAGGATCGCCTTCCCGATTACCTCTGCTATGAGTACATCCCCTGTGAGGAAACTCTTTTTAAAAATGTGTACAAGCTTTTGGGCGGTCACTACTTTGAGTACCAAGACGGCAAAATGTCCATTCACCAATATTACGATGTGAAATTCAACATCGACGAGTCAAAATCCTTGGAGGAATGGGAAGACCTCATCACCGACGAATTCACAAAATCGGTGGAGGCCCACAAAATCAGCGACGTGGAAGTGGGCTGCTTTTTGTCCAGCGGTGTTGACTCCAGCTACGTGGTCAAGGAAGTATCTAAGGCCATGAAGGATGTAAAGACCTTCTCGGTGGGCTATGAGGAGGAAAAGTACAGCGAGCTCCCCTATGCCCAGGATTTTTCCAAAGCCATCGGAGTGCAAAACATTTCCAACAAGGTCTCCGCCGATGACTTCTTCGGAATGGCCGGCAAAATCCAGTATTATATGGACGAGCCTCTCCCCAATCCTTCAGAAGTCCCCCTCTACTTTCTCGCCAACAATGCGGCCAAATACGTTAAAGTCGTCCTCTCCGGCGAGGGTGCCGACGAGCTGTTCGGCGGCTACCCCATGTACCTGGAGGGCGGCCACTTCGCCGATTATGAGCGGATTCCCCTCTCCCTGCGAAAGGCGGCGGCAGGTATTGCCAAAAAGCTTCCCCACTTTAAAGGCAAAAAATTCATCATCCGTGGTGCCATGAAGCCCTACGAACGCTTCGCCCGCAGCAACTATGTCTACACCAGCGAAGAGCGGGGCAAATACCTGAAAAAAAATATTCCCGCAAAGAACCCCACCGAGTACGCAAAACCGTACTTTGACAAGGTGAAAGGCCTGGACGAGCCGACCCAGCTCCAGTACGTGGACATTTACACCTGGATGCTCTACGACATTCTCCAGAAGGCCGACCGGATGAGCATGGCGAACTCGCTGGAACTCCGCGTTCCCTTTCTGGACAAAAAAATGTTGGAATTGGCGGTGCGAATTCCTTCCCGTTACCGCGCCCACAACGACGTGACCAAAATTGCCCTCCGGGGCGCCGCCATCCGGCAGATCCCCGAACGAACCGCCAACAAGAAAAAACTGGGCTTCCCGGTGCCTTTAAACGACTGGCTGCGACAGGATAAGTATTACAACATGGTCAGGGAAAAGTTTGAAGGGGAAATCGCCGACCAATATTTTAACAGGGACGCCATTATGAAGCTTTTAAACGACCATAAGGAAGGGAAAGCCCTCAACATGAAAAAAATCTGGTCGATTTACAGCTTTATCCTCTGGTACGAGCAATTTTTTGTATTAAATTAATATTTTAATACAAACTGTAAACTTTTCTTTGTCAAGAAACAAGTTAGACGAATTTTGATTGTTTCTTTTGTATTCATTTCTGAATTTTGTGTTGTCTTTCTGAATTTTTCCGCAAGGCCCTTTTCTTTTACCCCAGAACATGATATAAAGAAAAATAACGTTGTTTCAAACTGAGGGATATTTCATATCTGAAAAAGAAAGGAATTAAATAATATTATGAGAAAAGCTTTGATCTCTCTGGTAGTTGCCAGTCTGTGCGTGGCCACCCTATTTGCCGGTTGCGAAAAAACGTACAGCAACGATTATGTGACCCTGGGACAGTACAAAGGGCTTTATTATGCCCCGGTAGACGCTACCGTCACCGACGAGGAAGTGGAACAGCAAATTCAATCCGTCCTTAATGCAAATGCCACCACCACCCAAGTCACTGATCGCACTGATGTGCGGGACGGCGATACCATCAACCTGGATTATTCAGGTTCTATAGATGGCGTTGCCTTTGACGGCGGCACTGCTGAGGGAGCGACGCTAACAATTGGTTCCGGCCGTTTTATCCCCGGTTTTGAAGATCAGTTGATCGGTGTAAACGTAGGGGAAACTGTCACTATCAATGTCACCTTCCCGGAAGATTACGAAAACTCCCCTGACCTTGCCGGCCAGGAAGCCCAGTTTACCGTCACCGTCAATTCCATCAGCGAAACGGTGGTTCCTGAATTCAACGATACCTTTGTACAAGGTCTCGAAGGCTCTACCTATAGTACAGCGGACGAATACAGGGAAGCCATCCGGCAACAGCTTGTAAACTACAAGGAACAACAGGCCACCTATCAGACTCAGAACACCGTCTGGCAGCAGGTGATGGACAATGCGGAACTGAAAAAATACCCTGAAGGTGAAGTGGAACAGTACGTCCAGGACGCTACCGAGTATTATACCCAGGCCGCTTCCGTCAATGAGATGGAACTGAGCGATTTTCTCACTGCTTATTACAACATGACCGAAGAGGAATTTAACGTTGCCCTGCAGGCAGAAGCCGAGTCCGTCGTCAAGCGGGAAGTTGTAGTAGACGCTATTGCCGAAGCGGAAAACTTGGAAGTCACAGACGAAGAATACACTTCCGGCGTGGAGAGCTACGCCAGCAACTACGGTTTCAGCGACACTTCTTCTTTTGAAGAACAATACGACAAAGAAGTCATCATGAACTCGCTGCTAACAGAAAAAGTGATGAACTTTGTGGTGGAAAACGCCACAGAAAAAGAGGGTTTTGTCTACCAGAGCCCCAGTAGTGAGACCAGTTCCGAAAGCAATTCTGAGAGTAGTTCCGAGAACAGCTCAGACAGTAGCGGCGAAAGTAGTTCTCAGAGCGAATAGGCTCTCACAATAATTTTACCGTCAAGAGCAAGAAAAGAAGTCTAATAGCAAAGAAAAAGCCTCCAATCATTAAAAATGATTGGAGGCTTTTTAAACCCTTGACGCATTGGAACGCTGATTGCTACAGAATATTTTCCTGCAAAGGTAGAGAACCTTCTATTCCCAAGCATCATCCCGCAAAATATCGCGGATGGTTTGCATGGACACATCAACAGAGGCGATTTCGTCAGCACAGCGCTTCAGCTCGTCCTGGATAACCTTCTCATGCTTAATCTGGTGTTTGTACTTCATCTGGTGCTCCAATGCCGCCCAAAAATCAATGGCGATCGTACGCAATTGAATTTCCGCTGCCATTCCTTGTGCTATCCCATCGGTAAACTGCAAAATTAAATGCAGGCTGCGGTACCCATTGGGCTTTGGATAGGAAATGTAATCTTTTTCGGCAATAATCTTAAATTCCTTTCTGCCATAAAGCCATTTTGATATTTCATATACATCGTCCACAAAGGAGCAGACGATCCGTATCCCAACGGTATCGTGCATTTTTAATAGTGCCGTGCGGCAATCTGTTGGAAGCCCCTATTTAGACAACTTGCGCATCATACTGTCGGGGGCTTTAATCCGTGATTTACAGTACAGGATCGGGGCAAAGTCATCCAAGGTTTTCTGCACAGGATATTGGCCGATGATATTTAGGAGGGCGTGCTCCACATACTCAAGACGCGGTAACGCATCGCCATAATAGGTTTCTAAATTCAAATCGACTTCCCCCCTTTTGAAAAATGGGACCGGGGCGCTTCTTTTTCTCTAGAACCGATTAAGTAAAATATAATTCCACACAGAATAAATGCTGTCCCGGCAATCCAATAAATGAAAACCAGCCGGTTGGTTGTACCGTAAATCTCTAACACCCCTTGAAAAATACTGCCCACAGTCAACGCGGCAATGCCGGAATGGTAGAGGTTTCGGGATATTCTGCTGGGCAGTGGGTAACGGGTCAAGGCGACTACAAAAAACGGCAGTACGCCGCCTCCCATTGGAAACACAAAGGCGTAGACCATGTAATAAGAGAAAACCTGGTGACTAAAGTGCTCATACACGGCCCCAAACAACATGCAGAATAAAGTGGCAAACAGATACGCAAAGCCGGTCTTGGCCATTTTTTCACGTCGGCTGTCAATACCCGATATAGACAATGTCACTGACACTCCTTTCCTTGATGCTGTGCCCATCTGTTGTGGGATTATTGATAACTTCGCCATTAAAATACATTGTAGATGAACCCCCTCCATCTAGGTTGTAGGCAGTTGTGACGCCAAGGGTTGCCATAAATTCCGCCAGCTGGGAAAGGGATAGCCCTTGACTTTCATCTGTGCGGCCATCAGAAACCACAAACACATAATGAAGATCATCTATCATTCCAATCGCTGTCCTGGGATTGCTTGCTTTGGCTTTTCCCACTTCTTCATTTTCAGAAACAGAAATATTCCCATCCACTATCAGCGCTGGGCCAAAAGAAAGAACCTGTTCAGCACCGCTTTCCATCAGTTGTTCCGCTGTTACCGCCCCTTCAAATGCTACGCCGAAGGAACCGTCTTCATAGATAATTAAATCCTCCTGATCCTGAGAGGGTGTGTCCCGGTAAACCACTCCATCGCGTATCACATATCCGCTCTCTCGGGAGCCATAATAATCGCCGTTAATTGCTAATATCGCCCCTGTGCTCTCCGCGATTTCCGAAGTTTTTGCTGTCACATTACGGCCATATGCGTTTTGTGCAAAAGCGGCTTGGAGATACTCTGCTGAAGAAAGGACGATGTCAGCCACATAAATCGACGTGTCGTACTCTCGATACTCGGTAATGGAGATGGAGATATTTTGGTCACTGTAGGAGTTTTCAGTGATCATTGTTTCCACGTTAGATTCACCGGTTCCATACCAGGATTCATCATCCTCTTTTTGTCCGACTCCTGAGGAAAGAGAATTGCCCTCGGACTGTGGAACTACAGTATGTATCCTGGCAATCACAAAGGTATCCAGGGCAAGATACGCAGTAAATGCCCCTAATAGGAGGCTATACAGTATGGCCCACCAGTGTTGTTTCAAAAAAGACATCATGTTACTTTTCTTCCCTTCCCCGGAAAATAAAGCATTTCTGTATGAGCCAGCTCACAACAAAAAACAGGATTTCAGTACAAAGCTTGGCAGCGTACCGATTGATTCCCATTGTGTCCGCCAAAAAACCTAACACTAGGGTATTCCCCACCAGGATAGCCGCAGACAATAAAAAATACTGTAGGATAGATTTGACGACGCTGTTTTTGCTTTGAAAGACTAATTTCCGGTTGAGTGTGTAATTGATACTGGCGCTCACCACCCGCGCCAGTATGTTTGACACCGCAAGGCTCACAGTGCTGCCAAGAGTTGCCGTTGCAAGCAACAGAAGGCTGTACAGAGCATAATCCACTAAAAAGCTGACAAAGGAGGACGCGGAAAACTTGAAAATTTCTTTGTAGATGCGATAAGAGTCTTTCAGGGTATGGAAATGAGACGAGGCGTTGTTGTATAGGTAAATAGTTTCAATTTCGATTTCCTTAATCGGAATCCCTTTGCGAGGGCATTCCAATAAAACGTTCATCTCATACTCGTACCGTTCCCCGGGAATTTCCACAAATTCCCGGACCAGGCAGCTACTAAAGGCTCGCAATCCAGTTTGGGTATCATGTACCTTTAAGCCGGTTGAAAGCCTGTAGGCAAAGCGGGTAACGCTGTTTCCAAAGCGGCTCCTGATCGGAACGTCCTCTTTTAACCCCCGGCTTCCCAGTATCAACCGATCGGGGTGTTGCTCCGCTGCGCGGCAGACTTTCACCGCATCGGAAATTTGGTGCTGGCCATCGGCGTCCATGGTGACCACCACATAATCCGAGACATAATGTTTTTGGATGTAAGCCAAACCGGTTTTTAGGGCGCATCCCTTTCCCCGGTTCTCAGGGTGGGTCAATACCATGGCATATTGTTCTGCCTTTTGGAACAGCGCCGCCGTATTTTTGGAACTGCCGTCATTTACCACGACGGCTTGAAAGCCATTTTTTCTGACTTCGTAAAGTAATTCGAGTATCAGCGACGTCGGCTGATACGCCGGGATGAGCGCAATCCACGTATTCGGCAAATTCTTCGTCTCCTTTCCCGCGATTGGGATATCGTATACTTTTTGAGGATTGACCAAGAAAGGAAAATAGCCCCGCCCGGAGAAAAGCCTCTGGCCGGGGCCGATTATTACGGCCTGCCGCCGCGGTTACCGCCCATATTATTCCCTCCGTTCATTCTTCCGCCACCCATATCTCTGCCGTAACCGTAAACCAGGCTGTCCATGGTGATCTGGGTGGTGCTGCTGCCAGTGGACAGGGTGTAAGTCGAACCCTGGGTAATCTCAGGACAACTAATAATAACAGAAGAATACGCTTTTTCCGCCTGCCAGGACGCCAGTTCGTTGCCAGCACTGTCGCAAAGCAAAATGGTGTCGCCTGGAGATCCGGCACTAACAGCGACCATCATAACGCCTTGCGTGGAGGAAGAGCCAAAATTCTGGGCCATTCCAGAAAAATCCATCGCGATAAAAATTCCGCCGCTAATGATGGCGTCCCCATTGTAATCCAATGCGCCGTTACCGCTGTCAACGGGACCGGATACATAAGTTTCCCCGCCGGAGACAGTAAGGTCTCCATTGGAATCAATACCGTCTCCGGATGCATTGACGATTAAGCTCCCCCCTGAAATGTTAATATACGCGCCTTCCGTTGTGGCGAACACATCCTCACCCCAGCCGCCAAAGCCGCTGCTGTCGGTTCCACCGGCGGCATTGAGGCCGTCGTCGCTGGCAACCAGCGCAACGTCCCCGCCGGTGATATCAATACTCAATCCTTCAATTCCTTCATAGCTTTGAGTGATATTCACACTGCCGTTTGAAATTATCACCGCGGAATCAGCGTGAATGCCATCGTCACAGGAAGCGATTTCAAAGGTACCACCGCCTATCGTCAGGTTGCCGTTGGAATGGAGGGCGTCATCGGAGGAATCAATTGTAAATGTTCCGGCATTGAGTGTCAAGTCAGTGGTTGCTTTGACGCCTTTGACGCTGATAGAATCATTGGGTTCTGCCGCTTGGGCCTTCCATCCTGACTCAAAGCCTTGAGAGTCGTTTTGCGTGGATGTGTTTGCGCTGCCGCCTCCCGATTCAATGGTAAACTCGCCGTCTTCCACCTGAAGATAGGTACCGGCGCTCATTCCATCCCCCTGGGACGTAATTTGGAAGGCTCCACCCGCAATATATAGGAATCCCAAACTAGTATCGTCCGCGTTTTCCGCGTGAATACCGTCTTTTCCAGATGTAATTGTGTAGACACCGCTGGCGATGCGCACACTGTCCTTTCCAGAGAGGCCATGGTTGGCCGCAGTAATGTCATATGTGCCGCTGGTGAGGACAAGGTCATCTTTTGATACGATTCCGTGCCCCGCTGCTGCACTTATTGTGAGAGAACCGGCGCCGTTCAGCGTCAGATCCGATTTGGAAAAGACAACGGCATCAATGTTGTTTTCATCAATAGCCACATATTCCCCACCGTTTAAGAGGGTATTTTCCGATCCGGAAGCCGTTGTCATAAACACCTTATCTGCCGACAGGATATAGACGGCAGCCGAGGTGGAGTTGGCAATATATGCACCGTTTAATACCAGCTGCACTTTATCGGTGTCCTCGGCGTTCACAATGATCATCCCGTCGTCCAGCGTGCCGGAGAGAATGTACGTTCCTTCATCAGTAATCGTAACAGTGTTGCCCGAAATTTTTACGGCGCTGGAATCAGAAGAAGCGCTGTCACCGGAAAGAACGATCTTTGCACTGCTTTCCTCATCGTAGCCGATTTCCATATCCCGGTCGGTAAACATCCCCGATGAATTCGTATTCACTTGAGCGGTTGCAACAATTTCATCTACGTTGGATGTGTCACCATCGCTGAAACCCGCTGCTTCCCGGCTGATTTTATTGCAGCCAGGAAGCAGCATGATGCTAGCCAGGAGCAGCGGCAATATTGCCTTTGTTCTCATTGATACAACCCTCCTCTATAGTTCACCTACCACTGTTTCCTGTTGGGAAATAGTAATCTCCAGATTGCCATTTCGGCAGCGGAGTTTATCAATAAATTCTTTTTCTTTATCCGCGCTGCGCAGTGTCAGATTATAGGTCAACCTGAACAAACTTCCCATATTGGTGGTCTTAACCTGTACAAGCTCACAATCAGATGCGTATTCTTTCAAAAGGCCGTCGAAAACTCCCGTATAGTCCAAATCCTCCGGAATGGTGATATTCACCGTTTTATACAGTGACGCCTTTTTTCTTGATCCAAAATCCAGGCGATTGTACAATAAATTTACCGTCCCAAGGACAACGGCGAATAGGATAGCATAGCCCAAATATCCCATTCCGACGACAAGACCAGTCCCCATGGCTAAAAAGATAGCACCGATCTCTTTGGCCGATCCGGGAACTGAACGAAATCGGACTAGGCTGAATGCGCCGGCCACCGCAACGCCCGCTCCCACATTTCCATTAACCATCATAATAACCACGCAGACCACTGCCGGAAGCAGCGCCAGCGTCGCCACAAAGCTTTTGGTATAGCGGGTTCTATACATGTAGGTGCTAGCTAAGAGGAGCCCGATCACCAACGCGCACCCTATGCAGAGCAGGAAATCCGATACGGCAATGACACTGGTCATATCTGTATCAAAAATTCCCCGAAATAAACTGTTAAGCATAGAGACGTCCTCCTTGTGTTCCTATCTGCTTCATCAGCTGATAAGCCGATCCGTATTTGGAAAATGAAGTTTTGAACAGTTGCTGCTGAGCGAGGGCATGGCTCATCCAGAGAGGGATCCCACCGGATGTCTTAATTTCCATCAGCGTTTGGCATTTCCCCAACAGGGGATTCCCGTAGACTTCACTTTTAAGGGAGAGATCCCCCTCCCGATAGAGGATATTCTCATCAAAAGTGACCCGAAAGTCCCCGCCGTCCAAGGTGCAGTACGCCTCCCGTTCATAGGATAGGAATACAACAGGCCGGAGGGTTTTATAATATGCACGGGAATATTCAATTTCATCTGCGATCTGAGAGCGTACCGGCAGGGGCGTTCCATCCCGAAAACTCGCCATAACTTGGGCCTCTGGCAGGACAAGCCGGCGTTTGTACACCACCGATTGGTATTTCTTTTTCAGCTCCACGAAAACCGGGTCTTCTGGTCCAACGCGCTGATAACTGCGAACTCGTAATTTTTCTTTGTAGACGGGTCTTTCCAAGGATCGCCGAATTAACCGGTAGGTATCGGTATCAAAGTAGAGATTGCGAATGACGGCACGACCATAATCGTCCAGCTTCATGTAGGGTGCCATAGCGTGCAGTATCTGTTCTTTCTGCTGTTTTGTCAGCAAGTATTTTAATTCGTAACGTTTAAAGGTCATCTGATAGGCCATAAAGAGTTCCTCCTCATCGTTTTTCACTCTCCGATGAGAGACTCAATCAGGTCGATTACTTGGGAAATCGGTATAGCGTATCCCATTCCTTCCACACCAGTAGAAGAAATTTTAGCTGTGTTGATTCCGATCAGTTCCCCATCCATATTCAGCAGAGCCCCGCCGCTGTTTCCGGGATTAATCGCGGCATCGGTCTGGATGTAAGAAGAGGAGGTATCACCATTACTGATGGTGCGGTTCACCGCACTCACAATACCCGTTGTGACCGACTGCCCATATCCTAGGGCATTGCCGATTGCAACCACCTGTTCTCCCACGATCAAATCATCTGAATCACCGATTGTGACAACGGAAATCTGCGAGAGGGTATTCTCTGAAAGCTCTGAAGTGGAAACCCTGAGCACAGCCAAATCAGTTTCCTCATCATATCCACACAGCTCCGCCTCATACGTCTCATCATCGACGAATGTGACTGATAGTGTAGTCGCACCCTCTACCACATGGTAATTGGTGACCATATAGAGTTCGGAATCACCGGCGTAGATGATAATACCCGAGCCGCAGCTCACAGTTTCCTTAAATTGCGAAGGGCCTTGACTGTTTCTTCCAAATCGTCCAAAATAGTTTTCCACCTCTTGAACTGAAATATTGGTCACAGACACAACAGAGGGAAGCCCTAATGCGGCAATTCCTGTTACGTTCAGGCTTTGACTGGTACTTTCCGAATTATATGAAGCAGCCACCGCCGTCAGACCTGGAGTCGTACTTTGTACCGCATAGGTAGTGTCCGCGCTCGCAAGCATCCCGTTTATTCCGTAAAAAACTCCGCCGGCTACCCCACCGAAGACCGCCGCACTCACAACCAACGCGACGCCCTTTTTTAAAAAGCGCGTATTTTTTCGATTTCTTTTAGGTCGATTCTCATATCCCTGGAACTCGAATTCATTGGTTTGATTTTGATTGTCATAATATAACCCCTTTCATAGTAATAGAGAAGACGTTGCCCGCTTTCTCTCATCTGTTCTGTTGATGGTTTCAGTATATCTTTTATTCCTTAACCAAACTTAAAAGGGTACTTTAATTCAACTTAAAATTGCTATTTTCTGTTGTAAAATACGATGATGGTTCCCAAAATTCCATGAAATGTATAAAACACGGTCACAGGCAGTTTAAGAATCGCCTGTGACCGTGTTGAATCAGCCTTATTTATACATCTGCTTTTCCAAATTGCTCTGCTAAACCTGTTAAGCGGGAAAAGTAACGGTAATCAGCAGAGATTTTTCATCTTCTGTAGTTGCCGCAATTTTTCCTTTGTGCGCACTTACAATTGCGGCCGCGATAGAAAGTCCCAGCCCATAGCCGCCTGTTTGAGAGTTCCGCGATTGATCGGTTCGGTAAAACCGTTCAAATAAATGCTCCAAATGTTCTCTTGAAATGCAATCGGTGGTATTATACACTCGCAGCCGAATGAGATTTCTCTGTTTTTCAAGGGCCAGGGAAATCTTCCCCCCTACTTCGGAGTATTTCATGGCATTGTCCAAGAGAATGGTGAGAAGCTGGCGAAGTCCCTTTTCTTCCCCGTGTACAGAAATCATGGGCTGGACGCTGCTGGTAAGCGTTTTATTTTGCGCTTTTGCCAGAGCCTGAAACGCCTCCACCGTTTCCTGTGCCACATCTGACAATGGAAAATCCACCATTTGTAGCTGCAAATTTGCCTCTTCCATGCGGGACAAAAGTACCAAGCTGTTTGTCAGGTCTGCCAGCCGCCTTGTCTGGTTTTGAATATCGCTAAGCCATTCATTTTCTCCAAAGTCCATTTCCAAAACCTCGGCGTCCGCGTCAATGATGGTCAACGGGGTTTTAAGCTCATGGCCCGCATCGGTAATAAAGCGCTTTTGCTTTTCATAATTTTCTGAAAACGGCTTCACAATTTTACCGGACAAAAAAATCATCAAAAGGAGGACGGACAACAAACCCACCACTGATACTACAATGCCCGTGAACACAAAATTGTGGAAGGTATCCAAGCTGCGTCCACAATCCAGAAAAATAACTCGTGTTTCTGACCCCATCGAATAGACAGAGTACCGATAGTCGCTAATAAAGCCCTGACTCCGCCCGCTTCTCCAGACCCTTTTGGAATAATCTATCGCGTCCGATGTATCCACAGCTGCCACCTTTCCCGTGTTAACGGAAATCGCGTTCCCATCCTCATTTAATACCACTGAAAAATACCTGGATTCATAGGGCAGTTCAGGTGACATGGGATGCCCCTTTCTTGGGGAACCATCTGGAAAAAATCTGTCCTTGGGAGAGGACAGATCCGGAAAAACTCCATCGTTTTCCGCCAAGACAAAAAGTACGCTGTCCGCATCTGTGATGATCTGCCTGTAATTTAGAGTAAAGATGGTCCCCATAATAATGAAAAGGACAACGAAAAGAGAAAACATCGAAACAATGATCAATTTAATGCGCAGTTTTTTAATCATTGAACTTCCTCCAGGGAATAACCAGCGTTTCTGGTCGCTTTGATTTGGATATTTGCGTGCAAAGCGGCCAATTTCTTTCTTAAATAGGAGATATACACCCACACTACGTTGATTTCCGCTTCACTGTCATATCCCCAAATTTTTTCCATAAAGCGTTCGGAAGCAATCAAATTTTTGGGATTGCTCATCAAAAGTTCCAGCATCTGGAATTCCTTATTGGCCAAGCGAAAACTACCTGAAGGGGTAGATAGCTCAAAGGTAGCGCGATCCAACGTTACATTTCCCATTTTAAGCTGAGAGTTGGTCTGGGCCGTCTGTGCACGGGTCATCGCGCGGATTCTCGCCAGCAATTCCCGGGAATGAAAGGGCTTTGTCAGGTAATCGTTGGCGCCGGCGTCCAGCCCTAGGACTTTGTCGTCTACCTCCGATCTGGCAGTCAGCATCAGAACCGGTATCAAATTTCCTTTGCTCCGGATTTCCTTTAACACCGAAATGCCATCCATCTTTGGCATCATAACATCCAAAATTACGCCATCATAGTTATCGCACTCCAGATATTCTAGTACAGCCTGTCCATCATAAACAGGGTCCACAGAATAGTTGTTGCGCTCCAAAATCGCAACAAGCGCTTTGGACAGCGCCTTTTCGTCCTCAGCTAACAGCAGCCGCATCTTCATCCCTCCACACAGATCGCCTTTAAAACACTACATGGCAGAATATTGAAAACAAGATCATTTCACAAGTTAGTCGTACATTTTATCAATAATTATATCATATCCGTAAAACTTTAAACAGAGTTAAAAGGTCCTGTCCCCTAAAACTACCGATAAAAGTAACAGCCGGAAGGTTCCACACCTTTCGGCCGCATATTCTATCTTACACTGCATTACCCAACAAAAAGCGCAGAAAAGTTTTTATGCTGATTGATTAAACTGTCTTTTTCTTGGATCGATTAATCTTTTTATCTCGGCTCGATAGGCTCTTTATCCTGTTTCGGCATCTTAAATTCTGTCCCGGTCAGTCCGTCCTGCGCCAACACCTTTTCCAGGGTGGAAATATCGGTAGTGATGTCCAGGATATCCTCCTCATACAGGCTGTTTAACAGATTGGCAAACGCCAAATTAATGGTGTCCAAAATGTGAAGGATTTCGCTTTGGGCGTATTGGATTTCATCACTCTGAACGGCTTTCTCCCCGAACTCCCGATAGGCGTTGACTAATTTCAGGGTGGTGGGCAGATAGTAACTCATAAAATTCTGGATATCGGAAAGTTTTTCCGGATGCTGCTCTACATAGCCGAATACCTTGGCTGTCACAAATTCCAGTCTATCCAGTTTTTCCGAAATTTCCTGCCCAGGTATCGCGTCGTTGGCGGCACGGATCTGATTGATATACTCCCGGCCCACCGTCACCATAGCCTCCTGCTCAGATGATTCGCCGCTAACCTTTTGTGAGTCATCCTTTTTTTGCTCGTTGCGCTTTTGCAAGTTTAAATACTGCTGGTAGGTATCCCAGTCTAACATAATACAGGTTTCTTCTTCATCCAAAAAAGCCTGTTCAAACATACCATTTTGAATCATTTTTTTTAAATCCTTTGCCACGAAGTCCTTTTTCCGGCCGCTGAACGCTGCCAGCTGTTCAATCGCTCCAAAAGAACTGCCTCTTAAAAAAGCCTTGTAACGGAGAAAGCGCCGTACCCGACTGAGCAGGGAATTGCCCTTGCAAATCATCAATATAAAAGCAGTTATGATCGGCATCAAAATCAAAGCGCTGGCTAAAAGGGTCCCCGTATCAGATTTCGATAGCCCCACCGTCAGCAAACTCAGCAGAACAATAGCGCTGGGCACCAAACCGATCCACCCAAACACTGTAAACAAAATTCCTGCCGTTTTCCCAGGAATAGATTTTTTAGCGGGAGAAGCAGCTGGTTTCTGCCAGCCGTTTGCCGGCGTCTCCCCGCTATTCCATTGCGGATTGGTCTGCGCCGTCTGCTTCTTTGCCTCTGTGTCGGAATTCATCTCGACCCGAAAGCCCTTTGCAGCGTTTCTAACCTCTTCCTTAAACTGCCGTGCCGCTTCGTCCACTCCGTTTTTTACATTGGTAAATCCGCCCACCGGCGCATTCTTTAAGTCCTGAATAAATTGGTTGATCGCTCTTCCAATATCAAAATAATCTTTCTGACTCATTTTTTCCTCCCGCCGCTTAACAATCTTTCATTTTCCCAATGATGAGAGTAAAACTCACTGAGAGTGTGCACCATCAAAATTTTTAAAAAGCCAGACAAAACAATCTGTTCAAAAGCGAGAACCTCACGTTTTTTCTTCTATGAGCTAAACCCGATTTAAACTCCATCACATAGAGGGGGAGAAACCATCAAACGACATAGTTTCCTGTGAAGTTCTCATCCGATCCTATAAGCCTGTATGCCGCCTTATGCAACCCAAAATGGCTTTTGCTATTTTGTAATCCACAAAGAATTCCTATGCAGAACTTTGCGCCATTTGTGGATCATGATACCACATTGATTGCGATGCAAGAAGTCCGGTTTTGCCACTTTAGCGGCAAAATTGAAATGGAATCCGCTAAGGGCTTCCTCTGCCATAAACGCAGCTTTGCTGTGTTTATTATATCCGTATCCCCCAAGGAGTTGAAGGCAGGTGAAACCCGCCTCGGTTCTGCCTTAGCAAGCAGATGGTCGTACAATGTTCTCACTCCATTCCGCATCAGCGGAATGAAATACTTTTGGTGCTTTACAAACAGTACTGTTGTTTGCTTGTGAGGTTATTATACCGTATCTGCAAAAAAACTACAATATAAACCGGCAGCTAAAAGCTGTAAATTTTTGAAATATACATTTAGTTCCTGTCGCAGCGGGGCTTTAAAACCGTTCGGGAATAGGGAATCAAAAAGTTTTGAATGCCGCTGGAATAGGGGGCAATATCATACTGCTGATAATAAACCACCAATCCTTTTGGAGTCAAAAAATAATTTTTCCCGTGAAACGTCTCGATTGCGTTACTTTTACGTGGTTCAAAGTAAGTTGCCTGCCCCGACGCTACATTTTGTTCCATCTGTTCCATCACTTTGTCGATTAAGTATGTTTTGTAATAAACGGGTCGAGCGATAAAGGCGGAAACTGGTAGGCATCTTCCACTTTGTAGCCTCCAGGTATCTGAAAATCGCACCGTGTTGCCGTGGGCTCCACCTGTGAATTCATAGCGGTCAAAATACAGGCTCAATACACAGTCCCCATTGTAGGTGACGGTAAAGTTTAGGATCGCCTCATAGGGGACGATGGGAAACTGCCCCTCCGGGTCGTAAAGTACCTGTTCAGCCGCCTGCGCATAAAGCACCGTCCGGCAGTGTTGCCGGTATTCACAGGCTTTTTTCTGATATAGCCGGTTGATGCCCGCAAGGACATGCCGGAAGGCGCTGGAAATGAATTTAGGATATGTAATTCGGTAATGTAGTACTTCTTTATCCCGAACGGTCAATGTCTCTTCCAATATCTTGGTTTCGGTTTGAATAAAATAGGTAAACATCTTGGCACCTCCTCGCAACAGTTTATGCGTCAGTGACAAAAATAGTGAAAAAAAGAGGCATAATTTCAAAAAGAGAAATTAAAGGGCTATTATTTTTGCCGCAATGTCAAATAGAAAGGGAAATGATAGCCTATCCATCCGACCAAACCATTGTTTTTTTTTACTTTCTATTGAAATTTAATTTCAAATATGATAATATTAATCTGAAATTAATGTTAAAAACTTGGTTTTATTTTCTAATATTTTGCTCACGAAGGGAGCGCACCGAGATGTACCAAAGCCGGTACCACTATGAAAATCAGTTTTTATCCATCGCTGTGGACAGCTTGACTGGGGAGTTTTTGGAGCTAATCTACAAGAAAACGGGAGAAAATTTAATTAAAAACTCCTCTTATCTGCTTCATCAGCCCTTTCAGCTGTTCGCCTCGGCCGGGGAACAGAAAATCCGTCTGTTTGGTGGAGATTCCTATGCCATTGCCGGAGATGAGGCGCTAAGGCCCCGCATTACCCATCAACAGGACGATGAAAAAATTCGCATCCAGGTCTCTTACGACAGGCTGACCGACGGGGACAAAAGCTATGACGTTTCGCTGATCTATTGGATAGAACTACCTTTGACAACAGCAAAACTTCATTGGCGGCTTTCTCTGGCCAACCGTCAGCCGGAACTGCTGATCGAGGACGTGCGGTTTCCCTGCATAAACGGGGTGTATTTTGGAAAGACCTGGGAGGACGACACGCTGGTTTATCCGTACAACGCCGGCCTCAAAATTCAAAACCCCGTAGGTTTTTTCTGTCAGAAATCCCCCTGTATCTACTGGAAATGGCAGGAATACCGCTATGTCTACTCCTTGGGGAATATCGCTACCGGTCCGGATGAAGACGGCCTATACGCCATGGACTATTCCTATTCCGGTCCTCTTTCCATGACCTGGCTGGACTATTACGGGGATGACATCGGGCTATATTTTGCAAATCACGATCCTCTGCCCCGCAACTGCTCTCTGCGGGCGGAAACTTATGGGAATAGCAGCCCGGGAATGAATTTTGCTTTTGTACACCACCCCTATTGTACCAGCGGAACGGATTGGCACTCCCCCCAATTGGTCGCCGCCGTTCATTCGGGGGACTGGCACCGGGGTGCAGAGATATATCGTTCTTTCCGGCAGACGCATTCCCCATTGACCCCATCAAAACGGCCCAGCTGGTTTGAACAGAGCGCCGGTCTAGTGGCCCACTACGACTTTAAATACCAAAATGGGGGCGTTGTCCACAGGTATGAGGACATTCCCCGACTGTTGGACGAAGCCCGGGAACTGGGGCTCAATCATCTGCTGCTGGCGGGCTGGCATCACGGCGGGTTTGACCACGGATTTCCAGAATACCGTACTGATGAGGATTTGGGCTCGGAAGAGGAATTTCGTAACGCCGTCGGCACTGTTCGAGAAAAGGGAGGGCATATTTCCTTTTACATCAATTCCCGGATCGCCAATACCAAGTATGATCCTTCGGGGGACTTTACCGCACAAAACGCTGTCCGACAACAAGACGGTTCTCCCTTTGTAGAGGTTGCGGGAAACCTCAAGTTTGCGGTTATGTGCGTCCATGCCCCACAGTGGCGCAGGCGGTTGCAAGACGCTGTGCGGTACGCAACCCAAAAAATTGGAGCGGACGGCGTTTATCTGGACCAATTGGCCATGGCCCCGCCCTGTATCTGCCACAATCCGGCCCACGGTCATCACTTTGACGACTGGAACAGTGGATATCACTCCCTCCTTCAGGAAATTTCCCAAAATACTTCCGATGTACCCATGAGTATGCTCGTTGAAGGGGTATCCGACGCTTATAGGGGAGAAACCTCCGGAAGTTTAATCTCCACTTTTTCCTATTACTGCACCGGCTCTTTCCCCGAGCTTTATAAATACACCTATCCAGAGCAAATATTGGTGGATATGCTCTATCCGGAATCTAACATGGCCATGCGGCCCGTCCATATCGGCCAAGCTTCCACTGACATCATCAATAAAGCCTTCGTCACCGGCGCCTATTTCTGGATTTACGACTTGGTGGACGACAACAGCTTTCATCGGGATCCCAAACAGCTTCACTATTTAAAAGACGTCATCGCCCTGCGCAATTACTGGCTTCAACATTTTGGTCATGGAGTATTTCGAGACACCGATGGAATTTTGGAAATCCCCGAGACACTGGTCAAACGGTTTGATGTTCCTCATGGCGTCCTTCTGGCCGTGGCCCGCGCAGAGTGCAGCAGTACTGAGTGCGCGATACTGTCCCACAACAGAATAACCGAAGCGGCCGCCTATACCGTGACGAAGGGAATAGTCGAAAAATATCCGCTAGACTACAAACATACAGACGGTAAATGGACCTTTCCCCTGCCCCAAAAGCCCATTTCACTGATTGTATTTAATGAAAGGAAACAATAATCAGAAACGGAGGAAACAACAATGGATTACAACCAACTGACAACCGAGCAGGTCAATCCCCGGACAGTAAACATCGACCTCTGCTCAACCGAGGAAATCGTCCGGTTAATCAACGACGAGGACAAAAAAGTAGCAGAGGCAGTAGAAGCGGTTTTGCCCCAAGTGGCAAAAGCGGTGGATACCATCACTACCCGAATGCAAAAGGGAGGACGGCTGTTTTACATAGGCGCAGGCACCAGCGGCAGGCTGGGGGTTTTGGACGCCTCGGAATGCCCTCCCACCTTTGGTACTGATCCCGGACTGGTTGTGGGGATTATCGCGGGCGGAGACGTCGCCCTGCGCACGGGGATCGAGGAAATTGAAGACCAGGCAGATCAGGGGGTAGCCGACTTGCACTGCCATCAAATTGGTCCGTTGGACACCGTGGTTGGAATCAGCGCAAGCGGTTCCGCCGCCTATGTGGTGGGGGCCCTGCGTGAAGCGAAAAAAATAGGGGCCGCTACCATTGCCATTTCCAACTCCCCTCATTCCCACATCGCCCAAGAAGCAGATATTGCCATCCTTCCCATCGTCGGCCCAGAGGCTATCATGGGAAGCACTCGGATGAAAGCCGGCACCTCTCAAAAAATGGTGCTCAACATGCTGTCAACCGCCACAATGATCCGCTGCGGAAAGACATATCAAAACTTAATGGTGGATATGATTCCCAGCAATCGGAAGTTGCGGGATCGCTCCGTCCGCATCCTGATGAAAGCCACCAATCTGCCCCGGGAAAAGGCAGAAGAGGCCCTAAACCTCTCCGGGAACACCAAAATAGCACTCGTCATGCTGCTGGCAAACTGTGACGCCGACACCGCACAGCAAGCCCTCAGCGATAGCCACGGCTTGGCCCGTCAGGCAGTGGACACTATTTTACACAGCGCCGGGCAGTCCGATGGAGCGAACCTATGAAATACGTCATCGGTATTGACGGAGGCGGCACCAAAACCCACTTAAAGGCTCTGGATTTACAGCGAAAGCTGGTGGGAGAGGCATGGGGTGGAGCGAGTAATCTGACCGCCCTGTCAGCGCATCAAGTCAAACAAAATTTAGAGCATCTGCTAACAGGCTTTTATGATCAGGCCGGGTTGTCCCCAAAGGACTGCGCAGCGGTCTGCCTGGGGACGGCGGGAGCTAGCAGCGACACCTCTCAAAAAATCCTAACCGCCATCTTGGCAGAAATTTGCCCCGACATTCCCGCACTTCTCACAAACGACGCCCTCCCGATTTTGTATGGGAACACCCCCTCCGGTAGTGGCATTGTTTTGATCGCCGGGACTGGTTCCCTCTGTATGGCCCGTGACTCGAAGGGAACCCTTTGGCGTGTGGGCGGCTGGGGCCATCTCATCGGCGATGAGGGAAGTGGGTATCACATCGCCTGCCGCATGCTCAACGCGGTAATGCGGGCATTTGATGGGAGGGGTGAACAAACCGTTCTCACCGATTTCATATTGGAGCATCTCGCGCTCAGCTCCCCCATGGAACTCGTCGACTACGTCTATCAGTCCGGAAATGGCAAGAGAGAATTGGCATCCCTCTCGGTTCTTTGCGACAAGGCCTTTGCGTTAGGCGATTCAGTGGCGCAGAAAATTTATCGGGAGGAAGCCGCCAACCTCTGTGAAATGGTGGCAACTGGGGCGCAACAATTGTCCTCGACTGAGGATGGGCCGTTTCTCTGTATCTACACGGGAGGAATCATCACAAAATCCATTCCCCTCCGGCACATGCTCTGTGAAAACCTGCGACAAAAAGCGCCGGAAGTGATTTTACAGGCCTGTAGCCAAGACGCAGCATATGGCTGTGCCCTAATGGCGTTGGAAAAGCAGGAGGGGAGGGAGACGGTATGAGGGGAACGCTGCTGCGGATTGAAACATGCAAAGAAAGCTTTTCAGCCTCTGAACAACAAGTAGCAAACTATGTACTGAAACACGCCGGAGATATTGTCGGACTGCCGGTGTCGGAGTTGGCTATCCGCTGCGGGTCCAACCGCGCAGCCGTCGTCCGGTTCTGCAAAAGGCTTGGCTTTGAAGGATACCGGGATTTTACTTTGGCGCTGGCAGCGGAACTAGCGGTGGAGAAAAACAAAGGACAAAGGCCACCCGCTGCAATTGATCCGGGAAGCGGCGTGGACGCTATCCTTGAAAATATATGTGCAAGCAGTATCCAATCCATCCAGGATAGCTGCACCCTGCTGCGGCCATCCGATATTGAGCTGGCGTCCGATCTGCTCATAAAAGCCCCTAAAATTGACTTTTATGGTATTGGCGCTTCCCAGCTAGTGGCCCAGGATGCCCAGTACAAGTTTATGCGCATCAACAAAAACTGCACCGCCTACCCGGATGGACATTTACAGCTCACCTCCGCCTCTCTGTTGTCCAAAGAGGACGTGGCGGTCGCCATCTCCTGGTCCGGCGAAACCAAAGACGTAGTCGAAGCGGCAAAGATGGCCAGATCTCGTGGGGCTACTGTCATTTCCATTACCCAATACGGAAAAAACCGCCTCTCCCAGTGCGCCAATATCACTTTTCAGCTCACTTCACCGGAAACTGCCCTCCGCATCGGCGCCATGGGGTCCCGAATGGCACAACTTATTTTGATCGACATTTTGTTTTGCTGTATCGTGAGTAAGGAGTCTCAAAATATCAGCCGCTATTTAAAACAAACCAAGCCCGTGGGAAAGAAAAAGCGGTACCAAAAATAAATTGAAAGGAAGCCCCGACGTGCTGAATTAGCACACCGGGGCTTCCTTCTTATTCACATTTTTTAGGAAAACATTCTCCGCCAAAAAACAGGGAAATACCAGCCAATGGCAGATAAAAGCCGCTATTTTAATGACAGGCTTTTTGGATTTCGTTGTAGAGCTCTTTGAGCAGCTGTTCAATCGCCGATACTGCCTCGCCTATGGGAACTTTTTTGCTGATTTTCTTGTCCCGGGTAGCAATTTCGCAGCAACCCTCTTTCATATTCCGGGGGCTGACGATAACCCGAACCGGAACGCCCAGTAAGTCCGCATCTGAAAACATGACGCCCGCCGTTACTTTGCGGTCGTCGTACATCACTTCGACCTTATTCTGCATCAGTTCCTGATAAAGCTGATCGGCAAAGGCATGGGTTTCTGCATCATCGGAACGAACACAGCAGAGGTGGACTTCCCAGGGGGCGATGGTGATGGGCCAGATCGGGCCGTAATCGTCGTGATGAGCCTCACAAACCGACGCTGCCAGTCTACCAACGCCAATACCGTAACAACCCATAATGGGATGTGCCGCTTTACCATCCGCGTCTAAATAGGTCATATTCATAGATTTTGTGTATTTGGTTCCCAACTGGAAAATATTTCCCACTTCAATTCCCCTGGAGATGGTAATGGCCTTTTTACCGCATTTGGGACAGATACCTCCCTCGGCAATTTTTGCGAAATCGTGGTATTCCACCTTTCCGCAGTCCCGCTCGATATCAAGCCCCGTGTAGTGGTACTCCTCGATATTACCTCCGCAGGAGAGGTTATGTGTTCCTTCCAGAGAGCGATCAAACAAGACAGTGAAATCACCTTCCAGCTTGTAAGGCCCGATATAACCGGCATGTAATCCGCATTCCTCCGTAATCACCGCCGGATGAATACCCTCCCCTAAGAAATTGGTGAGCTTCGTCTCGTTGATATCCAAATCACCACGGATGAACACTACCACATAAGCGTCGTCATTGTTTTTCTGGTAAACAACCGCCTTACAGGAACTTTCAAGAGGTGTGTGCAAAAACGCACAGATATCCTCAATAGTATGGATATCTGGGGTGTGAACCAGTTCAATTGGCTGGGATTCCCCCTCCTTCTCGTTTTCCACCACGTTTTCCGCCGCCTCCATATTGGCGCGGTAGCCGCACTCCTTACAAAGGACGATACTGTCCTCGCCCACCGGGGTCAAAAGCATAAATTCATGGGAAATGCTGCCGCCCATCATGCCGGAATCCGACTGAACGGAAATCACTTCCGGCACTCCTGCCCGAGCGAAAATCCGCTCGTAAGCGTGATAGCACTTTTCGTAATACCGCTCCAAGTCCTCCTGGGAGGTGTGGAAGGAATAGGCGTCCTTCATGGTGAATTCCCGGACGCGGATCAGTCCGCCGCGGGGACGGGCCTCATCGCGGAATTTGGTCTGGATTTGATAGATCATAAAGGGGTATTTGGTGTAGCTGTTGGCGTACTCCCGCACCAATTGAACCGCCGCCTCCTCGTGGGTCATTCCCAGCACCATGGGAGATCCGTTGCGGTCAGAAAACCGCAAAAGCTCGCTTCCCACCGATTCATAGCGTCCCGATTCCTGCCAAAGGGTGCCGGGTAATACCACTGGAAATAAGACTTCCTGCCCGTCAATGGCGTCCATTTCCTCCCGGATAATCCGCTCAATTTTTTGGGCAATCCGTTTCATAGGCGGATACTGGGAAAAAATCCCGTTGGCCACATATTTGATGTAGCCGCCCCGCACCATCAGCGCATGGCTGTCGATAGCGCAGTCAGAGGGCCGCTCCTTAAATCGATCCCCCACCAGTTTCTCCAATTTCATTGCTTGTTCCCCTTCCTGTTTACGAAATAACGCCCTGCCTGCCACTTCAATTTCAAATCGTCAGCGGTATACTAACCGTCAAGGCTTTGCAACAAAAAACGCCCTAAGTTCAAAAACGACTTAGGGCGAAATGTTCCGCGGTACCACCTAAATTCAGAAAAATCTGCACTCAGGGCAGGAATATCCTGCCAGCCCGATAACGGCGGGCACCGATGGGTTTTACAGGCTTTCTGCCTTTTCACCCACAGCTCCAAGGTGGGTTCACTCCCCCTGCCGAAAGCTTGCACCAACCGCCTTCTCTCTGTGTGGCATTTCCAGAGCTACTATTCCTTATCGCAGCTTTTTCATATTTTCAATATTATATCGCAAACTGAACTGCTTGTCAATGTAAAAAACAAGAATACCGAAGAAAAATACTTCTCCGGTATTCTTGCCCTATGAAGAACGATATTTGATTTTTTGCGCCATTGCCAAGACCACCAAGACAGCCGACAAAAGCATCGCAGTAGAAACAGCAAAGCCCAAATGGGACCATTGCAACACAGTTGCGAATGCCGTCACGGCGGTTAGTATCCCGGAAATTACCCGCGCATAGCGCCGGTAATGGGCTATCTCTTCCGCGTCCAGCGGTTTATTGGGATTCTCCATCGGAGCCCATCCCCAGATAACCACCGCCCCAATCAACGCTTGTCCAATTGTAACTGGAAGCAAAGCTGCCTCCGGCATCAATCGAAAAGCAAGAAGGGCAATCGCGGCAATTCCATAAGAGATCAAGGTACATTTACCCCGCGTGGAAGCATGCCATCCTCCCGCATAGGGGCGAAGGCTGAAAAAAGCCAGAAGAAATAAAACCGTTTCCGGCAGCACCTTCAAAAGGAATCCCGCAACAAGGGCAAATCCACAAAAAAACGCCTGATAGAGCAGATGGACTACACCAAATTGATACATCTCGATATCTTCCGATTGGATAATTTGAGAAGAGATGAGGCGTGACGTAATCCGCTCCGCCAACCGTTCCATCATTAGAATTTCCGCAGCTTCTTCACTGCCTCAGGCATTTTGGGCTGGTAGGTCATGACAGGACAGGAAGTGTTTGCCTGACGAACGCAAGCTTTCTCCGCGGTTTTGGCAACCATTTTGAGAATGAGAGACTGTTTTTTCATTGTGAAATCCTCCTAGAATTATAATTTATAAGAAGCTGTATTACACAGCGACTTACCTGGGTACAAAATTAAACGCACAATAAAAGTTTGATTTTCGGTGTGAATCTCCAGTTCGCCATCATAGCGGTTTACGATCTCCCTGACATTTGAAAGGCCAATCCCCATGTGATCTTTTTTGCTGGTACAGAAGGATTGAGTGGGGTCTTTGGGGCAATTGCCTTGATAGCGGTTTTCAATACTTGAGATGATCTTACCCCCATAACTGTGAATACGAAGCTCTATTTTCCGTTGATTTTGGGGCAGCGGCTTACAAGCATCTATAGCGTTGTCAATGAGATTTGCAAAAATTGTAAGTAAATCCATTTCATCATAATTATCTAGGGTAAAAGGCCTTAAATTTAGATGAAGTAGAATCTTATAGGATGCCGCCAGTTTCTTTTTATCATTAAAAAGGATGTTGAGCAGTGGACTGGGACATACCTTGGGTACGCCCAACATCTCGACATTTTCCTTGATTTTTGCCACATATACACCCTTTTGAGAGGTATCATCCATCTGTTCTAAGGTGTGCAATTGATTTCTAATGTCATGGATAATCCGCCGGGACTGTTCGTACCTGCTCTCCATTTCTCGATAATTGGCGGCGATAATATTTTCTTGTTGACGGTAAAGCTGCAACTGCAATTCCGTTTCTTTTGCCTTCACGATCGCCTCTGTTTGGTGAACAATGTAGAGATTTAAAGCAAGGAATCCCAAACTCATAGCGGAAACAATCGCCGCAGTGGTAGTCGTATCAACCAATTCGGAAAAATATAAAACAATTCCCAATTCACCGACACTGATAACCGCTAGAAAAATATTATGTTTTGGACTGAGGGGGCGATTGGGCACATGATTCATCCATTCTAATACCAAACGGTATGAAAAATAGATAATCATCTTACTTAATAGGTTGTACCAAACCATTCTGGCGTTTTGCATCATAGCGGATAACTCCGCCTCCTCGCTGATTGCCAGCATGCCATAAACACATACAAAATCGATAATGGTACAATACGTCATGAAAAAAATATCACAAAAAATTTTTCGACGCGATGGACAGTACAGAAGAACGCTCAACAGGATAAAGGCAATATATGAATAGGCAATGTTTAAAATAGAGAGGAACAACTGATTAATTGCAACACATACGACCACAAAAACCAAAAACGCTACAATATAAACCCAGTTGGCCTTATACTTTCTACCATACATCCGAGCACAAAAATCAAGCAGCAGTAATGCCATCATGGCATCCGGAACCAGGAAACGCAAAATATATTCTAGTTTTTCCATAGCAGTTTCCTATAAGACAAAGAAGGTACTATATAGAAACTGCTGGTAACGCCTCCGAAAATCCGCGGAACGTTTTTGTGACATGGGTAGCTCTAAGCCGTCTGTCAGAGTAACATTCATACAGGTAATGCGGCGTACATGCATTAAGTTTACTAGAAAATTCTGATGAGATGACACAAACGGATGCTTTTCCAGAAGTTCAGTGACCTGTTTCATGGTATAAGTTGCCACGTATACCGTATCCTCAGTGTGAATTTCCACCTTTCGGCTTTTATACTCGATAAAAACGATTTGTTCCGGTAGTAAACGGAGATATCCTTCTGTCGTATGAAAAAGGACTTCTGGGCTCTCTTTATCATTATGTAAATATTCAATCGCATCCTCCAACTGCCGTTTGATATCTTCTTCAGTAAACGGCTTGATCAGATAACTGAATGCGTGAAGCTGAAAAGCAGCCGACTGATATTCTTCATAACCCGTAACAAAAATAATCTTTGCCCGCTTGTTGTTAGCACGTAGTTCCTGTGCTACCTGAATACCACTCATCTTGGGCATTTCAATATCCAAAAAGAAAATATCGCTACCACTGGCTTTATTGAGCATTTGGGAACCATCTTGATAGGTTTCCACTGCAGAAGTGATCTGTGTGTCTTTAAAGTACTGGTCAGCAATGTTCCGAATTTGGGTAACTATTTTTGGATCGTCGTCACAGATGGCTAATTTTAGCATTTGAGCTCCTCCTATGCTTCTACATAAATAGATTTTATTTTAAATTCCAAAATATTGCAATAGATATTGCATAATTGACAGATTTTAAAGCATAATTTACAAATTTTATTATACTCATTCTGTAAAAACTTTCAATAGAATTTAAAATTTTAGATAATCAAATTTAAAAATTATTGGAATTAAACCTCTTACACCGTTAAAGAATCGATACCATTTTCACTATTGAGGTAATTTCCTTGTAAAATTCAATTCTATGTAAAAAGTATTTCCTCTGTAATTGTCCTTATATTTAGGATATAGAAATAGGTGGTAGTTATTATGTCAATACAAAAGGCCGGAGCAATTGCTCCGGCCTTTTCATACATAGGGATATATCCTTTATCACACCCAAACTCCATTGGCATTGACCCAGTATCCGTCCGGGGTGTAGCGATTTGTGTACATCGCTCCGTCGGAGCCGAGATAATACCATTTCCCGGAGGACTTAATCCACCGGTTTGCGTACATCGCACCACTGGAATCTACGTAGTACCACTTGTTGTACCACTTAATCCATCTGCTTTTCGCCATGGTGCCGTCCGCCTGCATAAAGTACCA
>CAJFOJ010000065.1 GCA_904396495.1 uncultured Oscillospiraceae bacterium
CGCTGTCGCTGCGCCACTCCTCCTAAAACTCAATATTCCTGCACTAGGGGCTTTTTTATGCTGTCTGCACAATCTGGGGCGGTTCAAACCCCCGCTATGGCGGGGGTTTTGTATTTGTTATATTTATTTTCAAAAAGTTATTGACTTAATTGGGTCAGTAAGTTATAATACTTAATGACCCAACTAAGTGAGGTGATGATTTGGGAACGAAAAAAATGGGTCGTCCAACCGATAATCCGAAACCACATCAAATGACTGTCAAATTTGACGATGAATGCAAAAACATTATCGATCAGTACAGTGAACAGGAAAATGTATCAAAAATGGAGACAGTCAGGAGGGGAGTAAAGAAATTGGCAGATGACCTCAAAAAATAAGAGAAGCGACGCCATCCCACAAAGAACACGCCGCTTCTATACCCGCCAACACACGCGAAAGCGTATGCGACGTAAATATTATACCATGCGCCGCAAAACCTTTCAAGTGCGTTGGCAAAAAGATGTCAAGTAGGAATTTTTTAAAAACCTCTTGACTTTTGGGCTGCATAATGATATTATAATTTTGGGCTGCAAAAGTGAGGTGAGACATTTGCCCAAAGAAAAAAAGATGGGCCGCCCTACAGATAATCCCAAGAGCACTTCTATTCACGTCCGGCTAGACGACAAATGCGTCGAAATACTGGAGAAGTATTGCGCACAGGAAAATGTCGGCAGGGCAGAAGCGACCCGCCGAGGAATTATCGGCTTAGAGGAGAAGCTCATCGAAAAATAAAAGAAGTGGCGCAACCGTCGAAAAGTAAGCACCACTTCTATACCCGCCAACACACGCAAAAGCGTATGCGACGTAAATATTATACCATGCGCCGCAGAACCTTTCAAGTGCGTTGGCCAAAAGAAAGGATTTTTGCGATGATTATACGTCAATTAAAACACACTCAGTACGAAAATTTCTGCCTTTCCCTCAACAAAAAGGCCCATGCCCAGCCGCTTGAGGCTTTCTTCACCGTCAACATGCGTGTGGACGGCTGGGAGTACGCTATCCGCCTCCAACCGGAGCGCCACAACAAAATCGCCGTTTTGCAGGCCCTTCAAATTGACCGGCAGGACGATCGTCCAAACTTCGGCCTGATTACCGACGGCAAGCTGCTCTCCGCTTTTCTGGATATCCTGCTTTTTCAGGGATTCCGTTCCTAAACAACTTCGCCCCGCCTTGGGAAAAGGCGGGGCAGTTTTTTCTATCCCTAAAACTCTTGGGAACCATCGCCTGCTGCGGCTGTTTTCTCCAATTCAGGCTGTTTTTGTCCGTCGGGAAACTGTTTCAGCAGCTTACGGATGTTCCGGTAATAAGAGAAGGTCAGCGGGATCAGCGCCCCCAGCCAAGCGATGGGATTGGCAGCACTGATGCCGGCAAATCCAAAGGGAATCGCCAGAAAAACAGCGGTTGCGCTCCGCATACACAGTTCGATGACGCCGGCAACGGTGGGGACAAGGCTCTTTCCGATCCCCTGTAGAGTGTAGCGGTAAACAAACAGAAGCGACAGCAAAAAGTACATGGAGCAATTGATGATGAGGTAAACCCGTGCCAAATCCACTACTTCTTCCTGTCCGCTGCCCACAAAAATCCCGACTAATGGGCGGCAGGTCAGGATGATGAACACCCCTAAAATCACGCTGGCGGCGATGTTGATGAGCAGGCACCGATTAACCCCCTGCTTGATCCGCCGCATATCTCCCGCGCCGTAATTCTGGGCGGCGTAGGTGGCCATGGTGATGCCAAAGGACATCAATACCTGCACCGCCAGATTGTCGATCTTCTGGGCGGCGGTAAAAGCGCCCACTGCAGTGGAACCCAGCTGATTCAGCGGAACCTGTAAAATCATCGACCCGATGGCGATAATGGAGGTCTGGAAGGCCATGGGAAGCCCAACCTTGCAGTGCGCTCCGATGAAAGCAATATCCACTTTCCAGTCCTTTTTGCAAAGCCGCAGCAGGGGAATGCGCTTAGCAATGTAAACAATGCAGAGGAGGCAGGACACCACCTGGGAAATCACCGTCGCCCAGGCGGCTCCGGCTACCCCCATCTTAAAGTTCAGGATAAACACAAAGTCCAGCACGATGTTTAACACACAGGCTACCACCAGGAATAACAGCGGCGTTCGGGAATCGCCCAAAGCACGTACCACGTTGGACAAGAGGTTAAAGAGCATCGAGGCAAAAATACCCCAAAATATGATGATGATGTAGTTGTAGGCATCGCTGATGATGTTTTCCGGCGTCTGTAGTAGCTCTAAAAGAGGACGGGCGGTCAAAACCGCAATTAAGGTGAGCACCACTGTCAAAACGGCGCTGATATAAATACTCGTCGTGACGCTTTTGCGCACCCCGTCGTAGTCGTCCGCCCCGAACCGCTGGGCGGTGATGACCGAGAGCCCGGCGGTGAGCCCCTGTGCAAAGCCGATAATTAAAAAGGAGAGGCTGCCGGTGGCGCCGACCCCGGCCAGGGCGTCCACGCTGATGGTGCGTCCAACGATAACGGTGTCGGCCATGCTGTAAAACTGTTGAAAAATGTTGCCGATCAACAGGGGGATGGTAAAGAGCAAAATGAGTTTGACGGGTTTCCCCTTGGTGAGATCCTGAACCATGGGCGGTCCTCCTTCAACTAATATGGGAGAAAATGTAAACGATTACTTTTTGGCTTTCACCATGATAGCACGAAGCGAGAAAGCCTGCAAGTACCCCCACAAAACTTTGGATGGTTGACGGGAAAAGGGGAGCCTGATGCTCCTGTTTTTATGCAGATTGATGGGGAGAAGCAAAAGCTGGAAAAACAGGCTTTTGCGGTGGAATTGCCGATAGCCGCAGCTGTTCCTCTCAAAACGGTTAGAATCCTTTCTCAAATTTTTGCGTAAAGTGTCAGTCCCCGCTAGTATTTTGTAACGTTGTCAGGGAACTGGCTAAAACGCAGGCCATAGCATTGGATTTCGTAACATTGTAAAAAAATTCAGTGGAATCGGCAAAAAAATGTCCGGAGGTTTCTGGTACAATGATCTCACAAACAGTAAAAAGGAGGATATTCACGCCTGAGAAAGTCGTCATCTTCCTGTTATGAATCAAAACGCAAAGGGGCTTTTACATGAAACTCACCTTTCGATGGTACGGGCCGGACGATCCCGTCACCCTCAACGAGATCCGGCAGATTCCCTGTATGAGCGGCATTGTGTCGGCGGTGTATTCCACCCCTGTAGGGGAGGTCTGGCCGGAAGATGCCATCGCCTCCCTGAAACGGCAGGCCGAAGATAACGGCCTTACCTTTGAGGTGGTGGAAAGTGTCCCCGTCCACGAGGAAATCAAGCTGGGCGGAAAAGACGCCCCCCGCCTCATCGAAAACTACTGTGAAAACGTCCGCCGCCTGGGACGGGCGGGAGTCAAGGTCATCTGCTACAACTTTATGCCGGTGTTCGACTGGCTCCGCAGCGAGCTGAAGCAGGTGCACCCCGATGGCTCCAACTCCCTGGCCTACGACCAGAAGACGGTACTTAAGATGGATCCGGCGGCAGGGGGCCTCTCTCTGCCCGGCTGGGACGAGAGCTACTCGATTTCGGAACTGCGGGCCCTCTTAAAACGCTATGAGACGGTGGACGAGGAAGCTCTGTGGAAAAACCTCGCTTCCTTTCTCAAAGCGGTCATTCCGGTAGCGGAGGAAAGCGGCGTCAAAATGGCCATCCACCCCGACGACCCGCCATGGGGGATGTTCGGCCTGCCACGCATCGTCACCTGCGAAGAAAATCTAAGGCGGCTGCTCTCCATTGTGGACAGCGAGGCAAACGGCCTCACCTTCTGCACCGGCTCTTTGGGAGCGGACCCCAAAAACGATCTGCCTCAGATGATTCGCGCCTTTTCTTCGCGGATTCACTTTGTCCACCTGCGGAATATCCGCATCACCGGCGAGCGGTGCTTTGAGGAGACGGCCCATCCCACCTCCTGCGGCTCCCTTGACATGTACGCCATCGTCAAAGCCCTGTGGGAGAGCGGATTTGACGGCTACATCCGGCCCGATCACGGGCGGATGATCTGGGGCGAAGAGGGCCGCCCAGGCTACGGGCTGTACGACCGGGCGCTGGGGGCCGCCTACATCCTGGGCCTGTGGGAAGCGGCCTCCCGGGGCGGAAATTGACAGCATCCCGGAATTTATAAAATCCGCCAAAAAGAAAATAGAATCGGCAAAAAAATAAACGGGATTTTCTCGTACAATGGAAAGAGGGAAGGGAAAATCCCCCCTTCGCCGCGGGAAAATCCCGTTTTTTTGCCTTAAAGACCCAATCGCCTTACATAGACGGGTATAATCTGACGCCGCCCACGGGTTTGAAACGGCTGATCGGGCCTTGTCTAATGCGTCCGCGGGCCGTATCGACCCACGTAGGGCGCAAGGAGAGATTCTTTAAAGTCGCCCCTCCCACGGGGCGCGGGTTGAAATTCAAATTGGGTCTGCCCCATGATCACGGCTTCCTACTCGCCGCCGCGCTTTTTATGGAATCGCCCCGCCGGTTCCCTCCCCGGTGAAAGCGGTCCCATATGAAAGCGCCGCCCCGGCTTTGCGGGATGTCTCACCGCCCTGTGTGAGCCGGGCGGATTTTGCCCGGCGTGCCTGCGGGCTGCCCCTGCCGCACAAGGGGCGCAGACGGGACTTTTTGACGCCGCCCTTTTCATGGGGCGCGGGTTGAAATGACTGAAGCGGCTTTGTATGCTGCGTGATGACCCACAGCAAAACTTCCGCCCCGCCAAAAGCGGGAGGCGGACGAAAATGTGTATGCCGCCCCTACTATAGGGGCGCGGATTGAAACGACTGGTCGGGGTTTGTGCATTGCGTGCTCAACCACGGCGGGGGAGCAAGGGTGCAGGCAGGGCCTTTTTTGGAAAACCGCTGTTTTCCAAAATCTCGCTTTGCACCGCCCTTTCAAAACGCCCTTTTTGCCCGACGAGGGCAAAAATGCCCACGAACGTCCCATTCAGGAAAGGAAGGATTTGTTATGCATCCGAAAAACGCCGTCATCACCGGAGCGGGAGGGGTACTCTGCTCCGCCTTTGCCAAATCCCTGGCCAAAGAGGGCTGCAAAGTGGCCCTGTTGGACCGCAACCTCGCAGCCGCCCGGCAGGTGGCCGACGACATCGCGGCTTCGGGCGGGGAGGCCTACGCCATCGAGGCCGACGTCCTGCAAAAGGAGAGCCTCACCGCTGCCGCAGAGGAGGCCCGCCGCCTGATGGGAAGCTGGCAGATCCTCATAAACGGCGCCGGGGGCAACCACCCCAAAGGCACCACTTCAGGCGAATTTTTTGCCCCCGATGACATAAGCTGCCCCCAGCGGGTTTCCTTCTTCGATTTGGAGCCGGAGGGGGCCCAGTTTGTCTTTGACCTAAACTTTATGGGTACTTTCCTCACCACCCAGGTCTTTGCCAAAGAGATGGTACAGTCGGGGGGCGCCATTTTAAACGTCTCGTCGATGAACGCCTTCCGCCCCCTGACCAAAATTCCCGCCTACAGCGCCGCCAAAGCGGCGGTACAGAACTTCACCCAATGGCTGGCGGTTCACTTCGCCCCGGCCAACATCCGGGTCAACGCCATCGCGCCGGGCTTTTTTGTGACCAACCAGAACCGGGATATGCTCTTTGACGCCGACGGCAGCCCCACCTCCCGGACCGAAAAGATCCTCTCTCAGACCCCTATGGGCCGTTTCGGGGAGCCGGAGGAGCTTTTGGGTACGGTGAAATACCTCTTAGACGATGAGCAGTCCGGCTTTGTCACCGGCATCGTGGTGCCGGTGGACGGCGGATTTTCCGCCTATTCGGGCGTATAAGGAGCAATTGGCCCCTCTTTTGTAAAATTACTGAAATTTGGGCGCAGGAGGCGCTTTTTTCGCCTTGCGCCCCGGTTTATTTGGTGCTATAATCCCGAAAAGCGAAACGGATACCATTGGGAAAGGAGCGCAATATGGAAAAAGAACAGGTCTATGAGAAAATCGCCCGCACCGGCGTTGTCGCCGTCATCCGGGGGAAAACCGCCGAGGAAGCCCTGCAAACCGCCCGGCAAGCGGCCGCAGGCGGCATCGAGGCGGTGGAAATCACCTTCACGGTGCCGGAGGCGGAGGAAGTTATCCGCACCCTGACAAACGAGCTGGCGGGAAAAGCCGCCGTGGGGGCCGGTTCGGTGCTGGACGCTGCCACCGCCCGCATCGCTATCCTGGCGGGGGCTCAGTTTGTCGTCTCCCCCTGTTTGTCGGAGGAGGTCATCCGGGGCTGCAACCGGTACCGGGTGTTCTGTGCCTGCGGCGTCATGACGGTGACCGAGGCGGTCAGAGCCATGGAAGCCGGGGCGGACATCTTAAAAATCTTCCCGGCGGACACCATGGGAATGGGCTTTATAAAAGCCGTCCACGGGCCGCTCCCCCAGGCGAAGCTCATGCCCACCGGCGGCGTGACGGCGGAAAACACCGCTCAGTGGCTCCGGGCGGGAGCGGTTGCGGTTGGAACGGGAGGCTCCCTCACAAAAGGCGACGTTACAGAAAACGCCCGGAGCTTTTTGCGGGAGGCGGCCTCCGTCCTCGCCCGCTAGGAGCCCGGTGATGAAACCGGAACGAAAGCCCAAACCCGCATTTTGGGCGGCGTTTTTGGGGTTTGCGCTGCTGCTGGCGCTCACCTGGGCCGGCTTGTGGGCTGGATTTCGCTTTAACCTTCTGCCCAAGCGGTCCTACACCGCCGCCGATTTCGGAATCGAAACCTTAAAAAGCCCCAACGACGCCGACGCCGACGGCATCGACGACTACCGGGACATCATGCTGGGGGCCAGGGCCTTTGTCGAGACAAACCCCAAGTACGACGGCAGCTATTTTGCCGGCGGCTACCCGCCCGAAGGGGTGGGGGTCTGCACCGACGTGATCTGGCAGGGTTTTATGGCCGCCGGGTACACCCTCAAAGACCTGGTGGACGCGGATATTGCCGAAAATCGGGAGGCTTACCCGGAAATCGACACCCCCGACCCCAACATCGACTTTCGCCGGGTGCGCAACCTGCGGATTTTCTTTGCGCGCCACGCCGAAAGCCTGACCCTCGACCCCAATGAAATCGGGGAGTGGCAGCCCGGCGACATCGTCGTTTACCCCAAGCACATCGCCGTCGTCTCCGACAAGCGCAACAAAAAGGGCCAGCCTTACATCATCCATCACGGCGGCCAGCCAGTGCTGGAAGAGGATGCCCTGACCCGGATGGAGATCGTCGGCCATTACCGCTGGACGCCCTGAACTACGGCATATAACTGCGTAAAACCCCATTAAACTGGACTATTTTGCTTGTAAAGGAAAATACATTTACACTAAAAATCACAGAAAGGCGGCGTCAATGATGATAATCGGCGCACAACTCTACACCATCTGCAGCTGCGCTCAGGATGAGGCGGGCATCCGCAATTCCTATCAAAAACTGGGCGAAATGGGCTACCACGCCCTCCACTATTCCAGCATCCCCATGATCGGGGCGGAAAAACTCAAAAAGATCGCTGACGAAAATGACCTTTACTATGTTGTCTCCCATATCGGGAATGATCGGCTGATTCACGACACCGAAGCGGTCATCGAAGAGCATAAAATCATGGGCTATTCCCACATCGGCACCGGCGGCTGCAGCGGAAAATACCGGGAGGACGGCTTTCAGGGGATGAAGGACTTCATCCGGGATCTGACCCCAGCGGTGGAAAAGATGAAAAAAGCCGGGATGCAGTTTCACTACCACAACCACTACCAGGAGTTCGAGCGGTTTTCCGGCGTCACCCCCATGGACCTTGTTCTGGGCGAGACCGACTGGGGCGTGATTCTGGACAGCTACTGGGTCCAGTACGCCGGGTTGGACACCGCCAAAATCCTGCGGAAAATGGCTGGCCGGGTGCGGTTTGCTCACCTGAAGGACATGGAAATCTCCCATCTGGAACAGCGGATGGCCCCGGTGGGCCAGGGCAACCTGGACTGGGAGGAAATCCTCGCTGTCTGCGAGGAAACCGGCGTCCAGTACGGCCTGGTGGAGCAGGATTTCACCTACGACCGGGATCCCTTCGATGAAATGCGCCAAAGCCTCGAAAACCTCAAAAAAATGGGCGCGAAATTCTAGAAAAACGGGTAAAACCCCCGGAAAGGAACGTTGATTTTGATGGAACCAATCCGCGTCGGCGTAGTGGGTGTCGGCAATATGGGCAGCGCCCACGCCAAAAACATCTTTGACGGAAAAGTCCCCGGGATGGCCCTGTCGGCCGTATGCGACGTGGAGCCGCTGAAGCTCGGCTGGGCCGGGGAAAACCTCCCCGGCGTCGCCCGGTTTTCGGATTTTGAAGAGATGGCGGCCAGCGGCCTTGTCGACATGGTCATTGTCGCCACCCCCCACTACCTCCACCCGCCCATGGGCGTTTCCGCCTTCCGCCACGGGCTCCACGTCCTTGTGGAAAAGCCCGCCGGGGTCTACGCCAAACAGGTGGAGGAGCTAAACGCCGCCGCCAAACAGTCGGGCAAAGTTTTCGGCATCATGTTAAACCAGCGGATGAATCCCCTCTACCGGAAAGCTCGGGAAATGGTTCAAAGCGGCGCTTTGGGGGAGCCAAAACGCTGTGTCTGGATCATCACCAACTGGTACCGCACCCAGGCCTACTACGACTCCGGCTCCTGGCGGGCCACCTGGGCCGGGGAGGGAGGCGGCGTGCTGTTAAATCAGTGCCCCCACCACCTGGATTTGTGGCAGTGGATTTTCGGGATGCCAAAGCGCATCCGGGGATTTTGCCGGTACGGCCGCTGGCACAATATCGAGGTGGAGGACGACGTGACCGCCTACGCCGAGTATGAAAACGGCGCCACCGGCCTGCTCATCACCTCCACCGGGGAGACCCCCGGCACCAATCGGCTGGAAATTTCCGGCGACAGGGGAAAACTGGTGCTGGAGGATGGAAAACTCACCTTCTGGGAGCTGGAGACCCCGGAGCGTGAGCTCTGCTTTACATCCAAAGACGGCTTTTTGATGCCCAACGCCACCCGCCGGGAGATTTTGCCGGAAGGGGAGGATTTGGCCCACCTGGGTATCCTTACAAACTTCGCAAACGCCGTCCTGTACGGCGAAAAGCTCATCGCCCCCGGCTATGACGGGCTAAACGGCCTTCTAATCTCCAATGCCATCCATTTTTCCGACTGGACGGGGGAGACAGTAGAGCTTCCCGTCGATGGGGACCGGTTTTATGAGATGCTTAGAGAGCGGGCCGCCCATTCGCCTAAAAAAGCCCATGTGGCATCGAAAATCAGCGATTTGCAGGGGACCTACAACGACCGCTGGAAATCAAGGTAATATGGATTAGAAAACCGCCCGATTTTGCCGAAGTGCAAAACCGGGCGGTTTTTTACAGGTAATGTAGGGGCGGGGCTTGCTCTGCCCGTGGTCGGCACATTTTACCTGATACGGCGGGCGTCCGCCTCTACCTTTTCCATTTTCCCGTCTGGGGTCCGAAAACCGCGGCATGTCCCTCAACACCTGCGTTGCGGCGCAGTCCGGTTATACGGAGAGAGGGGGTCTGCCTGTTCGCGGGAGGTGAAAATCAGGCCTCCGGACAGAAAAACGGACTGGGGCTATTTTGTCTTTTGCCTGTCGGGCTTCCACTTTCGGATGGCCTCTCGGACGAACCAGTGCATGATTCCTTTTGCGTTGCTCTTATCATACACCCTGTCAAATCAAAGTTGGACATTCGCTGAATGCCAATCCAAAAATTTTTAAGAGCCTTTATACACCTCATCTGGCGTGTAAAAAAATAATCCGAACAAATTTTCGAAAACCCCTTGATTTTTCTGATTAATTGTGTATAATAGAATCATCGAACAAATGTTCTTAAAATTAAAACTGAGAAAGGCATGGGATTTTCATGATGTTTGCAATCAAAATGATGCTGGCGCTTTTTCTCTCCGGCGCAATTTTTCTTTTCACTTTATACCGCCTGCTGGGCTTTCAGTTTCGGCTCACTTATAAAAAAGTACTTCTTTCCATTGCCTTAAGTTTTTGCTTTGGAACCTCAGTTCACGCTCTCCACCACAGCTATATAGGGCTGTCGGAACACCTGTGGTTTGATAATTTAGGCATCGTAGTCTATGCAGTGCTTCTAGCTTGTGCAGTGGCGATACTCATGCTGCCCCTTCCGCGTAGAGCGGTTCGCCGCCTTTTCTTGGGTAGGCCCGCTGTTTCAGCATCTCGCGTCCTTTCTGGTGACAGCCATCCCACTGTGCCCTGTCCCATTCGGAGTTCCTATCTCGCCGGACAGGCCGCGGCTTCCCATTCCACCCTGCAAACCGGTCATTTTAATTGCACCAGCTATCCTGCCACCAGCTTCCGCACCCGGTAGGGAAGTTCGCTTGTCCGCTGCAGGTTAAAATCAGACAGCTAGTTTTTGTATAGACGCCCAAAAAATTCCCAAGTCCGGTTTTTTACCAGAGCTTGGGAATTTTGCTTGATGGGGCAGGGGGCTTGGAGCCGGTGAAATCACTCCGTTGCCTCAAACCCCTTTTCCACTTGTTCGGTCTCGCCGTTTTCCGCTTCATCGGCGCTGGAATCCGGCCGGGACTCTTCGCCTGTATCCGGCAATTTTTCATTTTGCAGTCCGCTATCAGCCGTTTCCTCCTCGCAAGACGATGCTTTCCCGCCTTTTTTCCGCTTCCAGATCACGGCCGCCGCAGCCGCCCCCGCGCCGATGAGCATAACCAACCCGATTGCGCCCAAAATCCACGGCAAGAGGCCGCCTTTTCCCTCGAGGATGACAAACTGCCCTTCTATGTTGGTGTCAAACACCAGATAACTGCCGTCCACGTTGGATTCGACGGCGGTGATCTCCCCGTTTTGGACAAGGCCCGCCTGGGGATTTTTGACGTCTTCGGGGAGGCGCACCCGTACCCTGCTGACGTGGTAATTTTCGCCGCCGCCGTCCACCGAGAATACATAACCCGCCTTGATTTCGTACCCTTCCGGCGCTTCCTCATCGGGGAGCGCCTCCGTGATCTCAACCGAGGCGTCCGGCCCGAAGGAACCCTCCACCAGCAGCAAAGGCGGGTCGCCCGCCGAGGCGATGGTGGCGCCGGCGTTTTCATAGACGGCCTTTACCACCGTGCTGCGGCGGATGTTTTCCCGGTCAAAGTCCTCCCACTGTCCGGTCTGGCCGTCCTTTTGGGGGACGGGGGGAATTTCCTCCTCCGCCACCGAGCCGCCGTAGGGCACTTCGATTGTCTTGACCGTCTCGTCGCCGTTTTGGAAGGTTACGGTAAAAACAAACCGGCTCAGCTCCTCGGATTTGAGCTTTAAGGTTTCGCCCACCCATTGTGCGTCGTTAAAGACGACGGCAGTGAGCTGAGGCAGGGAAAGATGATCCGCCGCATAGAAGCTGTCGGAGGAAAAACCCTCCATTTTGGCGGGCAGGCTCCCTTTAGAGGCGAAATCCTCCGGGGGCAGGGGAGCGGCTTTCCCCTCGTAGTTGATTCCGTCCACGCCGCAGAGCTCCTCCTCGATGAAGTAGTTCTGGCTGAGTTCTCCGTCGGCAACTCCCGCAATGGCCCCGATGCTCTCGCCTTCCGAGTCCACCCGCGCCATGGTGTAGCAGAGGCTGATGTCGGCTCCGCTCCCGGCGATGCCCCCGGCGAAGTTTTCGGCTTCAAGGTCGCAAAGGGAGAAGCAGCGGGTGATCTCAGTGGAGGAAAGCCCGGCGATGCCGCCTGCATACCCCTCTTTGGCGGAAATTTCCCCCGACGTAAAGCTGTCTTTGATGACGCCCCGCTTCTGCTGTCCAGCGATGCCGCCCGCGTAGTAGGAGGAAGCTTCCACCGTCCCCGTGCTGTAGCAGGCCCTGACCGCTGCGTTGACGCCCACAGTGGGATTTAAGGAAAAGTCCCCGTCGAATTCCACGTCGGCCTCCGGGTCGGCGCTCATCTCAAAGGCCATGTTCCCAACAATACCCCCCACGTTGAGGGCAGCGGAAACCTCTCCCTCGTTGAAGCTGTATTCGATGAGGCATTTCCCGTCGTTTTCCCGCACTTCTGTTTCGTCGGGCAGGATGTTTTCATTCCGCTTATTTTTCGCCCGTTCCATGGTGAGAAAGGCGTCCAGCTGCCCCAGGTCGATCCCCTCAAAGGTGGCCGCCATGGGTACCACTTCCAGCGGCTCATCAAAGGAGAAAGAAGTCCCCTCGACGGAAGGGGGTTCCTCGGACGGGGCGGGCGTATCACCGGAAGGAGCCTCCTCCGTCGAGATATCCCCGCCATTTTGCTCCGGGGAACTGTCCTCCTGCCCGGAACTGTTCGTTTCCCCGCCTGAAGATTCGCCGCCGGAACCCCCTTCCGGCTCCGGGATGGGCGGCTCCTGCCCGGGGGAGCTCTCCTCGCCGGCAGGTACCTCCGGCAGAGAGGGGACTGCGTTTCCGCCGTCCGGCCATCCGGGAATCCCGGGCAGTTGGTCTTTGATCCACTGGATCACCGCCTCGATGGTCTCCCAGATATTTTGGAGCTCGTTGAACACCTCATCGATGCGGACCATGAGGTTCTGAAGCCGGTCTAAAATGTCGGCTATGTCGGTGACGGCTGAGATGATTTTTTCGACCAACTGAGCCTCCTCCATTTTGCCGATGGCGTCTTCAATGGAACCCATGACCTCTCCTGCCCGGCTGAGCAGTGAGCGCACCTCATCCCGGATTTCATACACATCCCAAAGCAGGGAATCAAGCCGCTCCAGAAGCTGTTTTTTTAGAAGTTTTACCTCTTCGGTCACGTCATCAATAGTAGAGTTTACCTTGTCTTTTAGTTCGGCAATGTCCTCAAGCGCCGTATCCAGCGCGTCACTCAACTCGCCGCCCACCTTGTTTACCTGGGTATCGATGCTGTCTAAAACGGTCATAAGCTGATCCCGCGCTACCGGGTAGTCCTCGATGAGGGGATCGATGATGCCCTCATTTAGCTTGTCGATCTCCCCATCTATTTTTGTGAGGCTCTCGATGAGCTTGTCGGCGGCCGGGCCGATTTTGTCCTTCAGTTCTTCTACGATGCCCATCATTTTCTCAATTTGTTGCTTTATCTGCTGAATGACATCCTCGCCGAAGGTCACGCTGACGCTGGGCTCGAACTGCCCGGCGATGCCGCCCACGTCCTTGCGGCCCTGGATGGAGCCGTAATTGCGGCACTCGGAAATATATCCGCTCTGTCGTCCTGCGATACCGCCCACATTGTAACCGGTGCTTTGATAACCCACATCGCCGGTGTTGAGGCAGTCGATGAGCGATCCCGTAGAGCTTCCGGCAATACCGCCCAAGTCAGTCGCCGTGTCATTTGGATCGGGGTTTATGAGCCCCCCATTGGAGCAGGATTGGATGATACCGCTGTTGACTCCCGCTATACCGCCCGCTTTTTTGTCGCCGGAAACTGCCGCTTTATTGACACTGTTGAGGATGGTTCCTAAATTGAGACCAACGATACCGCCTACATTCTCAGTGCCGTCTACTGAGCCCAAAACAGTGCAGTTTTCGATGAGCCCCTTGTTTGTCCCTGCAATGCCGCCTGAGTTTGCGCCGGTATCGTTTGTGAACTGGATGTCCACATTGAGATTTTTGACCACTCCTTCCTCCTCGATGAAGCGAAACAATCCACTGTCATCCTGATGGGTTTGGATCAGGATTCCCTTGATGGTGTGGCCCTGCCCGTCGAAAACGCCGCCGAACACCGCCGCAGCTTTTTGGCTGTTTAGACCGCTTAGGTCGATGTCTGCGGTGAGCAGGACAGTTTTTCCGTCGGCGTAGCCGTCGTTTTTGCAGCGATCGGCGAAGTCTGCCCAATCCTCAGGAGAGGAGATGGAAACGGTGAGGGAATCGGCGTACACCCCTGCCGCCGCCGGCAGGACGCACCCAAAGCCGATTGCCGAGGCGATCAAAAGCGCCGTGGTTTTGCTGAGCAGTCTCTTTTGTCTTTGCAGCCGCTTTTTCATTCTTCCGCCTCCTCTATATCCAAATTGCCGCGCCGGCGTTTGTTCTTATTTACCAAATGGGAATCGCTTTCCGCCTTATTTTGGGAGGATTCCCGGCCGGGAACACCCAGTTCCTCATCCGGGCAGGGGGCTTTCCCTTCCGGGGAAGCTTGCTGCCCATCCGGATTTTCCGTTATGCTTCCGGGAGGCTGTTCCCCGTTGTACTCCGGTGGCGGATCCTTTTTGCTTTCAACCGCCCCGTTGAGGTCGCCGTGGACGATGCCTTTAACCTCAGCATCCAGAAATCCGGAGACATAACCCCGCAGATGGCCGTCCAAATTCATGGAAACGCCGGCCTTTTGCAGGTAATTCTTGTGCCCGCCCACTGTAAAGGCGGTTTTTTCAATGAGGGTATCGCCCAGCATAAGAAGCTGAGGCAGAACGATCATGACAAGCAAGATGGAAATCAGAGTACCTCGACCAAGGAGGGAACCAAAGGAGGCGATCATCGGTTCTGAAAACATGCCGCCGATGAGGAAGCTTGCGGTGGTCAGGATGGAGCCGGAGGTAAAGATAGTTGGAAAGCACTGGCTGATAGATTCGACAACCGCCTCTTTTAAGGGCATCTGCTTTTTCAGCGTCATGTACCGGTTGGTGATGACGATGGCGTAGTCGATGGTGGCGCCCATCTGGATGGCGCTGACGATGAGATAAGCCAAGAAATATACATTTGTACCAGTGAGGATGGGGAAGGAAAAGTTAATCCAGATGCTCCCCTGGATGGTCAGTACCAGCAGGATGGGAAGCCCGGTTGACTGGAAGGTAAAGAGCAGGATCACCGCCACGAACACCACCGTCATGATGTTGATTTTAAGGTTATCCCCCTGGAAGGAGGCGTGAAGGTCGTAGCAGCTGGTGGAATTTCCCACTAAAACGACATCGTCGTAGTAATTGCGTGCATCGGCTCGAATTCGATCCAGCAGGGCGAACACTTCGTCGCCCTCTACCGGTCCGTCGATGGTGAAGACCAGCCTCGAATAGTTCTCCCCCTGTAGCTGGCCCTTGGCTTCGTTGAGCAAATCTCCCATCTGGGCAATTTGGTCCCCCGCCTCTCCATCCAGGCTGACAAGCCCCGACTCCTGCTGCTCGATGAGGAAGCTGAACATGTCGATGAGGGGAACTTTGTACTGATCCACATTGCTCAAGGCGGCGTACTCTTCGTGGAACAGCCCATAAGCTTGGTAGAGGAGCCTTATCACCTCCACCGGCATCTCGGAGAGCTCGGCAAACTGCCGAGGAGAGAGCTTAGAGGTGAGGGTGCAATCGTCATTAATAGAGATATTTGCAAGCCCCATGGCGGAGGAAACCATCTCTTCTTCGCTCACATCGCTTAAAAGCTGTGCCTCCTTTTCATAGTCCCCAGCGGGCACCAAAACCGCCAGCATGTTGGCCCCACCGAAGATTTCGTTAATCTGCTCGGTGGCGATAGCACTTTCAGTCCGATTGCTGCTGTTGAGGGATTCCTCAGAAAAGACGTAGGGGCAGAAGTTTTGGAGCACAAAGCTCCCTACCAAAACCACCGCGAAAATCACTGGTATGACAAATCTTGTCTTCACTACCGCCTTACCCCAAAACCGGAGCTTGGGCACCAAAAATTTGTGCCGGGTTTTGAGGATGGGCTTGTTAAAGAGCATTACAAGCCCCGGCATCAGCAAAAATACCGATAGGAGACTGAATACAATGCCCTTGGACAACACGATCCCCATGTCAAAGCCGATTTTCAGCTGCATGAGCATCAGCGCCACCAACCCCGAAATGGTGGTCAAAGAGCTGGAGAAAATTTCCGGGATGGCCTTGGAAAGAGCCTCAATAGCTGCCTCCTCCGGAGGGTGTACCTCCATTTCGTCCATAAACCGGTGGGAGTAAATGATGGCGTAGTCGATGGCCAGCGCCAGTTGGAGCACCACAGCGATGGAGTTTGTGACAAAGGAAATCTCCCCAAACCAGTAGTTGGTGCCCATGTTGAGCACCGCCGCCGACCCGAACACCAGGAAAAAAACGGGGAGCTCCATGTAGCTCCGGGAGGTGAATGCGAGCACTACTGCGATGACGATTACCGCCACGATGAGGATGAGAGTCATCTCCTGTTCGATCATACTGGTGATGGAATTGCCAATTTGGGTGGATATGTAACTGTCATAGGGTGCCACCACCTCCCGCACCGTCTCAATGGCCGCGAGGTTGTTGTCGGTTTCGCCGCTTTCGTTTAAAGTCAGGGCGTACAGCGCGGCAGCGTCCTTGTAGTGGTCCTCGCTATCGTCAAAACTCACCATTTTGACCCCATCCACTTCCTGGAGGTCCTCACTTATTCCCTCCGCCGTCTCATAGGTGATGTTTTTTACGAGGACATTGACCATCTCAGAGGCGGAAAACTCCTCCTCCATGATGGTGAGCCCGCGGCGGGTGTCGGTGTCGTCAGGGAGGTACTTTGTGATGTCGTAATTGACGGAAACTTTCGGGATACAAATAATGCTGTAGATAATGCCGACAGCAAACAACAGGAGGAAGGCTTTCCGCTTTTGGACGATAAACCTCGCCACCCTGTACATGCCGTTTTTCTTTTCTTTGTGCATGCGGCCTCTCCTTTCTGTCCAAATCTCCAATCTTTAACAGCAGGTTTGCCCGTCAGTAAGCCGCATCAGCTCGTCTACTCGCGCCATGAGGCTTCGGATGCGGGACAGGGTACTCTCCCTGGGATTCAGGTAGTAGTAATTCATGGTGCCGTCCCGTCTGACGCTGACGATCCCCGCGTCCTTTAACACCTTCAGGTGATGGGAGACAGCAGGCCGGGAGAGACTGACGCTGGCGGTGATTTCTCCTACCCTCCGGCCGTTTTCGGTTCCCTCCAAGAGGGCGAGGATAATAGATTGCCGGGTCTCGTCCCCAATGGCGGCTAGGGCGGTGGAACACCGCTTAAACTCCTCCGCCAATTCTTTTATGATCGTGATTTGCTGCTTCATAACAGCCCTTCCTTTCTGCAATGGACGACCTGCTTTTTCGCCCGTTGGCCGGGGTATTCTCCAAACCGGGCGCCAAAATGGCCATCGGTCCAAACGCGGCCGCGTTGTGCGGCTGCCCCTAAAATCTGCTGAAGCCAAAAACGGGATGGGCGATTAACCAATCCGTTTATAAGTTCGTTGGTTTAATCTGATAAACCAATATATTTCCATTATAGCACCGTTTTTTTCTTTTTTCCACATTGAGAAAGATTTTCAAGACAAAAGATCCCCAATTTTTTTGAAGCTTGTGGATCATTTTTGTTGGCATTAAAAATTTAGTTGCATTTTGAAATATTTTTTCTCAAAATGGGTTGACAAATGGAGGGGTTGATGTTATCTTAAAGACAGGAATAAAAAATCGGAGGCTTGGAAAAACGAAACGCTTTCCCAAAACCTCCGACGGATTTCCCATATTGCTATGGGCTCACTCGCAAGGAAATCATAGCACAGGGAATCCCCGTTGTCAAGGTAGGGGAGCACTCCGCTTTTCCGCCTCCGGTTTTTTGTTTACTTTTTATCAGAGAGGGATTATACTAATGAGTGAACTGATCGGAAAAAACGGCTATGCGGTGGGCTCTCCGGACTACTTTAAGAATTTAAACGAAAAGAGCATTGTAGGCGACCTTTTGCGGGAATTTTGCAGCAGCGCCTATTCCACCCAGTACAGCAAGGCGGTAGACGGGGTGTGCAAGCGGGCCCAGTCGGCGATCTTTGACATCCACGCCGACCTGAAAAAATACGCCTCCTCCCTGCGGTACTTCCCCCAGTCGGAGCGGGAAAATTTGACCCAGGTGGTCAAGGGGCTGGAGGAGCTGTTAAAGCTGGGGACCTATAAGCGGAACAGCACCGCAAGTGCCTGCGTCTCCCTTCTGACGCTGCAATCGTCGGAAACCAAGCCAAAATCCCGGGAGTCGATGAAAAACCTGGAAGCGGCGGCAAAGCTGGTAAAGGACGGTGGCAAGGTGCGGATGACCTACGCCACCGGGTACAGCCTGATTAAGCGGGCGGCCAGCGACGGGGTGCAGCGCGCGGCGGGCTCCGACCTGAATAAACAGACCTTTTTTAACGCGGTGGTGGGAAACCGCTCCAAGGAGTTTGTCCAGGATTTGTGGATTCTCATGCAGTACCAGAAGGAGAAGCACCTCTTTACCGGACGGTGCGGCAAGGTCATCTGCTCGAAGGATTACATGAACAAAATCGAGGCCCAGGTGTTCGGCAAAGCCCAAAGCTGGGTCAGCGATTGCGATAGCTATTATGATGAGGTGCATGAGGGGCTGCAAGCTATCCTGCTTACTCTTTCGTCGGACTGTCTTTCATCAAATGGCTATTTGACGCCAGAAAGAGCAGATTTTACACAGACAGTACTGAAAGAGTTGGAAAAATGCGGCTACGCTGTCAGCACGATTCGCAAACAGGTGGAAGAGCTCGTTCCATTACAAACGAATCAGGATTGGTCTTTCAACATACAAAAACTTCAGCATGATTTAAATGAAATAGGGAAACTTTCCCCAGATTTTGTTCCATTAGAAGAAGATGGCATATATGGCAGGAAAACGGATGATGCCATGCAAATGGTGTTTCGCGCATTGTTAGGGGGAGCGTCACCAAGAATCGTGCCAGAAGATCGGTGGAATAGGAAAAAAACTGGTCTATCTACTGGCTTTAATCAGAGATTAAAATCGCAAATAGGAGATAGAGTTATTGAATACTATGATGGCTTACCTGATATGCCTGATAGCGTTGATCGTCCATATCTTTATAAAGACGTCCCTGGTGTATTCAGAAAAGGAAAACAATACCGAAAAACTGTTCTTCGATATGACACTCCACATGAGTTTCCTGATGGATCTAAAATAAAATATCACATTAATATCGATAATATGGATTATGTCAAAAACAATAAAATTCTAAACTTTATATATGAGCAGATTCCCTCCCAATATATCCATAGTGCGAAGGGCGATCATATCGATGTCCCAGATTTTACAATTAAAATTGTAAGTAATTTGGATTTAGCAAAACGTATTTTTAAAATTGGGAATCGGATATTTGTAGCGGCTGGATATTTGATGGATGCCCTCAGTCTGTATCAAGCGCTTATGGAAGACATCAAGGATGGTCAGCCTGGTTTTCCTCATTTTCAGAAGACACTTGTAGAGATTGTATATGCTGAAACCTTTTCGTTTATAGGAGCTACCCTTGGCGCAACGTTTGGTTCGATGGCAGGTTTACCCGGTTCTATTGTATTTGGAATACTGGGCGGTATGGCTGGCTACATTTTAGGAAAATATATAGGAGAATATGCGGTAGAAATCAGTGACATTGTTTGAGGAGGATAATAATGTTTTTTCATTTATTTAAAAAACATAAAAACGAATTCCCAAAAATCTGGACAGAGGAAGAAATGATAGCGGAAGAAAATAAACCTGGCAGCCTCTATGGAAACATTAATTTCAGCTGGTATCCAAATGATCTGGAGGATTTTCAAAATCGCATCAAGATAGCCTATCGCTTAGTTTCTCCAGGATGTGATATCAGCAGCAACTCCATGGATTACTTTCGCCGTTTTAATCGTATTTCCACCGATATTGCCTGCGCCCTTTGCAAAGACCTGATGACCGCCACTTTGGTTGTTTATCAGAAACACTGGTCAGAGTACACGCCGGAAATGCAGGAGTATGTAGACCAACTGACGCAGTCGGATAAAGACACCCGGTATTTTCTTTATCCCAATATGCTTCTCCGAATCGGCAGAGGTGCGGACCGCGATCTGTTGAAAGCCTACTATAAAGGTCGGGAAATAGATATTTATGACTCGGTTTCTTATAGCTGCTTCGCCATGCGGGAGGGCTTTTTTGAAAGCTGCCCGGATTCCCTGTTTCAAATTGAAATCGGGAGCGGCGCGGAGCTCGTGGAAAAATTTCTGGCCCAGTTTGCCCCAATTGTCCGGCAGCGGGATATGGATATATCCTATAACGAGGTGGAAATCACCATTGACCGTCGTTTTGTCTCCCATGAACGGGTGGTAGAAACTGTCAAACAAGCCTGTGCGAAGGAGGGTATGCCGCTCCACATCAACAATAAATAGGGAATAGAAACCTTGATGTGCCCCCGTTTCCGATACAAGGCTAGAACTTAGCGGCAAAGCTTGTAAAGGACGGGGGCAAGGTCATCTGCTCGAAGGATTACATGAACAAAATCGAGGCCCAGGTGTTCGGCAAAGCCCAAAGCTGGGTCAGCGACTGCGAGAGCTATTATGATGAGGTGCATGAGGGGCGGCAAGCTATGCTTTTGGCACCATTTTGGCGGAACTATCATTAGAAATAACAGACGTGATAATGGGGTGGTAATATGTTTTTTAAACGAAAATCGAAATCCAAAGACAATTCTTCTACCAAAAAAGAGGAAAATGCTCCTATCATTCAATATGAACTGCTTTTCTCCAAAGACGGCATCGGCGTAAAGGAAAAGGGGGTCTTTCTGTATCTGTATCCTCACAAAACCGAACCAAACCGCACAGTCTACGAACTGATGTCCTGTTACAACGATATGGATTCTATGGAGGACAGTCGGGCGTTTATGGGTGCTGTTTTGGAGACGATGGAGCGGATTTGCGAGGGATACAAAACGGCAGTCCTGATTTATAATTCAACGGCCAATCCGCTGGAAGAAGAGGTGCTGAAATACATGGAGTCCCATGTGGACTTAGACAGTGATATTTTTGTGGCGTATCCTTATGGAATGCTGGAGGTCAAAAGGGGTTTGGACGACAGGCTCAGAGCTGCGTTTCAAGAAGACCGGGGAGACCGTGTATACGACAGCGGCTATTTTAGCTGCATCGCTATGCCGGGCGGCTTTTTTGAAAGCTGTCCCGCTGAACTGTTCGATTTAAATTGCCCCGAGGACTTCGATGCCTTTTTTTCTTCTTTGATCCGGTTTCGCACCGTCGCGACCTGCTACTGTATGGACTGTTTCCACAATGAGGCGACGATTGAAGTAGACGATTCTTTTATTACGGAGGATAAGGTGCTGGCCATTCTCCGAGACTGTTGTGAAAAATATGATAGGAGTTTATATAAAAGAAAAAATCTATGATAAGCCTTGAATTCCAGGAGGATGACCATGTTTTTTAAAAAGCGTGAAACACAAAGCCAAATGGAGAAGCAACCGATAGAACCGTATATTGGCTGTCTGCACAAAGAATCTAAAGAGCGACAGATGGTCGCGGAAGAAAATAAACCTGGCAGTCCTTGCGGGAAAATTTATTTGAGTTGGTATCCGAACAATTTGGAAGAATCGGCAAAGATTGCTTATAGCATAATGTCCTATGACTGTGACGTTTTCGCCAACTCATGGAATTTTTTCTGCCGGTTCAACCGTATTGCGGCGGACATTGCCTGTAAGATTTGCAAGGACTATACTACTGCTACCTTACTGACCTGTCCAATTGGTATGGAAGAACATAGTTTTCACCTGGATAAATATGCGGAAAAGAAAATGAAAGAGCCTCAGGGAAATACTCGATTTTTTCATTATCCGTTTTACGCCCTCCTTCGAATTGGAAAAGGAGCAGATTATGAAATGCTGGAGCCTATTACCACGACCGCAGCAAAGATGTCAATGCGTCCCTCTCATACAGCTGTTTTGCTATGCGGGACGGCTTTTTTGAGAGCTGCCCAGATTCTTTCTTTGAAATTAATCAGTTGTCGGACATTAAGAAGGTGCGAAATTTTCTTTCACAGTTTAATCATGTGGTCTGGCAACAGGATATGGGCTTTGACCACAATGACCAACAAATCACCATTGACCGTCATTTTATCTCCCATGAACGGGTAGTAGAAACGGTCAAACAAGCCTGTGCAAAGGAAGGTATGCCGCTCCATATCAACAATAAATAGGGAATAGAAACCTTGATGCGCCCCCGTTTCCGATACAAGGCTAGAATTTGACCGCAAAGCTTGTAAGAAGCGGGGATCATCTGCTGAAAGAAATGCTTCTCCACAAAAGAATCAGGTAAAAGGCTGCTCTCGATGTAGGCTGGTACTACAGCGGGAGCGGCTTTTATCATGGAGAGAATTTTCTCTCAAATGGTAGATTATAAGATTTTACAAGAATCCCGTAAAAATTGACAATCCTTTGAGGCGAAGAGGCGGTATAATGGAGGCGGAAAAGGGAATTTCCCAGAAGCTTCTCTTCCGGTTTTTGACGAAAGGCTTGAGAATTCCCAGCGGCGCGGAGCCGTGAAAACACGAAAAAATTTCCGCGGCAGAGGTTTTTCTCGCCGCGGCGGCAAAGGAGTAAATCAATATGGACAAAAAGGTAAAATGGGGCATCATCGGATGCGGCGTCATCTCAGAGTTACACGGGGAGGCCCTCGCTGTTGCAAAAAACGCCGAGCTCGTCGCCGTCTGCGACATCATCCCCGAACGGGCGGAAAAAACAGCCGAGCGGTTTGGGGCAAAGAAAATCTACACCGACTATCACGAGTTGCTCCGCGATCCCGATGTGGATGCGGTTTCCATCTGCACCCCTTCCGGCATGCACGGGGAGATGTGTAAAGCGGCGGCTTTGGCCCACAAGCACATCCTCTGCGAAAAGCCCATGGAGATCACCGGGGAGAAGATGGACGATTTGATCCGCACAGTGGAAAGCACCGGCGTCAAGATGGGCTGTGTGTTCCAGCGGCGGTGCGACCCGAAATTCGCCGTCGTCAAGGAGGCCATCGACAGCGGCCGCTTCGGCAAGGTGATTTTGGCGGAAGCATACCTGAAATACTACCGGGATCAGGCCTACTACGACAGCGGCGAGTGGCGGGGCACCTGGGAGCTGGACGGAGGCGGCGCCCTGATGAACCAGGGGGTTCATGGCATCGATTTGCTTCTGTGGTTTGCGGGAGAGGCACAGTCGGTGACCGCCCACTGCGCTACCCAGGTTCACAACATCAAGGTGGAGGATACCGCCGTGGCGCTCTTAAAGTTCAAAAACGGCGCGCTTGGCGTCATCGAGGGAACCACTTCGGTCTATCCGGCCCAGGACACCCGGTTGGAAATCCACTGTGAAAAGGGCTCTATCACGGTCAGCGACGCGGGAATCCTCGAATGGTCCATCATCGGCAGCGACGAAAAGGCCCCGGAAATCGTTTCCCCCGTCTACGCCATGAAAGACGACCCCACAAAGCTTCCCATGGTCTCTCACGTCCCGCTGGTCGAGGATCTGGCCGACGCCATTTTAAACGACAGAAAGCCGATGATCACCCCCAGAGAGGCACGGCATGCGGTGGATATGATTTTGTCCATCTACCGTTCCTCCAGAGAGGGAAAAGAGATTGTTTTCTAAACTTTGACAGAATTTGGGCGGGGAGGAAAGCCCTCCCCGCCTGTTTTTAGGAGAATATGACCATGACAAACGCCATTAAAACGATTATAAGCGGCAAGCTGACTACTTTTGTCTACCGCACCCGGGCGGAAATGGGAAAGGCCGCCGGAACCGCCGCCGGGGAGAAGCTCAAAGAGCTTTTGGCCGTCAAGGACGAGGTCAATGTGATTTTTGCCGCCGCCCCCAGCCAAAATGAAATGCTGGAGGCGCTAACTTCCTTTCCCAACATCGACTGGACGAGGGTCAACGGCTTTCACATGGACGAGTACATCGGTTTGTCAAAAGACGCGCCACAGGGCTTCGGGAATTTTTTGCGGGAGCGGATTTTTAAAAAGCTTCCCTTTAAAAACGTCTATTACCTGGACGGAAACGCCGCCGACCTCTCCGCCGAGTGCGCCCGGTATGGGAAGCTCCTGGAGGAACACCCGGTGGACATGGTCTGCATGGGAATCGGCGAAAACGGCCACATTGCCTTCAACGACCCGTGGGTTGCGGATTTTAACGACCCTGTGAAGGTGAAAACCGTCCTCCTCGACCCTGTTTGCCGCCAGCAGCAGGTAAACGACGGCTGCTTTGCAAGTCTCGATCAGGTGCCCCAGCAGGCGCTGAGCCTCACCATCCCCGCCCTGACCGCCGCGCCCTATGTGGTCTGCACCGTGCCCGCCGCCACCAAGGCCCAGGCGGTGCTCCACGCCGTCCGGGGCCCCGTCACCCCCGACTGCCCGGCCTCTATCCTGCAAACCCACCCCAGCGCCCGGATGTTCTGCGACGCTCAAAGCGGCCGGGACGTCCTCTTCCGCAAAGGGGTCATCTCCGACGAGATTTCCCAGAACTTTGAGGAAGCGGCGAAACTGGCGGCAGAATACGGCTGCGAGGCGCTGGAAATCCGCGGCGTCTGGGGCAAGCAGCCTCAGGAGCTTGACGACGGGGACATCGAAAAAATCAACGAGATTGCCGCCAAGTACCGGCTTTCCATCTGTTCCATCAGCTCTCCCATCTTCAAGTGCAGCATCGACAGCGGGGAAGAGCTGGAACAGCACTTTGAGATTGCCAAAAAGTGCATGGATTTGGCCTGCAAGATGGGGGCCAAGTACGTGAGAGCCTTTACCTTTTGGCGGAAAAACGGGGTGGAAACGGACGGCCCGTTTATCTTAGCCCAGTTGGGCAAGCTGGCGGCCATGGCCAAGGAAAAGGGCCTCACCGTTTTGGTCGAGCACGACCCGTCGGTCAGCGCCTGCAACGCCGGGGAACTGCGCTACCTCTTTGAGCAGATGAATTTCCAAAACGTGAAAATCCTCTGGGATCCGGGCAACCAGATTTACAACAAGACCTATCTACCGCCCTACCCCGACGGTTATGAGCAGGTGAAGCGGTATCTGTCCCACATCCACCTGAAAGACGCGGTGCGGGACGAAAACGGCGAAGCCCAGGGCTGCGCGTTGGGAGATGGGCTGCTGCCGTTAAAAGAACAGCTGGGGGCCCTTTTGAAAGACGGCTACGACGGCTTCCTCGTGCTGGAGACCCACTTCAGGCTCCAGACAAAACTCTCCGACGAGGAATTAAAGCGCCCCGGCGGCGTCCAGTTCTCCGACGGCGGCTACGAGGCGTCGAAGCTCTGCTTTGAGCGGCTGAACGAAGCCATCGAAGAAGTCGCCTCAAACGCTTGAAAGAAGGGGAAGGTATGATTACAAAAATCATCGGCGCGGCCCTTGTCATGGACGAAATCGTCCGGGACAGCGCCCTTTACATCGAAGACGGTAAAATTCTGGCCGTTACGAAGGATAAGCGCCCCTACGACCGGCTGCTGGACGCACAGGGATGCTACCTCTCCCCCGGATTCATCGACATCCACACCCACGGGGGAGGCGGCTGCGACTTTATGGACGGCGGAGCGGCTCCCATTTTAGAGGGATGCCGGATGCATCTGCGCCACGGCACCACCTCCATCCTGCCCACCACCTTGGCAAGCGCCATCCCCGCCCTCAAGCGGTCGATTCTCGACATCGGCGAGGCTATGAAGGTAAAAGGGGATTACCCTCACATCATCGGCGCCCACCTGGAAGGGCCCTATTTCTCCCAGAACCAGAGCGGGGCCCAGGACCCCCGGTACATCAAGGAGCCGGAGCCCAAAGAGTACGAGGAAATCCTTGAGATGGGGGAGGGGATCATCAAACGGTGGAGCTACGCGCCGGAGCTTTCCGGGGCCGGGGATTTCTCCGAGGCGCTGGTCAGGCGCGGCATCATCCCCTCCGTCGCCCACAGCGACGCTGTTTACGCCGACGTGAAGGCGGCCTACGACAAGGGATGCCGCCTTGTGACTCACCTCTATTCCGGCATGTCCACCATCACCCGCAAGGGGGGATTTCGCTCGTTGGGGGTGGTCGAATCGGCCTTTTTGCTTGACGACATGGTGGTAGAGACCATCGCCGACGGGATGCACCTGCCGCCGGAGCTGCTCTTGATGATCTATAAAATCAAGGGTCCCGATCATATCTGCCTTGTCACCGATTCCATGCGGGGGGCGGGGATGCCCGACGGCCCCTCGATTCTCGGACGGAAAGAGGACGGCATGGCCTGCGTCATCGAAAAAGGCGTGGCCTTCCTGCCCGATCACAGCGCCTTTGCCGGAAGTGTCGCCACCACCGACCGGCTGGTGCGCACCTTTGTCAAAGCGGGGGTGGGCCTCTGCGACGCGGTGAAGATGGCCTCCACAACCCCGGCCAGGGTGCTGGGCCTCAAAAAAGGCCGCATCGAGCCGGATTTCGACGCCGATCTCGTCCTTTTCGACGATGAAATCAACGTCAAAGGCGTGATCCTCGACGGCCGGTATCTGGACTTGGCAGGTACAACCCTGTAGGCGACAAATATGGATATTAACCTCAAAATCTCAGAAAGGAAGATTTTATGTTTAAAGTAGGTATTTTGGGCTCGGAAAACTCCCACGCCCTGGCATTTGCCCAGCTTGCAAACCTCCCCAACCCCGAAACCGGGGAGTACCGCTACCCCGATATGCGGATCACCGCCATCTGCGGCTGCGACGACACGCCGGAACACGCCGAAGAGACCGCCCGGCAGGGGAATATTGAAAAGCTTGTCTCCGACCCCATGGAGCTTGTCGGTGAAGTGGACGCCATCATGATCGACTACCGGGACGGCAAGTTTCACATCCGGGACGTGATGCCCTTTATCGAAAAGGGGCTGCCCGTCTGGATCGACAAGCCCATCACCGCCTCCAAGGAAGATCGGGACACGCTGCGCAGAGCTTTGGAATCCAACGGGAACCTTTTCACCGGCGGCTCGTCGTTTCCCTACAACTACGAGGTCATCACCGCCAAAAACGCCGTGAAAAACAAGGCGATGGGGGAGGTGCTGGGGGGCAGCGTCAACTTCCCCGGTGACTTTGAAAGCCCCTACAGCGGGATTTTCTTCTACGGCCCCCACCTTGTCACCATCGTCATGGAGGTGTTCGGCTATAATGTCCAGTCGGTGTCGGTCCAGAAGGTTTCACCCCAAAACGCCGCAATTTCCTTCCGGTATGCCGACAAGCTGGTGACGGGGCATTTTAACAGCTGTCCCGACCACTGTATTACGGTTTTTGGCAGCAAATCGGTCTATCGCAAAGACATCGACATGACCCTTTTGTACGCCCTGGAGCTGGACGCTTTTGTCAAGATGCTCCGGGACAAAAAGATGCCCCTGCCCTTTGACGAGCTTTTTAAACACGTGGACGTGCTGGACGCCATCCGCCGCTCCGATGAACAAAACGGGGCGGAAATCCCGGTGTAACAGGGCGGATTTTCAGAAAAATTGTCCCAACGATATGATAAAATAGTCCATCATAAGAAAAATCCCATATTACCGCAAATACTGCGTTAATATGGGATTTGTTTTTTGTAAAGTAAAACAACTTTACAGATATGTTTGAAAAAATTTGTGCTATTTGATACCAAAAAGCCGCTGGGTGTTCTCCCGCGCCAGGTCGATGAGGGCCTGAGGTTCCATCTCCTTGATCTGGGCCACCCGTTCGGCGGTTTTTTCGATCATGGGGGACCAGCACCGCTTGCCGCGGAAGGGGACGGGGGCCATGTAGGGACAGTCGGTTTCCAGTAAAATCCGGTCGGGGGGCACTATGTCGCAGGCCTCGATGATTTTCCGGGCGTTTGGGAAGGTAATCACTCCGGTGAACCCGATGTGATACCCCATTTTGACCAAAATTTTCGCCGTCTCCGCCGACCCGCTGTAACAGTGGACGACCCCGCGGCAGTTGTGCTTTTCGAGAAGCTTTAAGGTGTCCTGGGTGGCCTCTCTGGTGTGGATGATGATGGGGATGTCCAGTTTTTCCGCCGCGGTAAGCTGCAAGTCGAACACCTCCATCTGTATATCCCTGGGGGAGAGGTCGTAGTGGTAGTCGAGGCCGATTTCCCCCAAAGCGACTACTTTGGGGTGCCGGAGCATATCGGTGATTTCGGAAAAGTCCTCCTCGGTGAAGTTCTCCGCCTCGTGGGGGTGGTAGCCCACAGCGGCGTAGAAAAAGGGGTGGCGCTGAGCCAAAGCGGCGGCTTTTTGGGAAGTTTCCAGGTTACAGCCCACGTCGATGACGTTGCAAACGCCGTTATTTTGCAAAGCGGCGATGACTTCGTCCCGGTCGGGGTCGAAGCGTTCGTCGTCGTAGTGGGCGTGGGAATCGAAGATACCAGAGTACATAGGGATGGTCCTTTCTGTTTAGACAAATGTAGATTTTTCTTAACGGATACCGATTCTTTTTCGATAGGTCGCCGGGTCCCGCCGAACTCTAACGCTTTAGCGTTGAGTTAGCAGGCAGGCCAAAGGGTTTGCGCCGCCAGAACCACCCCTTCATTCAAAGAATGAAGGCAGAATCAAAGGCAGCCAGAGGAGGGCTCCATGCGGGGGTCGAATCCAGGAAGTCTCCCTCCTCTGGACTCTACCGGTGCACATCATAGAAAATTGTACGGTACGGACTATCGGTGCTTTCGTCGGATTTATCCTTATCAATTGTGTAAAACTTAAATTTTCCATTGTGCTTATATCGGAGCAATTCTCTGAAAAAATTATGCTATTTTAGAAACAAAGGTCTTTGTTTCTATTCTATCCATATTTTTAAGGAGGCTGTGAAATGCACTATGATTACGATAAACTGGCGGGGCAGGAGATTCGGAAAGCGCGGCTCCAAAAAGGTTGGTCGCAACAGCAACTGACAGCTAAGATGCAGGCTGCCGGGTGTCCATTCCTGGATCAGCAGTGCATCAGCAAAATTGAGCAGGGTGCGCGGCATATTTTTGTCCTGCAAATCAAGCTGTTTCAGCAGGTATTGGGAATGCCGCTGGACGAATTATTCCCCGAAATCCCTACAGATGTTCTGGAAATGGAATATTGAGTTCCTTTTTACGCCTCCATCGCCTTTAAATGCTCGACGCACTGTTTGGCGACCCTTGGCGAGCGCCCGCCCCGGCTTAAAGCAAACCGCTCCGCCGCCGCGTCCACTTCCTCCAAAGAAAGGCGCAGGCCGTACTGGTTTGCCAGCTCCCTTACAATGCTCAGATACCCGTCTTTGCCGGGCTTGATGAAAGTGATGGTCAGGCCGAACCGGTCGCTTAAGGAAATGAGCTCTTCCATGGTGTCGTTTTGGTGGACTTCGTCGCCGTCCCGGTCGGAGAATTTCTCTTTGACCAGATGGCGGCGGTTGCTGGTGGCGTACACCACCAGATTATCGGCCCGGGCCGAGACGGAGCCTTCCAAAATGGCTTTCAACGCGGCGAAATCGTCGTCGTCCTTTGTGAAAGACAGATCGTCGATAAAGAGGATAAATTTTAAGGGGTTCCGGCTCAGGTAATCCACTAGTTTGGGAATCTCGTGGAGCTGCCGCTTCTTGAGTTCGATGAGTCGCAGGCCATTTTCTTTAAATTCGTTGGCCACCGCCTTGACGGTGGTGGATTTGCCGGTGCCCGCGTCGCCGTACAGCAAAGCGTTTGCGGCGGGGAGGCCCTTTAAAAGCGCCAAGGTGTTGTCGATGAGCTCTTTGCGCTCCCGCTCGTAACCAGCGAGCTGGGACAGCCGCACGCCATCCGGGTTTTTCACCGGTACCAGCTCTCCGTCCTCTACCACAAAGGCCGCGTATTTGGCGAAAATGCCGTAGCCGTGGGCGTGGATTTCGTTCATCCGCTGTTTGTAGACGGTGTAAAAGTCAATTTTTGATGTCTGCCAGCGGGGGAGGCGGCCGTCGAAGCGAATTTCCCGGGAAATTTCCTCCGGCTGTATCTGGCTCAACTCCTCCAGAATACCCAGCTCCTCTTTGAGGCAGCTTTCCAGCTCTTCGCCGGGGTCTTCACCCTGAGAGCGTTTGAGCATATAAAAATTTTCGTCCTCCAGCACCAGATTCAGGAGATGTTCACTCCAGTTGAGGGAATGGGGGAAGAGGGAAGCCGCAAAGCTGGCGTAGGCGGATATCGCTTCGTCCACGCATTGGTTCTCAACGTCCGCAAGCGCGAGCATCCCCTTTACCGCGGGGTCTGTAAGCAGTTTGCGGAAAATCGTCAGGGACTGGGCCTTTTGTCTGAGAGGCGGCAGTCTATTGATCAGAGTCACTGTCATCACCGTTCCTTTTTCATTTGCTGGGGCAATTTATGACGTGAAAAGTCCAGCTTTACACATCTTATCAAATTTCTCTGTTGTAACAGAAAAATCCCTTGTCCTTTCTATACTATAGTGGATTTTTGGGGGCCGGTCAAGGCAAACCTTATACGAATCGGCTGGGGAGGGAGGGGCCACCTTCCAGCAATCTACACAAATTGCATAAAATAGCCGTCTTTTTTTCGGCAGGTTGTATGATTGTAATTTTGAACAGTCTGTGATAGAATGATAAATAATTTAGCAGGTAAAAGCTTTAAAGCGTAACGGCGCAAAGCGAAAAAATCTGCGGAAAGAAAAGGTGACAACCATGCAGCAAATCATAACCTGGGTTGTGTTGGCCTTGTATCTCGTCGCCATGCTCATTGCGGGCATCGTGGGCGCGAGGAAGGCCAATACCCTGACAAATTTCGTGGTGGGCGGCCGGAAGGCGGGCCCGTGGGTCTCGGCATTTGGCTTTGGCACGGCCTATTTCAGCGCAGTGCTGTTTATCGGATACGCGGGAAAATCCGGGTATGATTACGGCTTATGGGCGATTTTAATTGGCGTGGGCAACGCTTTGTTCGGGGCGTTTTTAGCCTGGAAGGTGCTGGGCAACCGCACCAGGGAAGTAGCCCGCCGCCTGAAAATCAAGACAATGCCCCAGTTTTTTGAAAAGCGGTTCGATTCTAAGGGCCTTAAGGTTTTCGCGGTAGTCGTGATTTTCATCTTTATGACCCCTTATTCTGCCAGCGTCTACTCCGGGTTGGGATACCTCTGCGACAACGTATTGAAAATCGGCTATAACAACGCCATGATTCTCATCGCCGTGGTCGCCGCCATCTATGTGGTGTTGGGAGGTTTTGTCTCCTCGATGATCGCCGACTTTATCCAGGGCCTTATCATGATCGTAGGCGTCGTCGCCATGATCTTCTGCATTGCCAACACTTCAGAAGTGGGCGGCTTTGTGGAAGGTTTTGCCAAAATGGGCGATGTCATGACCCAAAACGGCCTGTACCCGCCTACTACGAGCACCGTTGTCGGGGTGGGGAGCCTCATCATCCTCACAAGCTTTGGCACCTGGGGAATGCCCCAGATGGTGCAGAAATTCTACGGCATCGAAACCAGGGAAGGGGTCAAGCGGGCCACCATTATCTCCACCGCCTTTTGCGCGCTGATTTCCTGCGGAGCGTACTTTGTGGGCTCGCTGTCCCGCCTGTTTTTCACCCAGGTCCCTCAGGACGTGAGCGGAAAAGCCAATTACGACCTGATTATCCCGCAGATTTTGGGCCGGCTCCCAGACGTGTTGCTGGCGGTGATTTTAGTGCTGGTGCTGGCGGCGTCGGTTTCCACCCTGAGCGGTATTACCCTCACATCCTGCTCTGCGGTGGCTATGGACTTTATCGTCTCGGTCTTTAAGCCCGACATGGACAAGAAAAAAACGCTGCTGTTGACAAGAGTCCTCTGCCTGCTGTTTATTATTTGCTCCTATCTTTTGGCCACCATGCAGTCGCCTATTTTGACACTGATGGCCTTTTCATGGGGCACCATCTGCGCGACGTTGCTCCCCAGCTACCTGTTGGGCCTCTACTGGAAGCGGTTTAACAAAACGGCTTCCATCTGGAGCATGGGGGCGGGGCTTCTTACCTCCCTGGGACTGGCGATTTTCTCCGGCTTCCAGTCCGGAAACGCGCCGCTTTTCGGCATCATCGCCACGGCGGTCAGCTTCCTTGTCTGCTTTGTCGTCACTATGGTGACCAAACCACACAAGGATACAACGGAATTTTTTGTCCCGCAACAGGAGCAAGTCGGCCGTTGAGACGACACAGATTTCATAATACGGTCTCAGGGGCAGATGGGCCAACAGCGTCAGCGGATCCATGTATTTAGCGTAAGGCGAAAGTTCGTTAACAATTTATGACGGTTTATCGCGTTAAACTATTGCATCTTTTGCAGAAATATAGTAAAATAAAAGGACATGGTTCGACGGTTTATCCTGTATTCGGCCATGTCCTTTGAGTGTTTTACTGCTCTCATGATCGATTTACCACCAGCAAAATCCGATCGACTCAGCTTTCGTGAGGCTGAAAGATGCTCCCAATCCTATTGTGAAAGGAACAGAGGAGGTTTTGATGATGTTGTGTGAAAAATGTGGGACAATCTGCGAGGGCGGTACGGTTTGCCCCAATTGCGGGGAACCATTAAAAAATGGGGAGGAATCCGCCTTAAGAGCAAATCCGGAAGCGACGGCAGAGGAAGAAAATGCCCGATCAGCGGTAGTTAGCCCAGAAGATACACCACTCTCGGAAGCCGGTGATTCTCCGACAGATGGCATGGCGGATCCTTTAGAGGAACCCTTTTCCGGCGTAGGGGTAAACAGCGAGGCTGACGAAGCTGTTCCGCCATTGAATGAGGGGGACGGGCCTCGACCTTTGGATGATACCTCGGTGGGAGACGCCTCTTTGGGGATCGGACAGGATGTTCCCCCAGCTGCCCAGTGGTACCAGCCGGATATGACCCCAGCCGGCATGAGCCAGATGACGACACCGGTTGTCAGGCGGAGCCCTGTTAAAGCCATTATCATTGCTGTGGCGGCTGTTGTCGTTTTGGCCGTCATCGCCACAGTGACGTTTTTAGAAGTGGGGAAAGCCAATTTAAAACGGGAACTGATGGGAGAATGGAGTACAGTCGAGAGCGGCGAAGGTGGATATTATATGCTGGAGCTGGACTTTTCTGAGGATACCATTGAATATAATTTTTTATCGGAGTACAGTTTCCTCAACACCACTATTGCCACTCTGGACTATCGGGTAGTCGCTCCCAATAAAATAAAAATCAAAGAATACGGCGATGATCCGATCACCATCTCTTTTAACGATGATAAATCTATGATGATTGTCTCCCCAGCCATCACCGATACCAAATCAGTGGAGTATTGGTTCAGATAGGGGAGAGCCTAGGCGTATTCGGTGGAAAGGAAGTACTGTGACAATGTTTTTTCAAAAAGAAATCGAGACAATGAGCCGTGGGGAAATCGAAGCCCTTCAATTGGAGCGGCTGAAATGGATTGTAGACTATTGTGACCGCAATGTAGAATTCTATCACAACCGTCTACAAAAGGCGGGAGTCACCGCCGATAAAATCAAATCCCTATCCGATGTGCGGCACATCCCGGTGACCACCAAGGAGGATATCCGGGATACCTATCCGTTTGGCCTGTTCGCCCAACCGCTGAAAAAGATCGTCCGCATCCACGCCTCTTCTGGCACCACCGGCAAGCCTACTGTCGTAGGCTATACCAAAAAGGATTTGGACACCTGGTCAGATGTGGTGGCGCGGCTGTGTGTCGCTGCTGGGGCCACCGATGAGGATATTGTGCAGATTTCCTTTGGCTATGGATTGTTCACCGGTGCTTTGGGCCTTCATTATGGCCTGGAAAAGATCGGCGCCACTGTGGTACCCTGTTCTTCTGGAAACACTGAAAAGCAAGTTATGTTGATGAAGGATTTTGGCACAACCGCCTTAGTCAGTACCCCATCCTACGCCTTACATATGAGTGAAGTCGCCCACGAACAGGGCATCACAAACGACCAGCTCAAGCTCCGTCTCGGCCTCTTTGGGTCCGAGGGCTGCACCCCGGAGCTCAGAGATCAAATTGAAAAGAGTTTTGGCGTTTTCGCCACCGACAACTACGGTATGAGTGAGCTGATGGGCCCCGGTGTCTCCGGTGAGTGTGAGTATCGCTGTGGGCTCCACTTTGCCGAGGATCACTTCCTGCCTGAGCTCCTCAATCCAGACACCTTGGAACCCGTCGGAGAAGGAGAGACCGGGGAGCTCATTATCACCACCCTGACTAAAGAAGGGTTCCCCATGCTTCGCTACCGGACAAAGGACTTGACTACCATCACCTACGAGCCCTGTAAATGCGGCCGTACTCATGCCCGGATGGAGAAGGTCAAAGGCCGCAGCGACGATATGCTGAAAATCCGCGGCGTCAACGTTTTCCCAACCCAGATCGAGAGCGTTTTGATGAGCCAGCCTCACATCGGTGGCCATTATGAGCTGATTGTCCGCAGAGAAGGCTATCGGGACACCTTGGAGGTTCGGGTCGAGTTGATAAACGGCGAATTGTTGGAGCACTACGGCGAGCTGGAAGCTCTCCGCAACAGCATCCATGCCCAGTTAAAGACGGTTTTGGGCATCGAGAGCAAAGTGACCCTCTGCGAGCCAAAGACGATCGAACGCTACCAGGGCAAAGCTAAACGGATTATCGATTTGCGCAACCAGAAGTAATCTTTCCTCTATTTTCCACCTGCATAGCGCCTGTCTTCAGAACTGGGAAAACATTGGTAAGCGCTCGCCTGAATTCTGCATTCAATGGCTTTTGAAGGGCGCTACTGCCGATCACTTTTTATGATACAGGGAGGTATATCTATGAAATACGAAATTAAAGGAACCCCGTTGCCGGTTGTTGTCTGTGAACTTTCGGCCGGTGAAAAAATGATCACCGAAAAGGGTTCGATGAGCTGGATGTCCCCTAACATGAAGATGGAGACATCTTCAAACGGCGGCGCCCGCAAGGCGTTGGGGAGGATGTTCGCCGGTGAGGCGATTTTCCAAAACAGTTATACCGCCCAGGGTGGAGACGGCATGATCGCCTTTGCGTCCAGCTTTCCGGGTTCCATTTTGGCCTTCGAGATTGCCCCCGGAAACGAAATGATCGTCCAAAAATCGGGATTTTTGGCATCGGAAGCTGGGGTGGAGTTGTCCGTCTTTTTTCAAAAGAAATTTGGCTCCGGTTTTTTCAGCGGAGAAGGCTTTATTATGCAGAAACTCTCAGGGCAGGGGACCGCCTTTGTAGAAATTGACGGTTCAATCGTCGAATATGAACTCCAAGCAGGGGAATCGATGATTGTGGACACCGGCTATTTGGCTGCAATGAGCGCCAGCTGCACCATTGATGTCCAGTCCGTGCCCGGTATTAAAAACATGCTGTTTGGAGGCGAAGGGGTTTTTAACACAATTGTTAGAGGTCCGGGAAGGATTATTCTTCAAACGCTGCCAGTCAATGCTGTGGCAGCCGTGTTAAGGCCGTTCTTCCCCTCTAACAATTGAAAATAAAGCCTTAATCTGGTACAGATCGCCGAATGGGGAAAAATCCTCCGGTGTCTGTACCAGATTAAGGCCAAATGAATCCTCAATTTGTGCAATGAAGAAAATTCTTTATAGCAAAGGAGAGTTAGATGACCATCTACGTCACCCGACATGGCCAAACCCCTTGGAATGAACAAAATCTAGTCTGCGGCGTCACTGATATCAGCTTGTCACCGGCAGGCAAACAACAGGCGGAAGAATTGGCGCTGATTTTGGAGAATAAGCCTCTTGATCTTGTATTTTCTTCCCCTTTGGCCCGAGCAATGGAAACGGCAAAAACTATTTGCAGCAAGTGGAATCTGCAGTGCATTCCAGACAAACGTCTGATCGAACAAAATTACGGGGTTTTTGAAGGGGCTAGACGGGACGATCCCGACTTTTTAACTGCCCGCCGGCAATTTGCCAGTCGGTTTCCGGAAGGGGAGTCCACTCTTGAGTTGGCGCAAAGGGTATATCAGTTTCTGGACGATTTGAAACAAGAACATATAGGCCAAAACGTCCTTCTTGTGTGTCACAACTATGTGGCTCGAGTCATTCGCTCCTATTTTGTCGATATGACAAACGATGATTTTTTTGATTATCACTTAGAAAACTGCGCCCTGGAGGAATATACAGCTTAAAGCAGTTCCTTTTGGGATGATAAATATAAAATCAGTTAAAATAAGGAAAGGGTTGAATCATTTGAAAAAGCTTATGTTGGGTAACGAAGCGGTAGCCCGCGGCGTTTACGAAGCGGGGGGCAGAGTGGTATCCAGCTACCCCGGTACCCCTAGCACCGAAATCACAGAGTTTTTGGCCAAATATGACGATGTTTATTGCGAATGGGCCCCCAATGAAAAGGTGGCCATGGAGGTTGCTATCGGCGCGTCCATCGGTGGGCGCCGGTCCTTCTGCGGCATGAAGCACGTGGGACTAAATGTGGCAGCCGACCCGTTGTTCACCGCCTCCTATACAGGAGTGAACGCGGGGCTTGTCATCGGCGTTGCCGACGACCCGGGGATGCATTCCTCTCAAAATGAGCAGGATTCCCGCCACTACGCCGAGTCTTCTAAAATTCCCATGGTGGAGCCCTCCGACTCCCAGGAGTGCATCGATTACGTCAAGACGGCATATGAGCTGTCTGAGCGGTTCGACACACCTGTGCTGCTTCGAATGTCCACCCGTATCGCCCATTCCCAGAGCATCGTGGAGACTTCCGATCCTCTCGACCTGCCCTTGAAGGAGTACAAAAAGGACGCCGCAAAATATGTTATGATGCCCGGCTATGCCAAGCTCAAACACCCGATTGTGGAAAAACGTACGGAGGCTTTGCGTCAGTATGCGGAAACTACCTCGTTAAACCAGGTAATTCTGAACAAGGGGACCGATGTGGGCGTCATCTGCGCCGGGACCACTTATACTTATGCCCGCGAGGCTCTGGGCGACAAGGTGAGTTACCTGAAGCTGGGGCTGATCCACCCCATGCCTGTTAAACTGATCCAGGATTTTGCCTCCAAAATGAGCAAGGTCTACGTCATCGAAGAGTTGGACGACTTTATCGAGACCCATTGTGCGAGAATCGGCGTCAAGGTCATCGGCAAAGAGCTGTTTGGCTGGATCGGTGAGTTCTCTCAGAAGTACATCGCCGAAAAGATGCTGGGTGAGACTCCCAAGATTTATGCCTTCGGGGAGAACGTCCCCGTCCGCCCTCCTGTCATGTGCGCCGGATGCCCCCACAGAGGATTGTTTTACACCTTGCATAAGCTGAAGCTCACTGTTTTTGGTGACATCGGATGTTATACCTTAGGGGCCCAGGCACCTCTATCCGCCATCGATACCACCGTCTGCATGGGTGCTTCCATCTCCGGACTTCACGGCTTTAACACTGCAAGAGGGGAAGAATCTGCCTCCAAGTCGGTTTGTGTCATCGGCGATTCCACCTTTATCCATTCCGGTATCACCGGCCTTATCGACATCGCCTACAACCAGGGAATTTCCACCGTCATTATTTTGGACAACTCCATTACCGGCATGACTGGCCATCAGCAGAATCCCACCACCGGATACACAATCAAAGGCGACCCCACTGCGGCGGTTTCGCTGGAAAAACTCTGCGCCGCTGTCGGTATCAATCGTGTTCGGGTCTGCGACCCCTACAATTTAAAGGAAACGATGGACGCCGTCAAGGAGGAAATCGCCGTTGCGGAGCCTTCGGTTATTATTTCCAGACGTCCCTGCGCCCTTTTAAAATATGTGAAGCATAAAGCACCCTTAAAAATCGACGTGGACAAATGCCGTGGCTGCAAGGCCTGCCTCAAGTTAGGGTGCCCGGCTATCAGCGTGCCTAACGGCAAGGCCCAGATCGACAACACCCTCTGTGTGGGCTGCGGACTCTGCGCCGACCTCTGCCCCTTTGACGCCATCGTCGAATAACACCGGAAAGGATTGGTATACCCATGAATAAAAATATCATGATTGTGGGAGTCGGCGGACAGGGAAGTCTCCTTGCCAGCAAGCTCCTCGGAAACGTTGTCATGGCCTCCGGCTACGATGTCAAGGTATCGGAAGTCCACGGCATGGCCCAGCGGGGAGGCAGCGTTGTCACCTACGTCAAATACTCCGACCACAAGGTCTATTCCCCCGTTATCAACGAGGGGGAGGCAGACATGATTATCTCTTTTGAGCTTTTAGAGGCGGCCCGTTGGTTGCCTTACCTGAAGAAAGGCGGCACTATCGTCGTCAATAACCAGCAGATCGCCCCCATGCCCGTCATCACTGGCGCTGCGACCTATCCCGAGAATATCGCCGATAAACTGGACGATATCGTAGATGATTTGATTGTGGTGGATGCCTTAAGCCTCGCCGAAGAGGCAGGAAACGCCAAGGCAGTCAATGTGGTGCTCATGGGTGTGGCGTCGAGAACCCTGGGCTTTTCGGAAGAGGTTTGGCAGGATGCCCTGACTACCTGCGTCCCTCCTAAGTATTTAGAGCTTAACAAAAAGGCTTTTGCCTTGGGACAAAATCAGTAAGCATGGCGTTGGGGCTGCTTGAGGCCCCATGCCTTTGAAAGGAATGGTCAAAAATGGGGAATTACTGGAACCCTGAAATCGAGTGCATGTCCCGGGAGGACATGCGCGCCCTCCAGAGTAAGCGCCTCGTGGACGTGGTGCAGAGGGTGTACGAACACGTCCCGCACTACCGCGCCAAGATGGACGCCATCGGGTTAAAGCCCTCTGACATCCGCTCCATCGACGACCTCAAAAAGCTGCCCTTTACCACCAAGCAGGATCTGCGGGATACTTATCCATACGGAATGTTCGCCGTTCCTATGGATGATGTCAATCGGATTCACGCATCTTCCGGCACCACTGGCAAACAGACGGTGGTGGGGTACACCGCCAACGACCTGGAAATCTGGGACGAGGTAGTTGCCAGGGAGATCACCAGTGTCGGCGGCGGAAAAAAGGACCTTTTCCACGTTTCCTATGGCTATGGCCTCTTTACAGGCGGCTTGGGGCTTCACGGAGGCGCTACTAAAGTGGGCGCAGCGGTCATTCCCGTCTCTACTGGCAACACCAAGCGGCAGGTGCAGATTATCAAGGATTTCGGTTCCACGATGATCTGTTGTACCCCTTCCTACGCTCTATACATCGCTGAGACGATGGAGGAGATGGGGATTACCCCCGACGACATCAACCTGAAAGCCGGTATCTTCGGAGCTGAGCCCTGGACGGAAGAAATGCGTCGGGAAATTGAACGCCGGTTGGGAATTAAGGCATATGACATCTATGGCCTGTCGGAGATCATGGGTCCGGGCGTTGCCTGCGAGTGTTCTGAGCAGGCGGGCATGCATGTGGCGGAAGACCACTTCATCCCAGAAATCATCGACCCCGACACCGGCGAAGTGTTGCCCGACGGGGAAGAAGGAGAACTGGTTTTCACCTGCGTCACCAAAGAGGCGCTGCCTCTTATCCGGTATCGCACACGTGATATTGCTAGGCTCAATGTGGAACCCTGTAAATGCGGCCGCACCTCTGTCCGCATGTGCAAACCTCGCGGCAGAAGCGACGACATGTTGATTATCCGCGGTGTAAATGTATTCCCTTCACAGGTGGAAAGCGTTTTGTTGGAGCTGGGCTTCGCCGCTCCTCACTATCAACTCGTCGTCGACAGGGCCGACAACCGGGACATTTTGGATGTTCTGGTGGAGATGGACTCCTCCTTCTTCTCTGACACCGTGGCCGGCATTGAGAAAAAGGAGCGTCAGATCCGCAATATGCTGGATTCTGTTCTTCAGATTTCCGCGTCGGTCAAATTGGTGGAGCCCAAATCCCTGGGCCGCACTGAGGGCAAATCAGTGCATGTCATCGACAAGAGAAAACTTATCGATTAAGGGTAAAAGCCTCCGGTTTTCCCAAAAAGGGCCAAACCGGTACAAGATAATTGCAGAAAGGGTGTTCCTTATGATTATCAAGCAGCTTTCTATTTTCGTGGAAAACAAACAGGGACGTTTAGCTGAAATTACCGAGCTTTTGCATCAAGCCCATGTGGATATCCGGGCGCTCTGCATTGCTGACACTAAGGATTTCGGTATTCTCCGTCTCATCGTCAATGACCCGGACAAAGCGGAAAAGGTCCTCAAGGAAAACGACTGCACCATTTCCCTCACCAACGTATTGACTATCCGCATTGATGATCAACCTGGCGGCCTTGCTACCCCCATGAAAATTCTCAGCGATTATGACATCAATGTGGAGTACATGTATGCGTTTATCTCTAAAGACGTCAATTCCGCTTATGTCATCCTTCGGGTGGACGACAATGACCGCGCCATCGAAGTACTCCAGAAAAATGGCGTAACAATGGTCTCTGCCGAGGAAATTTACAATATGTAAGCTAAAGATGGGACTGCAGCGTTAGAGGATTTTGCCCTTTTCCAAAGTGCAACTCCCAACCCATCCAATGGAACGATCAACAGGACGCCCCTGGCACAATGATGCCAGGGGCGTCCTGTGTGTTTTCTATTAAAGAGGACGATTATTTTTCTACGGATGATTATGCCCAAACTCCATCGGCATTGACCCAGTATCCGTCCGGGGTGTAACGATTTGTATACATCGCCCCGTCGGAGCCCAGGTAATACCACTTTCCGGAGGACTTGATCCACCGGTTGGCGTACATTGCACCACTGGAATCTACGTAGTACCACTTGTTGTACCACTTAATCCATCTGCTTTTCGCCATGGTGCCGTCCGCCTGCATAAAGTA
>CAJFOJ010000066.1 GCA_904396495.1 uncultured Oscillospiraceae bacterium
CAGATAGCCTCTACTATCTGAATAATGGAAATAATGCCAATACCCTGAGCTAAATCCCATAAGCAAATCTGTTTAGAAAACTTCTGGCAGGAGCGAATGGGAATAACAGAATAAAACCGCTGAGTTAAATAGTTACTAAATTAATGGATAATAACATATTGCTCAGATATGAAATTATCATATAGCGCAATAATGCAAATTTTACATTAGGAGGAAATTAAATTGTGAAGCAACTAATATGTGAAATGTGTGGCAATTCTGATCTAGTTAAACAAGATGGAGTTTTTGTTTGTCAATTCTGTGGATGCAAATATTCTGTTGAAGAAGCAAAAAAAATGATGGTAGAAGGACCAGTTGAAGTCACTGGTACCGTTAAGGTCGACAATACAGATATAATTGAAAATGTGCGAAAAATGGCCGATACTGCTTATTTAGCGGAAAGCCATGAAGAAGCGGGAAATACATATAATAGATTATTAGAACTGGCGCCAAATGATTATGACGCATTATTTAAAAAAGGATTGTGTATCGTCAGATCTTCCAAATTGAATAATATAAGGTCTGATGAAATGATTAACTATAGCACTCTATCATTACAAGCATTTGACGAACAAGGTCATACCATTGAGGAACATGGAAAAAGAAGAGTTGACATGCTTTCTGAAATTAATTCAGCTGCCTTTATGGTTGGTGTAGCCGCTTTAAATTATATTAATGATAACTGGAAAGTAAAATCAGCCCATGATACATTCTGGAATATAGGGTTTAGTAGTATTGCCATGTTTGAATATGGCAAAAGCTTATTGGATGCCAATGATGACTACTTGATGGTTGATGGTGCAACGGAAATATATAAGACGGTTTGTAAGAATATTTCCGATATGTGTGATGCTGTCTGTGAAAAAAGAAAATACGTTGCTTCTATTACTGATGGCGGAATTTTAGGACCATTAGAGAATAAAGCAAGTATTTGGCTTAATGACACACTTTCAGCCAATTATAGAGCAAAGGGCCATAAAGCTTTAGAAGACCGCAATAATTTGGATGACCGTTTTAACAAAAAGAAGGAAGCTCTAAGAATCCAGAAATTAAAAGCGAATCCGGAAGAATTAAATAAATGCTTATCTCGTTTATCAGCTGAACAAAAATTGTTGATTTCGAAAATATCTGAACTCAATGAAGAATTAAACAATTTATATGAACAGAAAAAGAACCAAGAGCTAACACAAACTGCTAATAAATTTAAATTATTTGGTGAGGCAGCAAGGATAAAAAAAGAGGCTACTGCTAAAATTCAACTGTTGAGTTCTGATATTGCAAAATATGAAGAAGAAAAAGATCAGACTTGCAAAAAGCTGGCAAACGTAAATGCTGAAATTCAATCTCTTTCTAACTAATTATCAGTGATAAAAGATGCAGTTGAAGATAAATCATAAAATAAAGGAATCGCCACCGTTATATGGTGGCGATTCCTTTATTTTATGATAGCTCCGCGCTGTAGTTGGGCGCTTCTTTTGTAATGTAAATGTCATGTGGATGGCTCTCTTTGAGGCCAGCGCCGGTAATCTTTACAAACTGCGCTTTTTCGTGCATCTCCTCAATAGTGGCGCAACCCACGTAACCCATACCAGCACGCAAGCCGCCCATCATCTGATAAATGGTGTCGGCGACCATCCCTTTGTAGGGAACCCGTCCCTCAACACCCTCGGGAACCAGCTTTTTATTGTTCTGCTGGAAGTATCGGTCTTTGCTACCCTTGGCCATGGCGCCCAGGCTTCCCATACCCCGATAGACCTTGAACTGACGGCCCTGATATATCTCGTTCTCGCTGGGGGATTCTTCACAGCCCGCCAATAAGCTTCCCAACATAACGGTATTAGCTCCCGCTGCCAACGCTTTGACGATATCTCCGGAATACTTGATGCCGCCATCGGCGATAACAGGAATGTTGTGCTTAACGGCGGCACAGGCCACATCGTAGACGGCAGAAATTTGTGGAACCCCGATGCCAGCGACTACACGAGTAGTGCAGATGGAACCAGGGCCGATTCCCACTTTCACGCAGTCGGCTCCCGCCGCAATCAGTTCCTCAGCGGCAGCAGCTGTTGCAATGTTTCCAGCAATAAGAGCTATTTCAGGAAACGCGGCTTTCACTTTTTTTACACATTCGATGATCCCCCGGCTATGCCCGTGGGCGGAATCCAGCACCAGCACATCCACCTGTGCCTCTATGAGAGAAGACGCCCTTTCCAACACGTCGTCCGTCACGCCGATTGCAGCCCCGCAGAGAAGTCTGCCACGACTGTCACGGGCGGAATTGGGGTACTGAACTGCTTTTTCGATGTCTTTGATGGTGATAAGGCCCTTGAGCATGCCATTTTCATCCACCAGGGGCAGTTTTTCGATTTTGTGGCGGCTCAAAATTTTCTGTGCCTCATCCAAAGTGGTACCGACTGGGGCAGTAATCAGGTTTTCTTTGGTCATCACTTCGCTAATTTTCACATTGTAGTCGCTTAAAAAACGCAGGTCACGATTGGTGATAATACCCACCAGCTTACCCTTCTCCACAATAGGCACACCGCTGATCTTGTACTTTGCCATCAGCTCGTTGGCATCGTATACATAATGCTGTGGCCCCAGAAAGAAAGGATTGACGATAACGCCGTTTTCCGAACGTTTTACCTTATCCACTTCTTCTGTTTGTGCTTCAATGGACATATTCTTGTGAATAATGCCGATACCACCCTCTCTTGCGATTGCAATAGCCATCCTCGACTCAGTGACGGTGTCCATAGCAGCCGTTATTACAGGGGTGTTGAGGTAAATATCCCGTGCCAACCGGGTTTTTAAAGAAACTTCATTGGGTAGCACGTCGGATTTGGCCGGGATCAGAAGTACATCGTCAAAAGTTAGACCTTCTTTTACAAACTTGCTTTCGGGGTTTACATTCAGCATGGGGCACATCCTTTCTAAATTAAAAAAGGCTTTCTTGAAAACCGGGAAAGGTCCTCAACAAAACCTTTGCTTTTTGCTTGCAGCAATTAAAATGAGAAAGTTTTTCCAACATTTTTTCCTTTTCATTATACACCGCTCAGCCCTACCTTTCAAGAAACGGAGATTGAGAGAATCAAAAAGGCAAGTTTTAAATTTTTGTGCAGAAGTAACGGAGAAACGAAAAGGTGTGTTCTGTTAGAACACACCTTTTTTCGTATTACGGATTTTGGTTTACACATAACAAAATTCGCAGACAAAACTGTCCTTTTCACCAATACATCCTTTGACTGTCGCGCTGTTTTCATCCACAGCGGTATACAGTGAAAGGGTATCGCCAAGCTTCGCTTCATGGATAAAATTGATTTGATAGGCTCTGAGTTCTTTTTCCCGCAGGGCAGGGGGGAGCACATCAACTGCAATGTCGGCATAAACTGCGTTATAAACGTGTCCATTACCATCCAAATCGGAATAGCGCACCTGCCGCTCGCCGGCAAAATCGCCTTCAACAAGCTTTAACCGCTTGCAGTCTGGGGCATCGGCCTGTTTCTCCGGCAACATTGCGCGAATGCCTTCAAAAGAAGAGGGCCGTATAATCTGGCGGCTCTGGGGATTGACCAAAATCCACTCGGTATGAGCATCAATCAGATTTTTTCCCTCCGTATCAAAGATTTCAAAATCCCGCAGAAAGGAAGCTCCCTTGTTTCCCCGTTCCCAGGTGGAAACAGTGATGGTTTCGTCCGCAATGGGCATCCTATTAAATCGGATACTCACCCTAGAAAGCAAAAAGACATAACCGTGATCCCAGAGCCATTGGTGCGTCATCCCAGTAGCGGCGTAGCCGACACCAGCGATATCCGCAATGAATTTGTTAATGGTGGATACCTTCGCTCTCTTATGGCTGTCGCAGTCATAGAAACGAATTTCCACCGTTTTATTGTAAATACTGTCCATTATTTGATGACCTCTTGTCCACCCATGTAGGGTCTCAGCGCCTCTGGAATATTGACGCTTCCGTCAGCGTTTAGATTGTTTTCCAAGAATGCAATCAACATACGGGGAGGTGCCACTACCGTGTTGTTAAGAGTATGGGCAAAATATTTTCCATTTTCACCGTTGACGCGGATTTTGAGCCTTCTGGCCTGAGCATCGCCTAAATTAGAGCAACTGCCCACCTCAAAATATTTCTTTTGACGGGGGGACCAAGCTTCTACATCGATGGATTTCACCTTTAAATCGGCCAAATCGCCGGAGCAACATTCAATGGTACGAACGGGGATGTCCAAGCTGCGGAACAAATCGACAGTATTTTTCCAGAGCTTGTCAAACCACAAAGGACTTTCCTCCGGCTTGCAGACAACAATCATCTCCTGTTTCTCAAACTGGTGGATTCGGTAAACGCCGCGTTCTTCCAAGCCATGAGCCCCTTTTTCCTTGCGGAAACAAGGGGAATAACTGGTCAAAGTCTGGGGGAGGCTTTTTTCGTCCAGAATGGTGTTGATAAATTTCCCAATCATCGAATGCTCGCTGGTGCCGATGAGATAGAGATCCTCTCCCTCAATTTTGTACATCATGGCGTCCATTTCGGCAAAGCTCATAACACCGGTAACAACGTTGCTGCGGATCATATAGGGAGGGATACAGTAGGTAAAGCCCCGGTTAATCATAAAATCGCGGGCATAAGACAGCACCGCAGAATGAAGGCGGGCGATGTCACCCATCAGGTAGTAAAAACCATTTCCCGCAACTTTTCGGGCACTATCCAAATCAATGCCGTTAAGTTTCTCCATTATTTCAGTATGATAGGGGATCTCAAAGTCTGGGACCACCGGCTCTCCAAACCGCTCAAGTTCCACATTTTCACTGTCGTCCTTGCCAATGGGGACGCTAGGATCGATGATATTGGGAATGGTGAGCATAATGGTGCGAATTTTTTCCTGTAAATCCTTTTCCTGCTCCTCCAATTGGGCCAGGCGGTCGGCCTGCTCCGACACTTTCCTTTTCATTTCCTCGGCCTCGTCTTTTTTCCCTTGGGCCATCAATCCGCCGATCATTTTGGAAATTTTATTCCGTTCTGCCCTCAGCTGGGAAGCCTCCTGTTGAGCTGCACGGCTTTGAGCGTCCAGCGCAATAACTTCATCCACCAAAGGAAGTTTATTGTCCTGAAATTTCTTTTTGATATTTTCTTTGACCACCTCTGGGTTAGCCCTTAAAAATTTAATGTCCAGCATTTTTTCGTACTCCCTTTATACTTTTTATACTTTCTATTATTTTGCAAGCTTTTCAGCAATAGAGGCCAAATCCTCTTTGCTGTAAAAAGCAATTTTTAACACTCCGCCGTTACCTTCGGGGATAATTTCTACCTTGCGCCCCAATTCCTCGTTCATAGCAATTTCCATTTCATCGAGATAATGGTCTTTTTTCCGGCGTTCCCTTTTCGCAGGAATATTTTGATCCCCCGCGCTCTTTTTGGAGACGTATTTTTCCACTTCCCGCACTGACAATCCCTTTGAAACTGCCTCATTTGCAGCAGCTATAATTGTCGATTCGCCTTCTAAGCCTAAAAGCGCTTTGGCGTGGCCCATAGTCAGTTGGCCGTTCATGAGATAGGGCCTGACCCGTTCCGGCAAGTTCAAAAGCCTTAAAGAATTAGCTATTGCAGATCGAGATTTTCCGACTCGTTTTGCAACTTGATCTTGGGTCAATCCATAGGTAGCCATCAATTCTTTGTAGCCCGCTGCTTCTTCAAGAGGATTCAAATCCTCCCGTTGTAGGTTTTCGATAAGTCCCAGCTCCATTACTTCGGTATCGGAAAGGTCTTTGACAACCACCGGCACTTCATCTAGCCCAATCATTCGGGAGGCTCGCCACCGTCGCTCACCAGCCACCAACTGGTAGCCTCCATTACCGAGTTTGCGTACCAAAAGCGGTTGTATAATACCGTGCTCACGAATCGAATCGGCCAACTCCGCTAAAGCGTTTTCATCAAATGTTTTTCTCGGCTGACCCTTGTTAGGTTCTATTTCACTCAAGCGTACCATCATGACGCCGTCTTGATTGGTTCCGCTGTCGTTATCATAAAACAACGCGTCTAGGCCTTTCCCAAGCCCTGATTTTTTGGCCATCTCTTCACCCTCTCCCCATAAAATTATTGGTCTTTATTCCATTTTTTATTTGCCTTTAGAAATTCCTTTGCTACATCCATATAGGCTTTTGAGCCCTTGGAGGATTTATCGTAATAAATCACTGGTTGTCCATAGCTGGGGGCTTCAGAAAGTCGGACATTCCGGGGAATCGTAGTTTTATACACCTTGTCCGGGAAATACTTTTTCACTTCTGCCACAACCTGAGTAGTGAGATTGAGACGGCCGTCGTACATCGTGAGAAGGACACCTTCAATCTGTATTTCCGGATTGTAGCTGCGCTTTACCTGGCGCACAGTTGCCATCAATTGGGATAAGCCCTCTAATGCAAAATATTCACATTGAATTGGAATAAACACACTGTCTACTGTTGCAAGGGCATTTAGTGTGATCAACCCCAAAGAGGGAGGGCAGTCAATTAAGATATAATCGTATTGATTCCGAAGGGGAGCAAGGCCCTGCTTTAATCGAAAAATACGTTCTTCCAGTTCAATAAGCTCTACTTCCGCTCCCGCCAATTCGATACTGGAAGGAATCATATCAACTCCTTGAAAGCTCGTCCTTGTCCGCACCTCTTCTGCAGATGCCTGGCCAATGAGCAAATCGTATGATGTCCGCTCGGTCTGTTTCTTGTTGATACCAAACCCACTAGTTGCATTGCCCTGGGGATCCATATCTACCAGCAAGACAGTTTTCTTTTTTGCCCCAAGACACGCTGACAAATTGACAGCCGTGGTAGTTTTTCCAACGCCGCCTTTTTGATTTGCAACCGCTACTATCTTTCCCATGCTGCTCCCTTTTCTTTTACAAAATTAAAAGCTTTCCAACACCATTTTTAATTTCTATTCTATGTCTTTATTATATCATACCATTTTTCTTTTTTAAAGTCCTTTTTTGTTCCACGTGAAACAAAAAAGGCCCGCATATTTGCGAACCTTTTAAACTTCTATCCAGCTTTTTTCGGAACCATTGGAATCCTAACGACATACTCAATAAATTGGCTGCTCTCCCGCTTGACCGCCTGTGCATCTATTCCTGCGCTCTTCATGGTATCAATCGCTCGATTAATGGTATTAATAAATATTCTGACATCCTTTACAATAAAAAGACGTTTTCCCGGAGTGGGATGAAGCTGCATTTTTTTCTCTATGTACTGTTCCGCTTGACTCACATTAAGGCCGTTTTCCGCAATGTATTTTAAAATCGTCAGCCGCTCATTTTCATCCTTCACCTTTAAAAGTGCACGTGCATGACGTTCGGTAAGTTGATATTTAGTAATTATATCCTGTTCAATGTTGCTCAGGGAGAGTAAGCGCAGCTTGTTGGCAATGGTTGATTGAGCCTTTCCTAATTTTTCCGCAGCCTCCTCCTGGGTGACGCCCCATTCATTTATGAGGCAACGCAAAGCAAGCGCCTCTTCAAATAGGGAAAGATCTTTTCGCTGTATGTTTTCCAAAATCGCGTAAATAGCGGATTGACGTGCTGTTGTATCCATAACAACAGCAGGAATTTCGGTAAGACCGGCAGTTTTTGCTGCACGCAAACGCCTCTCCCCGGAAATCAACTCATACGCCTTATTTGCATTTCTTCGCACTGTAATTGGCTGTAATACGCCATTTTCACGAATACTCGTCGCCAATCCCTCTAAGTCATGCTCATCAAATTCCTGACGTGGTTGCGCCGGATTCGGAATAATTTCGTCAATTGGAAGTGAAACTACTTTGTTGAGTACTTTATCCTTTTGAAAAAGTCCTGTCATTTTTATAACCTCCCTTTCTGTTGCCTGTCCACAGCAAAAGTATAACATGAAAGGGAAATAATTTCCAGAACTTTTCATCGCAATTAACCGGAGTTTTCGACCTTATTTTCCTTTATTTAGGGGATATTTTTTTATTTTCGCTGTCATTCTGGGATATTTTGCAGGGGTCTGTCGAAATTTTCTTATTATCACGATAGATCTTTTATTTTCAAATGGTAGCTCGAACTTTTCAACTGCTTCTACTTTTCCCCCCATTTGGGAAATAGCATACCGTGCTTCCTCCAGTTCATTTTCAACTTCATATCCTTTCAGGGCAATAAATACACCTCCCTGTTTTACAAAAGGAAGGCAATATTCCGATAACTCTCTTAAATGTGCTACAGCCCTAGCTGTAGCAGCATCAAATTTTTCCCGGTATTCTTCCTTTTGTCCGGTTTCTTCCGCTCTCGCGTGCAAAAATTTTGCATTTACCGCAATTTCCTTACACAATTCCTCTAAAAATGTAACCCGTTTGTTTAAACTATCCAGTAAAGTTGGACGCAAATCATTACGGACAACACATATTGGTAAAGAAGGAAATCCTGCTCCAGTACCGACATCAATTAAACTTGCATTAAGAGGTAAATCAATTACTTTCAATAATAAAATGCTGTCAATAAAATGTTTTATTACAATATCATCAGGTTCGGTAATTGCAGTTAAATTTATCTTTTGATTCCATTCTACTAGCATTTCAGCATATCGATCCAAACGATTTCCAATTTCATCGCTGTATTGAAATCCAAACGCTTCAAAATTCTCTTGTAGCAGCTTTTTTGAAATCACTTTGCTTTCCCTCCATGTTGTTCTAACCAAATCAGCAAAGTAGAAATGTCAGCGGGATTAACCCCTGATATTCGAGATGCTTGACCAATATTTTGAGGCATTACACGCTGCAATTTCTCCCTTGCCTCTAAACGAAGCCCATTAATCCAATGATAGTTCATATTGTCGGGAAGCTTTTTTTGTTCCAACTGTTTGATTTCTTCCACTTCCATCAGCTGCTTTTTAATATAACCTTCATACTTTATTTGAATTTCTACTTGTTCTGCTACCGCATCAGGCAATTCAGGACGATTTTCGTCAAACGGGGCGAGCTCCCCGTAACTTAACTGTGGGCGCCGTATCAAATCAGCCAACTTTGTCCCTGTAGTCATCGGAGCTGTTCCACGTGAAACAAGTAGATCGTTTAATGTATCAGAAGGGGCTATGTTGACCTTTTCTACCCGTTCCTTTTCTTTTTTTATTTGTTCCATTTTTATACGAAAATTTTTATATCTGCTCTCACTTATTAAGCCAATTCGGTAACCAATCGGCGTCAACCTCTCGTCGGCATTATCTTGACGCAACAATAATCGAAATTCGCTTCTCGAAGTCATCATCCGATAGGGATCGGAGCATCCCTTTGTGACCAAATCATCAATCAAAGTGCCGATATAGGAAGTAGACCTCGCCAATATTAATTGCTCCTGATGAAAGACCATCTTTGCCGCATTAATGCCGGCAATTAAACCCTGAGCAGCAGCCTCCTCATACCCAGAGGTGCCGTTAAACTGCCCTGCGCCAAATAGTCCTTTCACTGTCTTGAATTCCAAAGTAGGCTTTAAATCTAAGGGATCACAGCAATCATACTCAATGGCATAGGCATTTCTCATTACTTCCAGGTTTTCAAACCCTTTAATCGAGTGCAAAAATTGCATTTGTACATCTTCTGGAAGAGAAGATGAAATTCCCTGAAGGTACATTTCATCAGTATCTAGTCCCATAGGCTCAACAAAAAGCTGATGCCGAGGTTTATCTGCAAACCTCACAATCTTATCCTCTATACTGGGACAATAGCGAGGGCCAATGGCGTCAATACGTCCACTGTAAATAGGGGAGCGGTCTAAATTCTCCCGAATAATTCGATGGGTTTCCTCATTCGTATATGCAATATAGCAATCCACCTGATTTTTTATTTTTTCGTTAGTAGTAAAACTAAAGGGAATAATTTTTTCATCACCGCTCTGTTTTTCCAAGACATCAAAACAAATGCTTCGTCTATGCACCCGTGGAGGAGTCCCCGTTTTAAAACGGCGAAGTGTAATCCCATTTTCCTCCAAACTCTTCGATAGACCTGTCGCGGCGGCAATTCCATCAGGTCCACTTTGATAGGAAACCTCTCCAACGTGTATCATTCCATTGAGATAGGTCCCACTAGCAATAATACAGGCTTTAACGAAGTATTCTGCTCCCAAACGGGTAATAACTTTATAAATACGTCCATCTTTCACTTCAATCGCAGTGACTTCTGCCTGCTTTAATTCCAAATTCTCTTGAGACTCCAAGAGATGTTTCATATAAGCGTGATATTTCCGACGGTCTGTTTGTACACGAAGGCTGTGCACTGCAGGTCCCTTACCGCGGTTTAACATTCTACTCTGTAAAAAAGTGTGGTCGGCAGCAATTCCCATCACACCTCCCAAAGCATCGATTTCCCGCACCAAATGCCCTTTGGCGGTACCGCCAATAGAGGGATTACATGGGAGATTTGCCACTGCATCCAACGCCAATGTAAATAGTATCGTCCTTGCGCCCAGTCTCGCCGCCGCCATTGCCGCCTCAATTCCGGCATGACCTGCGCCAACAACTGCAACATCATATTCACCGAGGGAATAACCCATAAAAGAAACTCCTTTTCTATTTTCCCACACAAAAATGAGAAAACACTTCATTTACCACCGCATCGGTTACCTTTTCCCCTGTCAGCTCCAAAAGGTTTGAAATCGCGCCTTCAACGCAAATATCTACCGCGTCCATCGTAAATCCCATCCGAATAGATTCCAAAGCCTCCTGCAAAAGTTTTTCTGCCTGTAGGACACAGTGATATTGGCGTTCATTGGCCAGCATCGCACCTGATATGCTTATCTCATTTAACCGCAATACTTCCAAAATTTTTTGGTTTAATTCTTCTAAACCCGTTTCTGTAATAGCTGAAATTTCTACTATATGTTTAAAATTATTATATAAATACTTTTTGTCTATTTTTTTCTCTAAATCGGTTTTATTAATTACCGCTATCGTCGGCATCCCTTTAATCCTATCCAATAAGGTATAATCCAAATCGGAGAGGGGAGTAGAAGAATCAAAAACCGCCAGTACCAAATCAGCCGTTTGCAGGCGTTCAAACGTCCGCTCTACTCCAACTTTTTCGATAATATCTTGAGTTTCCCGGACACCAGCCGTATCCGCCAGCCGCAATACTACTCCACCAATGTTTACCGATTCTTCCACCACATCCCGAGTCGTGCCGGGAATATCTGTAACAATGCTCTTTTGACAGCCGGATAACAGGTTCATTAAAGTGGATTTTCCGACATTGGGACGGCCGACAATTACCGTTTCCACACCTTCTCTAATGATTTTTCCCCGATCAAAGCTGTCAAGAAGCTCCTGAAGGCTGCTCGCACAAGCTTTACAAACATTTTTGATTTCGTGCATCTGTATATCGTCAATATCCTCATCGGGATAGTCGATATAAGCGGCAATATGACCTGTCACAGAAAGTAAATCATTCAAAACTTTTTTTATTTTCTGATAAAGTGCACCTTTTAGCGCACATTGAGCTGCCCGTAATCCCTTGTCGCTCTCCGCATTGATGAGGTCAACAACCGCCTCCGCCTGTGTCAGGGTAAGTTTTCCATTGAGGAATGCCCGCTTGGTAAACTCTCCCGGTCCCGCTGGAGACGCGCCCTCCCTTAATATGGCGCGTAGCACCTTCTCAGTGACGAGAAGCCCACCATGGCAAGAAATTTCCACGACATCCTCGCCGGTATAACTTTTTGGCGCACGAAAGAGCAGAGCGACACCTTGATCTATCTGCTCATCTCCCTCACAAATATCTCCAAAAGCAGCAGTGTATCCTACCTGTTGGGACAGCTTCTTTCCAGATATCGGAAAAAAAATCCTTTCCGCAACCGCAATAGCCTGATCCCCAGAAATCCGCACCACACTGATCCCACCCGCTGCGCGGGGGGTGGAGATTGCGGCGATGGTTTTACTCATCTGAATCCTCCCAAATAGAAAGAAACCTCCTACTTACATAAAATCGTAGGAGGAGGTTTCGGCAATTATAATTCAATCTTCGAATAAAGCTTTACGTTGTCGTCCAATATTTTAGATTCCTCTGCTTTATTTTCCGCAGGTTTTTCTGTGGAAGCCACCGCTTCCTCTCTGGATATATTCCTATTTTTATAATCATCGCGTCCTCTTCGGTTTTGACGGTTTCCATCAGAACGACCACGATAAGATTGTCTTCCGGCGGGCTTAATCACAACTTTGCGGTTAGGTTCTTCACCTGTGGACTTAGAATACACACCCTCAATATCAGTAATCACCGCGTGGATAATTCTGCGCTCATAGGGATTCATTGGCTCCAAAGCACAAGGCCGGCCAGTTTTTAAAACTTTTTTTGCCATGCGCTGTGCTAAATTCCGAAGTGTTTCTTCTCTTTTTTCCCGATAATTACCAGCATTAATGTTAAAACGGACATATTCACCGTCCAAACGATTGGCAACCAAACAGAGCAAATACTGAATTGCGTCCAGTGTTTCACCACGTTTGCCAATAACCGTGCCGATTTCAGCGCCTTCCAATGCAATTTTTACTGTGCGGTTCTCCTCGACCTCAAAGAAAATCTTGATTTCCCCAACGCCCATATTGCTGAAAATATCTGCTAAGTATTGCCGTGCCACCTCAATTTTTGCCTTTAATTCCTCGGTAATCTCAACAGGCTCCAATTTTTTCTCGACTTGTGGAGCAGAAGCAGGCTCTTTCTCAACTAGCACTTCAGGTTTTGCTGATGCCTTTCTTTCTACTTTCCGATTGGGTACTTTTTTCTCCGGCATTTCGACCGTTTCTTCCACCAAATCATCAAAGCTTTCAACCGTTACCTTTACTTTGGCAAGCTGCTTCATTTTGCCAAACAATCCTTTTTTTGGAAGCTGCAATACTTCCGTTGAACAGTCTGTGGAAGATACCCCAAGCTCCTCACATGCCCGGGCAGTAGCCTCTTCTAAGGTATTTCCCGTCCCAATTGCTTCCCGTGCCATATTTGACCTCCTCACAAAGAGAATTTTTTAGCATTCCTTTACATTAAATCTTTATCGGTAACTTCTACGTATTCATCTCCATATTTTTCTGCGTCCTGCCTTCTCGCTTCCGCCAACCGCTTCCGATTGCGTTCCTTTTCACTGAGAAGCATTTTTTCAGTTTCCGGATCTAGAGGTTCATTTGAATCCGAAGACTTTATCTTTTTTCGCTGTGCTCTCTCTAACTTCTTCTTCTCAGCCTCCGCCTGCATCTTCTCCTCAAACTCTTTCTTGTACTTTTCGGGGCTATATACCTTATAAAGAATGACTGTCTGTACACCGGACAACACGTTGGACAAAATCCAGTAAAATCCTACTCCAACCGGCACCGAAAAAGCAATCCAGACCGAGAATAAAGGCATGATATACATCATGATTTTCATGGCACCCATACCTGTAGCCTGCTGATTGGTAGCGGGATTCATCTTCATCGATACCAATGAAACGAGAAAAGCCGTCACACCGGATAAAATGGGAATCAACAAAAACCAATTCCAGTCAAAAGTGGGAACCACGCTTAAGTCGATGCCAAACAAGGTGTAGTCAAAATTTTGAATTTTACTGACGACATCCGCACCTAACTCACTAAAATCATACTTTGTAATATTTGTGAGAATTTCAAGTTCAGGCCTACCACTTAAATCAACATTGTTTCTTGTTAAAATTTCAGTTGCTTTGGTTATGGTATCAGAATTGATATGCAAAATATGGGTCAATGGCCGATAAATTACATCAATCAATCCAAACAATATGACAAAAGGAAGCAGCATGGGAAGACACCCGCTCATGGGGTTGTACCCATGGTTTTCATAAAGCTTCATCAGCTCTTCTTGCTGCTTTTCTTTATTTTTCTCGTATTTTTTCTGGATTTCCTGAATTTTAGGCTGAAACACCGCCATTTTTGCTGTCGCTTTCTGTTGCTTAACAGAAAGCGGGAACATGAGCGCTTTTACTAAAATAGTAAACAGGATTAAAACAATTCCGTAGTTATGAATCACGGAATACAACAGCCACATAATCCATCCCAACGGAACGCCGATTAAATTCGTCAACCAGTTCATGAATGCTGTTTCCCTTCTTTTTTCGTTCTTTTTCTAGGAGTCTTTACAGGCTTGTCTTTTCTTTCTCGATAAATTAAGGAAAATGTTTCCGGTACGGGATCAATCCCACCTTTAAATAGGGGATTACACCGCAAAATCCTCTTTACCGCCAAATAACTGCCTTTTATTGAGCCAAACCGTTCAATTGCCTGTTTAGCGTAGGAAGAACAAGTCGGATAATACCGGCAGCACGGCCCTTTCCATTTAGAAAGATGTGTTTGATAAAAAGAAATCAGCCTCAGCAAAATTGTTTTCATTTTTGCATTTCTTTCATACAGCCCTTTAATGCAGCTGCAACCTGATAGGACTTTGCCTTTAAAATTCTATCCCTGGCCACCATAACATAGTCGCAATTATCCTGTAGCCTTGGCACTACAGAAAGAAAAGCCACCCTCAACACCCGTCTAGCGCGATTCCGTTGTACCGCGTTTCCCAATTTTTTTGAAGTCGTAATACCATATCGGATTCCAAAAGAGCGGTTTTTTATTTTGTAAATAATAAAATATGGTGTAACCCTGCTTTTCCCTTGATAGTAAGCTCTTTTAAATTCTTTATTTAATGTAAGGGTGCGGGGATTTTTTTCTTCTTTCATTCAAATCCTGCCATAAAAGAAAAACAAGTGGAACTGCACGCAACTTGGCACGGGCAGTTCCTTCTTCAAAAATCAAGTACAATTAACTAAGAGAATAATTAGTGGCTGAGTCTTGCTCTACCCTTTGCACGTCTTCTCGCCAATACTTTTCTCCCATTTGCTGTGTGCATTCTTTTCCGGAAACCATGTACTTTTTTTCTCTGACGTTTTTTGGGCTGGTATGTTCTTTTCATTTAATAACCTCCTTTTATAACAGTAACAATTTTCCTTTTTCCCTGCCATCAGATAAAGTCATCAGATAAAAATCATCGCCGCTACAAGATCTACGGCAAATTACATACAGAGAAATAAGCGAAAACCCTCAATATAGTAGTATAATGGATAAAAGCCTTTATTGTCAACTCCTTTTTAAAATTTTGCCAAAAATAAATGCATGTTGATATAAAAATTTTTCACCACTTAATGTGGAAAACTTGCGGTTTATTTTTATTTGTGTTATAATTATCTTCAAAAGGTTTTGTCCTTTTTCTTTTTTTCACCTTTGTTTTTATTGTTTTAGAGGAATATTTTGCTTTTTTTGCCTTATTATAAAGGGCTTTTATAATTATTTTCCACTTTTCTTGCTTTTATATTATTCCACAGGGAAGGTTTGGATGATTCTGGAAAGGAGTTTCAACATGCAATCATTTTCTGAGGTGTTGAATCTTGTGAAAAGCTACTTTCTTGAGAAAGTAAAAAATAATGATTTAACTGAAACTGCTTATAAATGTTGGATTGAGAATATCGAGCCTGTCCGTTTGGAAAATAACACAGCCGTATTATTTGTCCCCCATTCTTTTCAGCGCAAAATTTTAATGGAACAATATCAATCTCGGATTGAAGAGGCATTTGAATCGGTTTTAGGCTTTCAGGTTAATATTGAAATTCTCACAGATACCGATATTCAAGCGGAATCACCCATCGAAATATCAACACCTGTCTCATCAGAAGATAAACCAATACAATCTTCTCAAAAAGCTTTTCCATCTATAACAGTACCAGAAAAAGAAATAAAAGAAGAATTTTTAACTGGCGAATACGAATACACTTTCGACAACTTTATTGTTGGAAATAAAAATGAGTTTGCTTATACTGCCTGCAAAGCAGTGGCAATGAATCCAAATTCTAACGTAAAGCCATACAATCCTCTCTTTATTTACGGACCCAGTGGACTTGGAAAAACTCATCTGCTCATGGCTATTAAATTTGAAGTCGAAAAGCAAAATCCTAATATGAATATCATATACACCAACAGTGAAACTTTTACCAATGATTTAGTATATGCGTTGGGAAAGAAAACCATTAAGGAATTTCATCAAAAGTATCGCCACGCGGATTTCTTTTTAATCGATGATATCCAATTTCTGTCCGGTAAAGACCGTTCCCAAGAAGAATTTTTTCATACCTTTAATGATCTTTATCAATATGGAAAACAGATCGTCATCACCTCCGACCGGCCTCCAAAGGATATCAATATTATTGAGGATAGGTTGAAATCCAGATTTGAATGGGGATTATTGGCAGATATTTCTCCACCAGATTTGGAGACCAGAATTGCCATTATAAAAAGAAAAGCGGAACTATTGCAAATAGAAATTCCAGATGACATTATAAATTTTATCGCCACAAAGCTCAAAAATAACATTCGTCAACTGGAAGGTGCCGTTAAAAAAATGAAAGTATACCGCTTGCTTACCGGTTCTGAGCCTAATTTGAGTGTGGCACAAAATGTCATCAACGAAATTTTAAATGACAATCAGCCTCTACCCATCACAGTGGAAAAGATTATCGAAGAGGTTGGAAGAACCTATAATGTTTCACCTGAGGATATCCGCTCTAACAAACGTAGCGGCCCTATTTCGATGGCACGGCAGGTAGCAATTTACATCGTGAGAGAAATCACTCAAACATCGATGAAACAAATCGGACAAGAATTTGGCAACCGAGATCATACTACTATCGTATACACCTTAAAAAAAGTGCAGGATTTGATGAAAAACAATCCGCACGATAGGGGCATTATTGAAGATCTTATCAAAAACATTCGAGATAAATAATTATTCACTTTTGCTCTTCACACTTAAAAGTGAATAAAAAGTGGAAAAAATTTACGCCATGTTTTTCTCTTTATTTTTCACTTTTTATTATTTTCCTGTCCCCTTATTTTGACTTTTTCATTTCTCTAAAAATTTTATTCACTTTTTTACAGGACATTCTAATCATAGAAAAAGAAAAAAGATTATAAAAAAAGTCTGATATAGAGGCTTTCAGCGGTTTTCTTCACTTTTGCCCATCCCCTACTATTACTACTATTATATTTATTATATTATTAATATATATACTCTATATTTTTGCAAGCCTAAAGCTTTAAAATTTCAAACGCTGTTTACACAATTACTAAATGTATAAAATATGTCATGGAGGTATCATATGAAATTTACTTGTGATAAGGTAACGCTCTGCGAAGCGGTCAACAATGTCTCACCGGCAGTTTCCGGTAAATCGACCATGATGGCTTTGGAATGTGTCCTTCTCAAATGCCATGACAATATCCTTTCAGTAATTGGATACAACTTAGAGCTAGGGATTACAAAGGACATTGAAGTCCAATCTTTCCAGGACGGGGAAGTAATTTTAAACGCACGGCTTTTTTCTGATATTATCAATAAAATGCCTAACGTAGACCTCACTTTGACCACCGATGACAAACTTTTGACCATTATTAGGGGAGGCGGGGCTCAGTTTACCATTTTAGGGATGAGTGCAGACGAATATCCGGAAATTCCACCGGTTTCTCAGGATCATGCTTTCTCCATCAATGGAAATATTTTACGCAGTATGATTTCTCAAACACTGTATGCTGTTTCCCAAGATACTGCCACCCCAGTTTTAACAGGTACTTTATTTGAAGTAAAAGATGGAGTTTTGTATTTGGTATCAGTGGATGGTTGCCGACTGGCCGTTAGGAAAGAAAATGTCGACTGTAAAGACAATGTCCGATTTATCGTTCCAGGAAAAACATTAGCAGAAGTTTTAAAACTTACCGGTAGATACTTAAATGATGATGAAGAGCTTCCCATTGAACTCAACATCGGAAGCAAACATATTGTTTTTGAGTGCAAGGGCTATCATGTGATTTCTCGTCTGCTGGAAGGGGAATTTATCGATTATAATGCGGCGATTCCCAAGGAATCCAAGACGAATATTGTTGTTTCTACCCGTGAATTTTTAGAAAGCATCAACAGGGCTTCTATCATTATCAACGATAAAGTGAAAAACCCTATTAAAGCCGTTTTTGAAGATAACAGTGTCAACGTGTCCTGTGAAACTTCCATGGGTAAGGTGAACGATACCTTTGAGCTTCAGATGACCGGAGAACGGGTAAAAATCGGCTTTAATAACAAGTATATGACTGACGCGTTAAAGGCAAGTGAGTTGGATCAGGTGAGAGTAGAGATTAATAGCGCTTTTTCACCTATCAAAATTCTCCCGATGGAGGGCGACCATTTTATCTTTTTGGTTATGCCCATGAGGCTGAAAGATGATAACTGAAGAAGTGAAGATTTCCACTGAATTTATTAAGCTGGATCAGTTTTTAAAGTTCTGCGGACTGGCAGAAACAGGTGGGCACGCAAAGGAAATTATTTTAGAAGGCGCTGTTTCAGTAAACGGCCAACTCTGTGTGCAAAGAGGAAAAAAATTGGTTCCGGGGGATGTTGTTACCGTGGATGAATACCGTATCGTCGTCAAATAAATATCCACATCCTGCCTCCGATGATAAAAATAAAGGAGGCAGCACTTTTTTATGAGGGTCGATAAGCTTGAGCTCAATGATTACCGCAATATCAAGAAGGCGACGTTGTTTCCTCATCCAAAAGTGAATATCATCTACGGAAAAAACGCTCAGGGTAAGACTAATCTATTGGAATCCATTTGGCTCTGCAGTGGAAATAAGAGCTTTCGTGGAGCAAAAGAAAGTCAGATTGTTCAGTTTGAAAAGCCAGCGTTTCAAATTTTACTTCATTTTTCCGATAAAGAACGAAGACAGTGTATTCGCTATCTTGCCGGAGATAAACGAAAAATTTTTCTTAATGAGGTGCCGCTAAAGACAATTTCAGAATTGGCGGGGGAATTTTACTGCGTTGTATTCAATCCCGACGATCTCGATATTGTAAAAGGAGGTCCTTCCTACAGAAGACAATTTTTAGATACTGCTATTAGCCAAATAAAACCTATTTACGGAAAATATCTGAGCCAATATGAAAATGTGTTGGAACAGAGAAACGTGCTGCTCAAAGAGATTCGAAAGCAGAACTATTCTGAAGATATGTTGGATATTTGGGATGAGCAGCTCGCAAAGCTTGGAACGATTTTATCGATTTTTAGAAAGGACTATCTGGAAAAATTAAAGATAGTAGGGCAAAAGATATATTCTGGCTTCAGCGGTGGCAAAGAAAAAATAGAGATGGAATATCAATCTACAATTTATCCAAATAGTACAGAATTAAAAATTTATTCCGATAAGTTGATATCAGAATATAGAAAAATACTGTTAGAATTTCGGGAAGAGGATATCCGGATACGGTCAACAACGAAGGGAATCCACCGGGATGATTTTGAAATTGAAATCGATGGGCTTTCAGCTAAACAGTTTGGCTCCCAAGGGCAGCAGCGAAGCTGTGCCATTACTTTAAAGCTTTCAGAGGCAGCTCTGCTCAAAAATATTACGGGGGAGAATCCAGTTATCCTTTTGGATGATGTAATGAGTGAATTGGATTGCCAACGGCAGCATTATATTCTAAATAAAGTGAAGGACTTTCAGGTTTTTATAACCTGTTGTGACTTGTCCAATACCCTCCAATTGGAGGAGGGGAAGATTTTTTTTGTGGAGAATGGTTCATTTGCCGAAAATAATAATGGGCTTTGATGGAGGAAGTATGTTTTTACATGTTGGCAATGACGTAGTTGTACACCATCCTGACGTCATTGGAATTTTTGATTTGGAAAATACGTCAGTTTCCAAGTACACCAAAGAATATTTGCGGGCAAAACAGAGAGACAACCGGGTAATCGATGTGACGCAGGATATCCCAAAGTCCTTTGTGGTCACCTGCGACAAAAAGGGGCAGGAAAAAGTTTATTTATCACTGTTGGCACCACGGACGCTGAAAAAACGTTGGGAAGAAATAGAGTAAACCGACGATGTGGGTAGGAATACCTAAAGAAAATGGAGGATCGGATCGTGAACAATACACCTCTCAATGAGAACTATGATGAAAGTCAAATTCAAGTGTTGGAAGGCTTAGAAGCAGTCCGGAAAAGGCCTGGAATGTACATCGGTTCCACAGGACCAAACGGATTGCATCATCTGGTATATGAAATCGTTGACAATGCCATCGATGAAGCGTTGGCAGGCTATTGTACCGAAATCGTAGTCGATATTTTAGAAGGGGATGTCATAAGGGTCATCGATAACGGCCGTGGTATTCCCACTGGTATTCACCCGAAAGAGGGTATTTCCGCAGCGACTGTGGTGTACACCATCCTCCATGCGGGAGGAAAATTTGGTGGCGGCGGATATAAGGTGTCTGGTGGATTGCACGGTGTTGGCGCGTCGGTAGTAAACGCTCTCAGCGAAAGTCTTGATCTTACTGTTGAGAACGGTGAGCACATCTTTTTCCAGCATTTTGAACGCGGCCATTACAAAGAGGAGCTCAAAATTATCGGTGACACCAACAAAACCGGAACCACCGTCGTATTTAAACCTGACCCGGAGATTTTTGAGGATACCACTTTTGATTATGAAACTTTGCTCACCAGGCTAAGAGAACAAGCTTTCCTCAATGCTGGGATAAAAATTATACTCACCGATTATCGTGACCCGGATAATGTCGTCCAAGATGTCCTTCACTATGAGGGTGGTATTAAGAGCTTTGTAAAACACTTAAACAAGACGAAGAATCCCATCCACGAAGAGCCAATTTACCTCTACAAAGAAGAAAATGGGGCCGTGGCGGAGGTTGCGTTGCAGTATAACGACAGTTATTACGAAGTGATTAAATCTTTTGCAAACAATATCCATACAACCGAGGGCGGCACCCACGAAACTGGCTTTAAAAACGCTTTGACCCGAGTGTTTAACGACTATGGACGACGTCATAAGCTTTTGAAGGACAATGATCAGAATTTGACCGGTGATGATGTAAGGGAAGGGTTGACCGCTATCATCAGCGTCAAACTCACCGATTGTGAATTTGAAGGGCAGACCAAAGGAAAATTAGGAAATACCGAGGCACGACCTTTGGTAGATGGGCTGGTTTTTGAAGGATTAAACACCTATTTTGAAGAGAATCCCTCCATTGCAAAGGCGATTTTTGAAAAATCCATCAACGCCCAAAGGGCGAGGGAGGCTGCCCGAAAGGCTCGGGATTTGACCAGGAGAAAGTCGGTGCTGGAGTCGGGCGGACTGCCGGGAAAGCTGGCCGACTGCACCTCTAGGGACAACACGATGACCGAAATCTACATCGTCGAGGGAGATTCGGCAGGCGGTTCCGCTAAATCGGGACGTGATCGAACTTTCCAGGCAATCCTCCCACTGTGGGGAAAGATGCTCAACGTGGAAAAGGCGCGGCTCGATAAGGTATATGGCAACGAAAAACTGATGCCGGTTGTGACGGCGTTGGGCTGCGGTATCGGGGAAGATTTGGATATCAGCAAAATACGGTACGGCAAAGTCATTATCATGGCTGATGCCGATGTGGACGGTTCTCATATCCGGACGCTTTTACTGACCTTTTTCTTCCGGTATATGCGACCTTTGGTAGAGCAGGGCCATATTTATTTTGCACAACCGCCCCTTTTTAAGGTTTTCCGCGGCAAAAAAGTCCGGTATGCTTTTACCGAAGAGGAACGGGATGCGTACAGCAGGGAGTTGGCCGGTGAAAACAACGCCAAGGTGGAAGTGCAGCGGTACAAAGGTCTGGGTGAGATGAACCCGGAACAACTTTGGGAGACTACGATGGATCCCGCTAACCGGACCCTCATCAAGGTCGAGTTGGAGGATGCAGTCAAAGCGGATGAAACCTTTACTACCCTCATGGGTGACAAGGTAGAGCCGAGGCGGGAATTTATCGAGAAAAATGCAAAATACGTGAAAAATCTGGACGTTTAATGGCGTTGCCTGAAAGATCGGAGAGCGAATATGGCAAAACAAAATGAGAAGTTGCAGCAAGAAAATTTTTCTGAGGATGTGAATACAGAGACTTCTCAAACAGAGGAGAAAGCCGTTGTGGAAGACAATGCGGCAAAAATAGAGGAAAATGACATTAAAGAAGAAAAAATCGTGACTGCTCAAGGATTGGATGCCGAGCAGTACGATGTTTCCAAACCCTGGGTGGACGGCGAAAAGGTGGAAGAGGAAGACGAGCTCCACGGGATTGAAATCAAATACGATTTAGCCGGATCAGAAGTCAAAAAGGCATTAAAAGTCTTTCAGAAAAAGACCATTTTCAAAAAGAATATGATTTACACGGTTATTTTGGCGATTCTTTTCCTATTGTACCTTCAGATGCTGTACAAAGATCCCAACAGCACGGTGGCGATGATTTTGGCGCCGCTTTGCGTTGCTGTCATTGGGTTTATCTGGTATCTGCCGGCGCGGCACATCAAGGCTACCGCTCAGGCGGTAGAATTAAATCACGACACCTTCCGCATTGAGATCTGCGCAGAAGGGATTCTATTAAATGAGCAAAATGGAAAATATTTAATCTCCTATAACAAGCCGACCACCAAATGCATGGAGCTCAAAGAAATTTTTGTCATCTGCGTCAGTCAGAAGCAGGTTTTCGCCATTCCAAAACGTTGCATTCCTTCTGATAAGATGGATGAAGTGAAAAAGCTTCTCAAAGACGGTCTGCGAGATAAATACGAAGTCATCGACCAGTAAAATCGGTTTTCCTGTGTAAAAAACGGACATTGACAGGGATGTCCTCTGATGAGGAGGAAAAAAATTTGGCAAACGATGAAATGAAACAGGATGGCACTAAGATCATAGCCGTCGATATTGACAAGGAGATGCGAAAGTCCTATCTCGACTATTCCATGTCAGTTATTGTGAGCCGCGCGCTGCCAGACGTCCGGGACGGACTGAAGCCAGTTCACCGCCGTATTTTGTATACCATGTATGAAAACGGACTGTTGCCGGAAAAGTCCTATCGAAAATCGGTTGACACCGTCGGTTCGGTGCTGGCGAAATATCACCCCCACGGCGATGCAGCAGTTTACGATGCCATGGTGCGCTTGGCCCAGGATTTTTCCATGCGGTATCCGCTGGTAGATGGCCAGGGTAACTTCGGTTCTATTGATGGTGACCCGCCTGCTGCTTATCGTTATACCGAGGCAAAAATGAGCAAAATGTCGGTCAACATGTTAAGTGACATCGAAAAAGATACCGTTGACTGGCAGCCCAACTTTGATGACCGCATTCCCGAACCCGTTGTTTTGCCGTCCCGGTTTCCGAACCTTTTGGTCAACGGATCCACCGGCATTGCTGTCGGCATGGCAACCAACATTCCGCCCCATAATTTAGGTGAAGTAGTGGATGCAATTTTAGCCCTTATCAAAGATCCGGATATGACCTTTGAGCAGATTATGGATTACATCAAAGGGCCTGATTTCCCAACGGGTGGCATCATCATGGGGCGCAGCGGCATCCGCTCCGCCTATTCCACCGGCAGGGGGAAAATCACCCTCCGGGCCAGGGCGGAAATCGAAGAGGACGAACGGGGCAGAAACAGTATCGTCGTCACTGAGATCCCCTATATGATTAACAAAACCCGTATTATCGAGGGAATTGCCAATCTAATTAAAGAGAAACGGATCGACGGAATATCCTACATTCGGGATGAATCCGATCGGGAGGGCATGCGCATCGTCTTTGAATTGAAACGGGATGCGAACCCTCAGGTGGTACTCAATCAGCTGTATCGGTTCTCATCGTTGCAGGAGACGGTGGGCGTCATTATGATCGCTTTGGTCAATAGGCAACCGAAGGTGCTCACCTTAAAGGAAATGCTTCAGCATTATATCGAGTTTCAGGGGCAGGTCATCATCCGGCGGACCCAGTACGACCTGAAAAAAGCCCAGGAACGAGCTCATATCTTAGAAGGTTTAAAAATTGCCCTTGATTTTATTGATGAAGTTATTGCCATTTTACGGGCTGCCAAGACGATTCCAGAAGGCAAACAGGCACTTATTGACCGGTTCAACCTGACTGATGTACAGGCCAGTGCCATCGTCGCCATGCGGCTGGGACAATTGACCGGTCTTGAGCGTTCCAAAATTGAGGAAGAATTGAATGGGCTGCTGGAAAAAATCAAAGAGTACGAAGCGATTTTAGGCGACTACAATCTTGTCATGGAAATTCTCGAAAAAGAGCTCACCGAAATCCGCAATAAATATGGTGACCCGCGCCGTACCGAGATACAGGTGGTCAGCGGCGACGTGGATATTGAGGACTTGATTCCGGTAGAGGATTGCGTCATCACACTGACTCATTTTGGCTATATTAAGAGGCAGCCCAGCGATTCCTACAAGATTCAGAAGCGGGGCGGTCGGGGTATTTCCGGCATGAAGCAGCGAGAAGAGGACTTTGTAGAGGAGTTATTTATTGCCTCTAGCCATGACAATATCCTATTTTTGACCAACAAGGGAAGGATGTTTAAGCTTAAATGCTATGAGATTCCGGAGGGGAGCCGTGTTTCCCGTGGAACCAACATCATTAACCTTTTGGCGCTGGAACCTGAGGAAAAGGTCACGTCTCTTTTGCGGGTAGAGGATTTTGACCCGGATAAATTTATCGTCATGGTCACCAGGAAGGGGATTATCAAGCGGACCCGACTGGACGCTTATAAAAACATCCGTAAGAGCGGCCTTATAGCCCTCGGTTTAAACGTTGATGACGAACTTGCTTGGGTGAGACTGACAAACGGGATCTGCGATTTGCTGATTGCCACCCGTAATGGTATGGCCATCCGGTTTAACGAAAACGATGTTCGCCCCATGTCAAGGACTGCCACCGGCGTGAAAGCCATCCGGTTAAAAGATGGGGATGAGGTTGTGGGCATGGCCCGGATTCGGGAAGGCGCTACCGTCATGACTGTCACCGATAGAGGGCAGGGCCGCCGGACACCTGTGGAAGAGTATCCTTTGCAGAGCCGTCATGGCATGGGTAAAATCAACTACAAGGTTAACGATGTAAAAGGACATGTTTGCGGCATTAAAGTTGTGGACGAGGACGACGATTTGATTTTGATTTCCAATGAAGGTGTCATTATTCGCATCGCCGTCAAAGACGTGAATATTATGTCCCGGTACGCTTCTGGTGTCCGGGTTATGCGGCTGAGCGAAAATGATAGTGTTGTCACCTTCGCCCGGGCGGAACATGTGGATGAGGAAACCGAAGAGGTGGAGAATCCAGAGGGATCTGAAGAATCCGTCGAAACGGATGAGAGCGAAACTGCACAAACTGGAGAGGAAACCATTCAGTAGTCATAAAATAAATGCTTAAAACCGGCGCTGTTTAAAAAACAGCGCCGGTTTTTTGTCGTAATTTTGAGCGTTTTGAATATACTGTACTATTGAGTATTGCCGTGATCAGATAAAATTTAGATAAATGCCTTTATAATATGGGGCAAAATCAAATGGTGTTTTTTTGATATGTAAATAAAAATGTTTGACGGAGGGGCGGATATGCGCAAAGAATTGAAACGGAAACTCTTCTCCTGCTTGTTAGGGACGATGTTTACTCTGGGATGCTGCTTTTTGTTCGAGGCGGAATCCATTCCGACCCAAGGGGAAACAGCACAAGGGATACCGCTTCCCGTTATTATGTACCACAATGTCCGAAATGAGGGAAACAAGGAATTGGGGGATTATGTCATTACAAAGCAACAGCTGGAAGAAGACCTTGCTTTTCTGAAGGAAAAAGGGTATAATGCAGTGGTAGGCCAAGACCTAGTAGATTATGTGCAGGGAGTAAAGGAACTGCCGGAAAAGCCGGTGTTTCTCACCTTTGACGATGGCTATCAAAGCTTTATCGCCACGGTGTACCCATTACTTCAAAAGTACGAAATGAAGGCCACAGTAAACATCATTGGGGAGTATACCGACCTTTACTCCCAAAGCGTGCCCAAGCACTTGGATTATGCTCATCTAAACTGGTCGGAGGTGCGGGAACTCTTTGGATCGCCGTTAGTGGAAATTGGAAACCACACCTATGCCCTCCATGAGTTAAAGGGAAAAGATGGCCGCAAAGGCGCGAACATCAAAAAAGGCGAATCATTTGAGGACTATAAAAAGGTGCTTACCGACGATGTGATGAAATTGCAGGAAAAGATGAGTGAGCATTTGTATCAATCTGCCCGCGTGTTTGCTTATCCATTTGGATTTTACAGCAAAGAAAGCGAGCAAATCCTTAAAGGATTGGGGTTTGATGTGACCTTAACCTGTGAAGAAGGAGTAAACCTCATTACAAAAGACAAAGATTGCCTGTATGGGCTCAAACGGTACAATCGGCCCTATCGGGCGGAGACTGAAACGTTTTTTCAAAGTATTGGCATAGATTAGGAATCCAACCGGCAACGACGGATGGATAATTAAATTGTTGTAATGTTCGTCGGTATGGATTTATGATGGAATCGTTTTAATGATAAAGGAGTAGGACTTGGAAAATCTCAGCAATATTTCGACCATTCGGGAAATAATGGACCGGTTTGGGTTTCAGTTTTCAAAGTCGTTGGGGCAGAATTTTCTCATCAATCCCGGCATCTGCCCCAAAATAGCTGAGATGGGCGGCGCGGCTGCAGATACAGGCGTGTTAGAAATTGGAACCGGGTTTGGCGTCCTCACCCATGAACTGGCCAAGCGGGCAAAAAGAGTAGTGGCCGTAGAACTGGATTCCCGATTGCTTCCGGTGTTGGAGTACACTCTTTCTGAACACAAAAATGTCAAAATTATTAATCAGGATATTTTGAAAGTAGATCTAAAAAAACTCATAGAGACAGAATTTACAGGGATGGATGTGTACGTCTGCGCAAATCTTCCCTATTACATTACTTCGCCGGTAATTATGGCGCTTTTAGAGAAACGTTTGTCCATCAAAGCGGTGACGGTTATGGTTCAAAAGGAGGCAGCAACACGGCTTTGCGCAAAGCTTCCCTCCCGGGATTGCGGCGCGGTGACGGTGGCTGTGCGGTATTACAGCGAACCGAAGCTGCTTTTTTCAGTCAGCAGGGGAAGCTTTATGCCTGCACCCAATGTGGATTCCGCTGTTATCCGGTTGGATATCAAAAAGGACAAGCCGTTAAGCGGGGAGGCAGAACAACGGTTGTTCACAGTTGTGAAGGGAGCTTTTTCCCAAAGGAGGAAGACCCTTTGCAATACGATTTCCTCGTCTCTGAACCTCTCCAAAGAACAGGTGGCGAGAGCACTCAAGGATGTAAATCTCAAGGAAACAGCAAGGGCGGAAGAACTGAGTCTTGATGATTTTATTCGGTTTTCCGCTAGACTCTATCAAACGACGGAAGAAGGAATCTGACGATGGATGAAATAATCTGCAAAGGCTCTGCTGATGAGTACGATGAAATTGTCGATTTTGGCAACCTGGTGTTTCGGCTGGACTTTAAATCGCTACTTCCCAAACTCTATGACGGGCATCCGGAGATGGCCCAGTGCCATTACTTGGTAAAGGAAAACGGAAAAATCAAAGCAATGGTAGGAAATTTCCCAATTTTCCTACAAGTTGTGGGGAAAACTTTGAAGGCTTACGGAATAGGGACGGTGTCTGCCCATCCTTATAGCCGCGGTAAGGGATATATGAAAACTCTGATGAAGAAGTCGGTGGAAGAAGCTCAACAAAAGTGTGGGGATTTTATGGTGCTCACCGGCCAACGACAGCGATATGAGCATTTTGGATTTACCCGATGCGGTATTCAGCTGCGCTTTGACTACAATCAGAGAAATAAGCGGCATTTACAGGAGTATAAATCGGAGGAAATATCCCTAGTTTCGCTGAAAGAAAACAAAGAATACATAAAGCCATGCCTGGAGATATATAAACAAGAGGATGTATTTGCCGGGAGAACTGAAAAGAATTTTGTGGAGGTGGCTTCCAGTTGGGATGCTGTTCCCTATGGAATTCTGTCGAAGGGTAGACTCATCGGATACTGCTGTTTTATTCCAGAGAGCGGCACAGTGGAGGAAATCGTCCTTTCCGACGCTTCGCAGACAGTTCCGGTAATATTTAAACTGCTAGAGTTAGTCGAGAATGATCTTATAGTGATGATGGCGCCCAATCAAGGGGATTGCATTCGGGAAATGTATCGCACCTGTGAGCGCTCCCAAATCCTCAACAGCGCTTGTATCAATGTTTTAAATTATCCCAATGTGATCGAGGCGTTTTTAACCCTTAAGGCGAAGACGCAGGGAATCATCGACGGAAGTTACGTCATCGATATCCACGATGTGGGGAGATATCGAATCACAGTGGAAAACGGGACAGTTTTTGTCTCAGAAACGTCAGAAGCTTTCGATTTGTCATTGGATCACATCGGGATGATGTGCCGTTTGTTTGATCCAATGACGGCGTTCCTTCCCGGTGGGGAAAAATCTAAGATTGAAAAAAGCTGGTTTCCAATCCCTATTTATTTTCCTCATATGGACAATGTATAATGTCCAAATTTGAAGACACAATAACAAAAGCAGGGCATTGGACGCAGACTGCCAGCGCCCTGCCATTTTACTCATAAAATAGTGGTGAAAACAACTCTTTTTAAGGCTAAAAGAGCGGGATTTCCAAGTTTTTGCAAAAAATGGTTGACAAATTTTTGGTCCTGTGATAAAATAAAAGCCGTTCCTCATGAATAGGACAAAAAAGTAGATGGCGGTATAGCTCAGTTGGCTAGAGCATTCGGTTCATACCCGAAAGGTCGTGGGTTCAAATCCAACTGCCGCTACCATATGGC
>CAJFOJ010000067.1 GCA_904396495.1 uncultured Oscillospiraceae bacterium
AAACGGACGTATCATCAATACGACAATACATCCGTTTTGCGTTGCAACCTGTATGGCAGCTACCCTATTTCAGTTTTTCGTTAATACTGTTTTATGAGTAGCTACCTTAGGACTGCTCGTTTTGGTATGACCAAGCCGGTAAGCCGAGTTCTGTCGTGTGTGACAATCTATCTCGACAAGACGTCGCCGCCTTGCTCCAGCCACCCGTCGGGAGCGCCGGGCCAGCGATAACCCCCCAGTCGGTGTTGCATCGGATAGGGTTTACATGGCGGCGGGGTCTCCCCCGCCCCGGTGAGCTCTTACCTCGCCTTTCCACCCTTACCGGAAAATCCGGCGGTATCTCTCTGTTGCACTTTCCCTAAAGTCGCCTTCGGCTGCCGTTAGCAGCTATCCTGCCCTGCGATGCTCGGACTTTCCTCACGGCTAAAAGCCGCGCTGCCACATAGCTTGCTCATGCCCTTTATCATACCAGCAACAGTGGGGTTTGTCAACTAGGGCTGTTGACAGCTTCTCCTAAAAATGGTACGATTTTTTTGGGAAGCTGAAGTAATAGCACAAAAACTATCGTTTCTTTTTATGAACAACCCGAAAGGAGTTTGGGATGACAGAGGGAAAGTGGGGCAAGATGGAAAACAGGAAAAAGTGGCTTGGGGGCCTGGTTGCCATCGCACTGATCCTTTTGGTGTTTACATGGGGCTGCCCTATCCGGAACATCACAGGGTTCCCTTGCCCTGGCTGCGGCATGACGAGAGCTTATCTCTCCGCCTTCCAGCTTGATTTTCAGAGCGCCTTTTATTGGCACCCGTTGTGGCTTTTAGCGGTTCCCCTGATTCTCGTGGGCGTTTTCCGTCCCCAGGGGCTTTTCAAGTCCAAACGGGCCGACAACATCCTATGGATTTCTTTGGCCATCGTGTTTTTTGGCGTATATATCCTGCGGATGGCCTTGTTTTTCCCTCATACACCGCCCATGGACTACAATCGGGAGAGCGTTTTCTATCAAATTTATACATGGATTACAAGCCTGTAATTTCAGGCGGCTTTTCAGGAGGTCATTATGATTCGACAACGGAACTTTGTCACGGTACTTTTGCTGAGCTTTATCACCTGCGGCATCTACTTTTTCTATTTTCTGTACACCACGACCAGGGATTTAAACATCATGGTGGGCAACGACAACCGGAACACCGATCCGGGGATCGTGGTGTTGCTTTCCCTTGTCACCTGCGGGCTTTACGACCTGTTTTGGTACTACGAACAGGGAGAGCGGATCAAAGACCTCTGTGATCGCAACCAGGTTCCCTGTACCGACAACGGTGTCACCTATCTGCTGTTTCACCTGCTGGGTTATCTGACCTGTTCCATCCTCTCCTGGATTGGATTGTACCTCTTTATCAAAAATTTCAACAACCTGTCGTACGCCTATAACGCCGCCATGTTCGGGCCGAAAACGCAGACAATGTAACATTATCCCGGCGAGAAAAGTCGCCGGGTTTTATTTTTTCCGGTATAACCACTTCAATATTTGCAATAGAGCCATCCATATCATGCTGGAAGCGTTGGAGAAAACAGAAAATCATGAAAGCTTTCATGATTGAGAGGATTGTCAAAAAGCCTCCATGAAACGTATGGCAGAAAGTCAATAGGGGCCGATACCTAATATCGGCCCCTATCTGGTTTTAATTGTTAGATAAAATACTCATTTCTTTTGCGATAATCCCTTTTTGATTAATTCGGTATCGCCATGTTATCAAACTCGATAATCTCGACAACTTTATCCCCACTTGGGACAAGCTGGAGGGAAACCTCATCCCCGCTTTGGGTCAGGGCGAGCTCGGAGCTTAACGAAGCTGCACCTCGGTAGATGGTACCTGCTTCATCACCCTGAAGGGTAAAGAGGTAAACGGTACTTCCTCCGCTCAATTCCGAGGCAATCCGGTCGATGACGCCGGAAATCTCCTGGGTTTCTCCCACTTCGTCCACAATTCCAGTGCTGCCTTCCTGGCTTTGCACCACCGAACGGTAGTCCTTCATAGCGGCATCCATGGTGTCGCCCACCCCTACCAGCATAAAGTCCTGTACTGAGACAAAGGCGTATTTTTTGATGAGTCCAGCATTGTCCTTAAGGGTCATAAAGTAGGTAGGCTGCCCGTCCACGTTTAGAATCAACGGGAAGGTAGACTGATACCCTAAGTCCTGCACCTTGCCCTCAGCGGATTCCATGGCGGCGTTTTCAGTGGCGCCACTGATTTGATACATAGAAGCTTCCTTTGTCACCATGTCCACCATGTAAAATCCGATGGTGCTCTGGTCGACGCCAACACTGGTCACACCGGTGAAGAGGTAGCATTTGCCGTCGTTGTAGACGATTGCATCCCCGGGGGATGTGCGGAATTTTCCGGAATTGGAGAAATTGAAGACACCTTTGACGTATTCGCCTTTGTTGTCGATCTGCTCCATGATAAAGTCCTCCGGCTGAACCCGGTCCACCCAATCAGGGACGTCTTCCAAAGCGTAACGTTGGCTTTCACCGGTGGATGCGTTGACGAGGATCACCCCGTCGGCTTCTTTCAGGCTGTAAAGCCATCTGTTGTGATAGGTGCTGACCACCCAGTATGGCTCGCCCTCATCGTTTAACTCAAAACTGTAGTCCACCATGCCGGTGAAGAGCCCCTTTGAAAAACGAGCCCTCCGCTCCAGATCAAACAGCAGGTAGGAATCCGGCTGGATTTTGATCTTGTGATCCTCTACATACCGGACGTCCTGGGGATTGGTGGCGGAAACGACAATATAGCCGGCTGCCCCGTCCATGTTGAACAGCCACTTGAAAAATCCCGAGTGATGCAAGGGCACAGCCCAGATAAGCTCGCCGTTGACGTTTTGAATGGTGGGTTCTCCCAGCACTACCTGGCTGCCCAAGGACGGTTTTTCCCCTAATTTCCGGTCGGCCAAAATCCGGGCCAAATCTTTGTCTACCACCGGAATCTGATCTAAGTCGAGCACCTGAACATCAGAGCTGAATTCCTTTACAACGGGGGTGTCCATCTGATCCCGGTAGGCCTTGTAGTTAAAAAGAGGGGCAGAGATGACGTTTGCCAAAATGTACAATATCCAAACTATCCCAATGGCGATGAGGGAAAGCTTGTTGGCCCTTTTCTGTTTGAGCCCTTCCACTGATACATGGGTATGGAACAAATCCTTGATCGACACGCCGAGGTTCATCAAAAGCCCCACGGCCAGATAAATGGTAATCAACACTGCCCAGAAAAATCCGCCGTCGGGGTAAAGAGGATTGAGGTTTGGGGCGGCAAAAAAGATATAAATTCCGGTGAGGGCAACTAAAATTACCCAAATGAGCCATTTTTTCTTCATGACAATCAAACCAAGCCTTTCTGTATCAGGTAAAGATACCGGAAGTTTTCACATAACCGGAGCAAGTATACCATAACAAAAGGGGCTTGTAAATGTTTTCCCCACATTTTTACACGATCTTAACACGATTCCCGCCGGGAGAGGGCCATGGAGATGAGCAAGTCCAAATCCTCCATGGTTTTGAGCTGGCCGCAGAGCGCCCGGAGCTTGGCCGCCCCGGCAATGCCCTTGAGGTAATAGGACGCCGTCCGCCGGCTCTCCCGCATGCCGATGTACTCGCCTTTGTACTGGACGGCCAGCTCCACCTGCTTCCGCATCACCGAAAGCCGCTGGGAAAGGGGCGGCAAGGGAGGGATGGTCCCGGTTTTCAGATAGTTTTCGATCTGCCAAAATAAAAAGGGGTTGCCGTAGCTGCCCCGGCCCACCATCACAAGGTCGCAGCCGGTCTCCTCGTACATCCTGGCCGCATCCTCGGCGGTGAGGATGTCCCCGTTGCCGATGACCGGCACCGACACCGCCTCTTTCACCGCCCTGATGATGGAGCTGTCGGAAAAGGGCCGGTACATCTGGTTTTTGGTTCGGCCGTGGACGGTGATGGCGGCGGCCCCCGCCTTTTCCATAAGCTCAGCAAAAGGGACGGCGTTGACGGAATTTTCGTCCCAACCCTTGCGGATTTTCACCGTTACCGGCACGCTGGAGACGCTGACCACCGCTTTGACGATTTCGTAGGCCAGCTGGGGGTCCTTCATCAAAGCGGCACCCGCTCCGTTGCCCGCCACTTTGGGCACCGGGCAGCCCATGTTGATGTCCAGGATGTCGGGGCGGTATTTGAGGGCTTTCTCCGCCCCCTTCGCCATGACGTCCGGCTCGCTTCCAAAGAGCTGGACCGCCATAGGACGTTCCTCGTCCGACACAAAGAGCAGCTCCTCTGTCTTGCGGTCGGAGAAAGTGAGGGCTTTGGCCGAGGCCAGCTCCCCTACCACATAGCAGGCCCCCCACTCCTTGCAGATCTCCCGATAGGCCCGGTCGGCCACCGACGCCATGGGAGCCAGGGCCGCTGTTTTTTCGATTTCCACATTTCCGATTTTTACGGTATCCATCAAATTAAAAATCCTTTCCCACCGGTTTTCCTTGCTAAAATCTGGGGATTCGTTGTAAAATCCAGGCAAATATGATATACTAATTGAGTGTATGCAAAGGCGCTTATGCGCCTTTCTATTATAATCGGAAACGCAAATACCGTCAACCGCAACCAATCGGGCAACCGATTCTCCCATAAACAGGAAAGGAACTATTTCGATGAAAATTCTCGCCATCGACTTTAACTCGCTGATGAACCGGTCTTTTTTCGCCATCCGGCACCTGTCGTCCCCCGACGGCACGCCGACAAACGCCCTGTTGGGCTTTGCAAAGACCTATCAGAAACTCTTAAACGCCTTTGAGCCCGACGTGGTCGTCGCCGCTTACGACGTTCACGCCCCCACCTTCCGCCACAAGATGTTCGACGGCTACAAGGGCACCCGCGGCCCCACAGCGGACGAGCTCCTCGTCCAGATGCCGCTGGGAAAGGAGTTCGTAACATTGGCGGGGGGAACTGTGGTCGGCATCGAGGGGTATGAAGCCGACGACATCCTGGGCACTCTGGCGGCCTATGCCGACGCCCATCCAGATGATACCTGCATCATCGCCACCGGCGACCGGGATTCCCTTCAGCTTGCAAGCGAACGGGTTTCCGTCAACCTGGCATCCAATAAAGGAGATATCCTTTACACCCCCCAAACCGTCATGGAGCAGTACGGCGTCTCCCCCAGGCAGCTCATCGAGGTGAAATCCCTCATGGGGGACAGTTCCGACAACATTCCAGGCGTCAAGGGTATCGGCGAAAAGACCGCTTTGTCGCTGATCCAAAACCACCACAGCTTACAGGAAATTCTCGACAACCTAGACAGCATTTCCGCCACCCCCCGGATCAAAAAGCTCATCGAAGAGCACCGGGAGGAAGCCATTTTGAGCCGCAAGCTGGGGGAAATCACCTGTAACGTCCCCCTGCCCTTCGACCCGAAAGATTTAACGGGCAAACAGCCCGACGGCCCGGCTCTCGCCGCATTTCTCACAAAGTACGGCCTCACTTCGGTGCTCAAGTCCTTCGGTTTGGACGAAATGCCCGCCGCTCCGGCCGAGACTTCCGTCTTGGAAGCCGCTCCAAGCGTGTCCTACACCCTGATAGAGAATCCCGACGTGGAGGGGACCTTAAAAGCCCTTACCGAACTCTGCTTTCTCATCAAAGCGGACGGGGATACCCTCACCCAGATCGATTTGCAGACCGGCGAACACGCCGTCGCCCGGTTTACCGACAAGTTGGAGGAGGTTTTTGCGGCGCTCCTTAATAGCGAGCTTCCCAAAGTGACCTTTGACGCAAAGCCCGTCCATCACCTGGCCCTCGACCGGGGGCTGGCTCTCAAAAACCTCTGCTCCGATTTAAAACTTGCCGCCTACCTTTTGAGCAACGCCGACAAAAGCTATTCCCTGTCGGATATGCGGGGGCATTACCTGCCGGACTTTAGTTGCTCCCTCCCGGAAGAGGACTGGGACGCCGCCTGCCTCATCCAGTTAAACCGGGCCGTCACGTCCATCATCTCGGAGCGGCAGATGGACTTTCTGTACAAAGAAATTGAGCTGCCCCTCTGCGAAGTACTGGCCTCGATGGAGCACGAGGGCTTCATGATCGACGAAAGAAACCTCACCCAGTTTGGCGAGGACCTGAGCGCCCAGATCGAGCAGCTGAAAATCGACATCATCGACCTGGCGGGAGTACCCTTCAACATCAACTCCACCCAGCACCTTTCTGACGTGCTCTTTAACCGGCTGGGCCTTCCCCCCAAGAAAAAAACCAAAACCGGTTACTCCACCGATGCCGAGGTGTTGGAAAGCCTTTTGCCTTTACACCCTATTATCGGCAAAATTCTCGAGTACCGGCAGCTTTCCAAGCTCTACAGCACCTATGTGGTGGGCTTAAAAAAATGTATCCGTCCCGACCGGCGGGTCCACTCCACCTTTAACCAGACCGAGACACGAACCGGGCGGATCAGTTCGCTGGACCCCAACGTCCAGAACATCCCCGTCCGCACCCCGCTGGGGGCCGAAATGCGGAAGTTTTTCGTCGCCAAGGAGGGCTTTACCCTGGTGGACGCCGACTACTCCCAGATTGAACTGCGGATTTTGGCCCACATTTCCGGCGACGCGCATATGATCAAGGGCTTCCAGGACGGCGCAGACATCCACCGGATGACCGCCTCCCAGGTCTTCCACATTCCCTTTGATGAAGTGCCCCCGGAGCTCAGAAGCCGCTCCAAGGCCATCAATTTCGGCATTGTATACGGCATCTCGGCCTTTTCTCTCGCCCAGGACATCCACGTCACGGTAAAAGAGGCCAAACAGTACATCGAGGACTATTTAAACACCTACAGCGGTGTTAATAACTACATGAAGGAATCGGTGGAAAAGGCGAAAAACCTGGGCTATGTGGAGACGATGTTCCACCGCCCCCGGGCCCTCCCCGACATCAACAGCAAAAAACCGGCCCTGCGGGGATTTTCCGAGCGGGTCGCCATGAATATGCCCATCCAGGGCACCGCCGCCGACATCATCAAGCTGGCGATGATTAAGGTCTACCGCCGCCTCAAGGAAGAAAATCTCCGCTCCAGGCTGATTTTGCAGGTTCACGACGAACTGCTGGTGGAGGCGGCGGAGGACGAAGTCGAAAAGGTCAAGGAAATCGTCAAATACGAGATGGAAAACGCGGCGAAGCTGTCGGTCAAGCTGGAAGTGGACATCCACGACGGCAAAAACTGGTATATCGCCAAGGGGTGATCACTGTGAAAACAATATCCGACGCTGATTTCAACCGCGCCATGGAAGCTTTTGCGAAAACCAAAGAGCTTCTGTCGCAGTACGCCTCCCGGGAGGAAGCAGTGGATTTTCTCGTAAAAGAAACCGGCCTTCCCCGAGAGGAATGTCAAAGGGCCTACGGCTTTTTGATAGAGCGGGATTCTAAAAACAGAGCAAACGAAAGGTGAAGGACGGTCAAGAATGGTCACAATACGAAAATACAACCCCCGCGAGGACGAGCAAAGCTGGGTCCGATGCCGGGTGCTGTCCCTGTTGGACACCCCCTGCTACGACCAGGTCCTCCGACACAAACAATCCTATCAAAATCCATCCATCGAACTGGTGGCAGTGTCCCAGGGAACCGTTATCGGCATCCTCGATTTGGAGCTGGACGGGGACAAAAAGGTGATTTGCTACCGCACCGGCACCAAAGGCGCCATCATCCGCAACCTGATGGTGCTGCCAGAATTCCGACAGAAGGGCGTGGCCGCCCATTTGATGGAGTACGCCTTTTCCCTGCTCCGGGAAGAAGGGGTGAGCCACCTGGAAATCTGGGTCCGGGAGGACGACGGGATAAAAAGCTGGCTTTTGAAAAACCAGTTTATGAAAACCTACTCCTACCTTCACTTTTACGCCGAGGATGAGGAGTGCAAAGCGCTGGTAAACCACCCCATCTTGGACTGCTTTGTCAAAGGGGTGTACGGCGAATACACCGGACGCTGCCCCGACGAAATCCGGCAGCGTTTTGGGCGGGTGTACGAATCCGCCCTCTACGAGCGCCATTTCGACCCGTAAAAGGAGAAATCCTACCCCGCATCACACCAAAAGGAAGGAACTGCCATGAACATCCGCCCCATGACCGAAGAGGACGTGGAAGCCGTCTTTTTGCTGGAAAGTGCCTGCTTTCCCGACCCGTGGAGCCGCAAGAGCATCCGCTCCACCCTGCGGGAGGACCGCTCCTGTATGCTGGTCGCCGAGGAAAACGGCGTCATCTGCGGCTACTTAAATTCCACCTACCTCTTTGAGGAATTAAACCTGAACCGCATCGCCGTTTCGCCGGATTTTCGGCGGCGGCACGTCGGCGCTTCGCTATTAGGGGCCCTCGTAGACTTCTGCGCAGCCCACAGCCTCACCCGACTGATGCTGGAGGTGCGGGAAGGAAATCTCCCCGCCCGGCGGCTCTACGAATCCTTTGGGTTTATCTCGCTGGGGGAACGGAAAAACTTCTATCAAAACCCGCCGGAAGCCGGCGTCATCATGGAAAAAATATTGGAGGAACCCGCTTCATGAACGAAACTGTCAACATCCTGGCCATCGAAAGCTCCTGCGACGAAACGGCAGCCGCCGTCGTCCAAAACGGGCGCACCGTGCTTTCCAGCGTTATCTCCTCCCAGGTGGAGGAACACAAAAAATACGGCGGCGTAGTGCCGGAAATCGCCTCCCGCCGCCACTGCGAGAACATCTGCTGGGTGGTGGAGGGCGCTTTGAAAGAGGCGGGGATGGACTTTGGCGATATAACCGCCATCGCCGTTACATACGCCCCCGGCCTCATCGGCGCTCTGCTTGTAGGCGTCAACTACGCCAAGGGCCTCAGCATGGCGACGGGCCTTAAGCTGATTCCGGTCCACCACATCCGCGCCCACATCGCCGCAAACTACATCACTCATCCTCAGTTGGAGCCGCCCTTTCTCTGCATGGTGGCCTCCGGCGGCCACAGCCACATCATCGAGGTGTTGGATCACACGACGTTCCGGGTCATCGGGCGCACTCGGGACGACGCGGCGGGAGAAGCCTTCGATAAAGCGGCCCGTGCCATGGGATTTCCCTACCCTGGCGGCGTCTACATCGACAAGGCGGCGAAGCTGGGTAATCCCGACGCCTACCGCCTCCCCCACCCCAAGGTGGACGGCAGTGTGTACGACTTCAGCTTTTCGGGTCTCAAAACCGCCGTCATCAACACCCTTCACAATGCAAAGCAAAAGGGTGTGGAAATAAACGTCAACGATATGGCAGCATCCTTTCAGAAAACCGTCTGCGACATGATCGCAGAAAAGCTTATGGGAGCGGCCGAAGAGCTGGGCTACCGCAAAATCGTCTTAGCGGGCGGCGTTTCGGCAAACTCCGGCCTGCGGGAGCGGCTGGAAAAGGAGTGCCAACAGCGAAAGTTCGACTTTTACGTCCCCACGTTGGACCTCTGCGGCGACAATGCCGCCATGGTGGGAGCCCAGGGCTACTTTGAATACCAAAAGGGCAATCTGGCCGACCTGTCTTTAAACGCCGTGGCCACCAAGGACATCGAAAAGATGTAGAGCGCGGCTAATTTCGGTATCAGCATGCGAAAGGACGGTGCCTTGTGAAAATCATCCACACAGCCGACTGGCATATTGGCAAAATGCTGGGCGGCTTTTCTCTTTTAAGCGACCAGGAGTATTTTCTGGACGGTCTGCTCACCCTCATGGAAAATGAGCGCCCCGACGCCCTCATCATTGCCGGGGACGTCTATGACCGCCCCATCCCTTCCGGGGAAGCGGTGGGGGTGTTAAACCGGTTTCTGTCCAGGGCCATCCTCCAGTTACAGGTACCCGTCCTCATGGCCGCCGGAAACCACGACTCCAGAGAGCGGCTTTCCTTTGGGAGCGAGCTGCTCTCCTCCGCTGGGCTCCACATCGCCGGGCGGCTGTCGGCCCTGCCTCGGAAGGTGACTCTTTCCGACGAGCTGGGCCCCGTCCACTTTTACCTGCTCCCCTATGTGGACCCGCCCACCGCCAACGGCCTCTTTCCAGAGCCTCCCGCCAGAACCTTTCAGGAGGCCTTCGACAAAGCGGCGGTTCCCATCTTGGAGGATGCCGATTTTTCTAAGCGCAACGTCCTTATCTGCCACGGAACCTTCTGCCGCACTAAATCAGACGGCGTTCAGGCTGCGGAGGAAAGCGTCGGCGGCGCCGACCTTGTGGACCTGCGCCAGTACCGGGATTTTGACTACATCGCCGCCGGGCACATCCACCGAAAGCAAAACATCGCCTCCAACATGCGGTACAGCGGCTCCATCCTCAAATACTCCCCCAATGAGCACAGCCTCTCCCCAACCGTGACGGTGCTGACGCTGGGGGAAAAAGGAAATTTGTCCATCGAGGAGCGCACCATCCCCATTCTCCGGGATTTGAAGGTGGTAAAAGGCTTTTTTGACCGGCTCATCGACCGGGAGGAGCCCGACAAAGACTACGTTTTCGCCGTTTTGGAGGACAGAGAGCTCATCTTAAACGCCGCTCTCCGGCTGCGGGAGAAATACCCGAACCTGATGGGCCTTTCCTATGAACGCAGCGGCGAAGAACGCCCTCACGACCTCACCGCCCGGAAAGCCCGGGAAAAATCCCTGCCGGAGCTGTTTTGCGACTTCTATGAGTATGTAAATGGCGAGGAAATCCCGCCAAAACAGCTATCCGCCGTCCAGAAGATGGCGGAGCCGGGGAAAGGAGCCGACCAATGAAGCCGCTTAACCTCACCCTCCACGCCTTCGGCCCCTTTGAGGGGACCCAGGAGATTGATTTTTCCCGTTTTTCCGACGACGGAATTTTTCTCATCACCGGGAAAACCGGCTCCGGCAAAACCACCATTTTTGACGCCATCTCCTTCGCCCTCTACGGCGAACCCAGCGGCAGCGTCCGCCAAAGCGACAGCTTAAAAAGCGACTTTGCCCCGTTGAGTGAAACCTGCTGGGCGGAGCTTTGCTTTCTCTCCCAAAACGAGAAATATACCGTCCGCCGTACCCCCCAGCAGACCGTCCTCAAACGGAATGGGGAGCCCCGCGTCGTCTCCTCCACCGCCTCTCTCACCCTGCCCAACGGGGAAATCATCAGCGGCAAAAACGAGGTAGACCAGAAAATCGTCGAAATTTTGGGGCTTACGAAAGACCAGTTTCGCAAAATCGTCCTGCTCCCCCAGGGGGAATTTCGCAGCTTTCTCGACGCCGACTCCAAAACGAGGCAGGAGATTTTCCGCCGCATCTTCTCCACCGAGCAGTACGCCCATTTTACCGAAATGCTGGGCGAACAGTCCAAGGCGCTGGAACGCCGGTGCCGGGAGCTTTCCGCCGCGGGGGAAGGGGTTTTGCGCACCATCGCTTCCGAGGATGAGGAAATCCGCTCGCTGCTGGACGCCGACCCCATTGACCTTCCCCGCTTGACCAAAAAGCTGGGGGAAAATATCGCTTCCCGCAAGCGGGAAGCGGGCGCGCAGAAAACAGAGCTTGATACGCTGCGGCAGGAGCTTTCCTCCATCGACCTGCAACAGGCGGAACGTATCAACCAAAAGCTCCAATCGCTTGCAGAGGCCCAATCGGCCCTCTCTCAATTGGAGCGGCAGCGCCCCCAGTACCAGCAGAAAAAACAGCAGGCGCTGCGGCTTCGCCGGGTACAGGCCCTCGCCCTTTTGGAGCGGCAGGCGCTGGACAGCAAAGAGCGCCTTGACGGGATCATCTCCCGCCTCGAGGAAACAGAAAGGGCCCTCCCTGCGGCAAAGGAAGCCTTTCAGGCGGCGGCCGCCCAGTCTCAGAAGGCACAGCGCAGCCAACTGAGGCTCCCCGACCTTTCCGCCCAGCTCGCCGCCCTTGACAGCGCTGTCCGGCTGCTGGACGAGATCGCCCAAAAAGAATCGGAGCGCTCCCAGTGCCGCGCCGCGGGGGAAACTTTTGCACAACAGCTCCAGATGTTAGAGCTATTGACCCAGCGGGCCGACCTGTACGCCCAGGCCGCCGAGCTTCTCCAAAAACAGCAAAAACTTGCTACCCTGCCCCAAATCGTCAAAACCTACCGCCAGGCGGTGGAAACGGCGGACCGGGCCAGCGCCCAGTACCTGGAGATTTTAAACCGGTATGCTTCCAGGCAGGCGGGGGAGCTTGCCAAAAACCTCCGCCCCGGCGAACCATGCCCCGTCTGCGGCTCCCGGGAGCACCCAAATCCCGCCTCTTTAGAAGGGCTCCCCACCCAGACGGAAATGGACAAAAGCCATCAAAAGATGCTGTCTCTGCGGGAAGAAGCCCAGGAGCAGACGGTGGAATGCACCCGGGCCCTCAGCCTTTTGGAGGAGGGTACAAGCTGGGACATCCACGACGATAAGCTCCTCCCCCTCATCGAGGAGGAGTGTTCCGCCGCCCGGGAGCAGGAGGAAGCGCTGCGGCGGGAAATCGCCTCCATCGAGGAACAATTGCGCCTGCTGGGGGCGGAAAGCACCCTGCAAAACGAAAACTGCCTGTCGTTGGATTTTCTCGCTGCCAAAAAAGCGCAAATTGAAAATAAACAGGCGGCAAACGAGGCGAAAGAGCAGGCGCTTGCCGATTCTTTGCAGGAGCTGGAGGCAAAAATCCTCGAAGGCCCGCGTGAGGACTTCCCCATGCAGCGGGAAGCTTTGCAGGGGGAGATTTCCTCCATCAACAGAGAGGTACTGGCCGCCCAAAGCACTTATCAAGCGGCCGCTCTGCAAAAAGACCGGCTGGAAAAGCAGTTGGAGTCCCTTTTGACGGCGAAAGAGGAAGAAACTGGCCGCCTCGAAGAAGCACAAAAAGCCTTTTTACAGGAGCTTTCCGCCGCCGGTTACCAAGACGCCGGCTCCTACCGGGAGGAAAAACAGGCTCTTCCCTCCCTGCCCCAGTTGGAGGCGGAAATGAAGGATTACGAGGATGCCCTCCGGCGAAACGAGATTTTACGGGATCAGCTGACGGCCGAGGTGGGTAGCAAAACGCCCTACCCTTTGGAGGAAATGCGGCAGCGGCAGGAAACCCTGTCCCAGGCGCTCGCTCAGGCTGAGGATATCTTTTTGCGGCTGCAAAGTTCCATCCAGCAGGACGAAAAGGCCCTTTGCTACCTCAAACAAAATCTCGCTTCCCTCCAAAAAGCCGACGAACAGTTCCGCACCGTCGGCACCTTATATAAACTCTCCGCCGGGATGAATCAGAAAAATCTGAGCTTTGAGCGGTTTATACTGGGCGGCTTTTTCGACGAGATCATCCAAAACGCCAACCTGCGGCTTTTGTCATTGTCATCTGGCCGGTATTCCGTCAGCCGCAAGCAAGAAAAGGAAAAGGGCCGCCGCGCCTCCGGCCTTGATTTAGAGGTGCTGGATATTTACACCGGAAAGTACCGGGGGACCAATACCCTCTCCGGCGGTGAGAGCTTCCTCACCTCTTTGGCTCTGGCGCTGGCGGTGGCCGACGTCATATCCGCCGTCAGCGGCGGGGTGGAAGTAAACACCATGTTCATCGACGAGGGGTTCGGCTCCCTGGACGCCCAGTCGCTGGAAATCGCCGTGGAGAGCCTTTTATCCCTGCGGGAGGGCGGACGCCTGATTGGAATTATCTCCCATGTGCAGTCGCTCATCGACTACATTCCCGCCCGCATCGAAGTGGCAGCTTCCCCAAAGGGGAGTATTGTGAAAACCATCTGCTGACAAGGGGAAAATCATTATGACCGACAAAAAATGGAAACTATTGCTCATCGGCATTGGCCTTTTGTTCATAGGATTTATGATCGGGTACCTTGTTGGAAATTCGCCCGCCGTCGACGGAAAACGGGTTCTCTCCGTCTCGGATGTGCAGGAATCTTCAGCTTCAGAGGAGACCATTTCCCTCAATTCCGCCACCAAAGAGGACTTGATGCGCCTGCCCCAGATCGGAGAAAAGACGGCGGAACGCATCATCGAATACCGGGAGTCTCAAGGCGGGTTTCAATCACTAGAGGAACTAAAAAATGTGAAAGGGATCGGAGACAAGACTTATGAACAGATTCTTCCATTTTTGACTTTATGACGCAATCATGACACTAGCAAAGTTACAGACGGTTCTTGCAGGAGCTGTCTGTTTTTTGAAACGATATAAAAAACTATCTGCAAGTTTCGTTGCAGATAGTTTTTAATAAGCAGTATCTTTACTTTCGGTCAGAATCCTCTTCCGATTGAGAAGGTTCGGTTTCTCGGGTCTCAGATAAGCCGTAATCCCGCAAACCATCCCGCCAACTTTCTAATGTTACGGATTCAACAGGAGTTTCTTCAACGAAAGGCCGTTTTTTTCGCTTCCACTCCGGTGCCACGGCCAGCGAGGCAAACCAAAAGGCGGAGACAGCAATCAACTGGTTTACCATTGCGTTGTTGCCGATTTCGAAAAGCATCATAAGAACATGCCAGACCATGACCAGCGCAAAGAGGACGAGCATTGGAACAACAGTGGGAATTTTTTTGGCCGCCGTCAGAATGGTGACAACCATACAGGCTACGGGGATTGGAGCAATCCAGGCCAGAAAAAGGTCATAGGAAGATCCAATCAGGTAATTCACCCCAATGGACATCCAATATAAGCTCAAAGGCAGTCCCAGCCATTGAGGAGCGCGCTTATCCCGGAGAACCAACAGCACCACGGCCGCCAGGCAGACCATCACGGCAAAGGGAAGCAGATTTATCCACTCGATCGTCCCTTCCAGAATACCACCGTACCGCACCCTCAAAAAAATATCATTGAACTTTTGTAAGGCAGACACGATTGCCAACACCGCCGAAATCAACAAAAAACTGTTTGCCTTTTTGTTTTTCGTCATCTCCATGTAAAGCTCCCTTTCTTTATCCTGTCAGAAATTTAATCATCCGAAAATATCGGCGCTTGCTGTTCATCAGGCCCCCCTTTCGCGTGATGGGCAGACGGTTTGACCGGAAGGGCAACCATCGTCAGCAAGACCGACGTTAAAAACAAAATATTGCTCCACTGATAGGAGGAAAGCAGATACCATCTGTCACGGTGTAATGCGACATACGCCAAAGGGGCGAACATGTCAAACACCAGTAGCAAAATGGCGGGAATCCTGGTTGGGATGACCAAAAGCACTGTTAAAAGAATAAACGCCAGGACAAGGAGCGGTATCAGCAGGGTAAACAGGATTTCCTGGTAATGATAGAGCCAATAGTCGGGAACCAAAAAACCAAATAGCATTCCCCGGCCGTATTCCGAAAATGCCGACAAAATGGATGGCACAAAATAGTAGATGAGCGGCAAAACCATCATAACCGCTCTGGTCCTTCCACGGATTAGGGTAGCGGAGACAACGGATAGGAAAACCGCTCCCAAAAACCGGGTCGTTCCAATCAAGTTGGAAGAAAATGAGGTTACAGCCTTCAAATCTCGAAGCCTGAAATAGTCCTCGATACTGTCGGAAATCGACAAAAGCGCCGCCAGGGCAGCCAGTACTGACGCCGTGATAAACAAAGCCCGCTGCCTTCCTGAAACCAGCCGCACCACCTGTCCCACCTCCTGGCAGAAAGCCTCTTAAATTCGATCCAGCAAATCCCTTTTCTTTGTCTCGAACTCCTCATCGGATAAGATACCCTTGTCATGGAGGTCGGAAAGCTGCTGAAGCAGTTGAATATTCTCATTCTCCGGCTTTGTTTTGGCCTTCGCATACTCAGAAGGCGCTTGCCTTTGCCCGGAAAAATCCTCCCCACTGAAAATTGGACTGCCAGATTTGTCTGTTTGGGTCGCGCAGTTTTGAAACTGCAATACGCTAGCGGCCTTATTCAAATCGTTTTGAATCAACGCATCTGACACAATCGAGAGACCAAACAGGGAAAGTACTATATTGACCACGCTGCTGTCAGAGGATGGAACCTTCAATTTCAACATGCTATTATAAAGCTTCTGGCTTCGGGTATAGTACCAATAAAGATTGTAAAACGGCACCAATATGAGGCAGAGATACTCGCCGACACAATCGGTGCTTTCGTTGTTTAAAATCCTGATTTTCCGGCAGAGCTGGTACTTCCAGACAAGGTCATAAATCCCGCAGGTGACGATGCTGAGGACGATGCTGAGGGGAAGGCTTTGCGGTTCAAAAAAAGTGTGTTCTTCCCTGTCTACTGAATGTTGCTCACCAGTTGAAAAGGCAAACAGCATGAGTAAAATAGAGGCCAAAAATAATAGGACTCCGAAATCCGAATAATCCGCATATCCAAACAAAGCAAGATCGATAGAAAACAAGACAACATATAGTGCTGTGACAACGATGGCCGGAATTTTAGTGGTTATTAATTTCAAAAGTGTTAACAAAAGAACTACAAACACCGCTATCCGTGAAATAATTCTGATCCACAAAGAAAAACTACCCGACAAAAAAATAAAGATATTAATAATTGGAAAAATAATAATTGGTATAAAATACAGACATAAAGGTATTGCCAATAATTTGAAGGGGATTTTTGTTACCGCAATTAACAGTAGGAGAATTGCAAAAAACAAAACACCTAAAAGATTGACGATATCCGCAATGAGAGATAGAGTATAGGAATAAAATCCCCATTGCAGATACTCAAAAATTCGTATACTAATAAGGAAAAAACCAATACCTGCTAGAATTGCCGCAATAATCATCAATGGCCTGTTGACTGATGCCTTGTTCTCCATGGAAGTCCCCCCATATCGATTTTTATGACGAATTTCTAAAACACACAATACTGCTCCATATAGGCGTCCATTTTTTCGAGCATATCGCCGTAGCCGCCCTCTCCGGCCAAATACTCCCGGATGTCCTTGACCGTCACAATGGCGTGGACGTCGATGCCGAATTCCTCCTTCACTTCCATGACAGCGGTCTTTCCCGCGTTTTGGCCCACTTCGCAGCGGTTGACCGAAATAAACATGTGGCTTATCGAGACCTTGGCGGCGTTCATGAGAATCGGCACCGTCTCCCGGACAGCGGTGCCGGCGGTGATGACGTCCTCGATGATGATGATGTGATCCCCGTCTTGGGGCTGATACCCCACCAGGGAGCCGCCCTCACCGTGATCCTTTGCCTCCTTGCGGTTGAAAAAATAGGGCTTATCAATGCCGTATTCCCGGGCAAGCGCCCCAGCCGCCGCCGTCGCCAAGGGAATTCCCTTATAGGCCGGGCCGAACATAGCGGTAAAATCATCGCCGCAGGTTTCCTTGATGCACTGGGCGTAGAATTTGCCCAAAGTGTCGATCTGCTTTCCAGTCCGATAATTTCCAGTGTTGACAAAATACGGGGAAAGCCGCCCACTTTTGGTTTTAAATTCGCCAAAGCGCAAAACATCGGCACTCATCATAAACTCTATAAATTCTTTTTTTGCTGCTGATAACATCTTATCTTCCTTTCCGGCCGAGAATCCGACGCTGAATCAAAGGCCATTTCATATTATTTCTTAATCAATTGATTTTATTTTATCACAAATAGCAAATAACATCAACATTTTTTTGCAAAAAAGCCTTTCCGGGACGTGCCGGAAAGGCTTTTTTCAAATGAGGATTTCACATCGGTTTATTTTTTTCCCATCTCTCCGTAGTAGGCCTGAACGTACAGGTCTTTGAGCTCGGAAATCAAGGGGTAACGGGGGTTGGCGGGAGTGCACTGGTCCTCATGGGCCTCATCGGCCAAGTCATCCAGAGAATCCATAAAGGTTTTCTCATCGACGCCAAAGTCCTTGATAGACATGCACTCGTTGAGGGAGTGCTCCAGATCAATAATGGCTTTGACCAGGCTCTGTACACCTTCCTCTGTGGTCTTACAAGGCAGGCCCAGCATCTCGGCAATTTCCGCATAGCGGACATCGGCGTTAAACTTCTCGTATTTAGGCCAAGTAGCGAATTTTGTGGGTTTTTGTGCGTTATAGGTGATAACGTAAGGTAGCAAGATGGCGTTTGCACGGCCGTGGGGAATGTGGTAAGCACTGCCCAGCTTGTGAGCCAGGGAGTGGTTGATCCCCAGGAAGGCATTGGTAAAGGCCATACCTGCGATACAGGAAGCGTTGTGCATCTTTTCGCGAGCCTCTCTGTCGTTGCCGTTGTCATAAGCACGTTTCAGGTATTTAAAGACAATTCTAATAGCCTGCAACGCCAAACCGTCGGTATAATCGGAAGCCAAGACTGAAACATAAGCCTCGATAGCGTGTGTCAGAACGTCCAAGCCGGTGTCAGCGGTGACGGATTTGGGAACCGACAGTGTAAACTGTGGGTCGACGATGGCCACGTCAGGGGTCAACTCGTAGTCGGCCAACGGGTATTTAATGTTCTTTTTCTTATCGGTGATTACCGCAAAGGAAGTAACCTCAGAACCGGTGCCGGAAGTGGTAGGCACACAGACCAACTGTGCTTTTTCGCCCAATTTGGGGAAATGATAGGTCCGTTTGCGGATATCGAAGAACTTCTGTCTCATGCCTTCAAAGGAGATATCAGGGTGCTCATAGAACATCCACATGCCCTTTGCAGCATCCATGGCGGAACCGCCGCCTAAAGCGATGATAACGTCGGGCTGGAAGTGGTTCATAGCCTCAACACCGCGCATAATGGTCTCGACGGAGGGGTCGGGTTCGACCTCAGCGAAGATTTCAGCGTGGCAGTACTCGGGACGTTTTCTCAGGTAGTGAAGGATTTTATCCACATTGCCCAGCTTCACCATCATCTCGTCGGTAACGATGAAAGCACGGCTAATGTCGGGCATTTTCTCCAGGTACTGAATAGCGTTGTATTCGAAGTAGATTTTCGGGGGAACTTTAAACCACTGCATATTGACTCTCCTCTTGGCGATGCGTTTGACGTTGACAAGGTTCATCGCGGAAACGTTGGAGGTTGTGGAGTTCTTGCCGAAAGAGCCACAGCCCAGGGTCAGCGACGGAGTGTTTTCGTTGTAGATATCGCCGATACCGCCCTGAGAGGAAGGAGAGTTAACAATGACACGGCCCACCTGCATAGCCTCACCGTAGGCATCAATGACCTCCTCGTCGGTGGAGTGAATGGCAGCGGAGTGGCCAAGACCACCCATGTAGAGCATCTTTTTGGCCATTGCAAAGCCCTCTTCCCGGCTGTTGACCACAATATAGGCCAGGATGGGGGAAAGTTTCTCTTTGGACAGAGGGTATTCAGGACCAACATCGGGGATGCGGGCGATGAGGATTTTGGTGTTCTGGGGGACCTTAATACCTGCCTGTTCGGCGATCCAAGCGGCGGGTTTACCGACGACGACCGAGTTGACAGAAGACTTCTCAGGCGGGAAGGCGTAAGCGGTCAGCTTTTTGGTCTCTTCCTCGTTCAAGAAGTAGCAGGCGTTGTCCTTCATGTACTTCTCAAAGCCCTTCTGAAGCTCTTTATCGACGATGACAGCCTGCTCGGAGGCACAGATCATGCCGTTGTCAAAAGTCTTAGAAAGCATCAGGTCATTGCAGGCACGTTCCAGATTGGCGCTCTTTTCGATGTAGCAAGGAACGTTGCCGGGGCCGACGCCCAAAGCAGGCTTACCGGTAGAGTAAGCGGCCTTGACCATTCCGGCACCGCCAGTAGCCAGAACCAAAGCCACATCGGGATGATTCATCAGAGCGTTGGTGGCGTCGAGGGAAGGAGTTTCGATCCACTGGACGCAGTTTTCCGGAGCACCTGCTTTGATAGCAGCATCGCGGACAATGCGAGCAGCCTCAGCGGAACACTTCTGAGCAGAGGGATGGAAACCGAAGATAATTGGGCATCTCGCCTTAGCCGCAATCATGGATTTAAACATGGTGGTAGAGGTTGGGTTGGTAACAGGGGTTACGCCGGCGACGATTCCCACAGGCTCGGCGATCTGGATAATGCCAGCCAACTCGTCGTCGTCGATGATGCCGACGGTTTTCTGGGATTTAATGTCGTGCCAGATGTACTCAGTGGCAAACAGATTTTTGATGATCTTGTCCTCGTAGACGCCGCGGCCAGTCTCCTCCACGGCCAATTTTGCCAATTTGGTGTGATTGTCAAGACCGGCAAGCGCCATGGCGTGAGCGATCTCATCCACCTGCTCCTGGTCGAGCTTCATGTACTCGTCGAGAGCGACTTTCGCTTTTGCAACCAGATCGTTGATCATCTGATTGACGTCAACAGTCTGAGGAGCAGCTGCTTTTTCTTTTGTAGCCATAATACCAAAACCTCCCATTATTTTCACTGGAACCAGTGTGTGACAAATGTAAAAGCTTGTTAATGATTTAACAATGCCATTATAGCTTATTGTTATTTTTTTGTCAATAACTTTATCCTATTTTTCGAGGAATTTTCCTCACAATGTTTCACATATAAACAAATATTTTTTTGTGATAAATGCACAATATTCATGCGTTGCTACATTATAATATAAAATACACATCGAATCTTAAAACAGGCTAACAATCTACTACGATTCTATTGTATCGGATACTCTGCCATTATTCAAGCTTTAAAATCAAAAATTCAGCTTTTTTCCAACATTTTGTCAGATTCGCAGGCATTGGAAAAAGCTTCTTTCAATGTAAAAGGCAATCGAAGGGGAAAGTTTTTCCCTACCCCATTGCAGAACATTAAAACGAACCTTTTGTTTGACAGTCCTTCATAAATCGCCGCCAACTGATTGCCCAGCTCCCCCGTTTCGTCTATTATCTCCACAAAACGGAACTCCGGAGGGCATTTTTGAAGATCAAACAGAGGAAAAGCTGCAAAAGAGCCTGTCGCTATCCTTGGCCTTTCTCTGAAACGGAAGCCAAAACGGTAAATTTCACCATCCTTCTGCCCTTAATTTCCAGATTCATACAATTTGAACAGAAGTCCTTTCTTTTTCATAGAATAATTTGTCAGCATTAATTTGCAGGATTTTTTAAAATAACTTGCAAAATAAAGACAAATGGTGTATGATAAGTACATTGCCTCGAAAGCACCTGTTTGTTCCGTGCGCACAACTTAGACAGGAAAGGGCTTGTAAAAGGCAGCTATTATGATGACTGGAGGTACCGGCAATGTCCCGTTACAGTGAAATGTCCGCTGAAGAATTGTCTGCTTTAAAGGAATCTTTGCAGGCCGAATACCAACAAATCAAGTCCTGTGGGCTCAAACTCGACATGTCTAGAGGCAAACCCTCGGTGGCCCAACTCGATCTGTCTATGGATTTGATCAACTGCCTCACCGAAGAGGACATCAAAAACTTTTCCCCCGATGTAAGAAACTATGGCCTGTTGGAGGGCCTTCCCGGCATGCGCAAACTGTTTGGTGATATGTTAGGGCTTCGGCCGGAAGAGGTTTTTGTCGGCGGCAACTCCAGCTTAAACCTCATGTATGACACTCTGGCCAAAGGGATGCTTTTTGGCTATTATAACAGCGATAAGCCCTGGGGACAATGCGGCAAAATTAAATTTCTCTGCCCTGTTCCCGGCTACGACCGTCATTTTGGCGTCACCGAGACTCTCGGCATCGATATGGTCACCGTCCCCATGACCCCGGAGGGGCCTAATATGGACATGGTGGAAAAACTGGTCCAAAGCGACCCGCTAATCAAGGGCATCTGGTGCGTTCCCATGTACTCTAACCCCGACGGCATCACCTATTCCGATGAGACGGTCCGCCGCTTCGCCAACTTAAAGCCCGCTGCCAAGGATTTCCGCATCTTCTGGGACAACGCCTACTGTGTCCACCACGTCAGTGACCAGCACGACGAACTGTTAAACCTGATGGACGAATGTCGGAAAGTCGGTACCGAAGACATGGTCTTTATGTTTGCCTCCACCTCGAAAGTGACCTTTAGCGGTGCCGGTGTCGCTGCATTTGGGTGCAGTGAAAACAACATGAAGCACTTGGTAAAGCTGATTTCAATGCAGACCATTGGCTTTGACAAAGTAAACCAGCTCCGCCATTTAAAATACTTTAAAGATTTAGACGGCGTTAAGGCCCACATGGAAAAGCACTGTGCTTTGATGAAACCAAAATTTGAAACGGTCCTCCGCCATCTGGATCAGGAAATCGCTCCCTGCGGTATCGCTAAGTGGAAGCGTCCCAACGGTGGTTACTTTATTTCATTAAACGTGATGGAGGGTTGTGCCAAACGGGTCGTCGCGCTCTGTAAAGAAGCGGGCGTCGTCTTGACCCCTGCCGGTGCCACCTTCCCCTACGGCGTCGATCCTCTGGATCGGAATATCCGCATCGCTCCTTCCTTCCCCACTGAAAAAGAGCTGGAAACGGCGACCGAAGTGCTTTGCCTCTCGGTAAAGTTGGCCGCTGTCGAAAAACTCCTGTCACAAAAAAGCAGTTGACGTCCAAAAAACTTAATTTTATCTTGATTAACCGCCTGCAAATAAAGCCTCCGGACAACCGGGGGCTTTATTTATGGAGACAAAACGTTTTTCATACTATTTTTTCTTTTTTTGGAAAAATTCGGAATTTTTTAAAAACCCCTCCTCTTTTCTTTCTTTTTGTGGTAAAATGAAACAAATCACGTTTTTCATAACACTAGTGATACAAAGGGGTAATTTTATCTACATATTATTTATGGGATATCCAAAATGCCGCCTTGCCCAGCGGTACAACCACGATGAGAACGCGAAGCGCCCCCCACTGTTTTCGCGTTGTCAATATATTAAAGGAGTGAATTGTGTGAAAAGTTCATTTTTTAAAAAACTCATTTCTCTGGCAGCGGCCTGTGTGATGACGTTATCCGTCCTCCCCGTGACCGCCAATGCCGCCAGCTTCGACCGCGACACCGTTTATAGTATCAATCCCCGGCGGCCGAGCCATGCCTACATTTATCCGGATACCACTAGTGCTTACGAAGGCGATCTGGTTAATCTGAACATTGTGGTAGACGAAGGCTATATGGTGGACACCATTGACATTCGCTGGTACGGCAGGAGCGGTGCCCAGCATCTCTATCTCTACGAGGAGGACATGATCAGCAGCGTATCCGATGACGAAGGCGTTTGGCAGTTTGAAATGCCTGCAGCCGATGTCGACATCTCGGTATCATTGGTAAAGGACTGGCGCGACTCTAAAATTGAGGTAAAAATCGATGACGACGATCGAAACCACGGTGATGTCTATTCCAGCCGGTACTTCCCCTATTACGGAGAGGAAATTACCTTTACGGTAATTCCAGACGATGGTTATACCATTGATTTTCTCAAGGTTAATGGTGAAGAACTAACTCCTGTCAGGGAAAACTACGGCGGTGAAACCGAGTTTCTTTACACCGTGAACGAACCTTCGATCAGGGTAAAGGTGAATTTTGTCCGAATTGACAAATCTACCTATTCTGTCAGCTATAACGCTCTAAACGGCGGCAGGGCTTATCTCAATTCCACTGCTGCGAGAGCCGGCGATAAAGTAACCCTCACTGTTACCCCCGACGAGGGAATGGTTGTTGACACCGTCAAATACGACTCCACTATTCTAGAGGGTGAAGACAATATCTACGTCTTCACAATGCCGCCTCAGAACGTCAAACTCTCCATCACCTTTAAATCTGACGGAACCACTACAGAACCAGAACCCGACAACCCCACTACTCCTACCTGGGTACAAGTCGATAAGCAGTGGAGAATCAAAAATACCGACGGCAGTTACATCACTGGCTGGTATCGAATGAACAACCAGTGGTATTACATGGACGCCGCAGGCGACATGCTCACCGGTTGGCAGTTTATTAATGGCACTTGGTACTACCTGAAGGATTGGGGCGGTATGGCCACTGGCTGGCTCCAGTTGGGCAACACCTGGTACTACCTGAAAGACTGGGGTGGTATGGCTACCGGCTGGCTTCAGTTGGGCAATACCTGGTATTACCTAAAAGATTGGGGCGGCATGGCTACCGGCTGGAACTGGATCGGCAATAGGTGTTACTATTTCTACAACAGCGGCGCCATGGCTTACAACACTACCATCAACGGCTATAGGGTAAATGCCAGCGGCGCATGGATTCAATAAATCAAACATTTTAGAAGGGATATCCTTTATGGATATCCCTTTTTTTATTTTTAAGGTAAATTCGTGACGATATTTAGTGGCAATTTTACTAACAATATTCTAAAATTTTGGAAATTAAATAAATTATTTGACATTTATTTGGCTTTATGATACGATTGAATAAACAGTTAATATATACTATTTTTGTATCATTCGTCCCTTTTGATTATTGTCTAATAGAAGGAGGAGTCTCATCATGAAAAAAAGTCTAAAAAAAATCGCGGCTCTTGGATTGGCCCTATCGTTGGGAGTTTCGGCAGTTGCAGCGCCGGTCAGCGCCACATGGGTGCAAGAGAATAATGGCAAATGGTGGTACTACTATGACGATAACCCCAATCATTACGCCAAAAACGGATGGAAAAAGATTAATGGAAGCTGGTATTATTTTGATCAATACGGCTACATGAAGACCGGTTGGGTACTGGATCAGGGAAAGTGGTATTACATGGCCCAAAACGGCAAAATGGTGACCGGCTGGGCTTTGGTGGACGGCAAATTCTACTACCTGCAGAAAGACGGCTCAATGGCTTGTAATCAGGTAATCGGAAACTCCTATGTTAATGAGCATGGAGTGTGGATTGAAGACGCCGATATCACTAAGGAGAAGTATTATAGCGAATTCCCAAGTGTCCCTGATTTTGCCTCGGTATCCGACGCAAAACGGATTTATTATAAATCCGATGACGACTGTGTCACCTACGCATATTTTTGTGATTACGACACTTATAAACGTTATGATGAAAAACTGGAATCGGCAGGATTCCAGTTGGTGGATTTTGAAGGGTATGACGACGAGCTGGTAATCGATCAAATTCATACGCATCCAAATGGTCAAACAGTAGGCCTTTCTTATGATTTTGTAAAAAATATGATTGTAATTATTTGCTTTGATTAACAAACAGAGGAGGACAAATTTATGAAAAGAAATGGGAAAAAAATCTTGGCCCTGGCGTTAACCCTATCGTTAGGAATTTCAGCAATTGCAACGCCGGTCAACGCGAAATGGGTGCAGGAGAACAACGGCAAGTGGTGGTACTACGATTCCAATCCCAACAGCTATGCCAAAAACGGATGGAAAAAAATAGACGGCGTGTGGTACTATTTTGACCGCAGTGGTTATATGAAAACCGGCTGGGTACAGGACGGACTGGACTGGTACTACTTGAATAGCAGCGGAAAAATGGTCACCGGTTGGAATTGGATTAACGGCAAATGCTATTATCTGGATTCCAGCGGCGCCATGGCCAGTGACAGCATTATCGAGGGAAGTTATGTGGACGCCAGTGGAGCCTGGATCAAGGGCACGAGTAAATCCTACACGGAAAACAGCAATATTCCAGATTTTGGCGCACTGTTTGGAGTGGATGTGGCCAAAAAAACGATCGACAAAGATACCACATTTTATGGGTATATTGATAACAAAAACACTTTTACCAACCGTATGCAGTATTACGGTGAACTGCTTAAGAGCAAAGGCTTTACCTATAAAGGAACAGACGAGGATGGGGATTCCACTTATGAACAAAAAATTAACGGTAATCTTCTGACTATCTATATGGGCATGGGTTCCGATGGACACACCTTCTCAGTTTTCTTTTTTTACATCCCCGATCTATTTGGAGATGCCAATTCCAGCAGCGGTACCTCCTCTAACGGCATTACTTATTACAGCGGACACTCCACCATTCCGGATTATGGCGCATATCTCGGTGTAAAAACAGTATTCCATAAAGCCGAAGAGACCACCGATTCTTATGCGTACATCGGTACCAAATCATCTCTTGACCGATATAACGATCTTTTGCTAGATCAAGGCTTTGTAAGATCCACCAGTACTGTGGAGGACGACTTGTATATGAATTTGTACCATTATAATGGCAGTGAAAAAGCTGTATTGGGCACCTCTTATGATCCTAGTATTGGTACCGTAATGATTACCATCTTTTTAGATTAGAACAAACTTTCTGAAAGGCCGGATATCGTCCGGCCTTTTTTATGTGGCAAAAGCAACTTTTTTCAAAAATTCTCTCCTTGTTAATTGATTATCAATCAAAAGTATGGTAAAATAAACAATATATTACTATAGAAACGACGTTGAAAGTTTAAGGAGAGGACGCTTACATGTATTCTAATTACGAAAGCCCCTTTGGAACCAGATACGCAAGTGAAGAAATGCAGTATCTGTTTTCCGCTGACAAAAAGTTTAAAACCTGGCGTAAGCTCTGGATCGCCCTGGCCAAGGCCGAGCATCGGCTGGGGCTTCCTATCACCGAAGAGCAGATTGACGAGCTCGTCGCCCACAAAGACGACATCAACTACGAAGTTGCCGAGGAGCGGGAAAAGCTCACCCGCCACGACGTAATGAGCCATGTTTACGCCTACGGCGTCCAGTGCCCCAAGGCCAAGGGAATCATCCACTTGGGAGCCACTTCCTGCTATGTGGGCGACAACACCGATGTGGTCATTTTACGGGAGGCTTTGCAGATCGTCCGGCGGAAGGTGATAAACGTCATCGCCAACCTTAAAAAATTCGCAGAAGAATACAAGTCCCTCCCCTGCCTTGCTTACACCCACCTCCAGCCGGCCCAGCTCACCACTGTGGGCAAGCGGGCGACGCTGTGGATGAACGAGCTGCTCTACGACCTGGACGAAATCGACTACCGAATCAAAAACCTGAAGCTTTTGGGCTCCAAAGGCACCACCGGCACCCAGGCCAGCTTTGTGGAACTGTTTGAAGGCGACCGGGAGAAAATCAAGCTTCTCGACCAGTATATCTGCGAAGATATGGGCTTTGACGGAGTAGTCCCCGTTTCGGGCCAGACTTATTCCCGTAAAATCGACGCGGCGGTTTTGGCCACTTTAAGCGGCGTGGCCCAGTCGGCGTCCAAGTTCTCAAACGACTTGCGGATTCTCCAAAACTTTAAGGAAATGGAAGAACCTTTCGAGAAAAACCAGATCGGTTCCTCCGCCATGCCCTACAAGCGCAACCCCATGCGCTCTGAGCGGATCACTTCCCTTGCCCGCTACGTGATTGTGGACAGCTTAAACCCCGCCTTCACCGCCGCCACCCAGTGGTTTGAGCGGACATTGGACGACAGCGCCAACAAGCGGATTTCGGTGGCGGAAGCTTTCCTGGCCGTCGATTCCATTTTAAATATTATGTTAAATGTCACCGCCGATTTGGTGGTATACCCCAAAGTCATCACACAGCGGGTCATGAAGGAGCTCCCCTTTATGGCCACCGAAAACATCATGATGCAGGCTGTCAAAAAAGGCGGCGACCGGCAGGAGCTCCACGAAAAACTCCGCCAGCACTCCATTGCAGCAGCCAAAGTCGTCAAAGAAGAAGGCGGCGAAAACGACCTCATCGACCGGGTTGTCAACGACAAGAGCTTTAACCTGACAAAAGACGAAATTATGGCGGTCATGCAGCCCATCCACTTCGTCGGCCGGGCGGTTGAGCAGGTGGACGAGTTCCTCGCAAACTGCATAAACCCCATCCTGGAAGCCAACCGGGACATCCTAGGGGAAAGCGCACAGTTAAAGGTATAGTTGGCGCCCATCCCAACCAGTGCTAGCAAAACAGCTCGATGGACAAAGATGCTTTCGCTCGTTTTTCACGAAATACTGGAAAGGCAAAAAATTGCTTTTATCAGCGGCAGGCTGCCTCTATCCGGGCTTTACAATCAATACAGGAAGGAAGTGCCCCATATGGGATACACCATTGCAGAAAAAATCATCAAAGCACACCTTGTAGACGGCGAGATGGTCAAAGGCCAGGAAATCGGCCTTAAAATCGATCAGACTCTCACCCAGGACGCCACCGGAACCATGGCTTATCTGGAATTCGAGGCCATGGGCGTCAAACGGGTCAAAACCGAGAAAAGCGTCGCTTATATCGACCACAATACCCTCCAGTCCGGCTTTGAAAACGCCGACGACCACCGTTTTATCGGCTCCGTCGCCAAAAAGCACGGCATTTACTTCTCCCGCCCCGGCAACGGCATCTGCCATCAGGTCCAGTTGGAGCGGTTCGCCGTCCCCGGAAAAACTTTGATCGGCTCCGACAGCCACACCCCCACTGCCGGCGGTATCGGCATGTTCGCCTGCGGCGCAGGCGGCTTGGACGTTGCTGTCGCCATGGGCGGCGGTGCGTACTACATCACCATGCCCCAGATGGTCCGTATCAATTTGACCGGCAAACTGAATCCCTGGGTCAGCGCAAAAGACGTGATCTTGGAAGTGCTGCGCATCCTGTCCGTCAAAGGCGGCGTGGGCAAGGTCATCGAATACGGCGGCGAAGGCGTCAAGACGCTTTCCGTCCCCGAGCGCGCCACCATCACCAACATGGGCGCCGAGTTGGGCGCCACCACCTCCATCTTCCCCTCCGACGAAATTACGAGGGAATTTTTGAAAGCTCAGGATCGGGAACAGGATTGGGTTGAAGTCAAACCCGACGCTGACGCCGTTTACGACGAGACCTACGACATCGACCTGTCGGCTTTGAAGCCTCTGGCCGCCTGTCCCCACAGCCCTGACAACGTAAAACCCATCGCAGAGCTGGCAGGACAGAAAATCGATCAGGTCTGCATCGGCTCCTGCACCAACTCCTCCTATCTCGACATGATGAAAGTGGCCCACATCCTCAAAGGCAAAAAGGTCCATCCTGACGTGAGCCTGGCCATCGCCCCCGGCTCCAAGCAGGTTCTCAATATGCTGGCGCTAAATGGCGCTTTGGCAGATCTCATCGGCGCAGGCGCCAGAATCCTCGAATCCGCCTGCGGCCCCTGCATCGGCATGGGCCAGTCCCCCAACTCCAAGGGTATCTCTTTGCGCACCTTCAACCGGAACTTTGAAGGCAGAAGCGGCACCAAGGATGCGGGCGTTTACCTGGTGAGCCCCGAAACCGCCGCGGCTTCCGCTTTGACCGGCGTGTTCACCGACCCCACCACTTTGGGCGACATGCCCTCTATCCCCATGCCGGAGCATTTTCTCATCAACGACAACATGGTGGAGCCCCCTGTGGACGAAAAGGACATGGATTCCGTCGTCATCCTCCGCGGCCCCAACATCAAACCCTTCCCCACCACCACTCCTCTCGATGAAACCATCGCCTGCGACGTGATTTTAAAGGTGGGCGACAACATCACCACCGACCACATTATGCCTGCGGGAGCGAAAATCCTCCCCTACCGCTCCAACATCCCTCACCTGTCCCAGTACTGCTTTGCAGTCTGCGACGAGACCTTCCCCGAGCGGGCCAAAGCGGCAGGAAAAGGCATCATCGTCGGCGGAAGCAACTACGGTCAGGGTTCTTCCCGTGAACACGCCGCTCTCGTTCCCCTGTATCTGGGCATCAAGGCGGTCATCGTCAAAAGCTTCGCCCGCATCCACAAGCAAAACCTCATTAACGCCGGTATTCTCCCCCTGACTTTCGCCAATGAGGCGGATTACGACGCTGTTTCCCAGGGCGACGCGCTGGAGCTCAAAGATGTGCGCAAAGCAATCGAAAACGGAGAAGACATTGTCCTCATCGACAAGACCACCGGCAAAGAGATCCCCGTTATCTGCGACCTGAGCGGCCGGGCCAAGGACATTTTGCTGGCAGGCGGACTCTTAAATTACACTAAAGAGCAGAGCGGTAGCTGACGCGCCAAGCGGAAGGTTTTAATATGGATTCCAAACGCTGTCCCTGCTGGACGCAGCACCCGCTGATGCGGGAATACCATGACAACGAATGGGGCCGGCCGGTTCACAGTGACCAGAAACATTTTGAGATGATTGTCCTGGAAGTCATGCAATGCGGCCTCAATTGGCTGATGATCCTGCAAAAACGGGAAGTTTTCCGTCGTTGCTTTCAGGAGTTTTCCCCGGAAAAGGCCGCCGCCTTCACAGAAGAGGACGTAGAACGGATCCTCGGGACGGAGGGGATGATTCGCTCGGTACGCAAGATCCGCGCCGTCATTCAAAACGCTCAGAAATTTCTTGAAATCGCAGCGGAATACGGCTCTTTCGACAACTACCTTTGGGGCTTTACCGGCGGCAAAACCTTGATCTACCCGGAAAACATCCCGGAGCCTTTTCCGGCGAAAAACAAGCTTTCCGATGAGATCAGCCGGGATTTAAAGAAAAGGGGCTTTCAGTACCTCGGTTCTCTCACTGTCTACGCCCATTTGCAGGCCTGCGGTCTCATCAACGACCACGACCGGAGCTGCCCGATGTTTAAAGTCCTTTGCAAAGCCTACCCTCACCAATACCAGGACGTATTTTGAATAGTCACAAACCAGAAAGGATGACCGAAATGTCCGATAAAATTCAGATGAAAACCCCCTTAGTCGAGATGGATGGGGACGAAATGACGAGAATCATGTGGCAGATGATCAAAGACATTCTGCTGCTTCCCTACATCGACTTAAAAACCGAGTATTACGACTTAGGGCTTGTCAAACGCAACGAGACAAACGACCAGATCACCATTGACGCCGCCAACGCCAACAAAAAGTATGGTGTTGCCGTCAAATGCGCCACCATCACGCCAAACGCCGCCCGGATGCCGGAGTACAACCTGAAAGAGATGTGGAAATCCCCCAACGGCACCATCCGCGCTATGTTGGACGGCACCGTTTTCCGGGCTCCCATTATCGTGAAAGGCATCACCCCCTTTATCCCCACCTGGACAAAGCCCATCACCATTGCCCGTCACGCCTACGGCGACATCTACAAAAACAGCGAGATGAAGGTGGACGCAGGCTGTAAAGCGGAACTCCTTGTCACTGATAAAAACGGCAACGAAAGCCGTCAGCTCATCCACGATTTCAAAACCCCCGGTATCATCCAGGGCGTCCACAACGTGGATGAATCCATCGCCTCCTTTGCGAGAAGCTGTATGAACTTTGCGTTGGACACCAAACAGGATCTGTGGTTCGCCACCAAAGACACCATCTCCAAAACCTATGACCACCGGTTTAAAGACATCTTCGCCGAGGTCTACGAGCAGGAGTACAAAGAAAAGTTTGAGGCGGCGGGTATCGAGTACTTCTACACCCTCATCGACGACGCGGTGGCCCGGGTCATCCGCTCCGAGGGCGGCTACATCTGGGCCTGCAAAAACTACGACGGCGACGTCATGTCCGACATGGTGGCCACCGCTTTCGGAAGCCTTGGCCTCATGACTTCGGTTTTGGTTTCCCCCGACGGTGTATACGAATACGAGGCCGCCCACGGCACGGTGCAGCGCCACTACTATAAGCACTTAAAGGGTGAAAAGACCTCCAGCAACTCAATGGCGACCATCTTTGCCTGGACCGGCGCTCTCCGCAAGAGAGGCGAGCTGGACAACCTCCCCGAGCTCTGCGATTTTGCAGACAAGTTGGAGAAAGCCTCCATCCAGACCATCGAGGAAGGCGTCATGACCGGCGATTTGATCCCCCTCTGCTCTCTCGAAAACAAACAAAAGGTGGACACCGAGACTTTCCTTCGGGAAATCGACAGCCGCCTGAAAAAACTGCTGTAAGCAAACTGAATCCAGCCGCCAAAAACGTTGAAAACGACTTTTGGCGCTTTGGCACCATTTCGAAATAAGGAGTTTCTACCATGGCAAAAGGCAATGTTTCTTTGTCCGTTATCCGGCGCCTCCCCCGGTATCACCGTTTTTTAAGGGAGCTTGCGGAGAGCGGCGTCGTGCGGATTTCCTCCGGCGACCTGTCGAAGCGGATGGGGCTCACCGCCTCTCAGATCCGGCAGGACTTAAACTGCTTCGGCGGATTCGGCCAACAGGGCTACGGCTATAATGTCAAAGCCCTGTACGAAGAAATCAGCAAAATTTTAGGCCTTGGAATTCCTCGCAAAACCATTCTCATTGGAGCAGGTAACCTGGGCCGCGCCGTCACCCAGCATATGGATTTTTCGGTTCGAGGCTTTGAGCTCATCGGCATGTTTGATATAAACCCTGAGCTCATTGGTAAAAAGATCGGCGGCGTCGAGATTTACGACAGCAACTATCTCAGCGAGTTCTGTGAAAAGCATCACCCTGTCGTTGCCATCCTCTGCATTCCAAAAGAGGCGGCAAAAGAGCTGGCCAAAGTGTTGGTTTCCCACGGGATCAAGGGATTTTGGAACTTTAGTCACTACGATTTGGCTATCGATTATAACGATATCGCCGTGGAAAATGTCCATTTGGGCGACAGCCTTTCTATCCTCTGTTACCGAGTCCATCAGCTGGAAAATCCTCAGGAGAAGGCTTCTTCCGACAAGTAGGAAGGCTTCAAAAATTCGGGAAAAACAATGATTTTTTCTTGACAAATACACGCAAAGGCAGTATAATGTGTTTTGCGTGATGTCAACGGGATATAGCGCAGTTTGGTAGCGCGCTTCGTTCGGGACGAAGAGGCCGCAGGTTCGAATCCTGTTATCCCGACCAGGCAGAGCCTGGACGCATTGGCGTTCCAGGCTCATTTTGTATTTTGAGCTTTGCGCTTGCGCTTTCAGCGGCTCTGAACATCCGTATAAAGGGAAAGCACTTGGGTATTGCTCAAGTGCTTTTTGTTTTAATCCCCACTTCAACGGCAAAACTGGACTGGGGAAGTATCTCTCACCACATAGACAGCAGATAAAATCGATGCCGCCGTTTTGTCCGGCACAAGCTTTGCGCTGCCGGCGGGATTTGTTTTATCTAATAGGAAAGGGGCATAACAAAATGTCTGACGCTATCAAATTTCACCGGTTTGGCTTGATGCTGGATTGTTCCCGCAACGCCGTCATGAACCTGCCAACCCTCAAAAAATGGATTGACTTGACCGCCGATATGGGCTACAACACCCTGCTTCTCTACACCGAGGACACCTATGAAGTGGACAATCAGCCTTATTTTGGGCATCTGCGGGGACGGTATTCCCAAAAGGAACTCAAGGAAATCGACGACTATGCCTTCCAAAAAGGGATGGAGGTTATCCCCTGTATCCAGACCTTAGCTCATTTAAACGCCATTTTCCGTTGGCCCCAGTACCAGAAAATCCGGGACTGCGACGATATTCTGATGGCCGGAGAAGAAGACGTTTACGCCTTGATTGAGGACATGTTCGCCACCTTGGCGAAATGCTTCCGCAGCCGTGTGGTCAACATCGGTATGGATGAAGCCCACATGCTGGGCAGAGGCCAGTACCAGACCAAAAACGGTATGCGCGACCGGTCTGAAATTTTGGTGGAACATCTGTCGAAAGTCGCGGAGATCGCCGCCCGTCACGGTTTTGAAATCACCATGTGGGGCGATATGTTCTTCCGCTTGGCCAGTGGCGGGAATTATTATGTGGATGAGTTACACGTTTCCGACGAGTTGAAGGCAAAAATCCCCTCTAACGCAAACCTCATTTACTGGGATTATTATTCCGCTGATAAAAAACGTTACGACACCCAGATTCGCCTCCACTCAGCCATCAAAGACAATATCTGGTTTGCAGGTGGACTGTGGAGCTGGACTGGCTTTGCCCCTCACAACGTCTACAGCATCGAGTGTACCACTGCCGCTTTGTCCAGCTGCCTTGAGAACAACGTCCAGAACGTCTTTTTGACCATGTGGGGCGACAACGGCGCCGAGTGCTCCAAATTCTCCTGCTTACCCTCCCTCTATTACTCCGCGGAGTACGCCAAGGGCAACACCGACATGGCTGCCATCAAAAAGGGTTTTGAGGAGAAGTATGGCATTCCCTTTGATTCCTTTATGCTCTTAGATCTATTAGGCACTCCTAACGAAAATAAGGAAGAACCCTTAAATCCGGATAAATACATGATGTACAACGACTGCTTTATGGGTATTTTTGACAGCACCGTCCGGGACGGCGACGCTGAGAGCTACGCTGCCTGCGCCAAAAAGCTCGCAGCCTTTACAGATGATCCCACCTGGGGATATCTCTACCGCACCATGGAAACCCTCTGCGATGTGTTAGCGGTTAAATTCAACATCGGTGTTAAGACCCGGAAGGCCTACTTGGCGGGCGACAAGAAAGCCCTTGCCGCTTTGGTGGAAGATTATGGCGACTTGCTGAAGAGAATTGACGCATTCTACGATGCTTTCCGCAGCCAATGGGAGAAGGAAAACAAGCCCCACGGTTTCGATGTCCAGGACGTGCGTCTGGGCGGTTTGTACCGCCGAGTATGGCACTGCAAAAACCGGTTGCAGCAGTATTTGGACGGCGTGATCAACCGCATCGAAGAATTGGAGGAACCGGTCTTGGATTCCCAGGGTAAAGGAGCTGTAGAAGCGACTGGCCCCGTTAGTTACAACGATTGGAAAACCACCGTCAGCGCAAACGTGATCTGACAAAGTGCAACCCACGTTCGGCAATCTGAACGTGGGTTTTTGATAACGCTCGCTTAAAGCAATTGCCCCCACATACAGGCTAAAACCCTGCATGTGGGGGCTTATATTATTCCAGGTAATTTCCGACACTGTATCCATTGTACTGTTTTTTGATTTTTAATAGGATTGAGCCGTCGTCCAATACCTTTTCCTCCATAGTTTTGTACAAAACCTTGGTTTTCTCCAATTTTTGCTTGTACTTTTGATATTCGGCCTGCACCTCGATGACCGCCAAACTGTGATCGACGTCCTCCTTTAGCTGAAAGTGGAGGGTCTGCTCTAAGCAGGCCGATTGAATCCGTTTCATTTTGTTTCCTTTCTCCCGCCGGCTTTTATTAAACCGGCTGTTTTCCCTCAATTTCGATCTGTTTCATAATAAATGGGAGAACCTCATCCTCTTTGATGTTCAACACCAGGGCGAATTCGTCATAAAGCATCTTCTCCGCTTCTTTTAAAAAGCGCTCATCCGAGACGTGGAGCTTTTTCCCTGTTTTCTGGAGCTCCTGCTGATGGAGATAGAGAGCCTTAATTGCCCGAATGAGCTCTAACCTGTCGCCGCGGGACAGAATTTCCCGACATCTTTCTTTCCGCTCGTTCTCGTTCTCGATCCAGGAAACCTCCTGACGGGGCATGGCCTGGATCAGGGTATAAATCTCCTCAGGCGACAGTACCCGCCGCATTTTCCGTAGCAGCGCCTCGTTGTGCATCGGCACGTAAATCACCGAATTATCGCTGTACACCGGCTGCAAGGTATAGTAATCCATGACACAGCCGCCAAAATCCTTCTGTACCGTTCCGGTGATTTTGCAAACCCCCTGGGTACCATATAAAATGGTGTCGTTGATCTGATAATCCATTGTTCTTTCTCCTGCATGACATGCGGCATTATGCCGCCATAATAATCGGAAACGGATTGTCCGCACTTTGCAACTACCGGCGGCTCTGACTCCAAGCCGTGTCCCGTTTCCCTTTTACAAAAAGGCACTTTGTCCCCGAAAACCGTCCGGTTGCAGACAGTGCAAAAACGCAAAAGTGCCTCTCCTTTCGTTCACCTGCCTTTCTTTGTTCCAATAAAAAACGCCTAGGCTGCAACAACTGGGCTTACATTCCGCCAAGCAGACTACACGTTGGTTACAATTTAAGTATAGCACATTCTCACAGAAAATTCCAGTGAAATAAGGACAACCTCTGTTATTTTCGTGATTTCTCACAACGTTTAGGCGCTGTATCTTTAGGGAATCTGACCATTAACCCCGATGTATTAAAAATAGGATGACTTTGGGGCCAGTTTGTGTTATGATGAAAAGCAGGATATGGATTGTAAAGGAGAACGCCCCATGAAAAAACCAAACCATGGCGTCAAAAGGCCCTCACGCCCCCTTTCTTTTGTGGTGGAACGAAAAGATGCCCTCCTCCCCTTCCTACTGGAGCATTTAAAGGGCAAATCCCGCAACAATATAAAAAACCTGCTCTCGAAAAGGCAGGTCCAAGTGGACCGCAAAACAGTAACCCAGTTCGACCATCCCCTCCATCCGGGGCAGACGGTGTCCATCTCCCCGGAGAGGTCAAAAACAGAACCTTCCCTCCCCTTTGACCTCATCTATGAAGATCAGGAGATCATTGTCATCGACAAACCCGCTGGGCTGTTGTCCATCGCCACCGACAGGGAGAAATATTATACTGCCTACCACATTGTCACAGACTACGTGAAAGAGAAAAACAAGCAAAACCGCATTTTTGTCATCCATCGTCTGGATAAGGACACCTCCGGTGTGCTGATGTTCGCCAAAACCGAGCAGGCAAAGCGCACTTTCCAGGACAACTGGGAGAAAATCGTTAAGATGCGGCGGTATTTGGCCGTCGTCGTAGGCATCCCGGAAGATTCTTCTGGAACTGTCCGCTCCTTTTTGCTGGAAACCGCCACTCATCTCGTCTACTCCAGCAACGACCCTTCCGGCAAAGAGGCTGTAACCCACTACAAGGTACTAAAATCCGGTGGAGGATTCTCCCTTTTGGATGTCACCATCGACACCGGCCGGAAAAATCAAATCCGCGTTCACATGAAGGATATAGGGCACCCCGTCGCCGGAGACAAGAAATACGGAACCAGGGAAAATCCCATGGGACGGCTGGGGCTACACGCCTGTGAATTAAAGTTCATCCACCCGGAAACTGGAAAAGAGTTCTGTTTTAAGGCCAAAACCCCAAAAGAATTCAGGCGGATGTTTTCAGGCAATCAGGGGTAAAACAGGAAAGGCAAACTATTCGCAATCATAACCACCCACATAACGCTTTGTTTTCCTTCGCTCAACTGTCTGAAGATACTAATAGAAATACCCCCGGATTTTCCGGGGGTATTTCTATTGCAGTAAGAAGGCGAAGTGTAAAATCACTTCGGCCTCTATTCAAAAATTATCGTAATAGGCTATAAGGACAACCCATTGATCTAGCAGCGGCTTGAATTTTTTCATTCAAATCCTTTGCTTCCAAGGTGAACGCCATCGGTTTTTGCCAACGCTTCATCTCTTTTCCCCCCTCTTCCTGGTACCATATATTTTTAATACCTCACTCAGAGTGTCAAAATAACTCCGGTTAAGGCTGTATAACATGGCGCGCCCTTCGTTGCGGACATTGAGGACATTTGCCTTCAACATCAAATTCAGGTGATAATAGGCGTTGGTATTGGAAATGTCAAACATCTTTTCAATTTCCCGGATGGTCATTTCGTCCCGCGTCAGCAAGGCGTTGAGGATACCCACCCGGTTCTTTTCTGATATGGCGGTCCCAAAGACATCCAGTTCCGGCACCCGTACCCGCTCCTGTAAATAATCAAGTAGGCTTTCACATTCTACTCCTAACAGGATAAAGGTGCCCTTTTCCCAAAAACAAATATTTACATTATCGCGTGCAATAATACAGGGACAAACATAAATAGGAAGTTTGGAATCGATTATGTATTCATTGCCGTCTACCTTTGACATCTTCTGAATAACTGTATCCAAAATTAGATTATCTTGGAAGTCGGCAATTTGGACATAATTCTTATCATAATATTGTCTAAACAATGCTTCTTTCGAAATCAGTTCATAATTAAGTTTTCTTATTATTGATTCATAATTGGTAAAAAACAGACACAATTTTACTTTTATAAAATCACTGTATTGGGAATCATTGATTAAATTGATTAATTTCTTAAAATCCTCACGATATTGATCAATTTCTTCCGGACGCAACTGAGGAAAAAAGAATTGAATCATTGAGGACAATATATTTTCAATGTCCAATAAATCTTTCTGCATATTTTCAAACTGAAAGTCTTCTTGATAAATTCTAAAATTATTATAAAAGCAATATTGCAGTAAAAAGCATTTTTTGTCTTCCTTCAGATAGAAAAAAAGTAAAAGATCATCCGGGATTTGTGAAAATTCGTATTCCAGATGATCAAAAAACTCCCTATTTTCTTTGGCGCTCTTTTGAATCAAATAATTTCTCAGTTGTTCCTGATTATTAAAGTGAAAAATAAATATATACATCAAATCTAAAATATAACCTGGCGTCATCGAAAATTTAATATCACCCATATTTTTCACCTCCATTGTTATTCAGATAAAATAACAAATATTTATGCCAATTTTCCTTGGTTGCCAGTGCCATATTTGTTTAATCTCTTTGCCAATTCGTCAAAATACTTCCGATTCAGGCTATAAAATACGGTCCGCCCTTCGTTACAGGTATTGAGGATATTAGCCTTTGCCATCATATTCAAATGGTAATAGGCGTTGGTGTTGGAGATGCCAAACGTTTTCTCAATCTCCTTAATCGACATCTTGTCCCGCACCAATAAGGCGTCGAGAATCCCGATCCGGTTTTTTTCCGCCACCACATTTCCGAATACATCTAAATCCACTATTTGCTCCCGCTTCTTTAAATATTTAAGTGTTTTATCTACATTCACTCCTAATAAAAAAATTGCGGTATCCTTTTCATAAAAATAAACAATACAACCCACTGACACGACACAGGGTGATATGTATATGATAGTATTTTCTTTATACCGATTCTGGTGTCCAGACTTTTTAAACATCTGACAGCAAAAATCATCCAAATCCACTTCATTTTGAATATTGACGATTTTTTTATAGTTTCGCTCATAGTAAGACTTGAGCTCAGTCTCTTTTGAAATCAGTTCATAATTCAGCTTTCGAATAAGCGACTCATAATTGACAAAAAAAACACACAACTTCTCTTTTACATAAGCGCTGTACTCGGATTCATCAATTAACTGAACGAGCTTTTTTAAGTCGCCGCGATATTCTTCTATCTCTCCATCTTTCAATTCTGGAAAAAAGAATTGAATCATCCGGGACACAATCCGCTCGGTGTCCATCAAATCAGCCTGCATATGCTCAAAATTAAACTCCGTCTGGTACTTTTCCACATTGTCGTAAAAACAATATTGGGGCATAAAGCACCGGTCGCCATTCCTCAAATAAAAAAAGATGAAAAGCTCCTCCGGAATTTCGCTGAACTCATAGCGCAGTTGGTCGAGAAACTCTATATTTTCCGTATATTTGTTAACATTGTTGTAGTCTTCATAACACTCTCTATTAAAGTAAAAAATGAATATATTCAAAAGGTCGTAAAAATATCCTGGTTCCTTCAAAAATTTAATTTGATACATCTTTTCTCCAACTGACCAAAAAGCACAATAATCTACAAAAATTATAGTTGTTGTAATTATAAAATAATAAATGAAACAGGATATGAATAAAAATTGCTAATTATTTAGATAAGTATAAAATTTATATAAATATCCTTTCCATAAAAAAGGGGCCTATCTACATTCGGCCCCTCAAAATTATCTACGCAAAGCTTTGACGGTTATCCTTTTGACCCTACTTCAGATACTCGTCGATAACCTTTTGAGCATTTTCGGTGTCATCGGTGACGCAAACTGCCACATATCTCCCCTTCTGCTCCACAATCGCCCCGTCGAGCTTTTTGACTTCTTCGGGGATGTAGTCCTCAAAGGCATCACGCTGTTTTTGGATGTGTTCTTTGGCGGCTTCCTCCATCTTTTTGGCCGAATCCTCGTCCTTGGCCTCAAAGACGGACGCCTCCTCGGCGGTGGCCCCGCTTCCCATGTAGATCACTACGTTTTCGACGCCTTCCGGGATATCATAGACCATCCCCGCCATGTCCCCGTCGATAAGGGCGATCTCGTCCTGATAGGTCACCTTCTCCGCCATATCCTTAGCCATGGCGTTTACATCCACCGTCAGGTCTGTCTGGCTGCCGCAGCCCGCCAGCGCAGCACAGGTCAATGCCGCCGCCAAAAAAGCGCATAATTTTCTCATGATGATTTCCTCCCTGTCAAATTCTGTCTTTCGTTATTGGCCCATATTCTCCACTGTGTGGCATTTGAGGTAGTCGAGCCATTTTGCGCAGTACGATTTGTTGAGATGTACCCCGTCGGTAGACGCCTCCTGAGGCAGGTATCCTTCGCTGTCCGCAACCGCCTCGGCCACGTTGAGGTAATACACCTCTTTTTCCTTGGCCATCTCTTGGATGAGGTCGTTGTACTCGTTGATTTTGGTCATGTTGTAAATTTTGTCGCCGTCGGACTTTTTCTTGCTGACCGGCAGGATGGACTGGATGTAGATTTTGGCATCCGGCTTAATTTCCTTGATTTTATCAACCAGTTCGCCGTATTTCTCGATGAAAATATCGCTGTAGGCCCAGCCGAGTTCATTGACTCCCAGCATAACGTAGACCTTTTGAAAGCTGGTGTTCTGGGCCAGGGCGTCCATAGCGGACATCTGCACTCCGTCCACCTCGATGTCCGCCTTGGTAAAAGCGGTGTCCACCTTGAGGCCCTTATCCACATAGGCGGTAGCGTTGCTCAGGTTGTTGTAGAGGATAAACCCCTGGGTCCGGGAATCCCCGATAAACACTGCGTCGTCAAAATAGCTGTCGTCGACCGCCTCCCCGGCAGGCACCGGCGAAGCGTAGTCGTATTCCTTTACAGCTTTCCCATCCGCCATCTGGCTCGATTCATCCGCAGCAGGCGCCTCCACTAACTCCGGCGGCGTTTCGCTGGACTCAACTAACCCGCCGGCGTTTGCCGATTGTTCCGGCATGCCGCTGACGGACGGCTCAGAATCGGAAATGGAAACGGAACTCTGGGATTGCTCCCCGGAAGAAGAACCCTCCTGCCCACAGGAGGGAAGGCTCACCGCCACGAGAGCAGCGGCAAGTCCGACAAACACCCTTTTTTTCCAGGCATATTTATTGGCAACAGACTCAATCATCTGCAAAACTCCTTATAACCGTGTATTTTCCCCAGGGTTCACCGGGCGAAAACCACTATTTAGCATGTGCATTCTTTATCGTTACATTCAGTGAAATGGAAAATTTTATATTTTTCGGAATAATAAACCATCCTGTTGTACTCCGGTAAGTACATGTTTTTATTATAACAAAAATCTCGTTAAAAACAAAGTGCCAAACAGATTTTTTTACTCTTTTTACACCTTTTTGTCGAAAAATTTGCCATACATTGGAATAGACGCTAAAGGGCGGCCAAAAGTTTTCCGTTTTTCAAATGGAATTTCAAAAGTTTAAGCCGTCCTCAAAAAATATCGGCCGTTCCGGCGCAAAATAGCGCCAACAGATCGGCTTTTTTCTGTCTCGTTCCCACACGGCGTCCCATGCCCTTTGCCCTCAAAATACGCTGCCACGGTTTACTCCCCATCCACGCAAAGCCGATATCAAAATCCGTGGAAAAGCCGCATCCTCCCCGCATAATCTTTCCATTTTTTTCATAGGATGTAACGCTGATGGGAAATGGAACTGTCTGAGCAGGCGTACATGCGTCTACTCACTGACCCCCAATAGCAGGCCGGTCACAACCCATTTCATTTCCCTCCCCGACATAAAAATGAACATCAAAGAAAGGAATTTTATCTGCAAGGGATAAAAGATGAGGTGCTGCGTATGAAATTTCTGCCGGAAGGGCTGCTTTGTGAGAGCGAAGAAAACAAGCGCTATTTTGAAAACCTGAACACCCTCTACGAAGCCATGGCCGAGTCACGGACGCTGGAGGCACGGGCGCTGGTCTGCGAGGGAAGCCACAATCTAATCGTCGATTTGGGCGTCATCAAAGGGGTCATCCCCCGGGAGGAGGCCGCTATCGGCATCGCCGAGGGCACCACCCGGGACATCGCCATCATCTCCAGGGTCAACAAGCCGGTCTGTTTTAAAATCACCGCCTTTGAGCGGGACTGCTACGGCAAAACGGTAGCCGTCCTCTCCCGGAGAAAAGCCCAGCTGGAATGCCAGGAGCAGTTTCTCTCCCACCTGAGGCCCGGCGACATTATCCCCGCCCGCGTCACCCATTTGGAGCAGTTTGGCGCCTTTGTGGACATCGGCTGCGGCATCGTCTCCCTCATCCCCATTGACATGATTTCGGTCTCCCGGATTTCCCACCCCAAGGACCGGCTGACGGTGGGACAAAACATCAAGGCCGTGGTCAAAGCCATCGAAGGGAGCCGCATTTCCCTGACCCACAAGGAGCTTTTGGGCACCTGGGAGGAAAACATCGCTCAATATGAGCCCGGCGAAACCGTCAGCGGTATCATCCGTTCGGTAGAGGACTACGGCATCTTTGTGGAGCTCGCCCCCAACCTGGCGGGCTTGGCTGAACTGAAAGCCGGCGTCCGTCCGGGACAGCAAGCCAGCGTTTACATCAAAAGCATGATCCCAGACAAGATGAAGGTAAAGCTGATTATCGTGGACGCTTTCGACGAGGAAATGCCGCCTTCCCCCCTCCACTACTACATAGAAAAAGGGCACCTGTCCCATTGGATCTATTCCCCTGCCCAGAGCGAAAAGCTCATTGAGACGGTGTTTGACGAATAAAATGCAAAAGGCGGAACGCAATATGGGGCGATTCTAAAATCCAATTCCCCCGCCGTCAAAAAAATATCCGCAGGCTAAAGCCTGCGGATATTTTTTAAAGACCTTTGCGGATAAAATTGGTGAATATAAAATCCTCCTGGGGCGGCGTGGGAACGAGTTTACTGCCCACGTCTTTACATTTTAGAAAATAGGCCATGTTGTGGCCCAGTATCTTCATTGTCTGCATGCCTTCCAAATCCTGCCGGACCTCTTCCGGCGTCGTCCCATGTACCATATTCCAGTAACGGGAAGTGATAATGGGCATTTGCATCAGGCCAAAATACTTGTTCACCTGATCCCAGGTAGCGGTCGTTCCCGCCCGACGTGCAGAGACCACAGCCGCTGCCGGTTTGAGATAAAACCGGCTTCCGCCTCCGTTTAGGTCTGCATAAAAGGCCCTGTCCAAAAAGGAAGTAAGCGCTCCAGATGCCCCAGCCCAATGGACCGGCGTACCAAGGACAAAACCGTCATAGTCTCCGGCCAAGTCCAAAAAGTCATTTACACTGTCTTTAAATACGCAACGGTTCAAGTCACTGCATTTATGGCAAGCTGTGCAACCGGCGAGCGGCTTGTTGCCAATCCAGAAAAGGTCGGTGTCAATGCCATTTTGATTGATCGCATCCGATACCGCACACAAGGCGGTGTAGGTGCATCCCTCTCTGTGGGGGCTCCCGTTTACCAATAAAACCTTCAAAGCTCCCGCTCCTTTCAATTAGATGAAAAAACCTGTTTGAGCCACTGGGCATAATCTTCCACCCATCCGCCATCTCCGCCAAAGCCGTGGGGCCAATCCTGCAAGACAATCCGCCTGGTGATGACGCCCACATCCTGCATCAGGTCATACTGGGCCTCAAACTGCCTGTAAAATGGGTCCTCTGTCCCATAGCAGTAAAAGGTGGGAGGAAGCTCCCCTGCCTTAAGTTCTTTTACGTCCATGGAGGCCACACTAAGCCTGCCGTAAAAGGAATAAATCATACCTGCGGCGGAGGCGTGGGCGGAGATGGCATCCAGTTCATCGGGAATGTAATCCGGGGCAATTGCCGTCGGGAGGACATCCTCGTCAAAGTTTAAGAAAAACTCCCCTGCCTGGATTCCTCCGGCAGAATAGCCCATCACAGCGATGTCGTCGGGATCAATGCCATAAAGCCCGGCATTCTTTCGGATGAACCGCACTGCACGGGCTACATCCAACGCCCCTTCCTGCTGGGTGTAGGGCCTCAGCCGGTAATCTACGATAAAAGTTTGAAAGCCTAACTCCCGCAGATGGGCAGCGGTGGGCAAGGTATCGGTGTAATTGCCCCTCACCTGGAAGGCGCCGCCTGCCAACAGCACTACTGCGCCCTTCACTTCTGTTCCCTCCCGCACCGGGATGGCCGTCAGGTAGGGGCGGAAATCAGGCGGATCGAAATATCCGGTCATGGTTTCGGACACTTCTGTATAAGCGGGGACATTTCCCTCCTCCCACAGATACAAAGCCTGAATTTTGGTGGGATCGGGGATGGTATTCAAAACCGTTTCGTCGCCTTCTGGCTCCGGCAGACGTCTGTTTTGAGCGCTGTAGTCCCAATCACCTACGCGGCCAGTGCCGTAATCGTAATTTTCCGGAAAATCGGAAGGTGTGGCCAACGTATCTGCAGAAGTGCCGTCACGAACTTCTGATTCCTCTTGCAGCGCCGGAAGTGTTTCTGATTGTTCTTCCCTGTATCGCTGTAATTGCACGGTTTTCTCCCCTGTCTGTGGAATAGTAGAATTGGAGCTGTCTTGGCCGGCAGAACACCCGGATAAACAGAGGCAAGTTAAAGTGAACACCGCCGCTATTTTTTGAATTGTTGTTCTCATGGTCTCTCCTTTCCGGCCACGCTATGAGCCATTCAGATGCACCTCAAAAGAATCTGTTTTTAATCATGTGCCCGGTTACTGAGCAAAGAGCCAGCCCATGATTTCCTCATCAAAGGCAAAGGCCAGCCCTCCTGCGTGCTGATCAGAATACCCTTGTTTAGAAAAATAATCCTGTCCCTTTATATCGAGGACTAAAATTTCACCAATCTCGTCCTCAGAGAGTCCCTGTTCTTCGTAGAGGCCGTGCAGCTGAGCGTAGGCTTCTTTGAGAGGGGCAGAACCATAGTAACTGTCATCCTCCCCCACCGCCAGATAGACCGGGACACGCGCCTGGGCCAACACTTCTAAATCACCGTCCCACTGCGTGCTGGTGGCAAGATACGCCGCGAACAGTTCGGGGCGTTTTCCCATGACTAGGGAACCTGTCTCCCCGCCGCCAGACATGCCGTGTAAATAGACCTTTTGGGGGTCGATGTTATAATGGGACAGCAAATATTCTGTTAACACAATGGTTTGATTAGCTGAAGTCTCACCCCAGTCATCCAACTGAGGAGCCACTACAATCATTTCCCTGTTGTAGTTCTGCGCTTCAAATCCGTACGCTTCCGCTCGAAGGTTAGCGCCTACGCCTTGAAAATACAATCCTTCATAACCGGGCAAGGTGACAAACAGCGCATAAGGGATACTGCCGTCGCAGCTTGCGGGGAGATACAGGTTATAGTGAATGTCCCCCTCGGTTTGGGAGTGGAGTACATTGTCCAGGACAAAGCCACGGTAGGTTTTTGTGCCTTCCGTCACAGTTTCCTCTGACTTTAGGTTTTGTTCGTCCGCTGTGCGCTGTATGTCCAAAGCAGTGGAGGATTCCCGATTCACCCCTTCTGTCTGATCAAGGGAGCCTGATTCCGCGTCACGAAATCCACAGGCGGTAAGGCTGAAAATCATGAGCAGAAGGGACAACAGAAAAAAGAAGGTTCTTTTCAATTTTGCCACACCCTTTTATTTATCTTTGCGATGGTTTTAACGTATACCGGAGCCAAAGGGCATCCCCTTCCAGAACTTGAACCTCTTTTAGAGCGAACGCCGCCGGAGGATGGGGCGGGAGGAAATCCGCGCGTTCAAAAATCGATACGGATTCAACGCCCCCGTCTGCCACCGGAGCAATTACCAGGCTCAACTCGTCAATAAGGTTTTCCTGTAAAAGAGACCAATTTGCCACACCGCCACCTGCTACCATCAACCGGGTAATCCCAAAGTTTTTCATCAGCTTCTCCAACAGCAAAGTACAGTTAAGACGATCCTTTCCCGCGAAAAGATAGGAAACACCCCGCTGGCGCAGATAAGATAGGTATAAAGGGGAAACTTGCTGCGTCAACGCCTCGATGACATGGGCAGCAGGGCGGCCCTTTTTCTCCAAACGATGGGAAACAAAGGCCAATTCCCCCTGTGGGTCCATTGAGACAATAAAGTTTTCCAAAGCCCTGCCTTCCTCATTGATCCAATCCTCCCTGGGCAAAGGCATGTTCGCCTGGGACAGCATCGGCGCCTTCCCAGCAGCGTAACCGCCCATCATCGTGGTGGTGCCGTATAAGGTCGCCGGGCAGTTGTAAAAGCCACGCAGCTCTTGGTAGGCTTTCAGAGCGGGAGCCGATTCCGGTGTGCCGAAAAAGGCCCCGTCGATCTTTCCATCCAAAGAAGCCAGCATGTGGCAGACAACAAAAGGACGTTCCATCTCAATCCTCCTCATAGACTTCCTTGGCCTTTCGCAGAGCTGCCCACGCCTTGGGCCACCCGGCGTAGAAGGCGAGCTGGGTGAGCGCTTCACTCATCTCGGTACGAGTAACCCCGTTCGCTTTGGCGCGTTCAATGTGATGAAGGAGAGAACTGTCCTGAATTCCGCTCGCCACGAGGGCGGAAACGGTAATCAGGCTGCGGTCCCGGGGAGAAAGCTGTTCTTCTCTCGACCAAACTTGGCCGAACAACACATCATCATTGAGTTCCGCAAATTTAGGAGCAAAATTCCCCATGGCATCTCTGCCAGCCGTTACCTTATCCATGAAAATCCATCTCTCCCCACGTTATTTTTTTAGTTGCCCTCCATCCTGAAAAGCGTTGCCCACACGCTGGCCCATCACATGGTAGCCGTTGTGAACAGGTTCAAAGGATATCGGCTGAAACTTTTGAAAATCGATCATGCCGTTTTTATCTAAAACGCTCTCGTCAGCACTGACGTTGATGATCCGGCCGATGATGTTGCCATCCTCGTTCATCTTGAGGAATTTGCACTCCAGGGCCACGGGCAGCTCATCAATGAGAGGAGCGTCCACAAATTCGCTCTTGGTGGTGTGAAAGCCGGATTTTACTACCTTTCCCGGCTCGGTGTTGGCGGAGACCATACCAACGTAATCGGAGGGGATCACATGGGCGGCATCGGCAAAACTCACGGTAAAGGCTTTCCTGACTTGGATGTTCTTTGTAGTCTTGTGGCCTGCGCTCAGGCAGAGCACAACCTTGTCAGCGTCATACAAGCCACCCCATGCAGCGTTCATGGCATCGGGGTTGCCGTACTCATCATAAGTGCCGATGATTAACACCGGCAGGGGATAAAACCAGGATTTTGTTCCAAAATTCTTACGCAAGAGAAAGACTCCCTTCTGTTATAATGATAGAGAAAGCCGGGACAAGCCCGGCCCTCGCGATTTTTATTTCTGGCCATCTACGTCGGGGACCATTTCCGCATAGGCTTTCAGCATTTCCGGTGTGCTGGTGTAGTAACGGACCTTTTTGTCCATCGCCGCGATCTTCTCCATTTCTTCGCTGGTCAGGGAAAAATCGAACAGGTCGAAGTTATCCCGAATGTGGCTGGGATTTTTGGAGCCGGGGATGACGATGTTGCCATCCTGGATGTGCCAGCGCAGGATGATCTGAGCGCTGGACTTTCCATACTTTTGCCCCAGCTCTGTGAACAAGGGTTCCTCCAACAGGGCCTTGTCCCCGTGGCCCAGGGGATACCAGGCTTGAATGACCATCCCCTCTTTGCCGAGAAACTGCTTTAACTCTTTTTCTTGGAAATAGGGATGCACCTCGGTCTGCAGTACGGCGGGTTTCACTTCACAGATGGAAAGAATTTGTTGAATCTGTTCCTTGTCAAAGTTGGAAAGGCCAATGGCCTTTACCTTGCCCTCTTGATAGGCCTTCTCCATCTGCCGGTAACCGGCGACGTAGTTTCCCGCAGGCTGATGGATGAGCAGCAGGTCAATGTAGCTGGTATCCAGCCGTTCAAGGGTTTTGTCCACGGCGTCGGGCTGCTCGTAGAAGCTGGGCCACAGCTTGGTTTCCAAGAAAATTTCTTCCCGTGCAAGACCCGATTTTTTCATCGCCCTGCCCACCGCTTTTTCATTCACATAGGCGTTGGCCGTATCAATCAGCCGGTATCCGCATGCCAGAGCGGCGACAACGGAATTTTCCGCCTCATCAGGGGTCAGCAGAAAGGTTCCGATGCCTGCCATGGGCATTTTTACTCCATTGTTTAACATTGCGTATTCCATTGTAAATGCCTCCACTTTACTTTTTCGATCATGAGTTTCACTATTTTACAGATTCAGGCCGTCAATCCACTCCTGTACATCCGCCTCGCTGACACGGGATGTAAAGCGCCGGCCCTCCAGCCAATTCCCGGTACCGGCCATCTCAGCGAGAAGCTCTCCACTTTCGCCCAAGCCGGAGCTTGCCGAGGTGCAGAAGGGAATCACCGTTTTGCCGGTGAAGTCGTTTGCTTCCACAAACCCGTCTACCGGCCACGCGGCGATACCCCACCAGATGGGGTAACCGATAAAGACGGTGTCATAGCTGCCCCAGTTGTCCACAGTGTCCGCTACCAACTCTACATTTCTTTCATCAGGATTGTTGTATTCATAGACTACTCGGCTATCCTGATTGCTGTAATTTAAGTCCTCTCCGGTGTAAGGGTCTGCGGGCTCCAGCTCAAACAGGTCGCCACCGGTGATATCGGCGATGTAATTTGCGGCTGCCTCGGTGTTTCCAGTCGCCGAATAATAGACCACCAGAGTGTTTCCATCACCTGTTTCTGACTCCTGGGCTGTTTCGCTGGCCAGCTCAGAAGACGGGGTGCTTTGCGACTGGCTCTCCGGTGCGGAGGAATCCGGCGTGGAGGAGCTAGATGGGCTGCCACTGCTGCAAGCGGTAAGGCTAAGCACCATCATAAGCCCCACGGCAAATGCGGTTAACTTTTTCATTTTGACTGCTCCTTTCATTCATAGCACTCCTGGAAAATTTCCAGAATTTCTTCATGGGTCATTTTCTTGTAACTGCCTGCCGAGATGCCGCAGGAATCGGCAATCTCTTTCAGCTGTTTTTTATCGGTAACGCCCAGTTCCTTTAAAGTCGCGGGCAGGCCGATCTCTTTGATAAATCCTTCCAGGGCATCTATGCCGGCCAACGCCAGCGCCTCGTCGCTTTTGCCGTCACGAGCGATACCCCAGACGTTTTCTGCAAAGCGCAAAAATTTCGACAGCCCTTCCCTGTAGATGTGCCGGTAATATACCGGATGCAGCACAGCCAGGCCGCAGCCATGGTTACAGTCGGTGTAAGCGCCAAGTTGGTGTTCCATATTGTGGCATTGGAAATCGCACTTTTTGCCCATCTTGATGATGCGGTTTTCCGCCATAGTGGAATCCCACATCAGGTTTGAACGGGCAGTGTAGTCTTCCGGGTTCTGGACAGCGGCCCGCAGATTGCGGACGACACTTTTCATCAGCGCCTCCATGATATCGTCGGACACATTGTCCTCGTTGGGCTCGCTGAAATAGGTTTCCATGATGTGGGAGAGGATGTCAAATCCGCCGGACACCATCTGTTTTTGGGGGACGCTGAAGGTATAGGTCGGATCCATCAGGGCGAACTGGGGATTCAAATTTGGGTAATCCCGGCCAGTCTTGATCTTCTTTTCCTCATTGGTGATGACTGCTCCGCCGTTGCACTCGCTGCCGGTGCCGGCCACTGTGACGATGACGCCCAAGGAGATCGGCTCAAAGTCGATGACGCCGGGCCGGGCCCAATAATCCTCCCAGATGTCCCCATCATACCGTGCAGCCAGGGACACCGCCTTGCAGCAGTCCATCACCGAACCGCCGCCAATCCCTAATATCATATCCACTTTGTTTTCCCGAGCCAATTTGGCCCCCTCCTGTACCTTTCGGTAGGTGGGGTTAGCCATGATGTCGGGAAACTCCACGAGGATTTTGCCCGCTTCTTTCAGAATCCCCGTCACTTCGTCGTAAACGCCGTTTCGCTTAATAGAGCCGCCGCCATAGGCCAGCAGTATCTTTTTGGCGTTTTTGGTTAAGCAGGCCAAATACTCTTTTACGCATCCCTCCCCGAAAAAAACTTTGGTTGCGTTCTGAAAAATAAAATTGTTCATGATAGATGCTTCCCTTCTATTTAACTGCGTATTTTACATCTGTGCTTCCCAAAAAGCAACCGCCTGATTCAGCCATCCCTCTGCCGCTGTGCCGGTGCCCAATCCAAAGCCGTGAGACAGGCCGGGATAATGATGAAATTCCGTGGGGATTCCCAAATCGCTCATCGCCTGAAGCCGCCGCTCCATGGTGCGCCAGTTGGCAATCCCATCGTTTTCCCCCACGCAGGCAAAGGTGGGCGGATCGCTTTCTGTATAGTCGGAATGTCCCGTGTACTGCATGATTACCGCCCCCGGCTGGGGAAGATTATCCCCGCCAAAGGCAGCCGGGCCGTAAGAGCCAAGCCATGCCGCCATTCTCGCCCCCGCGGAACCGCCCCAGAGGGAGTAACAGTCGGTGTCCACCTCCAGCTCGTCGGCGTGGGCAAAAATAAAGCTGATGGCCCGCGCCAAATCCTCGCAGGCGGTCTGTGCTCCGGGGCGGTAGATGAGGGCAAAAGCGTTGTAGCCTTGTTTTGACAACTCCAGCGCGTGGGGAAAGCTGTCCTGCATGGCCCCCACATAGGCAAAACCCCCGCCCGCATTGCACACGGCAAATTTTTCACCGGGCTGCCCTTTGAAGAAAAACAGACCGGTATCTTCTTTCTCCGGATCGGCTTCTTTTTCCTCTTCGGTGTAGATGTCATAGAATACCGTTTCCCCGGCATCGGCTCGCTGCCACAAGGTATTGACGATCTCCACCGTCTCATTGGGATCGATGTTATTGTACCAGGTGAGTTGCAGCTCTCCCAGGGTATCGCCGCTGTAATACCAATCTTCTACCGGAAAAAGCAAGCGGCCGTAATCTTCAAAGGCAGAAGCGTCCATTACATCTTCCAATTTTGTGTTGATGTCAAATGGTCCCTTTATCATTTCCGCTTCCAGCGCAGTAGTTGTCTCTCCCATCTGTTGTGTACGATCCGGTATCGCCGACGCTTCGCCGGTGGATTCACCCCGCCAACTGTCACATCCTGTCAGGCTGAGCAGGACACACAATACAGCCGCAAATATCCTCTGCGCTTTCATTTCTTCACCGTCCTTTTTCCTTTCTGTTTTTATTATAAAAAAATCGAGACCTCTACAGAAGTCTCGATTTGTTATGCAGTATTTACCGAAAGGTTAATAGTAGAGCGTTCAGGTTCTCGTCGCCTTTTCCACAGCTTGTAAAAACCTCTTGACCACTGGAGAGGGGTCGAGTGAATGAAGCAATCCATAGGGAATGGCGTATCCCCAATCCACCGGCAAGATTTTTAAGAGGGGGTGAACGTACTGCCACTTTTCCACCGCCATCAGCACACAGTTGTTGTTTTCGCACTGATTGAACACGGATACATCGTAGAAATCAAAATCCACAATTTGTATTTGGGGGTGGTTTTTCCAAATATCATCCCGCAAAAGATCGACATAATGGCTCCAATCCCGGCGCATCAGCATCAAATTTTCCCCATATAAATCCTGCACAGTCAGTTTGTTCTTCCCAGCTAACCGGTGGTGGATGGATACCGCGCAGCAAATGGGTTCTCTGGAAATCTCCAACCCCGCGCACTGGCGAAGGTTCAGCATCGTCTCGTCAAAAATACCTGCCACCACATCGATATTCTGGCCCAGGTTTGCCAGAATTTCCCTGGCATTTTCCGGCGTGTTGTCAAAGGGGACGAGCTGGAATTTTGTATTGGGGCAGTCTTCCTGTAGCTTTGGCCACAAATCCACCAGCACCTGGGCTGGGGTCATGGGGGAGGTGCCGATGCGAATCACATCGGTGTTCTTCTGCATGGCGTTTTTGGCCCGCGTCACCGAATCCTTGCAGTACTGGATGATGTATTTGACATCCTGGACCAGCGATTTTCCGGCTTCGGTGAGCTGCAAGCCCCGGTGGGTGCGCACAAAAAGCTGCAAATCCAAGCTTTCCTCCAGAAGGTTTATCTGTTTGATGACTGCCGGAGGGGAAATATAAAGCTTCTCTGCCGCTTTGTTAAAACTCCCTTCCTCTGCGACGCACAGGAAGGTTTCCAATTGAGAATTATACATGGGAATCCCGCTCCTTCCATCCTGAAATTCAGAAGGCCGCCAGAACGCCCTTTTCCGTCTGTCACTTGACTTTTCCGCTTTTTCGGAATCATCCAGGAGCGGCCAAAGTCTATAACGCTATGAATCCGCCCGCCTTCGTAAAGTCTTTCTGTTTTCGGAAATGTCCCGTTGAGCCAATGCTCCTTTTGCCGATAGGCAATCAGTGCATCGTTTTAACTTACGCATTTCCAAATAACCTGTCTTAAAAATATTTTATTCGGTTTTAAACAATATTGTCAAGCTCAATAAAAACCGTCAGTGATAATGGGTGGTTTGACAAAAATCACACCGTCTGTTTTTGTTTTATGCTGAAATTTGCAGTTCTCCCAATTTTTATTTTAACGGAGCTCCTCTTTTATTTCCGGCAAATCCTCCTTGAGGAACATGACGCCGAATCCCGCCGCCAATAGTAAGCAGCAGAACAAAACCGCCCTGACGCCCCAAATTCCGGAAAGCCACGCCCCCGCTGCCGCCCCGGCGATGAAAAAGAGGATGATGAGCAGGTATTGGATGCCTTTGTTCCGCTCAGACCTGTCTTTGGTCAGGCGATAGCGCCAAAAACGCTCGGTGGCGCTGCGGAGGTTGCCGGTGCACATGGTTGAGGCAAAGGCGTTGCCGTTTACCTTGCGGAAGCTCTCCACCTGCATGGCGCAGACAAAGGAAACCATTACGTTGACCGCCACGTCAAACTTCCCTTGGGGCACAAAGGCCGCCCCCAGTAGCAGCAAAAACTCCACAGCCACCACAATCTGCCGCCAATGGAATCTGGGGTGGGCCTGAAAGGCGCGACGGACCGCCTCAGCCGCCAGCACTCCCAGGGCGAAGGCCCCAATGGGGATGAGGTAATAGAGTACCCTTAGAAACTCCCCCTTCACTGCGTTGACGCCCAGCAAAACCATGTTTCCGGTCTGGGCGTTGGCAAACACGCCGCCCCGCAGCAGATAGGTGTAAGCGTCCAGGAAACCTCCCACCACCGCCAACATGGCACTCAGCAGAAAGGATTCCGACATCTGCCCTCTATTTTTCCTCATAAACCTCTCCCCTATTATTATGCCGTCAATCTTTGTGGTCAGGCCCTGCTTTACACTCCCGCCTCAGCCTGCCCGGAAAGCGGGTGCAAAAGCCGGCGTGAGCTTGACTTCCCCTGTATCGCAGGGGATTGGCCAGCAGGTGAATTCACCGCCTGATACCACTTCCCCTCGGGAGCTCATCCATTTTCTGGCACTGCTGTTCCAACGTCCGGTGGGCGTCAGGCGCGTCATTTTCGTCACAGAGCAGGACAATCCGGTCCCCCGCCTGAAATACGGTGTCCCCTTTTGGCACCAGTTCTTCTTCCCCCCGCATCACCGACACCACCAGGCAACGCTCCGGCCAAGAGACGTCCGCTACCGTCCGGTTCTCCGCCGCCGAGCCATGGGAAATCACACTGTCGATGAGCACCTTTTCCCCGCTAAGCTCCGATTTGCCACTGGGGTTTTGTTTTGAAAGCAGCCGCCTTAACAGCGAATCGTAGATGGGACGGCACTTGAGCAGGTCGGGAATCAAGTAGGCGAACAGCGAAACCAACGTCAGCGTCAGCAGGTGGTGGAACGACCCGGTCATCTCGCTGATGAGGATGATACCGGTGATGGGTGCCCGCACAATGGCAGAAAAATACCCCGCCATCCCCAGGATGACAAAATTGCCGAGCAGCCCGTCGGGAACCAGGTTGAGCATCCCCGCCCCGCCGTAGTACACCCCGCCGATCATCGCCCCCATGACGAGCAGGGGGAGGAAAATCCCGCCCGGCGCACCGGAACCGAAGCTCACCATCGAGTAGAGAAACTTCACCGTAAAAAGCAGGCAGAGCATCGGCAGCGCAAATCTCCCCGCCGCGACTTCCAGCGCCAGGGGATGACCGCCGCCCAAAACCTGGGGCAGGCAAAAGCCCAGTGCCCCCGCGCACAAAAACGGGATCAGCAGACGCACTGGTCCCCATTTGATTTTTTCAAACAGTTTTTGGGACGCGCCGATGGACAGGTTGTACACCACTCCCAATAGCCCCAACAAAATCCCCAGCAAGACCACGTGGCCGTACTGGGACAACGGCATCATCTCCGGGATCTGAAAGGAGAAAACCGGCGCTAAACCGAACACGTTCCGGGCGATAAAGTCCGCTGTTATGGAAGACGCCATGGTGGAGAGCAACACCTCCGGCGAAAAGTTTTTATGGATCTCCTCCAAGCTGAACAGCACCCCGGCAAAGGGCGCGTTGAAGGCCGCCGACAGCCCGGCGCTGGCCCCACAGGTCATCAAAAGCCGTTCTTCGGTTTTCATTCGCCGGGTCAGGCGGGAAAAGCCCTTGGCCGCCATGGCCCCCAGTTGGATGCTGGGGCCCTCCCGCCCGAGGGACAGTCCGCATCCTATGGACAAAACGCCGCCTGTGCACTTGGCGAGGAGCACCCTCCACCAATTTTGATTCAGCCTTCCCTCCATCTCCCCCTCTACCTGAGGGATGCCGCTGCCGGAGATCATGGGTTCCCACTTGAGCAGCCGGTACACCAAAAAGGATACCGCTGACAGCACACAAAACCATATGGGAATAAACCATGGATTTTGCGCTCCGTACCCCAACGCCTTTTGGAGCAGACCGTCGGCTTGCTCCAAAATTAGCCGGAACAATACGACGACAAGCCCGCTCAAAATCCCCACTGCGACCCCTTCTAAAATCAGGGTATAGCGAAAGCTGCGAAAACGCTCCAACGCTTTTGATATGGAATGATTCTGGGTCATGGTCTCCCTCCGTCGTCTTATATTTTTCCAAAAAAGTCCGGTTTTGCCGGTTTGCCGGTTTGCCGGCAAAATTGAGGATAAAATCCTCAAAGGGCTTCTTCAGCGATAAACGCAGTTTTACTGCGTTTATTGTACCATTTTTATTTCTGATGCAAGAAGTCCGGTTTTGCCGGTTTGGCGGCAAAATTGAGGATGAAATCCTCAAAGGGCTTCTTCAGCGATAAACGCAGTTTTACTGCGTTTATTGTACCATAATGACAATCCCTTTGCAAAGAACCGACTTGCCAAATATCGAAGAAAAAGCCTCCTCATTTATAGGCAACCTGCATCTGTGGCGGAACGGTCCTCCTATTCAATAGAGCCCCTTTGCCGCACCTCATCATTTTCGTTGTTTAAAGGGAGGAGTGAAAATTCGGCCCAGGGGGCGGCCCTCCAAAAATGTCCTTGCGCCGCAATTTAGCGGCAAAGAACAGCGTTGAAACGGATAAAAAATAGAGGCCGTTTCCACGTCTGCCTTTGCGGGAAAATCCCCCGCAAAGAGGAGGCGTAGGCATCGGTCTCTATCGTCTTTTGTTTGATAACCCGCTTAAATCGCCGGGATTCCTGACCGGCTAAATTTCGTTGGATTCCTGGAAGGGCGCTTCGCTCAACCGGATAAAATACCCTTGGTCGTGGCTGCAAACTGGGCACTGTTGGGGTGCGATGGGCCCCTCGTGGATATAGCCGCAGTTTAAGCACATCCAGCGGATGCCTTCGTTCCCCTTAAACAGGGTGCCATTCTCCAATGCGTCGGCATACCGGCCAAACCGGTCCCCGTGGGTTTTTTCGATGGCGGCGATCATTCGGAAGGCATTGGAAATCTGATTAAAGCCCTCTTCTTTAGCCACGTCGGCAAAATGCTGATAATCGTGCTCGAATTCCTGGTACTCATTGTGCTGGGCTGCTTTGAGAAGCTTTACCGGGTCGTCGTACAAATCGGTGGGATAGTTGCCGTCCACGTTGATATTGGTGCCGGCCACCTCTTTTAAAAAGTTGTAAAAGACTTCGGCGTGTTCTTTCTCCTGGTTGGCGGTAAACTGGAACACCTGCTGGATAACGGTGAGCCCTTTCTTTTTGGCGCAGGACGCCGCAAAGGTGTAGCGGTTTCTGGCCTGGCTCTCACCGGCAAAGGCCCGCATGAGATTTTCCATGGTTTTGGTTCCCTGCAAAGAAGCTGCCATTTGAATTCCTCCTGTATCAATGGATTTTGATGGATTTTTAAAGCAAAAATCTCAAACCTATTATGCTCGCCGGGCAAAAAACTATTCAGTTTTCCGCTGTATAAAAAGCTTTTTTTACGGGAAAGATAATGGCGTCTGCGAAACATCAAACGCGCAGAAGATGGATATATCAACCGTTACAAGGAGGTCTCTTATTATGAATAACTGCAAAGCCAACCATTGTATCGAATGCTCTGTAACCCAGTGTGCAAACCACTGCCAGACTGAAAACTACTGCGCCTTAGAGCGTATCCGCGTCGGCACTCACGAGGCAAACCCCACCATGGATCAGTGCACCGACTGCATGTCTTTCCAGAAAAAATAACCAATAATAGGATACCGCCCCGGCAGTTTGATGGCCGGGGCGGTTTTCATTTCCATTCATTTTTTACTCTACTGTTATCAACTCATATTCCCTATTTCCCAGCCCCATTTTGACACCGTGGTCGATGGCCGCCTGCCAATGGGTGGTGGGATGGACGGTGGTGAATAAATCGTGATCCACCGGTTCCCGTTCGTCCAAAACGCTTCCCCTTAGGGGCGTCTGGGCGTTGCAGAGGTCGGCGCAACAGAGGTCCAGCGCCACCGGATCAAAGGAAGCGAGCATCCCCACGTCCGGGATAATGGGCACGTCGTTTTCCGCGTGACAGTCGCAGAAGGGGGATACATCCATGATAATGCTAATGTGGAAATGGGGCCGCCCCCGCAAAACCGCCGCGGTGTACTCGGCGATTTTGTAGTTTAAAATGTCATTTGCCTCGTCGTTGGCCGGGGTGATGGCGTCTACCGGGCAGACCCCGATGCACCTGCCACAGCCCACGCATTTGCTGTGATCGATGGAGGCTTTCTTTTCCGGGAAGGAAATCGCCCCGTGGGCGCAGTTTTTGATGCAGGAGCCGCAGCTGATGCAGAGTTCCCTCTCGACAAAGGGCTTGCCGGAGGAGTGCATCTCCATTTTCCCGGCCCTGGAGCCGCAGCCCATGCCGATGTTCTTAAGCGCCCCGCCAAATCCGGTGGCTTCATGGCCTTTGAAGTGGTTTAACGAGATAAAGACGTCGGCGTCCATGACCGCTCGGCCGATTTTTGCCTCTTTGACATATTCCCCGTCCTGTAAGGGGATGAGCACCTCGTCAGTTCCCTTAAGCCCGTCGGCGATGATGACGTGGCAGCCGGTGGAAAAGGGGCTAAACCCGTTTTCATAGGCAGCGTCCATGTGGTCGATGGCGTTTTTCCGACGCCCCACGTAAAGGGTGTTGCAGTCGGTGAGGAAGGGCTTACCTCCCAACTCCTTCACGGTGTCCGCCACCGCTTTGGCAAAGTTCGGCCGCAAAAAAGAGAGGTTGCCCGGCTCCCCAAAGTGGATTTTGATGGCGGCGTACTTATTTTTAAAATCAATGTCGCCGATCCCCGACTTTTTGATGAGCCTTTGAAGCTTCTGTAACAGATTTTGGCCGGGTTCGGCCCGCATATCGGTAAAATACACCTTTGACTTCTCCATAATAGACCATCCTTTCGATTACGCCGCGAATAATCACGTCCTGCATAAGGGCGCCTGTCCCATAAACCTGCGGAGCCCACTCGAGCCTCACAGGCCTGCATAACCGGACACCGTTTTCATAAGCGCGGCCAGATATTCCCTCAAAACAGATACAACTACGTTTATTATACAACCGAATCCTTTCAAAAACAACCGATACTTGCATATCTTCCGGAAAAGCTGCCGATGATTTCCCTCGCTTTTTGAGGAAGCAGAATTATTCTGCTTAAACGCGAGAAGTGTTTGGAGTGGATCAAAAATGTCCATAAAAAGGAGAAATCGTCTTCAGAGCCAATGGCCGGAAGACGACTTTTGAGGAGATTGCACAAACAATCTATATCTAGTTTAGCAAAAATCTCTATCAAAATTTGTCGAAAAATGGGTTTCACGGTTTTTTATCAAATTTCCTACCTTATGCCAGAATTTATGTCGATTAGAAGATAAAATCTTTTCCCTCCAGTCGCCGCTGGATTCGCCGCACAGTGGCAATTTTAAGATGGTCTATCGCTGCCGCTTATTCTGCTCCTGTTTCAGCCTATCTTTTGCTTCCTCTACAGTTTCATTGTCTTTTGTAAGATAGCGGTTAACAAAAGCGTCCTCAATTTTTGTATAGCCGCCGACAACAGTATCTTCAATTTTTTTATACCCGCCGACAACCTTTTCTGCAATTTTTTCATTTGTCTTTACAAATTTTGATTTTGCCATTTTCCATTAAACCTTTCTTACTGATTTTATAATCATAGATATGCCAAGTGTTAATACAAACAGGCAGACAATTGCTCCTGTAATAGCGTTCATTAAGCGAGCCTGTCCACCGTCCATTGAACCAAAGGATACAAGCATTGAACGCTGTAAAGTCAATATGGAAGCTGCTACTTCCGCATAACCGATATTTCGGATCGTTTTTAGCAGCGGAGAGGGATTTGTATGCTGTTTAAAAGCCCTGATGACTGCCATTGTAATTTTGTAAAATGTGTAGGTTGCAATCGTTATCATAATAATTTTGTCGTGCTTGGTAGCTATATTTTGTGATAGGCTGATATAACTGACTACCGCAAGTACAAAACTTAACACTGCCAATAATATGCCAGATAATTTCATCACAAATTTTTCTGTATCATTTGAAGGTAAATCCTGATTTTTGCGCTCACACAAAACAGCAGATAACCGCATAATGGCTAAAATTCCATAAAAAGCACACATTGTAATAAACCAGAGGGAACGGTTCATTATGCCGAGTGCGCAATGATACAGAGCATAAAGCAAATTGAATGCAAATGCAATTGCAGCGAATAAAATGATGCGGCGACGTTGGCTATAGATTAACTTTTCTCCGGTTTTCGTTTTTGTAAGTAGCAATATAGCTATCCGCTTTAATTTCAATCTTTAATACCTTTCGTCAAAGGAATAAGGCAAAGCAGAACGATAATTCCAACAAGGCCGATTACTACTCCCACAGCCATTTTGCCCCAAGCCATGCTAAAGCACATACCTACACCCAGCGTCAAAGCTCCAACTACTCCAACAATAACGGTAAGAACGTTCTTTCCTGAAATGTGGATCGGTTCTTTGTGTTCCATTTTTCTCCATACAACCAGAGTAATAATACCGAGAAGCAGGCCAACGCAACCGAAAATAATGCCCGGCCTAAATGCATTCCACTCTGGAATCAGTGCCATACACATACCGAGTGCAAACAAAACAATGCTGACTGTTCCCAATACCATTGCAACAAAACTGCTTTTTTTCATCTAAGAAGCACCTCCAAAAATATTAAACCAACAGTTGTTGTTTCTTTACAAATCAAGTATAATAGCATTGCAAGCTGAAAACAATCATCAATTTATCGACAAGTGTTGAGATAAAGGAGTTTTTATGAATACACCGAACAATAAGCGCAAAAAAGAGTCTATGGAGCGCATTGAAAAAATCTTTGTTGAATTACTTCAGACAAAGGCATTAAATGAGATTAGCGTATCGGATATTTGTAAGCGTGCTGGATTAAACCGTACCACATTTTATGCAAATTATACGGATATTTACGGATTGGCTGACACAATACGGGATAAGCTGGAAGTCGCGGTGTCTGATTTATACAAAGATGAAATCACCCATGGCTTTAACAGTAATGATTATCTGAAACTGTTTCGGCATATCAAAGACAATCAAATATTCTATCGCACTTATTTTAAGCTTGGATATGACAACAACTACAAAATCATCAAGTATGATGTTTGCCTGGCCCATGAACATTTTCAGAACAGATTTATTGAATATCACATGGAATTTTTCAAGGCAGGCATTACACAAATCATAAAGCTATGGCTGAAAAACGGTTGCCAAGAAAGTCCGGAAGATATGTTTGAAATCATCAAAAGTGAATATCATGGGCGCGATAAATTTTTATAATCATAAAATTAGGGAATAGTGGATTACTGCCTATCAAATTCCCGTGCGTTACTTCATGGTACAGAAGCAATAAAGGACGTTGGTTATTTTGGGGTTTTGAAGCATTTACACTGCTACCTGCCGGATTGAAAGGCCGTTTTGTGGATAGGGGCACCCTAAAGATAATCATTTCACATCGCTCCACATAGCGGTTAGCTCCTGACGATCACCTCCACCCCCTTTGGAATCCTATCCTGTGCAATTTCTACCTGGTAGTCCTGGTAGCTGCGGGCGGGAGTGGGGCTACTCGCATCTTTCCGCGCCACCGTCACCGTCTCAAACAGCCGGTAGGATGGGGCGTTTCCCAGCTCAGAGGCGTGCTTGAAGATGATGAGCTGCCGCATCGACATTTTTCCCCGTCCCGCTGAACGGTCGTTTTCAAACATGTTGACGATGGCGTCCCACAACAGTTCCAGATCCTCCTCGCTGAAACCGGTGGTCTTGCGGGCCAAATTGGCGGAGATGAAACCCTCCGCCCGATAGAGGGCATAGGGGACGATGTACTTGTAGCCCATTGTGTTTTGTTTGGTGGCGGCGTCCTCTTCGGTGGTGATAGCCATCCGGGTGATGGTCACCTCTTGAGGGAAGATGGGCTCAATGCTCCTCCCAAAGCCCAGCTGGACTGGGCCGCGGACCTGCCCGCAGTTTAAGGAATCCTTCATAAAGGTGGTCATCACCGCCCCGAAAGTGCGGATATCATAAAAATTTTTGCACATAAAATCCCGGACTTGCAGGTCTAAAGTCGGGTCGTCTTTTTTCCGTTCCTTCACGGACTTGCCGTTAAGCCCCAGGTATTCATAAGCCTCCAAGTCGCTGCGGTTTAAGGGAATCCCACTTTTGATGTAGATGCGGTAGCCTTTGGCATCCTCCTTGACCGCTTCCACATAGTCGCGGATTTTCCGCTTGAGGCAGACGTCGGTGACAATGCCGAAGTTGGTCTCCGGGTCGATCCGGGGCATGTTGCCCGCATCTGGGTCCCCGTTGGGGTTGCCGTTTTCCACGTCGAACAAGATGACAAAATCGTACCGGTTTTTAATTGGCTCAGCCATTTTATTTGTCCTCCTCTGCATTGGGCTTATTTTTGGGCATAAACCGTTTTTGGGTCTGGTGGTAATAGCCGATGTAAAAAGCGCCTTTCTCCTCTTGTGTCAGGATTTTGGGGAAATTTTCTTCCATTTTCCCCATCACCTCCCCCAGCTCTTTTTTCAGCCCGACCGCTAATCCCGGCTTTTCCCGCTCCAGCACCTTCATATGGCTGTTCTGGAGCTGCAAAAGCTTCGGGAACACCGACAGGGGCGCCGTAGCCGCCGCGATGAAATACCGGTCTTTGACGGTGGTGTTGATGCCGGGCAAAGCGGCTTGCTGGATGTGCTCCAGCATCGAAAACAGCCGCCCCAGCAGATAGGGGAGATAATTGGATTCTTCGTTTACAGCCATAGTGTGCACTGCCTCCTTTACGGCCTCATTTGTACTGTTTTTGAGAAGGAACGCCTTGACGGCCGACGCTTTTTCGTAGGGGACTTTCCGCTCCGCCCGAATCCGGAGCAAAATGGCGCTGTACAGGGCCTGAGGATAGGGAGTGCCGTTGAGGACCGCACTCATGAGCCCCTGGGAAAGATTGGGATTCACTTCTTTTTTGAGGGAGTCTTTGTTTGCCGTCTCATAGAGCAGGCGCCTGACCGTGACAAGCCCCCTTTTCATGTAAAAGGGCCTGTCAATTTGAAGCCGCTCATAATGCTCCCAGGCATTTTTCATAAAACACCCGAAGTGATCCTCAAAGAAAAAACGCACTGACACCCGGGCAGCGCTTGGAGAAAGCCCCAGCACGTAAAACCGGGTCTCGGGCAGAAGAACCTCTCTCCCTAAGTCGTAAGGCTGTCCGCGGCCCAGCTCACTCATCGCCCGTTTGAGGGTTTCTTCGGAAAAGGGGATTTTTACCTCCCTCCCGTTTGAGGACCGGACAAAAAATTCCTTTCCCTGGATCGCTCCGGCAAACAGGTCGCTGTACCCCCGCCGCCCGGTTTCCGACCAATAGACCACAGTGGAGTCCCCGATGTGCTGGACGTGTTCACCGTCGGAAATCAGGTGGTTTAGGGCCGTCACATATCCAAACGCCGCCCGTTTGCCCACCGGGGCATTGAAACTCTGCTCTTTCCCGTAAGAACAGAAAGCGGCGCCATTAAAGGACACAAGGCTGGCCCCACTGGATTGGGTTCCCCACACCCCCTTGATGGCGGGATGGGTCCTGGCGATCGGCCCCCATTGCCCCGTGACCAGGCATCGGCCGGAAACGGCGTTTTGATCGGCATCTTCACACCTTTCATCCCACCGGGCAGCGATTTCCCAGTCGTCCTGGGCGAACGCCCCGCCCACTCGAAACACCAGGTTCCCCCCTCTGAGGATTTCGCTGAGATAGGGCTTCAGCACCGGATCATCCGTCCCTTTCCCCGGTTCCCAGCGCTCAAAGAAGGAACAAATCGCCTGCGCCCGGTCGTTTATGAGCCCACCGAGCAGCTCCTGATGAAGGGCTCTACTGGCCACAAAGCACTCCAGAGCCCGTGTGTCGTTCCCCTTGCTGGTAAGCCCCAGAAAATAGGCGGGGCTGTCGCAAAGGAAGTTGGCCTGGACTCCGGCGGTGCGCCTCGCCTGTTCCGGCACGGTCAGTTGTGCGGGTTTTGCCGTTGTCCGGCCCTCCAAAACAACCTCCGTCTTAAGGGGCATCACCCCTCTCAGTTCCCCTTCGGACCCCAGCATCAGCGCAAACCCCACCTTGACAGGGCTCCAGCCAGGCCGTGCCACCTCCCCTCTTTGCAGGAGAGTTTCGTAATGCCCGCAGAGGGCCTTTAAAATCATCGAACCACCTCGCAATGGCGCAGATCCAGTACCCCGTTTACAAGTTTTGCCCGGAAAAAGGTCGGGGTGATGTTTTGCGGATCGCTGTAGTCCATGTCGTAGAGCATATACCCCAAGTCCCTGACCTCTCCGGAATAGGCGGTTTTGGGTTTCCCGCCGGTGAACCGCTTAAAGTTTACCGGAAACTCCCTGCATCCAAAATAGGGGGTGTGGTAGCATTGCCCCGACTCCAACCGCCGCCTGATGATGTCCTGGAACTTGCCGGCGTTGTCGGCGGCGCTGGCCCGGTTCGTGAGGGTAAAGTGGGCGTCTATCACATACCGTACATCCTTGAGCACCATCGCCGACCGCTGCTGGATGTCGGCGGATCGGTCGATATAAAGGGGACGCTTTCCTCCCGCCATAACCGCCCTGGCATTGCTGGCGGAGACGACGCTTTTTAATTCGTTTCTCCGGATGCCCACAAAGCGGATGGGCCTAAGCACATGGATGCGGTCGATGTGCCACCGCAGCCCAGGGTGCCAGTACACCGCTTCCAGGATCCCCCGGGCGGCCGACGGGGTCATCACGTCGTAGGACACCCGCTCCACCTTCATTTCCGGCCGGGTAAAGAGGGCGTACTCCCCCCAGGCCTCCATTTGGATCGCCATAACCGTCACACACCTTTCTCAATGGGCAAAACGTTGGATACCTTCCGCGCCGCTTGGGACTCTCCCTCCTCAAAAAGGCCGGTATCTCGGGAATAAATACCCCCTATCCCGTCTAACTCCGCCGCCGTCACGGCAAGGTCCTCTCCCACTTTCACAATTTTGCCGTCCTGTACCATGCGGGCGAAGAAGTGGGGATGAACGCCTACCAAATACCGGCCCGCTTCCCGAAAGAGCCGGCGGCCCGCCTTGCCCGCAAGCAGTTCCCGACGGATTTGGACTGCCCGATGATCCCACGGGATGAAAATGAAGCTGCTCTTTTTTTCAATGAATCGAAACGTCTTTGCCACCTGTGGGAAGGGAAGCATGCTCCCTTCAAATCCTTTTTGGATCATGAAGAGAATCCCCTTGGCGTCCAGCCCGTTTTTTCCCAAAAGCTTCATTTCCAAGCGATGAAGGGCGTCAGAATACCACCGGATCGCTTCCGGGGAACAAAAATCTTCAAACCGCTCAGCTGTCTCCTGATACAACATGGCCTCCCGCTGTATTTCGCCGGGGATTTTCCCCCTGGGCCAAAAGACGGAAACAACGCTCTCCTTAAGGGGGCGCTTCCCCTCCCGGTTGCAGCGCCCAGCGGCTTGGAGAATGGAGAAAAGCCCTGCTGCCTCCCGGTACACCCGCCTCCACAAGGGAGGTGGAAACCACCCGGCAGGGGCGTCCCTCCTTCAACCTTTTCTCGATTTTAGAGAGCACTTCTCCCCTGTGGGCGGGGCACATAGCGGCGGAGAGATGAAACCGCCCCTCCCTGGGCAGCAGGTAGAAGAGTTCCCGTGCCCTCTTTTTGGTGTTGACAACAGCCAAGACCCCGTTTTGCCCGCTCATCTCCCTGGCGACGGACACAAGGCTTTGCCGCCCGATATCCCGCAGCTTTACCCGCCGGCAGTCCCGATGATACTTCTCAAAATGAGGACAGATTTCCCGGGGAATGATTCCCTCTTTTAAAAAGCCCTTCAGCGAGGGCTGGGTCGCGGTGCAGAAAAGTGCCGTCACACCGTAGCCTTTCATGAGCGCCTCCATAGCCTCCCCACAGAGCCTAAGGCAGGGGAGGGGCAAAAGCTGCACCTCATCCAGCACCACCACACTTTTTGCGATGTTGTGGAGCTTGCGGCATCGGGAGGGCTTGTCGCTGTACAGCGACTCAAAAAAGCGCAGGCTCGTGGTGACGATAACTGGGGCATCCCAATTTTCCGCCGACAGCCGCAGCCTTTCTTCCACCTCTCCGCCCTCCTGATCGAAAGACGTGCTCCCGTGGTGTTCCAGCACATTTTTGTTCCCCAGTATCTCCCGGAAAACACCCGCTGTCTGCTCGATGGACGAGGTGTATGGGATGACGTAAATAATCCGGTTTAACCCCCATTTGGCCGCGTGGTGGAGGGCAAACGCCAAGGAAGCCGCTGTTTTTCCGCTCCCGGTGGGAGCAGTCAGGCTGTAAAACCCCTGTTTTCCCTTAGCCGCCTCCCGGCAGCGCGTCAATACCCCTCGCCGCATCCGGTCGATAGGGCTTTGCGGCGTGTCCCAACCCCTTTTCACCGCGTACCCTTCAAACGCCCCGAGCAGCGAGGGGATGCTGTCGTATTCGTCCCGCCTGGTTTTCCCGTCACAATAGAATTCCTCGGTCGCCAAAAAATCCGCGTCGGTGAGGGCGGAAAACAGCATCCGCACAAAAAACATCCGTTCAAATTCCGTCTCAAACACCGGCCTGGCTGCAGGGGACAAGGACACTTCCTCCGAAAATGCGCTGTAGTCGGGGAGCTCCCGTTTCATCCGCCCCCAAAGGGAGGGCTTGTCCTCCAGATCCCCCGGCCGTCCCTCCTCTGGGAGCCCGCCGTGATGTCCTGCCACGCAGAGGGCAGCCTCAATAAGCCCCAACGAGCTTAACTCCTTAGCCCCCGCCGTCGAGTGATCCACTCTGGGGCCGCCAAAACGGATTCGCCGCTGAAAACAGGCGCTGTATTTGCCGATGTCGTGGGCAAGGCCCATAAGATACCCCAACTCACCCGCGCCAAAAGCCCCGGCAAATCCCTTTGCCAGGTGAGCTGTCTTTAAAAGGTGGCTGCGCAGTGGCTCCTCCCTATCCCCATTTTTGTGGGCAACAAAAAGCGGCCCGTTTTCCTCTACGGAAAAACGGAAGCCGTCTGGATTCCTATCATTCTCCACGCCGAGCGCCCCCTCCAAAAATAATGCAGGTCCATGCCCTCCCTAATTGTTTCAACTATTTTAACATATTTGTAGAGAATCTAGCAAGAAAAATGATAAAAAATTGTATAATTTATCGAAAAACCGGCATAAAAGACAAATCCCCAGAAGATTTCCTTCTGGGGATGAAAAAGGAATCGCTCACGGCCGGGGGACCACTTCAAATTCCTGTGATCCCATATAGCCGGGAGCCAATGCGTATTTTGGGAACACCACTACCACATGTCCCGCCTCGTTGATGTAGAAATCCTGATCGGGCTCGATGGACTGAAATTCCAGCTCATCGTGGAAGTACCGGCCCTCGGGGTTTTTCTTCTCATTGGCGGCAATGCCCTCTCGCACCGCCTCATTGCAGATGTTGATGTAATCCTCACCCAACATATCCTGTAAGGTTAGGTCCTTACCGGTTTCCATGTCGATATTGTAATAGTCACATTCCTCATAGAAGCTGGCCTGGGTCTCCACCTGGGAAACAGTGAAGGAAACGTACCGGTCGTTTTGGCAGTTGATGCGGTAGTCGATGGTAAAATCCATGGGGATGTACTCGTCTTTGACACCGCCGGTGGCCAAATAAGCCTCAAAAAACTCCTTTGCCCGGGTTTTGGCCTCCTCCATCTTCTCGTCCACTCGCAGGCGCACCTCCCGGTTGACCCGTTCTTCCAGCTCGCTGTTGCCGGTGTTTCTGAGCTCAGGCACCTTCAGCCGGATATAGATGGACTCATCAGCCGCCTCGAACCGGTAAAAAGTGAGCACTTTGGTCAGCCCTCCGATGACCGGCACGTCGGAAAGCTCCATGGCCAGCACCGGGAAGGCATTTACCGTCACCATAAACAGCACACATGCGCAGAGGGCGGCACAGGCGGCGACTTTTGCAGGGGAAAAATGCCGCCTGGCCTTTGTAAGCCGTCCCCGGCGGATGGCGTCCCGCACAGCTGAATCCAGTTCGGGGGGGATTTCAATGGCATCGTAATTTTTTTTCGCCTGCCGCAGTTTTTCTTCCATCGCCATAACTCCTTTCCGGGCGTTACTGCCCGATTTCTTTTTTGAGAAGTTTCAATGCGTGATACAGCCTCGTCTTCACCGTGCTCAGGTTGAGCCCGGTCACCGCCGCGATCTCCTGTAACGGCATATCTTCAAAAAAACGCAAAACCACAACGGTCCGAAGCTTGGGGTTTAACCGTTCCACCGCCTCATACACATCTATCCTGCCCGGAATGTCCTCTTCCGGGGCCTGCTCGTCCCAAAACACATCAGTGGGGATGAGCCGCCTGTTTTTGCGCAGGTAGCTCAACCCCTCGTTTACCAATATCCGGTAAAACCAGGTCTTTAGGTAGGCGGGTTCCCGCAGGCTTCCCCAGTGGGTCAACGCCTTCAACACAGCGTTTTGCACCACATCCAGGGCGGCGTCCCGGTCTTTGACGTAGCTGTACGCCAACCGGTAAAAGCTCTCCTGGTTATCGGTAATATACCGTTCCAATTCCTCCACTTGCCGCCCCCCTTTCCGTCTGTTTCCCCGAGGTCATTTAGTCTGCATACCGCCCAGAGTCCCCCAGCCCTTATCCCGGTTGTACGCCGGTGTGGCACTTCAGGTAGTCCAGCCATTTTACGCAGTACTCTTTGTTGAGATGCACCCCATCGGTGGATGCTTCTTCCGGTAACGCCCCGCCGTCCAGGCCCACCGCCTCCGCCACATTGAGGTATACGGCGCCCTTTTCCTTGGCCATTTCCTGAATGAGCTCGTTATACCGGTCAATCCTCGGATTGTTGTACACCTTGTCCCGATCGGATTTTGACTTGGACACCGGCATGATGGACTGGACAAAAACGGTGGCCTCCGGCTGGAGCCTTTTTACTTCGTCGATGAGCTCGCCGTACTTGCGGATGAACACATCTTCATAGGACCAGCCCAGCTCGTTGATCCCCAACATGATGTATACCTTTTTAAAGTTCTGCTGCTTCATGGCGTCGGGGATGGTCAGTTTGCCTTCCCCCGTCCCCACCACTTTTTTGGTGAAAAAGGTGTCCACCATCAGTCCCTGGGCGGTGTAAAAGGTGGCGTTTTGAAGTCCGGTGTAGAGCATCAGCCCCTGGGTTCGGGAATTGCCGATAAAGGCCGCATCATCAAAATAGGAGTCATCTACTGCCTCTGCCTCAACAGGCGTCTCCTCCCCTGAGGGCTCCTCTGGCAGAACGGACGATTCCAAGCTTCCCGTTCCAGCACTGGTTTCGAAACTGGAAGAAACAGCGTCCCCGTCTTTTTGAATTTTCTCCGGTTGGGATGAGGCCCCTTCCCCGTCGGAGATTTCCTCCTGCGACGGAGCCGTACTCTCACTCTGAGCCGTTTTTGGCACAACTGCCGCCAACAGCGACGGCCCCTTTGCCACCAGCAGCGCAAAGCCCGCCCCGCAGAGCAGCACCGCCAAAATCAGCACTGCCTGCACGGCAATCCGGCCCCTGCGCCTTTTGCGGCGGCGCATCGAGAAAGTTCTGCCCTTTCCCCTGTTAAATCCACCCGTCCGGTATCCCATCTTCTCACCCCTTTTTGATCCTTTATCCATTAGATGTCCCCGCCCGCCAAAAAGTTTGCAGGTGAAAAAATTTTTCCCGTACATCCCGAAAAGAAAAATGGGCACATTGTGGGAAAAGGCATAACCTTTGACCCGCAACGTACCCATTCCATTTTATCGCACTCTTTTGCCGCGCCCGAACAAGGTTACATCAACTGATCGATGGTGGCCTGTTTAAGCTTTTGATGGACGTCTACTGAAATATCGGCAAACACCCTGCTCACTTTGCAGTCCGCTTCGCCGCTCCGGGGGCAAACCCCATCTGGCCGCAGGCAGCGGCTCAGGCAATAAGGCCCTTCGATGACCCCGATGATATCGGCCAAACTGATTTTTTCCGGATCGCGGGCCAGTTCGTATCCGCCGGCCATCCCCTTATAGGAGCGGACAATCTCCCCCGACACCAGCTTTCTGAGGATTTTAAGAGCGAACCGCAAACTCACGCCGGTGTTTTCGGAAATGAGCTTGGCGTCGGCCCGTTTGCCCTGCTGGGCGAGAAAAATGACGATTCGGATGGCGTAATCCGATTCCAATGTAATATGCATGTCAACCCTTCCCCAGTGGTTAGTCTAAAAAGTCCTTGAGTTTTTTGCTGCGGCTGGGGTGGCGGAGCTTTCTCAGGGCTTTGGCCTCGATCTGACGGATGCGCTCACGGGTCACGTTGAACTCCTTGCCCACCTCTTCCAGGGTACGGCTTCTTCCGTCCTCCAGTCCGAACCGCAGGCGCAACACCTTTTCCTCCCGGGGTGTCAGCGTCCCCAACACGCTCCCCAGCTGTTCTTTGAGCAGTGTGTGGGAGGCGGCGTCCGCCGGGGAGGGGGCGTCGTCGTCAGGGATGAAGTCTCCTAAATGGCTGTCCTCCTCCTCTCCGATGGGAGTTTCCAGCGAGACGGGTTCCTGGCTCACTCTGAGGATTTCCCGCACCTTGTCCACCGACATGTCCAGCTCCTGGGCGATTTCCTCTGCGCTGGGCTCGTGGCCGTTTTTGTGCAAAAGCTGGCTGCTCACCTTTTTGACCCGGTTGATGGTCTCCACCATGTGGACCGGGATGCGGATGGTCCGCGCCTGGTCGGCGATGGCCCTGGTGATGGCCTGCCGGATCCACCAGGTGGCGTAAGTGGAAAATTTAAAGCCCTTGGTGTGGTCGAATTTCTCCACCGCCTTAATCAATCCCAGGTTGCCCTCCTGGATCAAATCCAAAAACTGCATTCCACGTCCCACATAGCGTTTGGCGATGCTGACTACGAGCCGTAGGTTTGCCTCGCTCAGCCTCTGTCGCGCCACCGGGTCACCCTTGGACATCCTCTCGGCCAGCTCCACTTCCTCGTCGCTTGTGAGCAGCGGCACCCGGCCGATTTCCTTGAGGTACACCTTCACCGGGTCGTCGATGTTGACGCCATCGGCAGTGGCCCCGTCGTCGTCCTCCAATGGCACGTCGTTTTCCAAATCCAAGTCCAGCTCATCTTCGATGTTAAAATCCTCGATGATTTCGATGTTCATGTTTTCCAGCGAATCATAGAGCTTATCCATCTGCTCCACATCGAAATCCATATCCTCCAAAGCGTCGGTGATTTCCTTGGTGGTCAGTTTGCCCTTGAGCTTTCCCTGTTCCATCAAATCGCTGACCGCTGTCTTTTTATCGGCACCCATTGCAAATTCTCCTTTTTCCTTCCAAAATGTGTAAGACGTCTGCCGTCTCTTTCCCTTTTACTGCCGCTTCTTTTTCTCTCGCAGCTTTTGGACCATTTCCTGAAGCGCTTCCTCACTTAAATCCCCGGCCTGATCCATGGCCTTTTTATCTTGATAATCCAAAAGGGTCTTGATGTAATCGTCCAACGCCTCCCTGGACATCTGCACCTCGCTCTGCCGGGCCAAAATCCCGCTGAAGCGGGCGATTTTTTCCCCGGAAAGCTCCGGATTACAGTCTATCAAACTAATACCATTATTATTTTGTAGTTTTTGTAACATTATTCCAAAAATCTCCCGGTTTAAGTCGGTCACAAAGGCTTCCGGGGTTATTTTTTGCAGGATGTACTCCAAATAGTCTTGATTTTTGTACAGAAAGGCGATAATCCCCTCCTCCGCCAGCGCCACCTGCAAGTTGGCCGCCCGCTGGGGGTTTAACCGGTCGATAGGCTGATTGCGCCCCGCCTGGATATCGGACCACTGCTTTTTCTTGTCCCGGCGGTTTTTCCGTTTTAAAAGGGATGAGATGTTTGTAAGGATCGTCTCCTTTAAAATCCCGGTCTCTTTTGCCAGCACCCCGGCGTAGATTTCACGCTCGATGGGGCTCTGCACCGTGGAGAGGTATTTGACCGCCTCGTTTAAATAGGCGGCCTGCCCTTCCGGCAAACTGAGGTCGTACTTGCCCTTGATGACCGAGAGCTGGTATTCGGTGACGTTGTTTGCCCCGTCAAGGAGCAGCTTAAACCGCTGGGCACCGAATTTTTTGATGTATTCGTCCGGATCCTTGGCCCCTTTCATGTTGAGGATTTTGGTCTGGACTCCCACCTCGTCCAACAGGCCCACCGCCCGGTTTGTGGCGGTGCGGCCCGCCCCGTCGGAGTCGTAGGCGATAACGACCTCCTTGGCGTAGGAGGAGATGAGCCGGGCCTGCTCAGACGTCAGCGCCGTGCCCAGCGTTGCCACCACGTTCTCAAACCCCGCCTGGTTGACGGCGATTACGTCCATATACCCCTCGGCCAGAATCAGCCTGCCATCGCTTAGGTGGTTTTTGGCAAAATTCAGGGAAAAGAGGTTTTTGCTCTTTTTGAACACCGGTGTATCGGCGGAGTTGAGGTACTTGGGTTTTGAGTCATCCAGCACCCGTCCCCCGAACCCGATGACGTTTTTCTTGAGATCGATAATGGGAAACATCACCCGGTTTCTGAACATGTCGTAGCAGGAACCGTTGCGCCCTTTGGAGGCCACCGCCGCTGCGATCATCTGCTCATCCGAAAAGCCCTTCCCCCGCAGGAAGTTCCGCAGGTTGTCCCAACCGGGCGGCGCGTAGCCGAGGCCGTACTTCACAATGGTCTTTGGGTTTAACTGCCGCTTTGCAAAATACGCCATCCCGGGCTTTCCCGCTTCGGATTTTAAGCAGTCGTGGTAAAACCGGGCAGCGAGCCTGTTGATTTCCAAAATTACCGGTTTTATGCGGGAAGAGGCGTCCTCCTGTCCGTCTTCTGGGAACTGCAACCCCACCCTTTCGCTCAAAAAGCGCACCGCCTCCGGGTAGTCGAGGTTTTCGATCCGCATGATGAAGGAGATCACGTCCCCCCCGGCCCCGCAGCCGAAGCAGTAAAAGGACTGGCTGTCGTTGTAGACCACCATGGAGGGGGTCTTCTCGGAGTGGAAGGGGCAGAGGCCCACAAGGTTCCGGCCCGCCCGTTTGAGCTGGACATAGCTTGAGACGATGCTCTCGATGTCACAGCTCATTTTTAAGGTTTCGATAAAACTCTGAGGGATCGTCTCAGCTTCACTCCTTTGACCAGAATTTGGGGATAAATAGGCTTTCGTATTGGCTGACGGCGTACTGGTCGGTCATCCCGGCGATATAGTCGCAGATGACCCGCTCCTTGGGAAATTTTTCCATGAGCGACCGGTAAAATTCCGGCAGCTTGTCCGGGTCTTTCAGGTAGTATTCGTAGAGTTTTTCAATGAGGGCCTCCGCCTTCTTTTCCTGCCCTTTGGCCACCGGGTTTGTGTACACGTACTCGAACATGAAGTTTCTCAGCTCGTTGTGGGCCTTTTGAACCTCCGGCGCCATCCTGATGTCGTCTCCGCTGTTTTCCACCACCGAGCGGATGATGGTGGTAATCCGCTGGGATTTCCCCCGCCCCAGCACATAGACCGCCTCAAAGGGCAGGTCCCGTTCGTTTAACACCTCGGCCCGCTCGGCGTCCTCAATGTCGTGGTTGATGTAGGCCACCTTGTCGGAAAGCCGCACAATCCGCCCTTCCAAGGTAACAGCCTGGGCCTTTCCGCCGCCGCTGGAGTGGCAGACAATGCCGTTTCGCACTTCATAGGTGAGGTTTAAGCCCTTTCCATCCCGTTCCAGCACGTCGGTGACCCGCACGCTCTGTAAATGGTGGTAAAAGGGAAAGGGGCAAACCCGGTTTAACGCCCGTTCCCCCGCGTGTCCAAAAGGGGTGTGACCCAAATCGTGGCCCATGGCGATGGCCTCGGTCAAATCTTCGTTTAAATTGAGGGCCCGAGCGATGGTCCGGGCGATTTGGCTCACCTCCAAGGTGTGGGTGAGCCTTGTCCTGTAATGGTCCCCCTGAGGGGCCAAAAACACCTGGGTCTTGTGCTTTAAGCGCCGGAAGGAGTTGCAGTGGATGATCCGATCCCGGTCCCGCTGGTAATCGGTGCGGATGGGACAGGGCTCCTCCGGTCTTCTCCTCCCCCTCGTTTTCTCCGACAGGGCGGCATAGGGGGAAAAATACTCCCGCTCCATGGCGTAGCGTATCTCTTTGCAGTCCATCCGGCATCCCCCCTGTCGTTTCTATAATATAGATACCGGAAAAAGGTAAAAAATCCTCTTTTTCTCGACAATTCATATAAATGCTGTAATTTGAGGGGAAAAGGCTCCCAATTTTCATGCAAAAAGGAGAGAAAATCCCCACCGCCCCCCGACAACACAACAATCAGGCTATAGCTTTATGCCAAATTTCTGCTGAAACATATCATCCGCTCTCGTTCCGAATTCAAATGGGGTGGTTTGAGCTAGTACTCCTACTTTTTCTGGAGTGGCTGTCCACAATAGGTATTTCTCCAGTTGGAGGGTATTTTCCACCTTCAAATGAGCTCCATCCCGCACCAGCAAACCATCTTTTGCAATTTTTTCCCCATCAAAATAAAATCTTGCACCGGCAGTATACACTGCGTGAACATCCGAATCAATGCAGCATTTTTCTTTTGAAGCAATCACCAACTCTGAAAAATAGCCCCCCTGGTGAAACATCACATAATCACTGTAATCCTCGGGATCGCCCAGCAATGTCCCGATTGGCGGAACTATACCCTTTGAGTCGTTCTTATGAAGCATATTCCAAGATTTTAAATAGCCGCACTCCATTATCTGTTTATAAGCCTTTATCGTCGTGGAATGTATCAAAACAGGGCTTTCGTAATTTCTCAGAAAGCAATCCGTGTAGCTATGGCCTTCATAACATGCTTCCGCTTCCTTTAAATCTTCCCCATGAATTGCCGCAATGATATTTTTATGATGTTTGGTTTCATATTGGAGAAAATCCATGAGGCGATATCGCCATTCTCTCGTTTGTTTGGTGAGAATCAGACGAAACAGGTTATGCCCGCCATTGCCTGTAAAGGAATTAAAGTCAGCGCAGTCGAGTAGCTGTACCATCACCCAAGAACCGTCATACGGCTGATCGCCGCAAAACGGATTTCGATCTAGGGCGTTAAAATCAGGATTGGTGTAATAGATCATCATATGCCTCCCCATTCAGCCAAAGATAAAACCTTCGAATCCGCCCCTGATTTTTCTACTCCATATCCGCGTACTTTTCCTCTAAAATCTCCGGTATCACGGTCCCTCCGCTCAATTCGGTCAGTTCCTTTAAAAAACCCGGGAGCCGCTCGGATTTTATCATCAGCTTGAGCACCACATCGGCCCCGAAGTCGGAATCCAGGGTTGAGATGTTGTACTTTGGCAGGATGTAGGAAAGCTTTCCGTAAAAGCTGTAATCCACCGCCGTTTCCATCACGGTACAGGGGGACATGTGGAGCTTTTTGGCGGCTTTGAGGGCCACCCGGCACCCCTGGGAGTAGGCCCGCACCAGGCCCCCGCCCCCTAAGAGGATTCCCCCGAAATACCGGGTCACCACCACACAGACGTCCACAATGCCTTCCTTTAAAATTACGTCCAACGTCGGGATGCCCGCCGTGCCCTGGGGCTCCCCGTCGTCGGAATAGCGCCTGATCTGCCCGTTTCTTAAAACATAGGCGTATACATTATGTGTCGCGTCCCAGTGCTTCTGTTTCATTTCATTGATGAAAGAAACCGCTTCCTCCTCGGTTTCCACATGCTTCGCGTACCCGATAAACCGGGATTTTTTCTCCACGAACTCATCCTCTGCAAAGCCCTCGATGGTGAGATACTCCTTCATGCCGCACTCCTTTCATATAATAAAGATTCCTCTCCCACAAGAGAAGTTTCCATTTCCCCGCAAAAACAGATGAGGCAGCTTTCAGAACGCCCAAAATAGGATTTCTCCTTTTTGAAATTTCTGAAAGCCGCCTCGAACGCTTTTATTTCGAATAAACTTATTTATCCATACCAAAACGTTTCTTAAATCTGTCAACACGTCCGCCGGTATCAACCAGTTTCTGCTTTCCAGTAAAGAAAGGATGGCATTTGGAGCAGATTTCAACGCTGATATTTTCCTTTGTGGAACGGGTTTCAATCACATTGCCACAAGCACATTTGATGGTTGTGGGTTCATACTTCGGATGAATTCCTTCTTTCATTTTCTTCACCTCTTTCGCAACACATCTCTCGAAATAATATCATACCACAGTTTTTTTTCAAATGCAAGTATTTTTTACTGTAAACAGGAATTTTCTGAAACCCGCCGGAAAATTCCGCCCGATACGGACTTGTATCGGCTCTCCATCTGATTTCAGGATTCTCTTTCCACCGTCACGATATGCTCTACATACATTGGAATGTTTTGGAGCTTTTCAGCAAAAAATACAGGAAACGTTTTATATTTCTCCAATTTGTCCAAGGGAATCCAATACATGAACTCTTTCCCTTCCGCGCAGATACTATTGCTATTCAGTTCTTGACTGCCCCTTGGCTTCATGAGAAAGTAAAAGGCGACCTCGTGACAGTGCAGCCCGGTTGCCGATCCGTCTCCGTCGAAAAAACACTCGTGAATAAACGCCAGCCGTTCGATTTCGTAGCGGATACCCGTCTCCTCCAGCACTTCCCGAACCACCGCCTCTTCGGCTGTTTCTCCCAGGTGGACGCCGCCGCCCACCGAATAATAGTAGTCCGACGCTTCATTACCCGCCATCAGCACGCAGCCGTTTTCGATGATAATAGCCGCTGCCCGATATCGAAAATAATGATCTTCCGAACGAAAAGAGCAGTCTTTTCCCATCTGACTCCCTCCAAAACATCGCCCGCCACGGGTTTCAATCTTCCGCAAACTGCTCCTGAGCCCTCAAAATCTGCTTTTGGTACCGCTCTTCCTCGGAAAAGACACAGCCACAGTACTTCTGCATGTAAAAGCCCAGTTCCCGGGCCCGCTGATTGCCGGCCCTGAAATTCGGGCGGAAATCCCGATAGAGAAATTCCACCCCGTACTCTTCCCCGAAGCGGTTCCCCGCCGCCGCGATTAAGTCGTGCCGCTGGTAGACGCTGGCCAAAAGCGTCGTCGTAAACGCCTCAAATCCGTGTTCTGCGGCGTATTTCGCCGCCCCTTCCAACCGGTGTTCGTAGCAGTAGGTGCAGCGGTTGTCGATGTCCCCGGCGACTTTTTCTACAAATTCCCGCAGGCCGTAGTCTTCCCGCACCCGCACTTCCATCCCGATTTCTTTTGCGTACTCCAAAAGGCAGTTCCGCCTCGCTTCGTACTCTTTCCAGGGGTGGATGTTAGGGTTGTACCAAAACGCCGTGGGCTCAATGCCCTCTTCCCGCAGCGGGTCGATACAGGAAAGAGAGCAGGGCGCGCAGCAGCAGTGCAACAAAACCTTGTCCATTGAAATCCTCCATTGAGTTTAAAACGGTCCTATCCTCTCCGGACGCCGATTTTCACGGGAACACCGGTTGGCCATCCTTCGTTTGAACCCTGTTTTCTCCTATTATATAATCTATCCAAAAAAAACGCAAGATTTTCGTCGGGAAATTTCCCAAAGGGCTTGACTTTCCAAGCAAAATGAAATATGATAGATGTAACCGATTACAGAGGAGGAATGAACCATCGCCACCATCAAAGATGTCGCTAAATTGGCGGGTGTTTCCGTCGCGACGGTCTCCCGCGTCCTCAACAACAGCGACAGCGTCAAGCCCCAAACCACACAGATCGTCAAAGACGCTATTCAGCGGCTTGACTACCACCCGAACTTCCTCGGGCGGACGCTCCGCCGCTTGGAGACGATGAAAATCCTGGTTCTGGCCCCCACCATTTCCAACCAGTTTTATTCCCGCATTATCAAAGGAATCCAGTCGGTGGCCGAACCGGCCGGCTATCACATCATGCTGGCCGTCACCAACGCCAACCGGGAAATTGAACTAGAGTACATCCAGATGCTCCAGCGCAAGCTCGTCGATGGCATCATCTTTCTCCACAGCTCCCTTTCGGCCGAGGAATTGAGCGAATTTTCCGCTTCTTCCCCCATGGTGCTGGCAAGTGAAATTGTTCAAGGCGCAGACCTCCCCATGGTCACCATCGACAACCAGAAGGCGGGATATGAAGCCACCTGCTTTCTCATCAACAACGGTCACCGTCGCGTCGCCTTGGCCTCGGCCGGCGACCTCTACTACTCCTCGACTTTGCGCCGGTACGGATACCAAAAGGCCCTTTTGGACTGCGGCATCCCCTATGACCCCAACCTCATCACCAGTGAAGGCTTTTCTTTTAACGCCGGCCGCCGCTCCGCTGAGCAGCTGCTCCGGTTAAGCAAACTCCCCGACGCGGTGTTTGCCGTGGCGGACGCGGTCGCCATCGGCATGACATCAGTGTTCCATCAAAACGGCATCGAGGTGGGAAAGGATATCTCCATCATCGGATTTGACAACAACCAAATCTCAGAGTATTACATTCCCTCTATCACCACTGTTTCCCAGCCTCAGCTTGACATTGGTCAAAAAGCCATGGAGCTTTTGATGAATAAATTGGAAGACCTATCCTGTGAAAATCGGCACATTGTGCTCCCTCATAGGATTGAAATCCGGGCTTCAGTAAAGCTTTCGAAGTCCGAAGTGTGAAAGGAAGATCGCTATGGAAAAAGTGAAAGTCGGCATCATTGGATGCGGCGGAATCGCCAACGGCAAACATCTGCCCGCCCTGAAAAACCTCTCGGAAAAAGGCCGGGTGGAACTGGTCGCCTTCTGCGACATCATTGAGGAGCGCGCCCAAAAGGCCGCCAAAGAGTACGGCACCCCTGATGCCAAGGTCTACACCGATTACAAAGAACTGCTTAAAGACCCTTCTATCGTCACCGTCCACGTCTGCACCCCCAACCGTTCCCACAGCTTCATCTCTATCGACGCCATGCGGGCCGGTAAGCACGTCCTCTGTGAAAAGCCCATGGCCAAAACCTTCGCCGAGGCCCAGGAGATGGTGAAGGTGTCCAAGGAGACCGGAAAAATCCTGACCATCGGCTACCAAAACCGTCATCGCCCCGATTCCCATTTCCTCAAAGCCACCTGCGAAGACGGCGAACTGGGTGAAATCTACTTCGCCAAAGCCCACGCCATCCGCCGCCGTGCGGTTCCCACCTGGGGCGTCTTTATGAACGAGTACGAACAGGGCGGCGGCCCTTTGATCGATATCGGCACCCACGCTTTGGACCTGACCCTCTGGATGATGGACAACTACGAACCCCGGATGGTCGTGGGAAAAGCTTACAAGGAGCTGGGACGCAGCGCCACCACCGATTTCGGCAACGCCTTTGGCAACTGGAATCCTGAGGAGTACACCGTCGAGGACTCCGCTTTCGGGTTTATCCAGATGAAAAACGGCGCCACCATTATCCTAGAGTCCAGCTGGGCTCTGAACACCCTAGATGTGGGCGAGGCCCAGACCACCCTCTGCGGTACCAAGGCGGGAGCCGACATGAAAGACGGTGTCCGCATCAACGGGGTTAGACACAATCAGCAGTACACCGCTCAAACTACCTTTGGCGCCGGCGGCGTCGCCTTTTTCGAGGGCGGAGAGGCACAAACCCCCGAGGTCGTCGAAGCCAATATCTTCTACGACGCTGTCACCAAGGGCACAGAGCTCTGTGTCAAGCCGGAGCAGGCTATGGTGGTTTCCCAGATTCTGGAGGCCATTTACAAATCCTCAGAGACCGGCCAGCCGGTGTTTTTTGACTAATTGATCGAAAAGTTTATTGAAAGCGGGCAAAATTCTTGCCCGCTTTTCATATTTGCGGCAAAAAACGGGATAATAAGGAAGCGGACTTTAAAATCTCATTTTTGCGGAAAAAATGTTGACAAACAAAGGAAGGTATGGTATCATAATAAACGTTCCGTGTGACGCGGCTTACGCGCACCAGTTGCACGGAGAGATGTCCGAGTGGTTTAAGGAGCTGGTCTTGAAAACCAGTGATCCCGCAAGGGACCGTGGGTTCGAATCCCACTCTCTCCGCCACATCTTAAACTGAACCGTTGGAAAACAAAATCGTTTTTCAGAACGCTGCCATGGAGTTGTACTCAAGTTGGTGACGAGGCTCCCCTGCTAAGGGAGTAGGTCGGTTAATACCCGGCGCGAGAGTTCGAGTCTCTCCAACTCCGCCATAATGGTGTGACAAAAAAGATGTCACACCATTTTTCTTTGTATTCATACGGGCCTACGAAATTTTTGGAATTGTTCAAGTAAGTGATCTCACTGTAGATGTCCACCACATTTAAATGAAAAATTAAAAATATAGCGGAGTTTTTGGTATGGGTATTGCGCTGACTGAAAATTCCGTTTTTTTCGTTTTACTCCGTTTTTTCAAAAAGCCGCGCCAGGGGTGCAGAAGTTTCCGGCCTTACTATAGATAAATTTCCCAATGCAAAAAGCTGAAATTTTGAAAGGAATGGAACCTTTTCTATGATGGCAAGTATATCCTGTCCGTTCCGGCAGTATCAAGCGACGCATATAAAATATTCTCGACAAACCGTGAACCTTTTTCTGTTTTCTCCGACTATGCTTACGAAAGTACTTTCAGGGTGATAAAATGGAAACAAACAATGAATTAATGGAATATGTCGATCGCCTGTATCATGCAGCTTTGGAGAAAGCCGGAGACTCCTATATTGCGGAGGATATTGTACAAGAAACATTCCTCGCGGCTTTATCTGCGTTATCAAAAGGCAAAAAGCCGGATCATATCTGGAACTGGCTGTATAGCATTCTATCAAACAAATACTGTGATTGGCTGCGAAGAAAATACAACAAACCTCAAATCAGTTTTGACGATTATCCCTTTGAGATCCCGGATGAAACGCTTGACGATGACAGCGAGGAAAAGTTGGAAAATATTCGCCGGGAGCTTGGATATTTGGCAAAAACCCATCGGGAGGTCATGGTGCGCTTCTATATGCACGGGGACAGTATTGAGCAGATATCGCATGATCTGAACATCCCCCAAGGCACTGTAAAAAGTCGGCTGAATACAGGCAGAAAACATATCAAGGAAGGAGTCAGCGATATGGAAAACTACGCAAAACAAAGCTATGAACCGGATATGTTAAGAGTGGGTTGTTCCGGAGCGACAGGACTGGGCGGAGAACCGTTTTCGCTTGTTGATGAAAAAGATAAACTGACTCAGAACGTTTTGATTCTGGCCTATAAAAAACCGGTTACCGAAACCGAACTTGCAAAGGCTCTCGGCACACCAGCGGCATTCATTGAGCCAATCGTCGAGAAAATGGTTGACGGCGAGCTGATGAAACGCACCGAAGGCGGCAAGGTTTATACGGATTTTATTATTTACACCGACAAAGACAGAACAGCAACTTTTCAGCAGCAGCTCAGCATAGCCGCAGAGAACTTCGATTTGTTTTGGAGCAAAACCGATGAGGCTCTCTGTACTTTGAGAAAACGGGATTATTATCTCCGCCAGAGTGAACACGGAAAATCAAAACTGGAACTTTATTTCTGCATCAAGCTTTTGCTGAATGCATATATCGACGTCCGCAACGAAGTGACGGGAACAATTTCGTACTCAGAATACCCCTACCGTAAAAACGGCGGCCGATGGTTTGCTATGGGGCAACAATATACATCTTATTATGATTCTAAAAAAGAAGAAAAGTTCTGGAAATACGGTATTGACGGCGAAGCATCAGCGGAAATCAAAAACTTTCGCGACACTAAATACCTTGCGCTGCGAAAATATGATACGGAACTCGGAAGGTACCCAAACAGTTTTTTTAAAGCGGAATATATAAAGTGGTTCTATGAGATTTTGTCGGGTATTTCCGAAGATCGTTCTTCTGTCGGAGATCATGTGCTGGAATCTACGGATCGCTTTCTTGAAAGCGGTATTCTCAAAAGAAATATCATGCTTGAAATTGATATTCCGATCCTTTCTCGGGCTGAATATCGAGATGTATGTGATTTAGTTTCTCAGTATGAAAAAGTAGTAAGCGCCGATATTCATGATGTACTGCTGCCGGTTTTCAATACCGGTTATGTCAAACTGCCGCCACACTTAAAAACCGTTCCCAAATGGCAGCAATACACGTTCTGCGGTGCCAGCATGCCAATGGCTGTCATTCACAAAGCTATAGAAAAAGGACTCTTTTTGAGAAACGTGGATTATCCTGTTTCAGCGTCTATTCTAGTGATTGAAAAATAAAATTGGAACACTTATGCTCTGCGTGGAAGCACCTGTACAAATGCAGTATAAACCGTCATACAAAATGGATACCGACTCATTGATACTGCATCCTTTTACGGAAACGAGCGGGGGGTTGGCGAGGAGGTTCGCAAATCTAGTGTGCCGCGAGAGGAAATTATGCTATTAAGAGGGATTATCTGCTCAAGAATCCATTAACTGCCGTTGGACATTTCACCGATGCCTATTTGGAAAAAATGATTGTAATATTCCAATGCTACACGCCGGATTGCAATAACTGCAGGTAAAAATTCCTGGGCGGTGAGACAGCTTAATTTGGTACATGGCGAAATCATCGATCAGGATTTAGAAAAGCTGGCCAATAAGGATGAAATACCGAAAAAGCAGGAACCTTAAAGGTCCCTGCTTTTTCTTTGCCTATCTTATTTACGCATCCAGCGCCTGCCGCAGAGAAGAGATCAAAGCTTTCACCGGCTCTGCCGCTTCCGATTGGTATTGCGCGACCAAATCCACAACAGCACTGCCCACGATGACCCCGTCGCAGTACCCTTTCATTATCTTCGCCTGCTCCGGAGTGGAGATGCCGAAGCCCACCGCCGCCGGAACCGGGGAATAACGGTTTACCGTATCGAAAAATTCCTGAAAGTCGGTGGAAAACTCCTTCCGCATCCCGGTGACGCCGGTGGAGGACACGCAGTATAAAAAACCCTTGGCCTCTTTTGCGATCACCTTGACCCGCTCGTGGGAGGTGGGGGCCACCAGGCTGATGGAATAGACCCCTGCCCGTTGGGAGGCGTCCTTTATTTCGTCCCGCTCCTCAAAGGGCAGGTCAGGGACGATGACCCCGTCGATGCCGCACTGGACGCAGAGGTCGAAAAACCGCTCGGTCCCAAAGCGGAAAATAGTGTTAATATACATCATCAAAAGCAGCGGCATATCGGTCTTTTGCCGCAGCGTTTTCACCATTTCAAAGATTTTTTGAAGGGTTGTGCCGTTTTGCAGAGAGCGCAAACTGGCTTCCTGGATCACCGGGCCCTCAGCCACCGGGTCGGAGAAGGGCACCCCAAGCTCCACAATGTCGGCGCCGCCCTGTTCCATGGCCAGCACCAAATCGACAGTGGCGTCCAAATCCGGATCCCCCGCCGTCACAAAAGTGATGAGGGCTTTACGCCCCTCCTGCTTTAACTGTTCAAATTTACCGTCGATTCTATTCATGGATTGTTACCCCCCTGTATCTGGCCACCTGATAAACGTCCTTGTCCCCCCGTCCCGAAAGGTTCAGGAGCAGGATTTCGTCCCTGCCCATTTTGGGGGCAATTTTTTGCGCCGCGGCCACAGCGTGGGCCGACTCGATGGCCGGGATGATCCCCTCCACCCTTGAGAGGTACTCAAAGGCACAGACCGCTTCCTCGTCGGTGATGGCCATATACTGGGCCCTGCCCTTTTTGTAGAGGTCGGCGTGCTCCGGCCCGATGCCGGGGTAGTCGAGCCCCGCTGAGATGGAGTACACCTCGTCGATCTGGCCCTCGTCGTTTTGGAGGAAAAGGGATTTCATGCCGTGGAAGATGCCGGGGGTGCCTTTGGCCATCGTCGCGGCGTGGAGGGCGGTGTCCACCCCTTTGCCGGCGGCCTCGGCTCCCACCAGGCGGACGCTCTCGTCGGGGATGAAGTCGTAAAAGGCACCCATGGCGTTGCTGCCGCCGCCCACGCAGGCGACGACGCAGTCGGGAAGCTTGCCCTCCGCCTTTAGCAGCTGCTCCCTGGCCTCGATGCCGATGATTTTCTGGAAATCCCGGACCATGGTGGGATAGGGGTGGGGCCCCATGACCGACCCGATGAGGTAGTAGGTGTTCTCCACGTTGGTGACCCAGTCGCGAAACGCCTCGTTGACCGCGTCCTTAAGGGTTTTGGTGCCGCTTTGGACCGCGTTTACCTTGGCCCCCAGAAGCTCCATCCGATAGACGTTTAACGACTGGCGTTCCACGTCGGTGGCCCCCATGTAGATTTCGCACTCCAGCCCGAACAACGCCGCCACTGTAGCGGTGGCGACCCCGTGCTGGCCCGCCCCTGTCTCGGCGATGATCCGCTTTTTGCCCATCTTTTTGGCCAAAAGCATCTGGCCGAGGACGTTGTTGATTTTATGGGAACCGGTGTGGTTTAAATCCTCCCGTTTGATGTAGATTTTCGCTCCGCCCAAGTCCTCTGTCATCTTCTCGGCGTAGTAGAGCATGGACGGCCGCCCGGCGTAATCCCGATAGAGGGTGTCAAGCTCCTTTTTAAACTGCGGGTCGTCTTTGTACCGGTCGTAGGCTTCGTTTAGCTCGTTGACCGCCCGCATGACTGTTTCGGGGACGTACTGCCCGCCGAAATCACCAAATCTTCCCATTTTGCTCATGTGTTCCCATTCCCTTCTTCATCCGCTAATAAAGCGGCAATGCCGCAAACAAGGCGGCGATTTTGTTTCTGTCTTTATAGCCGTCCGGGCCCTCCACCCCGCCGGAAATGTCGATTCCAAAGGGGTGCATCGTCCGGATGGCTTCTGTGATATTAAACGGCGTGAGCCCTCCTGCCGCAAAAAACGGCTTCTTGGGCGGATGCTCCGCCACAAGGCGCCAGTTAAAGGCCTCCCCGGTGCCGCCGTAGACCTTTTCAGTATAATGGTCTAAAAGCAGCATGTCAACATCTGTCGAATTCGCCCGCTCAATGTCGGCTGCCTCCCGGACCCGCACCGCCTTCCAAATTGCGGTTCCCGCCGGGAGCAGCGGCCTGAGCTGACGGATGTATTCCGCGTCCTCGTCCCCGTGGAGCTGCACTGCCGAAAGGGAGCAACTGCCGGCGGTTTCGGCCACCTCCTCCGGCGGGGCGTTGACGAACACCCCTACCGGCTTTACCCGGAAATCGAGCTTTTGAATAAGGGCCGCCGCCTCCCCCAAGGATACCCGCCGCCTGCTCTCGGCAAAGACAAAGCCGGCGTAGCCTGGGGCAAACTCGTTGAGCAGCTTCACGTCGGCTTCCCTGCGGATGCCGCAAATCTTCACCTGAACTGGCATAGCGCTCCCTCCTTTACGAAATCCCCCGCAGCTTTCTCAGCTCGTTTGCCATGTCCGCGCTCCTCATCAGCGTTTCCCCGATGAGCACCGCGTCGGCGCCGTACCGCTCTGCCAGCTCCATGTCCTCTCTGGTTTGAATGCCGCTCTCGCTGACCTTGACCAGATTGCCGGGGAGCAGCCCTGCCAAAGATTTGGTGGTTTTAAGCGAGACGTGGAAGGTCTTTAAATCCCGGTTGTTGATGCCGATGATGTCGGCGCCTGCCCTCACTGCGGACTGGAGTTCTTCCTCGTTGTGCACCTCGGTGAGGCAGTAAAGCCCCAGGCTTTTGGCGATGCTCAGAAAGCTCGTAAGCGTCCCGGTGTCCAGCAGCGCCGCAATGAGCAAAACAGCGTCCGCCCCGATGGCCCTGGCCTCGTAAATCTGGTAGGGGTCGAAGATAAAGTCCTTGCGGAGAATAGGGAGGGAGGTCGCTTTCCGCACCTCCTTGAGATAGTCGCTGCTCCCTTTGAAGTAAAACTCCTCGGTCAGGCAGGAAATGGCCGCTGCCCCGCCCTTTTCATAGGCTTTGGCAAACGCAGCGGGGTGAAAATCCTCCCGGATGACCCCTTTGGAGGGGGAGGCCTTCTTCACCTCGGCGATGACCGAAAGCCCCTCCATTTTGAGCACCCCGTAAAAATCCAAGACGGGCCTTTTTTCCGCCATGGCCAACTGCTCCATCTCCTGAGGTGGGATTTTCGCCTTTTCCCGCTCAAGCTGTTCTTGCCGCTTCTTTATAATGTCGTCCAGTATCATTTGCCTCTCCTATCATTTTTTCAAAGCGTTTGTCATCTCTTTTAAGGCGTTGAATTTCTGTAAGGCCGCGCCGCTGTCGATGGATTTTTCCGCCATATGGATCCCATCTTCAATGGAAGCGGCAACCCCCGCCGTATAAAGGGCGCAGCCGGCGTTCATCAAGACGATGCCCCGTCTCGGCCCCCGCTCCTTCCCGGTGAGGATATCCATGGTGATGCAGGCGTTTTCCTCTGCCGTCCCGCCGACAATCTCCTGAAGTTCCCCTTCCGGCACGCTGAACTGGGAGGGCCGGATGGTGTATTTGATGAGCTTGCCGTCCCGGATTTCGCAGACTCTGGTGGGCCCGGAGATGGAGATTTCGTCCAAGCCGTCCTCCCCGTGGACCAGCATGGCCCCCTTGATCCCTAAATTCATCAGCACCTGGGCCATGGGTTCCATCAGTGCCTCGTCGTAGACGCCCAACAGGATGTAGTCGCTGGCCGCCGGGTTTGCAAGGGGCCCTAAAATGTTAAAGACGCTGCGGACGCCGATCTCCTTTCTCGGCATGGCGGCGAACTTCATCGACCCGTGGAAGGCCGGTGCGAACAAAAAGGAGATGCCGCACTCGTTTAGGCATTGGGTCGCCTCGTCCGGCGTGAGGTTTAGATGGAAGCCCAGCGCCTCCAGCACGTCGGCGGCGCCGCTTTTGCTGGAAACGCTGCGGTTGCCGTGCTTGGCGACCGCGGCCCCGGCCCCCGCGATGACGAAGGACGAAGTGGTGGAGATGTTAAAGGTGTTGGCCAAATCCCCGCCGGTGCCCACAATGTCGATGACCGGGAAGTCGTGTCGGACGTTTTTGCCCTTATTCCGCATGACCTGGGCGAAGCCGGTGATTTCCTCGATGGTCTCCCCCTTCATCCGCAAAGCGGTGAGGAAGGAGCCGATCTGGGCGTTGGTGGCCCCGCCGCTCATGATGCAGCTCATAGCGTCGAAGGCTTCCTCCCTGGTCAAATTCTCCCCTTCGATGGCCTTGAAGATATAGGGCTTTAGGGCATTGCGCTGGGCGGGCGGGATTTCGCTTTGCGGGGTGTTGAGCGGCGTGATCGAAAGGCCGGGCACCAGGTTTAAAAAGTTTTCCAGCATCCGCCCGCCCAAGCCCGTCAGGATGGATTCGGGGTGGAACTGGAGCCCGTAGGTCAAGTGCTCCCGGTGCTTGAGCGCCATGATCTGCCCCACCTCATCCTCGGCTAAGATTGTAAGGCAGTCGGGCAAACTATCCCGCTCGACGATAAGGGAATGGTATCGGGCCGCTTCCACCCGCTCCGGCAGCCCCGCAAAGATGGGGTCCCGTTTCAGGAGCCTTATGTCGCTTGATTTGCCGTGCATCAGCTGGATGGCCGGGACGACCTTGCCGCCAAAAACCTCCCCGATGGCCTGGTGGCCCAGGCAGACGCCTAAAACGGGGATTTTCCCGCTGAAATGGCGGATGGCCGCCTCGGAAACGCCCGCCGACGAGGGATATCCCGGGCCCGGCGAGACAATCAGCGCCTGCAAACCCATCTTCTCCATCTCAGCGACGGTGATTTGATCGTTTCGCACCACCTGAACGTCGGGACAGAGGACGCCCACCGCCTGGTACAGGTTGTAGGTGAAGGAGTCGTAGTTGTCCAGTATCAAAATCATCATAAATCATCCTTTCCGGGAAAGCCCCTTACTCCGCATCGGCCTCTTCCATGGCCCGCAAAACGGCGTTTGCCTTGTTTTTCGTCTCCTCGTATTCCTTTAAGGGATCGGAATCGGCCACTACGCCGCCCCCTGCCTGGACGTAGGCCTTGCCGTTCCGGTAGAGGGCCGTCCGAATGGCGATGCAGCTGTCGATGTTGCCGTCAAAGCCCAAATACCCGATGGTGCCGCCGTAGAGGCACCGCTTTTTGTTTTCGAACTCGTCGATGAGCTCCATGGCCCGCACCTTGGGGGCCCCGGACAACGTCCCCGCCGGCAGCGCCGCCAACAAGGCGTCCACCGCCGTTTTGTCCTCCCGGAGGATTCCCTTGACGTCGCTCACCAGATGCATCACCTTGGAGTACCGCTCCACCTGCATGAAGTTTGTCACCTCCACGGTGCCGAACTTTGACACCTTCCCCACATCGTTGCGGCCCAAATCCACCAGCATGGTGTGTTCCGCCCGCTCTTTTGGGTCGTGGAGGAGGGTTTGCTCGTTTTGCCGGTCCTCCTCTTCGGTGAGCCCCCGGGGGATGGTCCCTGCGATGGGCTTTGTGGTGACGATGCCCTTGGTCACGTTGATGAGCATTTCCGGGGAAGCGCCGGCGATCTCGTAACCCTTGCATTTAAAGTAGTAGAGATAGGGCGAGGGGTTGGAGGCCCGCAGCTGCCGGTAGACCGAAAAGGCGTCCGGCGGGTTTTGAATCTCAAATCGCTGGGAGGGGACGATCTGGAAAATATCCCCGGCGACGATGTGTTTTTTCGCCTGATTCACCATTTCCATATACTGCTCCTTGGTGAAGTTTGACTGAACCGTCATGGGGGGCTTTGGGGATTTTTTTTGTACCTTCTGCCGGTAACCTTTGATTTGTAAAACCAGCGCCTTAGCCCTGTATTCGCATTGTTCGTACTGCTCTTTTACATCTTCTCCCCTTTTGACGTTTAGAATCACCACAGTCTTGTTGCTCAGATGGTCGAAGGCGACGATCTCGTCGTATAAATAGAGGTCGCAGTCGGGGAGCTTTAAATCATCCTCCGGCACGTTTTGAAGGGTGGGCTCCATGTACCGGACGGTGTCATAGGAGAAATACCCGATGAGCCCGCCGGTCATCTTGGGCTTGTTGGGAAAGGTGGGCGACTGGTAGTTTTTCATCACCTGGGACAAAAAGGAAGGAAGGTCCTCAAAGGGGGTGCGTTCTTCCCCGTCCTTTGTGACTTTGACAGCGGTACCCCGCTCGATTTTCAGCTCCATCTTGGGGCGGACGCCGATGAAGGAATACCGGCCCCACTGGCTTCGGTTGTCCACGCTCTCTAAAATAAAGCAGGTTTCTTCGTCCCCGCGCAAGGCGTCAAAGATGTGGATGGGGGTGAAGGTGTCGGCCAAAACCTCGTAAAAAACGGGGACGACCGGGTAGTCGTTCAGCAGATTCCGAACATCGTCAATGGTTGGATACAGCATCGTCAAACTCTCCTTTTCTCAATTTTTTCTGGGGCAATGAAAATTTGGGCAATAAAAAAAGCCCATCATCCCTACACATGGGACGATAGACCTCGTGGTGCCACCCAATTTTAAGAACGCCAAGCATTCTCCTCATTTCAGGTACGCAGCGAATCACATCGTTTCAGGTACGCAGCCTCGCATCAATACCCTATCCTTTAACGCAGGAAGTACGTCATAAGCTAGTTGGGAAAATCCCTTTCGCCCTGCTCCTCACAAATCCATTCCCTCACATCGCATGTGCCGGATTCACACCAACTACCGGCTCTCTGAAACACCGTCGGGCAAGGTACTTACTTTTGCTCACAGGATTTATTTTATCGATTTAGTCTCCTAAATTAGTTTGTATTATACTCCCCCTCATAAAATTTGTCAAGGGGGTTTTCACAAATTTTTCCCGACATTTTTTCGGTGTGGAATTGCTCCACAAAAATCCCGTTGCCTCCGCCCAAGCAGCGGCGTAACAGATCAAAGCCTTATAATTCCGGCACATTTTACAGGTTTTGAAGGACAAATCACTGCCTTACTCCATTCATTTTAAAATCTCCTCTAAAAATACCGGAAGATACCCCTTTTCTGTTATCCACTGGATCACAAAGCGCACCTTATCTCGAAAATCCGGTTGATAATAGATATAATCTGGATAAAAATACTGCTCGTGGATCATCACTTCCAAAAAAGCCTCGTTTTCTTTCCCCTCCAAAGCCTTCGCAAGCTCTGACATGGGATGGGCGTTTATCACAAGGTCGTTGCGGACAAAAAACATTCCATACCCTTCATCGTAGCAAATGGGATAGGTCTGTAGATAGGCTTCCGTCTCCTTTGACAACGAATAATCCACCGGCTCCCCGTCCTGCGGCTGAAACAGCCCCACAAGCCCTTTGACGCCGCAGTCTTTAAGCCCGCGGCAGCCGTCCGGCGTCACCTTGCAGTAGTGGATGGTGGTAAAAGGCGACAAGACAGCCGGGCCGGCAAAACGGCGGATCTCCTTCTCAACAGCGGCGCAGTCATTCAATAGCTCTTGATAGCCCGCCTCTTGATAGGGAAACGGCGGGTCATCTGCCCGCGCATGGAAAGAAAGACGCAGCCAGTCTGCGTTTTTCTCCCATTCCCCTTTGTAGCGGTCCGGCATTTGGGGAAGGCAAAAACCATCGGTCTCGTAATAGATATTGAGCTGGATTTTGGAATGAAACTCCTCGTGGATTTCCTTTAGGAAGGACAGATACGGGTGATCGAAAATGGAACGGTACCCGCCGCAGGCCAAGTCCCGAAACACCCAAATGTTATCGTCCAGAGAAAAACGGTAATATTTCATAAGCAGCACCCTCCAACCCGTTACCCCTCGTCAGGTGGTTATTCATCTATTATACTTCCCTTTCCCACTAATTACAACAAATTCTTTTTTCGGTTGTTTCCAGGAAATGTTAGAAAAAATTTCCCCGGATGGTTTCAAGGGAAAATCCATATTCTTTCACCCTTCTTTAGAAAAAACGGCCCGTTCACAAAATCCCCGTTGAATCGGGGGAGGCTTCCGGCTATAATAAGCCTGGAAGACATTCGACAAAACAAAGGAGGAATCTTTGATGCTACAAATCGCCATGCTCAGCTTTTGGCACGTCCACGCCGAAGAATACGCCAACACGGTAAACCGTTCCGGCATCGCCAAGGTGGCGGCCGTCTGGGATGAAATTCCCTCCCGCGGCAAGGAGTGGGCGGAGAAGCTAAACGCCCGCTTTGTGGACAATCTTGAAAAAGTGCTCGCCGATCCCGGCATCGACGGGGTTTTGATCTGCTCCCCCACCTCGATGCACAGGGAGATTATGGTGAAAGCCGCCCGCGCCAACAAGCACATCTTCACCGAAAAGGTCATGGCCTTGACCGAAGCAGACGCCTTGGAAATCGCCTCGGCCGTCCAGGAAAGCGGGGTCATCTTCTCCATCTCCTACCCTCACCGCACCATGGCCTGCAACCTCTTCGCCAAGCAGGCGTTGGACAGCGGCCTCATCGGCAAGCCCACTCTCCTTCGGTTCCGGAATGCCCACGACGGCAGCGTGGCCGGATGGCTCCCGCCCCATTTTTACAACAAGGAGCAATGCGGAGGCGGGGCGATGATCGATTTGGGCGCCCACGGGATGTACCTGTCCGCTTGGCTGCTGGGAGAACCCAAGTCCATCCAGTCCACCTTTACAAACGTCCTCCCCGCAGAGGTGGAGGATAACGCCATCTCGGTCATCGAGTTTCAAAACGGCGCCATCGCCATCAACGAAACCGGCTTTGTCACCCCCCGCTCCCCCGTTTCGCTGGAGCTTTACGGCACCGAGGGAAGCCTCCTCATCCGGGACGGAGAGGTGGTGGTAAACGCCCCCAAAGCGGAAAACGGACTTGTGGGCTTGATAAAGGTGTCCTCCCTGCCTGAGCCCCTGCTGGGCGCCATCCCCTCCTGGCTTCAGGAAATCGCCGGGACCGGAAAGGCCCTGTTCACCCTGGAGGACGCCATCACCCTCACAAAGCTCATGGATGGGGCCTACCGCTCCCACCGGGAGGGGAAAAAAGTATTCTTTTAAGCGGGGGCCTTGTTTTGGCCCGCCTCAATAGGGAGGCTGTGGTATAATTAACCCAGCTATGTAGGTTTTCTCGGAAAACCTACAGCCGCAGTTGATGCGGCTGGTAAAATGCAGGCATTTTATTGCTGGGTTTCTTTTATCATAAAAGCCGGTCGTTGCACGACCGAGAAAGCCGCTTTGCGGCTTGCTGTCTGCTTGCGCAGACAATTTGATGGTATCATATCCACGGGTGACACAGGTTGGGTGTCCGGCGACTTTGGCGTGGATCATGGCCGCCGTAAAATTGTGGCGCCCTCAGGGCCATCCCTCAATCCAACAGGCCGGAGTGTCCCGGCCGGAAAGCAACGGTATCACCTATGAAACAAAACTTATATGAAACCCTCATCCAAAAAAATGCACACCGCCTATCTGCCCTGCAGCGAAAGCTGAGTTTATTAAGCTTTGGCAGGATTACATCTTTCCTCCTCTTTTTGGGCGGTATGCTGTTTGGATATTTCACCCACCCCGGCTTCTATTTCGCAGGTTGGGCGTCCTTTGCCGTTTTTGTGGCCTTAATATGGGCTCACAGCAGGAAAAAAGAAGAGGAACGGGGCCTGTTGGCAGAGAGGCAGGCCCTTCAGGGAATGCTGGACAGGAAATCCGGCGCATGGCGGCAGTTTCCCGACGACGGAGCCGAGTTTTTAGGGGAAACCTGCCCGCCACGGGGTAAGGATTTGGATTTGTTTTCAAAAAACTCCCTCTATCAATACCTTTGCCGCTGCCATACAAGCTATGGGCGGCGGGCGCTGGCGGATCGGCTGCGCTCGGATGCCCCCGGCCGGGAACAGATCCTCCAAAACCAGCAGGCGGTCAGAGAGCTCGCCCAAAGGGAGGAATTCTCCCTTGCGCTGGAGGCCCTGGGGATTTTGATGGAACAGCGCTCCCGGAAAACAGACGGCGAAACCATAGAAGCCTTTCTCTCCCTGTCCAAAGAGAAACCTCCCACCCTGCCGGTATTTTGGAGGGTGGGGATGTGGCTGCTCCCCTTTGTCACCCTCTTTTTCCTCATTTCCGCCATTATTGGGGTGTATCCTTCGGTCAATTTAGGGCTGGGGTTCATGAGTGTGCTGCTGCAGCTGCTTGCGGCAGGCATTTGCTGGAACCAGAACAACCGGATTTTGGCGCCCCTTTTGGACTTTGCGGGGAGCGTCGGCCCCTACCGCGCCATTTTCGAGAAAATACAATCGGAGGATTTCCGCAGCGAAAAGCTCTCAAAGCTGCAACAGGAGCTGAGCGGCGCCGCCGGGGCTTTAAAGGCCCTGGCTTCGGTGGCGACAGCGGTGGAAGCCCGGAAAAACCCTTTTGGCTTCCTCTTTCTGGGCGGGCTTTTGATGTGGGACTTTCACTGCGCCGACCGCTTTTGCGCCTGGACGGCCCAATACGGGGAGGGGCTTTCCCGCTGGCTCGCCGCGGTGGGGGAATTTGAGGCGGACATGAGCCTGGCGGTACCCGCCAACGTCCGGCGGGAATCGGCCTTCCCCTCCATCGAGGAAAACGGGCCCACCCTTCGGGGAGGCGGCCTCAAACACCCCCTTCTCCCCGAGGAAACGGCAGTGGGGAACAGCATCGGCCTCGGCGCCCAGACCTGCGTCATCACCGGCTCCAACATGTCGGGGAAAACCACCTTTTTGCGAAGCGTGGGGCTAAACCTCGTTCTCGCCTACGCCGGCGGGCCGGTAGCCGCCGCGTCCCTTACCGTCTCCCCCATGGCCCTGTTCACCTCCATGCGGGTGGAGGACGACGTCAGCGCGGGTATCTCCACCTTTTACGCTGAGCTGCTGCGCATCAAGGAGATGGTGGAGTTCAGCAGGACGGGGCGCCCCATGATCTGCCTCATCGACGAGATTTTTAAGGGCACCAACTCCGCCGACCGGATTTACGGGGCCACCGAAACCATCCGGCGGCTTTCGCTGCCCCACAGCATGATCTTGGTATCCACCCACGATTTTGAGCTCTGCAACCTGGAAAACGATCCCAAGGTCAAAGCGTTAAACTTCCATTTTTCCGAACAGTACACCGACGGAGGCATCCAGTTCGACTATCAGATGTCCCCTGGCCGCTGCCGCACCACTAACGCCCAGTACCTTTTAAAAATGGCTGGGATTTTATAGCGAAAACCGCCGCTTTTTATTTACAGGAGCGGCGGTTTGTGTTATGCTGGAAAATAGTGCAAAATCAAGAAAGGAGCGCATCCATTATGCCGCAATGGGACCCACAGCAGTACCTTAAATTTAAAGAAGAGCGCACCCGCCCGGCTAAAGACCTGGCTTCCCGGCTGGCGGGGTTAACCCCACGCCGGGTTTTGGACGTGGGCTGTGGTCCCGGAAACAGCACCCATGTCCTTTGGGAGCAATTCCCTCAAGCGGAGATCACCGGCGTCGACTCCTCCAAAGAGATGGTGACGGAAGCTCGGAAGGCCCACCCCCATCTCCATTTTGTCCAGGCGGAGGCCCCGGACGGACTCGCGGTGCTCAAAAAGCCCTTTGACCTCGTCTTTTCCAACGCCTGCATTCAGTGGATTCCCGATCATCCCCGGCTTTTGCGGGCGCTGCTCGGCCTATTAAGCCCTGACGGCGTCTTGGCTGTCCAGACCCCTGTCAATCAGGACGAGCCCATCCACCGCATCATTTCAGAGGTGGCATCCCGGGAAAAATGGAAGCCCTTTTTCCCAAACCCCAGGATTTTTTACAACCTGACAGAGGAGGGGTACTACGACCTGTTCAGTGAAATTTCCTCCGGCTTTGAGATGTGGAAAACCATCTACTGCCATCAGCTCCCCTCCCGTGAGGCCATCCTCGACTGGTACCGGGGGACCGGCCTCCGCCCCTATCTCGCCTGCCTGCCAGATGGGAAAAAAGAAGAATTCGAGAGGGAAATCATGAGCTTGTTAAGCGAGGCCTACCCGATCCGCAAAAACGGCGGCGTCCTCTTTCGGTTCCCCAGGCTGTTTTTCACCGCCCGCCCCAAATAAAATCATCCGCAGCGATAAAGGAGCAATTTAAAATATGCACATCAAAAATTACCGCCACACCATCAACGCAAGCTATCTGGGCTATATCACCCAGGCGGCCGTCAACAATTTGGCGCCCCTTCTGTTTCTCACCTTTCAAAAGAGCTACGGCATCTCGCTGGAGCAAATCGGCTTTCTCATCACCTTGAATTTTGGCGTCCAGCTCTTTGTGGATCTAATCGCTGCAAAGTTTATAGACCGGATCGGATACCGCATCCCCATCGTGGCCGCCCACATTTTCTGTGGAGCGGGCCTCGTCGGGTTGGGTACGCTGCCCGAGCTTTTCCCCTCCCCCTACCTGGGGTTGCTTGTCAGCATCGTGCTCTACGCCGTCGGCGGCGGCCTCATCGAGGTGCTCATCAGCCCCATTGTGGAGGCCTGCCCCACCGAGAATAAGTCCTCCGAAATGAGCCTGCTCCACTCGTTCTACTGCTGGGGCCATGTGGCAGTGGTGTTGCTGTCCACCTTGTTTTTTCAGACGGCCGGCATCGAGAACTGGCCGTTACTGAGCTTTCTCTGGGCCCTTGTCCCCCTGGGAAACGCCGTTTACTTCTGTTTTGTCCCCATCCGCCCCTTAGTGGAGGAACAGCACCGCTCCCTGTCCATCCGGGAGCTCTTTTCCCTCAAGACCTTCTGGGTGCTGGCCCTGTTGATGGTCTGTGCCGGGGCGTCGGAACAGGCCATGTCCCAGTGGGCGTCGGCCTTTGCGGAATCCGGCCTGCACGTCTCGAAAACGGTGGGGGATTTGCTGGGGCCCTGCCTGTTCGCGGTGCTGATGGGCACAAGCAGGCTCCTCTACGCCAAGTTCAGCCACCTGATCTCCTTGCAGAAAGGCCTGGTGTTAAGCGGGATTTTGTGCTTACTGAGCTATCTTTTGACCTTGTTTTCCCCGATCCCCCTACTGTCGCTGCTGGGCTGCGGCCTCTGCGGGTTCTCGGTGGGGATGCTCTGGCCGGGAACTTTCAGTTTGGCGTCCATCCACTGCCCGGCGGGCGGCACCGCCATGTTCGCCTTGCTGGCGCTGGCGGGGGACATCGGCTGCCTCAGCGGACCCGGCGCCGTGGGGATCGCCTCCGATTGGTTCGGCGGCAGCATCAAGGGCGGGCTGCTCATCGCCATCATTTTCCCCGCCTTGTTGGTGATCGGGGTGAAGCTGCTGCAAAAGGGCGCTGCGCGCACCAACCAATAAACGACAAAACACCGGCTTTGACAGCCGGTGTTTTTTTGGGGGTAATCCCTTCAGAAAGACATCATGGCCGGAACCGGTAACCCTTTCGTTCCAAGGCCGCCGCCGCTTTAGCCCACTGTTCCCCTTTCACCCACACATAGTCGGTGTCATAGGTGGAAATCACGAAAATGCCGATACCCTCCGCCGCGAGGACAGAGGATATCCCCGACAAAACTCCGATCAGGGAAAAGTCAAGCGTCCCCGCAACGCGAAATCCCCGCCATCCGTCTTCCCTTTTCTCACAATCGAGAGAGCTGCAAAGTCCGGTGGGGCAAACCGCGGAAAGCTCCCCATCCGTTTTGCCGACGAACAAATAGGGCGCCGTCAGGTCCAGCCTCGCCAAGCTCCAAAGCCGGCAAACCGACCACTCTCCGTCCAGACGTTCCAATTCCATCCTCTCGCCTCTCCATAAAAACCCGTAAAATGAGCTCATATCCTTCCAAAAAGCCGTACAGGCGTCCCGCTCACAACAATAGACGCCGTTTCACTGGCCAGGCGCGGGCTTTTGGGTGTTGTCCTCTTTGGGAAGATCGAGGAGCCTTTCAAAGTCGGGGATTCCCATCGGCTTTGCAAAGACAAAACCCTGCACCATGTCGCAGCCGATCTTTGCCAAAAAATCCACCTGTTTAATGGTCTCCACCCCTTCGGCGACGGTCTTGATGCCCAGCTTTTGCGCCAGTTCCACCACGCTCTGGATGACGGATTGCCCGCGGGAAGCGTCGCTCCTGCTCCCGAAGACAAAAAAGTCCCGATCCAGCTTGATGGCGTCCACCGGCATTTCCTTTAAGACGTTTAAGGAGGAATACCCGCTGCCAAAGTCGTCCATCGAGCAGCTAAACCCCGCCTCGTGGATTTTTTCGATTACCGACATCAGCGGGTCAAAGTTTTCAAACATGATGGATTCTGTCAGCTCGAATTCCAACAACTGCGGGGGGACCCGGTACCTTTCACAGATTTGCTGGTAGGGCTTTAGAAAATCCGGGTCGGGCAGGTGGGCCCGCGAGAGGTTCACCGAAATGGGGGGCACCTTTCGCCCCTCGTCCAGCCACCGTCGCACCGTCTTTGCCACCTCTTCGAAGACAAAGAGGTCGAGCTTCAGGATAAACCCGTTTCGCTCGAAAACCGGGATAAACTGATCCGGCCGGATGAGCCCCTGCTCCGGGTCGTTCCAGCGCACCAGCGCCTCAGCGCCGGCGACGGTTTGATGGGAAAGCTCGTATTTGGGCTGGAGGCAGACAAAAAACTCCCGGTTTTTGAGGGCTGTATCCATTTTATTCTCGATGCTTTTTTCCATGAGAAGGGCGGCGCGGCTCCCGTCCTCATAAAAGGCAAAGGATGCCTGGGGGTTGACGCCGGCCTTTTTGCTCTGCCGCGCGATGTTGGCCCGCTCCTGCATGGCATAGAGGGGGGCGCTGGGGTCGTCGATGATGAAAAAGCCCTGGGTAAAGGTCAGCCAGTATTTTTGGACTTTGCCCTCGTTGAACCGGTTGAGATGGTGATAAAACTCCTGCACCCTTTGGGCAATCTCCTCCTCCGAGGTAAAATGCAAAAGCACGTTAAAATTGTCGGTGGTGACGCGGCAAACCAGCTCTCCGGGGCGCAGCAGCTCCCGGATGGTGTCGTAGACATACTGCAGGGTCTTGTCCCCGGCCTCCCGGCCGTACATGTCGTTGATGAGCTTGAATTTTTCTAAGTTTAAGTGGCCCAAAACATATTCCGAGCTGTGGGCATGTTTAAATATTTCCCTGGTCTGCATGTCAAAGCTGTGCCAGTTGGGTCCGTTGGTCACTTCGTCGGTATAGGCCATTCTCTCCAGCTTTTTCCGGTTTATGTTCTGATTCCAGATCAGCGCCACAATCAGTATGAGGAAGAGCAGGGTAATCATCACGCCGATCACCGCAGTACTTTGGACAAAATACCCCGTTTTGTTGTTGATGACGCTGGTCGGAACAATGGTCAGAAGATACCAGCCCTCGGTTGACAGGGGCATATAGCACATCCGGCCCTCATTGTCTCCCTGCATCAGGCCGATCAACCCGGAGCGGCCATTTGCCATATCCTGCTGAAGTTTATCTAAGCTCTGTTTGCCGACCACTACATACCCGCTCTGCTTTAAGGCTTCAAAATAATTATCGTAAGGGCCGATGGCGTAGGGGTGCTCCGATTGGACAATGGCGGTGCCGTCCGCCTGCACCAGTTGGACGTACCCTGCGCCGCCAAAGGTGGTCACATCGAGGGAATTGCGCAGGCTCTCAAGATTCTGGATTGCCCCGGAAACGCCGATTACCTCCTTCCCCGACTGGTCGTAGATGGGGGCGGCATAGACGATCCGGGTCTCCCCTTCGTAGGGAATCGCCGCGATCACGCTCTCTCCCTTCATCACCCGGGGGAAAAAGCTCTCATTGGCCACACTCCCCACCCCGCCGTCGGAAAATAGGCAGAGGCCGGTCCCATCCGAGAGGAAAATCCGCTCATAGCCGTACCGCATGGATTCCGTTGCGATGTATTGGGTGATCTTCTCCTGCTTTACGTCTTCCATCTCCCGGAGGAACAGAGCGATACTCTCTAAGTTTTTCAGGTTGGCTCCAACCTGGTTGTCCACCACTACCGAAAGCTGCTGGGCGATCTCAACCAAATTGGAATCCGTCTCCTCCTGGAGGGTGTCTTTTAGTTTGTTGACATAAAAGAAACTGGCTCCGGCAATCATGCAGACAAAAAACACTGCCGCCACAATCATGAGGAGCAGGCTGGAAGCGTTCTTCCGCTTTGGTCGAAATTCCTTGCTTTTTTTCATCTCATTCACCCTTTGCGGTAAATTCGCGTCAAGTGGCCGCAGCCAGTTTTTAAGTACGATTTGTTAAACGAAAGTTCCCGGCGTCAAAAGCGCGAGAATATGGAAAGCCGTACTTTATGCGACTGCTGGGTTTATTATACCATCAATTCGCCCGCTTGAGCGGGCTGAAAGACGCAAAGCGGCTTTCTCGGTCGTGCAACAACCGGCTTTGATGATAAAAGAAACCCAGCGGTAAAATGCCCGCATTTTACCAGCCGCATCAAATGCGGCTGTAGGTTTTCCGAGAAAACCTACATAGCTGGGTTTATTATACCACCCCTCAAGCTCAAAAGCAATTTTTATATCATATATGGACGTTTTTTCTAAGTCTAAGCCGATTTTTACAGAAAATGGGCTGTTATCTGCCTGAGACAGACAACAGCCCATTCTGGTCACTAGGATTCAAAAAGCTTTTCCCTTTCGTCCACTTCCTCGATGCCCCCGATGTTGATCGGCTCGGTAAAACCCATCTTCATCAGGATGGCGCAGGCCTGCGCGCTGCGGGCCCCGGTGCGGCAATAGACAAAGAGCCGGCGGTCTTTATCGCCGATTTTTTTCTCCGCCTGCTCCAATTGGGAGAGGGGGATATTGATGCTCCCTTTGAGGTGGCCCTTCTCGTATTCATAAGGCAATCGCACATCCAACAGGGTGATCTGATCCTCCCGCTCCTTTAATTTCTCCAGCGCCTCCTTCATGGGGATCGACTGGATTTTCGCGTGAAAATAGCCCAATCCGCTGTGCATACCATCATCCTCTCTTATAGGCTGGAAATAGTATGCCCAAAAGCTATTTGTTCACTCCGATCTCCTTTAAAAAACCGCTGAAAATATCCCGGTGTACCAGTTCGTCCCGCGCCAGCCGGCGAAGCATCGCCGAGACATGGGCGTCCTTGATGAGCTGGGCATGCTTGAGATAACCGTCGGCGGCGGACTGCTCGCTTACAACATCATAGCTTAAAATTTGCCGGACGCCCTTGTTGTAATTGACCATGTTCCCGTTCCACACCACCGGGCTGTGGCCGGAAACATACAGGCATTTGGGATCCCCGCCCAGCTTCCGGATGAGCTGCCCCAAAATGTTTAGATGGTGCATTTCCACTTTGGCGATCCGGCTTAAAATAGTGCGCAGCGGCTCGTTGGCTTCATCCAGCACCCAATGCTGGTAGAGGTATCCGTAGATCGCCGACATCTCCCCCCAGGACGAAGCTAAATCCCGCCCCAAAAGCTGGGCGTAATGGTGGTTTTTCCCCTCCACTGCAATGGGCGGATAAGGCTCCGGCGCCGTGACCGGGATTTTTTTCGCTTGTTCTTGATTCATAAAGCTGCCCTCCTCAACGTTTTCGTCCCATATATATGTGGAAAACAGGGGGAAAAGACGCAGGACTGCAGGATACAAAAAACACCACAAAACCGGATACCGGTTTTGTGGTGTTTTTAAGAAGGGGATTTATACAGCGCGGTCTACCACCTTTTGGGGGAGCAGTTCGTCATACCCCACGATACACCGGTCGCTCAGTTTTTGAACCAGGGCGTTTTCCTCTTTGGTAGCGTATTCATCCAATACGCCCACCACCCGAAAACCGGCCTTCTTCGCCGTCTCCACACACATGGGCACGTCTTCGAAGACAACCGTTTCTGAGATTGGGAGGCCCAGCAGCTTGCAGCTCTTGAGATAGATGTCCGGCCGATGCTTTCCAACCCCCACATCGGAGCAGGAAATCAGAAACTGGACGTCGTCCATCAGTCCCAGGTGCCGCAGCGCCAATTCTGCGGTGGAATGCCGGGTGGCAGTGGCAATACAGGTTTTGATGCCTTGTCCCTTCAATAATTGCAAAAATTCCTTCACATAGGGTTTGGGCTTTACCATCGTCAAGTATACGGGCTCCATCACCTCGTGATACGCCCGATAAAAGCTCTCCTTGTCATAATGGAAACCATACCGCTCATTGAGATACTTTAGCAGCTCCCCAGTGTTCATCTGGGAGATTTTTTTGGCAATTTCAGGATCTTTGGGCAACTTGTGGTAAGCTAAAAAATATTCCCCTATCCGGTTCCAGTATCCCATGGAATCGAGAAGGGTGCCGTCCATGTCGAAGATAATCCCTTTACAGGTCATCATAAATCCTCCGTTTGAAGTAATCGTTTCTTTTTTATCAATTTGAGTATAGCACAACAAATCGGAAAGCTCAACGGAAGTAAGCTACTTTTTTCGTATATTTTACCGTAATTTTACATTCTAAAATTATGCAGTATGCTAAATCCGTTCGTTATCACAGGCCAGCGTGCCGGTTTTTTCACGGTGTGGAGGTCTTTTTTATTTGGCTGCGGCTTTTCAGGTAAAACGCCACCCCTAAAATCAGGGTGATAGCCTCCGCCGCCGGGACTACGGCCCATACCCCGTTTAACCCGAATATCCTGGGCAGGATTAGCGCCAAGGGCACCACCGCCGCGATCCCTCTGGACAGGGAGAGGACCAAAGAGGGAACGGGCTTTGCAGAGGCGGCAAAATAGGCGGTCAGCACAATGCTGACTCCCGCGAACAAAAAGGAAATAAAATATATCCCGATCCCGCCGAGGGCAAGTTCGGCCAAAACCGGATCGTTTTCCCGGTTAAAGGCGGCGATAATGGGCTCTGGGAAAAGCCATCCCACCATGGTGAGCAGCACTCCGCAGCTAAGGGCCAATCCCACGCCCCAGCCCAGCGCCTTTTTGACCGAGGACCATTCCCCTGCCCCATAGCACCGGCTCACCACCGGCTGGATGCCCTGGCCAATTCCGGTGAAGATGGAAACGCAGACCAACGCCACGTTGGCGATCACCCCATAGGCCGCCACAGCCGTGTCCCCGGAAATGGAGAGCAGCACCATGTTGAATACCAAAATGACGATGCCGTTGGAAACTTCCAGGATGAAGGAGGGGATGCCGGAACCAATGATGTGCCGCAGCTCTTCAAGGTAAAATTTAGGCCATTTAAAGTGGAATTGGTTTCTCCGCTTCAGCCAGTGGATGGAGAGAATGCACAGGCTGATTACCGGGGAGACACCGGTGGCCAGCGCCGCGCCGAACATGCCGAGCTTTGCAGGAAACACCAACACATAATCAAAGACAATGTTTGATAAACTTCCCGCAAGCATCGCCGCCATGGCCAGGTTCGGCCTGCCGTCGTTTCGGACAAAGGCCACCATCACATTGTTGAGGATAAAGGCGATGGAAAATCCCACCACCACCCGCAGGTATTCCACTGTCAGCGGCAGAATCTCCTGATGAGCACCCAGCAGCTGCGCAATGGGGCGGGCGAAAAACAGCCCCAAAAGGGAAAAGACCGTCCCAACCACTGCCCCGATGATGAGTACCTGGGAAAATGCCCGGTTCCCTTTTTCCCGGTTTCCGGCGCCCTGGGCAATGGCGTAGGCGGTGGCCCCGCCGATTCCCAGCAGCAGGCCCGTCCCGTTTACCACACTGTAGGCCGGAAGGGCGATGTTGAGGGCGACAAGCCCATCGCTGCCCACGCCGTTGGCGATAAAATAAGTGTCCGCCAGGATGTACAAGGACAACCCCAGCATGCTGCACACGTTCATTGAAATGTAGTGCAAAATGGTTTTGAGAATGGATTTTTCTCCCGTCATCTAATTGCTCCCTCCGTTTTTTACAATGTGGGCATAAGGCCGCCCACAAAAAAACGCCAGGCCCTGTATCCAAAGGCCTGACGATACTTGAAGACAATTCCCAAATGAACTTCTTCACCCGGCGGCAAAAAAGTTCGGGCTATTCTGTTTGTATTATTTTAGCAAACACTTTTTTGTTTGTCAAGACCGCTGAAAAAATTTCTTTCGGTGGGGTATGCTAAAAAGACCCGGTCCAAAAGGAGGGTTAAAATGGAAAGAGAGGATCACCGGATTTTAAAGGCTCTGATTATCCTATCGCTCAACATTTTTGTCATCTCCGTGCTTTATTCGGTGTTTGGGCGATTCTGATTGGCTGGCAAAAACAGTGCGGACGGCCACACCACCGTCCGCACTGCCCCATGGGAAAATTTTCCCATTTCCCCACTGTGGCCCCTCTCACGGGACACAGCAAGGATAACATTTTATCACGAATGATATTATATCAATATAGAATTATGAAATTTGTCGAAATATATCTAAAAGAACGGAACTGTGTTTTATTTCCATTTTTATGCAGATTTTTATTGCAAAATCCAGTGCATATTCCATTGCAAAAATAATATGCGCCGGACAGCCGGCTTATCATACAAAAAACGCCCGCTTGTAAGCGGGCGTTTTTCATATTGCCATCCCGGTTTCCTAGGTGGAAATCTGGGCGGTATAGAGCTTGTAATAAGCCCCTTTCTTTTGAAGCAGCTCCTCGTGCCGGCCGCACTCCAAAATCCCCTTGTCGGAGATCACCATGATCTTGTCGCAGTTCTTAATAGTAGAGAGCCGGTGGGCGATGATGAAGGAGGTCCGGCCTTTGAGCAACTCGTCGATGGCGTTTTGGACCAGCCGCTCGGTCTTGGCGTCGATGGAGGAGGTGGCCTCGTCGAGGATGAGGATTTTTGGGTCGGCTAAGAGAGTGCGGGCAAAGGCGATGAGCTGCCTCTGCCCCTGGGAGAGCCCGGAGCCCCGCTCGTTGACCTGGGTGTAATACCCATTGTCCATCTCCTCGATAAACTGGTCGGCACAGACGGTCTCACAGGCTTTCTTCACCTCTTCTTCGGTGGCGTCCAGCTTGGCGTACCGGATGTTATCCAGGATGGTGCCGGAGAAGATAAAGCTGTCCTGCAACATAATGCCCATCTGGGAGCGGAGGGAGTGGAGGGTCACATGGGCGATGTCGTGGCCGTCGATTAACACCCTGCCGTCGTTTATGTTGTAAAACCGGGAAATGAGGTTTACGACCGTGGTCTTCCCAGCGCCTGTTGGGCCCACCAGGGCGATGCTTTCGCCGGGTTTTGCTTCAAAGGACAGGTGTTCGAGCACATTCTGGTCAGGGGTGTAGCCGAAGGTCACGTCGTCAAAGGTCACCCGTCCCTCGATGGGCGGCAGTTCTGTGGCGTCGGGGGCGTCATCCACCGTCACCGGTTCGTCCATCAGCTCAAAGATGCGCTCCAGGTAGGCCACCGAGTTGATGAGGTTGTTGTAGAGGTTTGAGAGGTTTAAAAGGGGCTGCCAAAACCGGGAAGCGTAGTTGGAAACCGCCACGATGGTGCCGAAGCTCACCCCCGGCTGCATGATCAAAACGCCTACCAGATAGAGGGCTCCCAGCACCCAGCTTGTGATGTTTTCCACCGAGACCCAGACCACGTTTGCCACGTATTGGGCCCCTACCCAGGCTTTGCGCTGTTCGTTGCTCAAAGCTTCGTAGGTCTCCTCGTTGCGCTGTTCCCGGACAAAGAGCTGGGCAACCTTGACCCCGTCGATGGACTCCTGGGTATAGGCATTCAGGTTGGAGCCCTTGTTGGATACCTTCTGCCACGCCTTCCGCTGGCGGGGCTTGATGATAAAGAGGATGCAGATGAAAATGGGGATGCCCGCCAACACCAAAAGGGACAGCTTCGCGTTGACCGCGAACATGAAAGCCCCGATGAACAGGATGTTTAAAATTTCAAGGAAAAAGTTGATGATGCCGTTTGATAGGATATCCGACACGTTGTTTACATAGTGGATGACCCGGGTGAGGATCTTTCCCTGGGGACGGTCGTCGTAAAACTGGAAGGGGAGCTTTTGAAGGTGCTCAAACAAATCCTTGCGGATGTCGTAGATGATCTCCTGCCCGACGATGACCATGAGCCTTGAGCGGATACAAACCATGGCAATACTCAAAAGAATGGTCACAAGGGCGATGGCCGACAATCCCACCAGTTCCGCATACCGTTTCTCGGGGATGGTCACATCGAAGGCCCGCTGCAAAATCAGGGGGTAAATCAGGCTCGACAGCACCGATATGATGCTGCAAATCAAGGCGATTACCATCTTTTTCACATGGCGTTTGCCGTATACCAGCGCCCGCTTTAGATGGGCCGCGTTAAATGGGGTTTCCAGTGTTTCGTCTACGTCAAACCGGTTACGCCTGGGCATATTCTTCACCTCCCAAAGCTTCCTGCAACGCACAGACCTCCGCGTAATAGCCGCCCTGTTTCACCAGTTCGGCGTGGGTGCCCACCTCGGAAATTTCGCCGTCCTTCATGACGATAATCCGATCGGCGTGTTTGGTGGTGGAGACCCGCTGGGCCACGATGAGCTTGGTGCAGGGGAAATCCAGGTTTTGCAGGTTGTGCTGGATGAATTTCTCGGTTTCCATATCCACAGCGGACGTGGTGTCGTCCAGAATCAGGATGGAGGGCTTGATGGCCAGGGCCCGGGCCAGGGCGATCCGCTGCTTCTGCCCGCCGGACAGGCCGACGCCACGCTCACCCACCAGGGTGTCGTAGCCCTCGGACATCCTGTCGGCGAAATCCACCGCTGCAAGGTCCGCGTAATGCCGCGCCTCTTCCTCGCTCATTTCGGGGTTCCCGTAGGCGACGTTGCCGTCGATGGTGTCGGAGAACAGAAAGACGTCCTGGGTAGCCACGCCGATGTTTTTCCGCAGCGAATGAAGCTCCCAGTCCCGGACGTTCACCCCATCGATCAGGACGGCTCCCTCGGTGGGGTCGTACAATCTGGGGATCAGGTTTGTGAGGATGGTTTTCCCGGAGCCGGTGTTTCCCATCACCGCCACCGTCTCGCCGGGCCGGATATCCAGGTTGATATGCTTTAACACACTGTGCCCGCCGAATTTCAGCGTCACGTCCTCAAAGGTGATCCGCCCCTCTAGGCGGCCTTCCTCCTTGTGGCAGTCCACCCGGTTGACGATGAGGGGGCGGACATAGTAAAGCTCAATGACCTTGTTGGCGCTGGCCAAAAACCGCTGGACGTCGTTTAGGACGGTACCCAGGTTCCGGATGGGGTTTGCAAAGGTCAGGCTGAGCCCGGAAAAGGCCATCATCTGTCCCATGGAAATCCGCCCCTGCATGACGAAGATGCCGCCCAGCAGCAACACGATGATCGACATGGACTGGGCTGTCAGCTCGATTGCCGGGTAGTACTTCATCCAGAACTTGTTGACCTTGATGTTGGCGTCCCGGTAATCGGCATTTTTCTCGTCAAAGCGCCGGATTTCGTAGTCCTCTCTGGCAAAGGCCTTGACCACCCGGTTCCCGGCGATGTTCTCCTGGGCTCTGGTGTTTAAAACCGAAAGCCTTTCCCGGATGTCGGCGTACATGGGCCGCGCCTTTTTGGAATAGACATAGCACACCGCAAAGATCAGCGGCAAAATGGCACAGAGGGCTAAGGTGAACAGCACGTCGGTGTACAAAAAGTAGATGAGGATGGCGGTAAACACCGTAAAAGCGTCGATAATGACCCGGATGGTCATCGAGGCCGCGTACCGCACCATATCCAAATCCCCGGTCATGCGGGTCATCAGGTCGCCCGCCCGGTTGCGGTCAAAAAAGCTCATGTCCTGCTGCTCAAGGTTTTTAAAAATGTGGCAGCGGACGTTATGTAGCATTTCCATGACGGTGGTCTCGTTAATCATGACCTGGGTGTATCCAAGCCCCGTCTTTAATAGAACGGCCGACACCATAAAGAGAACCAGCGGCACCAAAAGGTCCAGCCGCCTCTCCTGCCCGGCCGGCGGGGACAGGACCAAATCCACAATCTGCTGAGAAATCAGCGGGGTCGCAAGCGCCAGCCCCGATGACATGGCACACATGATGAGGCCGATCACATATCGCACCCTGTGCCCTTTTAAATTTTTCCACATCCACTTAATCTGGAACATAAACCTCTCATTCCTTTCTGGGAATCCGGCGACAGGTTCGCCTGCTATCCGGCGCAATCGCGAAGCCGGACCTTTTTGTTTGAGAGCGGGCTCTCAAACAAAAATCGCATTCGTAACCGGACTGCGGCGATAAAAAGCAGTGAAACGAAAAGCTTTTTAAAGCATTTGGATGACAAGCTTCCAAACCGGAGGATTCCGCTTGAAAAGGTGATAAAATCCTTAGTGGCAACAATTTTATTTTCCCGGGGGAGCATTTTTTACAGTTGTGCTTGCATACCGGGTAAATCTGTTGAACGCAAAGAGGTTACTCTTTGGTTTTAATCTATTATAGCGGTTTGAAAAAAAATGAAAACCCTTTTTGTGAAAAAATATTCATAAAGATTAGCTAATTTTTTGAATATTATTTGACATTTTGACCAATGAAAAACCGAATTTTCTCAGTTTCTTCTATTTAAAAAGGCACCTGTTCCAAGGGGGCTTTCCGGGAGGGGATGGCATCCGCCAAAGGGAATTTTTTGCTAAGGGCGGCCTTTGAGTTAGCATCATTTCGCTTTAGAGTTGACAATATTTTACTTTTATCAAAATAAAACTATTTTATTAAATAAAGACTATTTTTTGATTGCTTTTTTTGTTGTATACAAGAAGTAGGGATAATCTTACATAGATTTTGGAGAAATTTTTCGGAAGGAGAGTTGTTCAAATGAAAGCAAGAAAACGGATGCGGTCCTTCGTCAGTGTGGTACTGGCCTGGGCCTGTCTGCTCTACAGCATCCCGCCGGTGACGGTTTTAGGGGCGCCGGATCAGTGGACCGATTTTGCCAAGGGGCTCGCCTACGAGACCAACTGGACCGACAGCGAGTTCAACGGGGGCCACGAGGATCCTGACCACACCAAACTCACCGACGACGCCACCGCCGACAGCATCTGGAGCGCCGACGCCGTCCATTTCCGCAAGCGGGAAAGCGGCGAGCCCGTCACTTTGACGTTTGATTTGGGCCAGGCGCGCAACCTGTATCAAGTGGAAATTCGCGGCGTCCGTGAAATCGCCTACGGCGTTGGCGGAGTGGTTCACTACCAAGTCGAATATTTCGATCAGGAGGCCAACGACTGGATATTGGCGGAAGAAAACACCCCCAGCCAAGCCGACGGCGTTTACGATTATACCGTCGATCTGCCGGGCGCTCCTGTACTGGCTCAGAAAGTCCGCGTTTCCGTCACGCCCGATTCCGCTTTGGAATCCACATTCCTCAGTTTGACGGACATCCGGATTTTCGGGGAAGAAGGCGGTGCGCAGGCCGGCCCGGAAACGCCATCCTTTATAAAAAATCTTCCGTCTGGCCAGACGGCTTTGACAGGAGATGCTGTGACTTTGTCGGTGGAAGCTTCTGTTTCCGACGGCGGCACCCTCTCCTACCAGTGGTATAAAGACGGCTCTCCCATCGGCGAAAACAGCCCGGAACTGAATCTTGAGAGCGTTTCTCCCGCCGACAGCGGAAGCTACCAGGTGGAAGTCACCAATACCCTGGACGGCGACACCGCTCAAGCGCGCAGCACAAGCTGTACGCTGACAGTCTCCGATTCCCAGGTTCCAGACGATCTCATCGACTTCGCCAAAGGCCTCACCTACGAGACCAACTGGGAGGACAGTGAATACAACGCCAGTCACGAGGACCCGGATCACACCAAACTCACCGACGACGCCACCACTGACAGCATCTGGAGCGCCGACGCTGTCCACTACCGTAAGCGGGAAAGTGGCGACCCTGTCATCCTCACCTTTAACCTGGCTCAGAGCCAAAGTCTCTACCAGGTGGAAATCGTCGGCGTCGACGGCGGCTACGGCGTATACAGCCCCACCCATTACCAGGTGGAATATTATGACGAGGCGGCAAATGATTGGGTGCTGGCCGGTGAAGGCAACCCGGGACAGAAAGAAGGTCCCTTTACCTACACCGTCGATCTGCCGGACGCGCCTGTAAGCGCACAGCAGATCCGCATATCCGTCACCCCCGCTTCCGTCCCGGAATCCACCTACCTCTGTCTCACCGACATCCACATCCTCGGTGTGGAAACCGGTCCCCAGAAGCCTGTCCTGACGAACGACCTTCCGGCAGAAAAATCGGCTGCCGTAGGGGATGCTGTCACCCTCTCGGTGGAAGCTTCCGTTTCCGACGGCGGCACCCTCTCCTATCAGTGGTACAAGGACGGCTCCCCCGTCGGGGATAACAGCCCCTCCTACGCCATCGGGAGCGCTGCCCTCTCCGACAGTGGCAGTTACTGGGTGGAAGTGACCAATACCTTAGACGGTGAGGCCGCCGTCACCCAAAGCGCTGTCTGCGCGCTCAACGTCATCGACATGGGGGCGGACGCGGTGGCGCCGGTCATTGAAACCGACCTGCCCTCCAGAAAATCCGCCATCGAAGGGGACGAAGTTGTTTTCCAAATCGAAGCTTCCTCCATCGACGGCGGCACCCTCTCCTACCAGTGGTACAAGGACGGCTCCCCCGTCGGGGACAACGCCCCCAATTATACCATCGAGAGCGTTGCCCTCTCCGATAACGGCAGCTACTGGGTGGAAGTGACCAACCACAAAGGCGATACCGCTCAAACTGTCGAAAGCAACAGCTGTGCGCTGACAGTGGGGGTTAAGCTCCAAAACCTTATTTCGGGCGTCGCCTATCAAACGGCTTTGACCGATGACGATTATCACGACTCCTATCCCGACCCGCAGCACTTAAAGCTCACCGACGGCGTCAAATCCACAAGCTGGGACGACAGCAGCACCGTCGGCTTCTACACCTTCGGGGAAACGTCCCAGTTCAGCTTGGAATTCGACATGGGACAAACCGTCTCGTTACAACAGGTGAATATCGGGGCTTTCCAGCTCACCTCCGCCGGAATCGCCTACCCCGCCGCCATTCAGGTCGAGCGGAAGCTGGATTCCGAGGAGGACTGGCAAACATTGTACAGCGGCAGCCCGCAAAAAACAGCCGACGGCCGGCTGGAAACCGTCCTGACATCGGATGAGCCCATTGAGGCGGACGCGCTGCGGCTGACCTTCACCGGCGGCAACGCCTGGGTATTCTTAGACGAAATCGAGGTATTCTCCCAGACAAACACCGACAGCCCCGACGGCAAACTGGAGCTGTCCGGCGGCTCCGGCGAGGGGCCTGACGGCAACAACCTGGCCCTGGGCAAGCCCTATGAGGCCAACCACCCGGCGGACATTTACACCGACACCGACGGCAAAGAGCTGACCGACGGCAAATACGCCAGCGCTTCCGCTCAGGACGAAGCCTGGGTCGGGTACAACTTCTGGCACGACCAGGGCAAAAAGAACGCCGAAGTCGTATTGGATCTGGAACAGGTGGAGACCTTTGAGGAAATCCGTATGAATCTGCTGCGGGGCAGCGGCGTTGGCGGCCCCTCGGAAATCCATGTCTACATTTCCAACAGCAAAGACGGCGGCTGGCAGGAACTGGGGGAAAAAGCCTCCACCTTTGACGTCATTTTGGACCTGGGTTCCTCCCAGAGCTTTGAACGGGTCAAAGCGGGATTTTTAAAGGCGGACAGCGTGGCGCCCGACGGCATCTTCCACTATGTATACACCTCCCCGGAGCCTTTGTCGGCCCGTTATGTCAAGGTGGAATTCGTCTACGATTCCTGGGTGTTCCTGGACGAAATCGAGGTCTTGAAGGAAGCCCTTCCCCGGGAGCCGGCCCAGCCCGAAGCGGCGCCTGCCCCCATGGAAAACCCGGATCCCAACAACATCGCTTTCGGCTGCGGCTACGAAACCCAGTGGAACTTTGATTCCATCCTCCCCGACAACGGTGGCAAGCTCACCGACGGCAGAAGGGGCACCTCCAGCTACGCGGCCAACGAGTGGACGGCCTACAGCGCCTATGAAGGTGCCGGCGGTTACCTCGCCTTCAACGCCTTTACAAGCCAATACCCCACCACCATCAAGGTGGAATACTCCGACGACAAGGCGAATTGGAAAACCCTGACCCAAAGCAACTTAAACTGGTCCTCCGCCCCCAGCGGAATCCAGCGGTTTGACTACGGGAGTGGTGCCCCTGTTACCGGCCGGTATATCAAGCTGACGATGACGATGGACCAGATGATCGCCTTGGACGAGATCGAAGTGCTCAAAACAAACGACGGCCTGGACGACGCCGAACTTCAGCCGGACAACGGCTTAAGCTATAATCTCATCAGCGGCTACGATGTGTCCCTGTCCCGGTCTCCCGACGGGGGCAGCGCCTCCCTCCTCACCGACGGCTACTACGGAGAGTGGGCACAATTCGACTCCTCCAATGACGATTCCGACAACCACGTGGTCATGGACGTGGACCTGACCTCCTTTAACTCGGTTTCCCAGATCCTCCTCCACACCAAGGATGGGTCCGGACTGCCGGAAAACGTGGTATTCAAGGTCTCGGCGGACAACTCCGAGTGGTTTGCCCTGAAAACGTTTAGCGAGGCCTCACCGGATGAATCCGGCGCCTCCTTTATCTGGCAGGGGGGAATCGACTCCTTCTATTCCAACCTGCAAGGGGCCGCCAAAGCCTATATCCGCTATCTCCGGGTGGAATTCGACATCCCCGCCGGCAGGACGGTAGCGGTGGACGAAGTGGAAGTTGTGGGCAAGCGGGGCAAATGTTCGGACGCGGGACTGGTCATGAGCCCACCCGGCGAGCACTACAACGTGGCCCTGGGTAAGCCCTACACCACCACCCCTCAAAACTACGACAACACCTACCCCGACACCGGCGGTATCGAGCTCACTGACGGCATCCGCGGCTCCGACTCGATGACCGATCCGGCCTGGGTTGGATTTAAATCCTTAGACCTCCCCGGCGGAAGGGAGTACGAGCTCTGGCCCTTAAAGAGCATCGTCATCGATTTGGAGGATGTCAAAACCATCACCAGCATCCAATTTAATATGAAGGGCGGCAACAAGCCCTGGCGCATTCTCACCTTCGCTTCCATGGACGGGGAGCTGTGGATGCCGCTCTCTGAAAACCGCGACACTAACATCTGGCTCACCCAGCTGGACAGCTTCGGATGGCATTTTACCGACACCAACGGCGTCTCCACCGACCTCTCCGGGGCGGAGATGGTGGCCTGCCGGTACGTCCGGGTGGACATCGAGCTGTGCAACTGGAACCTGATGGACGAAATCGAGGTCATGGGCTACGACGGCGTCAAGGAGGGCGCTGTCATGGCGGAGAGCGGCCGGGATCTGGAAAACGGCCGGGATTACCTGGTTCCCAGCGAGGAAACCACCGGCGGCATCCACGATCTGGCCCTTTGCTACAACGGCTGGTACGGCGTCGACGCTGAAACCGGCACCCCCATCGGCGACTGGTCGGTGGAGCAGTATAAGCCCTACCTCACCTATCTGGATCAGGACGGCAACGCTGTGGACACCATGTTTGACGGCGTCCTCCTTTTGGGGCTGAGATCCCAGTACGGCCGCTCCTACACCCCCGACCCGGAGGTGGGCGATCCCCAGATCGAGGACTGGATTTGGTACTATGAAAAAACCTTCAAAGAGGGCGGGGACATCGACAACCTGAACGAAGCGGCAAGACAGGCTTCCATCGCGTTGGGTGACCCCAACTACAAGGTCAAGCTGGTCCTCACCATCCCCGAGGTGGCCACCACTGTAGAAGATTTTGGCACCTTAAATGGCAGGGAATTGAACCTGACCTTGGAAGAGGACTGGAAGTACCTCATCGACTGGTGGCTTGACTTGGTCATCGGCGAAATGGAGAGCAGAGATTATCAGTATATCGATTTCTGCGGCATCTACTGGCTGGATGAAACCATGGGCACCGACATCGAGCAGCCCCTCTACGCTGCCGACATCATCCACCAAGCGGGGTACCACTTCTACTGGATTCCATACTTCTTCGCAAGCGGCACCCTTTGGGCCGACAAGGGCGGAATCGACACCGTCGCCTTACAGCCCAACCACTTCTTTGACACCTCCATGGATTCTACCAGCGCCGGCGCCGGCGGCACCACACGTGTGGACATCGCCGCTAAGCTGGCAAGCTATGGCCAAATCGGCCTGGAAATGGAGTTTGACCTCCGGGTCATGGACTCCCCTCAGCGTTATAACCAGTTCTTGGATTACCTAAACTCCGGCGTGGAAAACGGGTTTGACGGCCCCAACGTCTACCGGGCGTGGTATCAGGACGTCCGGGGGATCTTTGAGCTCGCCTACTCGCCTTTGAAGGACTTCCGAGACCTCTACGACTACTGCTACCAGTTCATGAAAGGCACCTTGGAAGAGCCCATCCCCTACCTGGAAAAATTCAGCGATGAGCCAACTAACGGAAGCATCGGCGAAGGGGATTCCATCTCCGGTATCGGCGGCGGCTCCGGTTCCGGCGGAGGCGGAGGCGGAGGGTATAATCCCACCGATCCGGATGAGCCGGATGAACCCAGTACCCCCGAAGAACCCACTGTTCCCAGCGGCGACGACAACTACACCTGGGAAGAAGTGGACGGCGA
>CAJFOJ010000068.1 GCA_904396495.1 uncultured Oscillospiraceae bacterium
AAGTACAGGCAGGCCAAAGAAGCTACCCAGCAAAGTAGAAGAGAACCTGCTTGCTGAAGTCCAGCGGCTTATGAAGGAGTTGGGACTGGTTTGCCGTGTCAGGACCAAGAAATATCGTTCTTACAAGGGTGAAGTTGGAAAAGTTGCTCCTAATCTGCTGAACCGGAACCTCTATGCGGAAAAGCCAACCCAGAAATGGGTGACCGACGTAACCGAGTTTAGTTTGTTTGGCCAGATTCTTCGCAAAATATTATCTAACTTTTTCGGGGCATTTCAATTTTGTTCTGACTCCCGGTTTTTGGTAACTCAAATCAAAAATTGGAAGGGCCGGGAAAAGAGGGAAGAAAGCCACATAAGCGCTTGTTTCCACCAAGGGACGTCCATTGGGGTGACGCTGTCGCTTTGTTCGTAGTTATTATCAGACGAGACAGTCAGCGACTGGCTGCCATACTGGTCCACGGCGGCTTTGAGCTGTTCGTAAAATTCGGGGCTGTCAATGACAAGCATCGCTTCGGTGTCGATGTACATGCTCCGGTCGTCCAAGTTAAACGACCCAACCGCCGAAAGCCGACCGTCCATCAAAAAGGACTTACCGTGGATGGAATCCTCACTTTGGAGTTCCCGGATGGTGATGCCAGTGCTTATAAATTTCTTCCGGTTTTGGATGTAGTTGGAAAAAGCGGGGTAGTTGGGGGAGGAGGCCACAGAATTCGTCTGCAAGACCACTTCCGGTAGGGTGGCGGCCATGCTCTTCATCACCGAGAGCAGCCGCTTATTGGCGGTACAATAAGGGCTCTGCATCAAAACTGACTCTTTGGCGGACAGTCCCAGGTTTGCGAGCTGTACCCCAACCCAGGGCTCTTTTGGACCGGCGTTTAGGGGATTATGGATGAGGGTGATCTGTTTTGCGGGGACGGTGGAATTGGCGTAGTCGTAAGGTTCCTCGCTGTAGAGGTCGGGGCGTGCCGCCATCAGGTCCTCCCGGACTTGCTGAAGGTTTGCTGCCGTCTCTTCCGCCTTTTTCGCCTGGCTGTCGGAAAGGGTGGGGTAGGGCTCTTTGACGGCTTCGCAATCCCAGATTTCGTTGAAATAGGTCTTGGCGTCGGAAAGGACGCTGTCACCACTCTGGTCTCCGCCAGATGCAGTGTTATAGACCACCACGTCCCTGTCGTTGGTAATTTTCCCTTCGTAACCATCGGGGACGAAATACTCATCGCCGATGTTGCGGCCGCCTAAAATCATCACCCTGTCGTCGGCGATGACAAACTTGTCGTGAAGTAGGGCATTCCACTCCCAGGGCTTATAGAAGCAGAAGGGGTTGTAAACCCGGTACTGGACGTTGGGATGGGCGCTTAAGGCATAGGCGATGCCCTTCCGCTCTCCGCTCAACCCGCCGACCTTGCCGTCCAAGACCACCCGGATCTGGACACCACGGTCGGCTGCATTTAGTAGCTCTGCGAAAATCTGTTCCGACGTGATACCGTCCTTGACACAGTGGCAAACTAGGTCGATGGAGGTCTGGGCCTCCCGGATGAGGCGGATCCGGCTGTCAAAGCCCGATTGAGGCGATTCCGCCAGGGTCACCCGGTCGACGCTTTGCTCGTCGGCGCCGTAAAAGCGGTTGATATCAAATTGAGGCGCCATCTCCTCTGACACCTCTTTGGGGATGGCGTAGGGAATGACGCCAAAGCCCACCGCAAAGAGCAAATACAACCCAATCAGCACAAAAGCGATATTTTTGATTTTTTTGAGCACGCTTGTTCACTCCGTTTCTTTTTAAACACATCCGGCCTTTGGCAAAAGCAGCTATTCAAACTGTAGCAAAGCCTTCCATACCTCCAGATGCGCTTATTCCATCATATGAAAAGAAACGGAAAACTAGTCCCATCTACCTCAAAATTTAAACAAAAGGAAAACCGCGGAACTTTTGCCCCACGGTCTTCAAGAAGAGAAATATGGATGATAGCATATCATCGTGGTTACAGTCAAGCTGTAACGGATTCTATTATATTACGATGATTAAACATATTCAAGTTTTTTTGTATAATTTTGGCAATTCTGTTAAGAACATCAAGCTAATTCTGTCTGATTTGCTCCGATTTTTTTGCAATAAAAGAACAGCCGTCCGCTTAATGTGGACAGCTGTGAAATTCTTATTGCTGGGCAGCAGAATCTTCATCGTGGATTCGCACTCCACTCCAAGGGAGCTTGGAGCCGGGATTAACGCTGTCTAAGTTGGCGAGCACCCAGTCGTGTTCTCCAGTGGTGATGATGGAACCGCAGAACTCACACTCTCCGGCGCTGGTGACTTTGCAGGGGGCGCCGCAGTTGGGGCAGGAGACAGTGGAATGGTTGCTGGTGTCCGGGTTTGTCAGAACGCCGGTCTTGCGGATAAAGGTCAAAAGGTAGTTCATGAAGCAATCCCGGTTGGGATCGCCCTTTAAGACTTTTTTGGTCTTTTCGTCGATAATATAGTCCACCATCCTGGTCTGCATGTAAACAGTCAGAGTCTCGTACTGGGAATCCCGCTCGTAATTGACCATCCATGCCTGGTTGACGTTAATGCGCTCCATGACGTTGATGCGGCCTGTGTTGATGTACTCCTGAAGCTGCATCTCATGTTGCCGGAACAGTTCCTCCTTTTCGAATGGCCTGATTTTGGACCAGTCCCTGGCAGTCCATGCCATCTGCATGGCAATGAACACCTCTTTAGTCCAGGCAATGAATTTGTCCTTGCTGAAATTCGCATCGTTTTTCTGGACAGCGGCGGTGATTTCTCCGTCACAGTTTGGGGGGACAGGAGCAGTAGAGGGCCGGTAGCGTTGGGGAGTTGTCCCGCGGCCAGTTCTTTTTTTGTTGACACTGATGACGATAACTACAACGATGACGACAATGAGGATTGCAATCTCCCAACTGCCGAAGCTGCCATCGGAACTTCCGCTTTCTCCACCAAAGAAGATAAAACTACCTCCTCCGCTTCCACCGTAGCTTCCGCCACCGCCGCTATACCCGCCACCGTAACTGCCACCGCCGTAGCTGTTGTGGTTGCCTACGTCCACGGGAAGGGCGTCTAAGGCGGACGCTACAGGCATCAGGCCCACAACAATCAGCATAAAACAACAGGTCATGAGAGCACAAATTTTCTTTTTCATAAAAACCTCCAAAACGGTCTTGCTACATTACCTCACTAATACGCCGAAATCCAGACCTAGAATCAAATTAGGATTAGAAAAGTTTATTTAGAAAGACGACCAAGGGGAGCAATTGCATTTATCTTCCATCGATATATTAAAGGCAGGTATTCTGTAAGTTGGCTTCCGCAAAATTTGCAAACAGCGGAACCGTCTATCGGAGCCCCGCAATTGGGACAGCCTGTTGTGGCCTTTTCATTTTTTTCAACAGAGGGAATGAAGTTTGCTAAAAGCAAATACCGGGCTTTGGGAAAATCTGGGTGAATCGCTGTGATACAGACCGAAATACAACCATCATCGCTGAAACTTTGGGATTGTGTCAGCCAAATGTCTGTGACCTTTGCCTCTCCTTCCAACTTGTCATAGCAGGGATCGTCTTGATCAAAATAATTACACTCTTGGACGTTTTTTATAAAGTGTTCGGTGGCATAGGAAGAGAACGGTTCCATCTGCCCCAGATAAAAAGCCTCCTGCCAGCTATAAAAAACTGTTTTGGCGTATTCTAAAAAGGTATCTGCTTCAAAGAAAGGATCCAACTGGCGGGCATGTGCCGTGACAGCATCTTTTTCATCCGGCAGGGGATCGACGGTGTTTATTGGTATATCTACTTGAGCAGGCTCAGATTGGGGAGGCTGTTTTGCGGACGGCTTATGAATCCATCCAAATAAGATATCACGCGCAATATCCAGGTAAAAGGGAAGCCAGAACAACAAAATTATCATCGCGCTGAAAATAGGCAGTTGGATGAAAATTGCCTGAAAGAGCTCTAAGACGAATTGAGGCCAATTGTGAATATAATATTGATAGGACTCTTGAATGTATGCTGGGTGGATCCAGAGATGAGGGCCAACGTAAAAAAGGAAAACGAGAATCGCTAACGTAATCACGAGTCGCTGTAACCTTTTTACACGCCTTTTCTGAAGAGACTTTTTTTCGGATAATGGATTGCCACGAAAGAGCAGAGAAGGGAGGATTATAACGGCAATGATGCCCAGCAAAGCGGGAACCAGCCAAAACCAGTTTTGCGACCAATAAAGAACACTGTACCGCGGAAAATCTTCGGCAAAATTGATCATATATGCGTAGATGCCGGGCAGCGCACAGAAAACTCCCACTGCGAGGACAATTCTTCTGACAATCTTACGAAATAATTGGTTTCCATTTTCAATAGCCCGGCGAATCAAAGGATAAAAAAACGGAATCCCCACTAAGGAGATGAGAAATACAAGGGACAGTAACGCAGACCAGCCGCCTTCATTAAAATAAAAGTTTCGACGGGCCTCTGCCGTTCCCCAGAAATATTCTCCTGCAGGGATCGAAGCGAAAAATAGCTCTGGTATTATGTAAAGGATCAAAAAGGCTATCACTGTTAAAACAATGAAATCGCGTATTTTTTTGCCCATAAAAGCTCCTTCTGCCTACTTTTGAAGTGCAATTTTAACTTTATTCACATTTTATCAAAAATAGACGAAAAAAGCAAGTGTTGTAAAAAATTTCGACCGAGGATATAGAGTCTTAATCTTTTACTGTCCTGTATGCCTTTTCCCGCTACCATATCCCGCTTGAAAAGAGATTTTGTCCCACAAGATTTTTGATGGCGAAAAGGGATAGAATTTCAAAAGATTTTTATGGAATTACTGCTTTATTTTTTGCTATGTTTCTCCAATTTTTTAAAATCATATAGCTTCACTGGGCTTTTTATCATTTTTCACTTTCTTATATTCTACTGTTCACTTTTTCTTTTGTATCAACATAGACCTGTAGTTCGTAATTCCATTGCAAAATACCTGATACAACAATAAGTTGCACTGTAAATGTCGGCTCTACGCCATATTTTGTTTGGGCTAAGTGTATTAACTCGCGCAACATTTGCTCTCTATTTTCTTCCGTGCAGTTAGCACATAGGTATTTTCCTTTTGGCAATACCTTTAAGCCGTTGATTTTCACATAACGAATACAGGCGGCAAAGAGCCTTGTTATTCCGTTTTCGGTGTATATGCCAGCTAAATCCTCAAAGGCAAACTGGTCTTTTAGGGCTGGCGTAACTTTATCATAGAAGTGGTTGAGATAATTCCAAAGATTATCCAGTGTTGGCGTTTTTAAGGTATCTGAAAGCAGAATAACACGCTCTGGAAAATCCTTAATAAAGGTGCCGTGCAGATTTTCACGCATCTGCAATTTCTTTTCATAGTCCGCTTTTGCTAACTGGATTTTTGATTTACTGTACTGGAGTGCTGCTATTTTTTCATCAGCCTTTTTTTCTGCTTGCGCTAAAAAGTCCACAATTTTTTCAAGATCGTCATATTCCAAAACCTTTTTTATCTCCTGCAAAGGCAAGTCCATAAGCTGCAAAGCCCGTACCGTGTTCAACCGGACAATGTCCTGCTCGGTATAATAGCGATAATTGGTCCATTCGTCTTTTTTGCTTGGTTTCACTAACCCGATGCGGTCATAATGCCGCAGTGTTTCGCTCGTTGTATGGACAACCTTCGCAGCTTCCCCAACTGAAAAATATTTCTTCATTTCTGGTTTCTCCTATTGACATTTGTGTTACACAAAGGTTTATAATTCATTTTAGCACAGGATATTGCGAAAAGCAATCAATATTGCAATGCTGTTTAGGAGGAATGGCTGCATGATCGAACTCAAACAAGTGACAAAGCAGTACGGGCAAGCTACCGTACTAAAAGACATTACTTTGTCGATAGATGAACCGGGCATCTATTGCCTGCTTGGTAGGAATGGCGCAGGCAAAACAACGCTACTCAAATCGATTGCCGGGTATCAAAACATTACAAAGGGCAGGATTCAAGTGGACGGTAAGACAATAACGACATCCACTTTGGATACAGGCGTCAGCTATATCGAAAACTTTGCAAAGCATTTTAATCTTCCAGTGCGGAAGCTGCTGCGGATTGCTTCCGAAGTAAACCCAAACTACGATTATGACTTTGCTTCGGAAATGATGGAGCGTTTTGAGTTGGACGGAAAAAAGAAGTTTCACCATCTTTCTCTCGGCATGAAAACAATGGTTTCCACGATTATCTGTTTGGCAAGTAATAAAGAGGTCATTCTTTTAGACGAACCGGTCCTCGGCTTCGACGCAATTATGCGCGTGGAGTTTTACGACATGCTGACAGAGAGTTTTCAGAAACATCCCCGAATCATTATCGTATCCACCCACATCATTGAAGAAATCGCCAAGACCATCCAAAAGCTCATCATGATTGATAAAGGCAGGATCCGCTTTTTTGATACCTTGCAATCGGTTGAAACAAAAGCATTTTGTATCAGCGGGCTGCAAAAAGACGTGGAAGCTGCGACCAGAGGCTTAAACATCATCGGTCAAGATACGGTTGGAGGTCTTGTAACAAGCTATATCTTTGACAACCCGCCAAAGCAGACGGCTTCCTTGGAAATTCACCCGCTGTCTTTGCAGGATTTCTTTATTCAAATGGTCGGGCATAAGGGAGGTGTCAAAAGATGACAGCCATTTTTGCGATCGTAAAGCGCTTGCTTGCAAGCAATAAAATCAGTTTTATCCTTACGGCTCTTGTGGTACTTTGTGCCAAATCCTCCGGCGATGTTGTTTTAAGCAATGGAAATTATACTTGGCTGCTTGCTGTCTTAACCCCATTCTTTTTTGTGTTTTATGATTTCACAAAGTTAATGCATCTGGGGGCGAGCAAAAAAGATTATTTTTTCGCTTGTCTCATCGGCTATGGGTTCTTGGCATTTTGCATTTCCCTTGTCAACACAGGTATCCATCGATTGATTGACCCCGTATATCCCGCGCAAACAGTGATCAATATGATGGACGTATGTCAATGGACGGAAAACGGGATTGTCGTTGCCGGATTACAGCAAATGTTCTTTTTGCTGCTTGTGATGGTTTTTCTTCATGTGCTGTTATCCATGCAGGCACATTGGTATGGATGGTTGGCCGACGCATTATTGGTTGCAATGATCTGTATTTTTACGCCGGTTGCGCCACTACGCGCTGTCTTAGCCGGATTTTTCCAGATGATCATGTTTAACAGCAACGCTGTCTTGCACATTTGTATCTGTCTGTTGCTAAGTGCCGCATTATCCCTCGGAGGGCTTGTGGTCTTGAAAAGAAAAACTTTATAGATAAGAGGGTTGGCCATGATTCGGATAAAAGCAGTTGACGAGCAAAACATATTGGATGTGTGCAAATTGACAACAAAGCAAGACGGCATCAGAACGACAATGGATGGACATTCCTGTTGCAACGCCATTTCCATAGCGGAAGCAAAATATCATCCCGAAATGCACCCCAATGCAATTTATCTTAACCACGTGCTGATTGGCTTTTTTATGTATCAGCGCGCAGAAAATCAAGCCGATACTGCAACCATCTGCCGCTTTATGATAGATGATCAATTTCAACAGAAAGGAATTGAGGAAAAAGCCTTTGCGTATATCTTGAGAGGTCTAAAAATTCAAGGCGTTAAGAAAGTAATCTTAAAAATAGATCACGCAAATGAAAATGCAAAGGATCTATTTCTTTCTTTTGGCTTTCACTTTACTGGGGAGATTGATAAAACGGAATACTACTATGAGTTAGAATTGTAATCTGATCTACGAAATATGGAGGAATCAAAATGAAAAAGATCATTTCATTTGTATTGTGTCTTGTGTTGGGCAGTTTTGTTTTGGCGGGTTGCTCCAACAGCAGCGAACCATTTGAGGAAAAAAGCTATACGCCGGATACACAGGTCCATGAAATCAATCTGGATGTACAGGATCGGGAAATTGAAGTGTCATTGTCTGAGGACGAACAAGTCCATATTCAATATTCTGAAAACAGCAAAGAGTATTACGATATTTCCGTTTCTGACGAGAATGTGTTGACGATGACAAGCGCAAGCGACAAAGATTGGACGGATTATATTGGAGGAAAGTCCTCTGCCGAAGATCGGAAAATATCATTGCAGATACCGGATGCACTTTTAGGCACTCTTACACTATCCACAACAAACGAGGATATTACACTTTCTGCACTGTCTGTAACAGGAAGTATCAATATTTCTTCTAATGGAGGAAACATTGCCTTTGAAAGCTTGGATGTAGGAAGGGCTCTGACCCTGAACGTTAAAAATGGAGATATTTCTGGGGCGATTGTAGGAAGTTATGATGATTTTGCCATTCAATCAGAAATCAAAAAGGGCGAAAGTAATTTGCCAGACAAGAAAGATGACGGAGAAAAAACGCTGAATGTGTCATGCAATAACGGCGATGTCAATATTGAGTTTGTATAAGAATCATGGTAATTCTGACATCTCGCTTTTCACGATTACTGTTTCCCCTCGGACAGCAGCTGAAATCATCCGTCACATTTATGCGTTGCGAAAAGCAGGGGCCAGCATCAATGATATTGCCGCGCAGCTCAAACGGGAGAAAGTGCTGATCCCTTCTGTTTATGCTCAGCGTAAGGGCTTCAAAAATCCCACCAAACGGGGCAACAGAGGATGAGCAGAGCGAACTTGCCCAGCGCATCCGGCATCTAAAAAAGATTGTGGCTGAGGAACAGAAGCATGAGATGGATGCTGAAGGATTCTTACGGTTGGTTCGGAAGTACACCGATATCAAGGAACTAACGCCGGAGATTTTACACGAGTTCATTGATAAAATCGTGGTGCATCACCGGGAGATGCAGTTTGGAAAAACGGTGCAAAAAGTGGAAATCTACTACGAGATGATCGGGAAGATCGAGCTTCCCCGGATGAACCCGACGGAGAAGAAATCCTATCTCCAAGCATTTCGATACAAATAAAAATCCCCCGGCAAAGCCGGGGGTATTTCATGTGCGGGCAAAGCCCTCTGTTACTAGCACGCGTGTCTCGTCACGCAAATACGATCTGCCAGCCGCGAGAGTTCTACTTCTTGCTACCCGTAA
>CAJFOJ010000069.1 GCA_904396495.1 uncultured Oscillospiraceae bacterium
GGCATTGCGGATAGTAATTTCAGCCGCAAACTCCGCAAAGAATTATCCGTGGAAGAAAAAACCAAAATTCGTGCTATCATTTCCGAGCTGTCAGCAAAAAAATAAGCGGTCTGCCCCGGCAAGAGCAGAACCGCCAAACGGAAAAACTCACCACAACCACATGATAAAGTGTTTCCACGTCTATTATACCATTTACGGCGTGGAAAGCAAAGCAGGAAGGGAGAAAAAATGCAAAGAATGCGAACCATTGAGGAAACCTATCATTACATCAAACAGCAAGACCCGGATACCGCCATTACAAAGCACGCTTTGCGGCAGATGGTTATTAACCATGTCATACCGTCTGTGATGAGCGGGAAAAAGTATCTCATCAATATTGATGCGCTGGACAAGTATCTGGAAGCGCCGGAAGCAATGAAAGAACCCGCTCCGCAAATTGGGGTGATTCGGCCTATTGCGGAGAGATAGGGGGCTAGGCTTATGACATTTGATGAATTTCTTTCCCATTTAGACGGTGTGAAGGGAAGCGGAAACCAACGCTATGCCCGTTGCCCTGCTCACGAGGACAAACGCCAAAGTCTTTCGGTGTCAGTGGCAGACGATGGAAAAATCCTTCTCAATTGCCATGCCGGATGCACGGCTAAAGATATTACTGAGGCCATGGGCCTTTCAATAAAAGATTTGTTCGTAGATAAAGCAGTACCAAAGTCTAAGACAATCGTTGCAACCTACAAATACATAGACCAGAACGGGAAGACATCAGAAAAACTGCGGTATTCTAATAAGTCTTTTCAATGGAGGCACAAAGGTAAAAACGGAGGTTGGGAGTATAACCGAAAAGGAATTTCACCATCCCTTTATATGACCGGGTGGGGGCAGCTGCAAAGCCCCGTTTATCTTGTAGAAGGGGAAAAGGATGCAGATGCTCTTATCAGTGTCCAGAGATCCGCTGTTTCGCCGCCAGATGGAGCGGGAAGCAAATGGTATCCGCAATATACGGAATCGTTGAAGGGCTTAGACGTGGTAATCATCCAAGACAATGACGATGCCGGAATAGGGTTTGCACAAAAATCAGCTTCTGAACTTATCGAGGCAGCCCGGAGCGTAAAGGTTTTGGATTTAACAAAAATATGGCCGGAACTGCCAAAGCATGGGGATACCAGCGATTTATTGAATCATATGGGAAAGCAAGAAGCTGTTAAAGCTATTGAACGGTTGGCCGGGGATACGCCGTCATACTCTGTATCTGACAAGGCAATGGAGCCGGAGCAGCTCCCTTGTTTTTTCCACGAAAAAAAGTTTATGCACAACATTATGGGGGATTATCTCACCAAACATTGTTCGGTTTGCAAAATCAACGGGACATTACATGTTTATCACAATGGGGTTTATAAGGCCGGAGAAGAAATCCTACATGGAAAAATGATAGAGTTATTACCCGACATTACCGATGCAAGACGGCGTGAAGTGTTTAAATATATGAACACGAGTTTATCCACGCCTATCAAAGAATTAGCGCCGCCCAATCTTATCCCGTTCGCAACCAGAATTTACAACGTGGATACAGACACCTTTCTAGATTACAGCCCTGAGTATGTATTTTTGAATCGGTTTCCCTACGATTATAATCCGGACGCGCCTGCACGGCCTCTTGTAACCGAAACCATTTCCCAAATAGCGGCGTATGACAGCGAGGTTATCGAATTAATCTATGAAGCTATTGGGAACTGCTTTTATCTTCTCAATTCTTTTCGCGGTGCTGTCATGCTTTATGGAAGAAGCGGAAACAATGGAAAGTCAACTCTGCTCAACATGATTACTCAGTTATTAGGCAAAAATAACGCCAGCTTTCTTTCTCTGCAAGACCTCTCTGAACGGTTTCGTCTGGTGGAAATCTATGGAAAGGCCGCTAACATTGGAGATGATATTCCAAGCTCCTATTTGCCGGATAGCTCTATCTTCAAGAAAGCAGTAACCGGCGAAAGAATTGTGGCAGAAAAGAAAGGACAAGACCCGTTTCCATTTAAACCATATGCCAAGCTATTTTTTGCCATGAATGGCCTCCCGCCCGTCAGTGATAAATCAAAGGCGTTTTTTGGACGTATACTCTTGATACCATTGAATCAGGATTTTTCCAAGCTGGAAAGCCGCAATGTCAATTTAAAAGACCGTCAGTGGACAAAAGAAGAGATGGAATATTTAACAGTTTTAGCGGTACAAGCCTTAAAACGGTTATTGGAACGCGGCGACTTTATAAGGCCCAAATGTGTCATAGAGGCCCAAGAAGAATATGAGCGGGAAAATAATCCAGTCATGGAATTTTTAGATGAATATGGAAATGTATCCGGTCAACCAACGCAAGAAGTTTATGTTGAGTATGATTATTGGTGTAGAAGGAACGGGCATCGCAACATTCTGAGCCGCCGTAAATTTTCCGATGAAGTCATCAGACAGACGGGGCTAACTAGTGAATCTATCCGTCATCCATACTTTAACAATAAACCTGGGCGCTGTTTCGTGGAAAAATGTCACGATGTCACATAAGTGACACGCTTTTTTCAAGAAATGTGTGACGCAAGAAAGCCCATAACAAAGGGATTTATTAAGGATTGTAACGTTGTCACGCTTCTTTTATTATATATTATATATATTAATATATATAGGAGAATATAGGGAGTGTAGAAATATACCGAAGTTAAAAACCTGCGTGACAGCGAGACACGTGACAAAAAGGAGTAAAACGATGAGTAAAAAAATCATTCAAATAATCCCCGCTCCGTCTGGAATGTATGCGGAATATCAGACAGACGAAGGGGGAATAGAACATATTCCAGTTGTTAGCCTGATGCTGGTCGATGATGACGGTTTACAGTATCTTTCACCGGCAATTTTTGATGCAGAATATGGAGTTAATGAAGAACCGGAACAATTTGGAAATTCCATCCGGTATGTGATGGAAACCCCGAACTTTCCAACCGGCCCTCAATTCTAGACAAGGTATATTTGCTTACCACGTCATATAAACAGCGGCTAGGGGTGTTCAGAAATGTTTTTACAGCCATACGCAAGACCGCGCATCCCGTACACCTTCCACAAAATTCTAAATATAATTTTCAAGACAGCTTTGCACCCGCTCAATCCCAAAATAGGCTGATATGGCGGTGTAAATCTTCCCCTCATGTGGGTTTCATAACGCCAAAAATGGAGGTGTTTTCATGGAAAAAAATAAGATTTGTCCACTATTTTCAATCGGCGGCCGTGGATATGTAAGCTGTTTACAAGGTAATTGTGGTTTCTATAACGGCGCTGACGGCCAATGTGCCTTTGTATCCCTTGCGGATAATGTCAACGACCTGCAAGGCTATACAGATGATGTAAGGGACAGCATAGATGACTTTAGAAAGTCATTTGAAATATTTGGACAAAGTATCATGTCAAAGTAATGTTGTATAGGAGGATGGCGAATGAATAAGGTCATTGAATTCCCGAACATAGAGGATTTACAGATTCAAATGGAGCGCACAGAGGATTTTTACAAGGCTGCCAGGGCACTGAGCGACTATTTAAAGCCGCTCCCGCTCAGCCAACCGGAAAACGATGCTCTTATTGAGTTGATGATTAGACAGGTAGAAACGGCGGAACAGGGGGCCTTTGTTCAGGGCTTCCGCATGGGGAGAGATTACGCAAACAGCATAGAAAAATATGATGATTCCACGGAGGGACAAAACGTCCCGCCCTTTATGTCATAGAGCAATTAGAGTGGGCTTTGCGGCCTGCTCTTTTTGGTTGGTGGTTACCCCATGCGTATAAAGGCCGAGCTTTCAGCGCTAACCAAATTGGTTAGTACTGACGGCAAGCAGTATAACATGCAGATGCTATTAAATGCTATGGCTTCATGCCCATTATAGGGAAACACTCAGGTTTTGTCAGGTTTTCTGTCTAGGTCTGTGGGCTTATATCGTCCACGTCTTAATAATTCCCAATATTTTCATGGTGCTGGGGTTTTAAGCGCCGAGGAAGCAAAGAAAAACGCTCCCCACTGCACAAAATTTCGCAGTTGGTATTATTAGTTGAAGTTAGAGCGAAGTTAGAGAAATCGGACATTTCGGACACCCTTACTGGAGAAGCTAATCCTCAGCTTCGTCAGATGTCTGACAAAGCCGTAACCGGCCCTATTGACACAAAAAAAGAACTCGCCAAAAAAGTGAGATTTGCGAGGCCCTAAAAAGGTAGAACTTCCAACCGGCTCAAAAAAAGAGCGGATACTACATTTTACTACTTCCACGTACATATAAGCGTTTTCCATCAGTACCCCTCGTTTCGGGGGATGCTGATTGGCGCTAATACCTTTACAAAGGTCGCATTTGATATACGCGCTGTCCAAATTGGGACTGCCTAAAGGGTATGATTTCAAATCCAGGCCTAATAGATTGTGTAGATTTCTGAGCAAGCTGTGGTGCTATGGGAATTCACAGCTACGTTACCGTTTTGGGCAGGTAATTGGAGAATCTATTACGTTGAACTGTTCAATTATGTGGTAATAAAAAGACCGGAGGAGCATTTTGCTGTTCTCTTCCGGGCGATTTTTTTGGTTTTTACAGATTTGGGCGTAACTTGCTGGTAACTTGTATTTACAAAGACAACTGTTTAATTCAGAACTGTATATTGTGTTTTGCATTATCAAATCGCTAAATATTGTGTTAGTTTAACTTTCCGGTAATTTGCTGGTAACTTTCACACTTCAAATAATTCTCCACCACGAATATTTTTCAAACTTAATCCAAATATTATATAGAGTAGAGACTAGTTTATTCTCTATTTAGGCATGTTTGAATTTAGAAAATAGGTACGATAGGCATTTCTTGACCAATAAAATTATCTAAGAAACTATAAATCTCATTTTCCATTTCGAACGTTTTTAAAATTTTATAACAAATATTTTTAAATTCAGATTCAGATTTTTTTATAGAATATTTGTAAATCTTTTTTCTAATGAAATCATATTCTTGAATAATTTTGTTGAATCTTATTATTAAATTGTCGATGGAAAATTCAAGGATATAAATTAAAGTTAACATAGCTTCATGGTGAATATTTAATAAGCTTTCAAATGTATACCAATAATCTGATGACTTATCGGTCGTATTTAAATTTTGCATATCATTTATAATTTGTCTCTCGATTTGTGCTCTGTTGTCTTTAACATTGCGCCAGTACCATTTAAAATCGTTTTTAATGGTATTTATATCAATTGGAGCATGATTGGAGCATTGAACTTTAATAAAATGGAGGTGATTTTCATCATTTCCTTCTGTGCGAATAACCTGTGTCGTATTCAGCATTTTATTTAGATCTTCTGCTTTTATCCACCTATGATGATATGTGAATCCATATAGGGCTTTCGATTGTACACCCCTACACCTGTCGGCTAAATTTTCGTCTATCAAAAGAAAGGCATTCAGATCGGAGTCAAATCCTTTAAGTATTTTAGGATTACTATGATGCTCATTTTGATATCGATCGGAATCAACATCGTAAAAAAGGTCTGTCATAATAATGATATTATTATTTTTTTCTATTTCATTACGTAAAAAACGCACTTTATCCTCACAATTTTCTATGTTATATGCAAAACTGACTTTCGTTTTATCTTGCAAAAACTCATTATAGTCTAAAGAAAGGCAAGGATGTTGGTTTTCTCTAAACAATAGACGATAATATGAAGAGTTTTTACGTACACTTTCGGACATTATACAAAAAGCCTTATCGCCACAATCCAATTCATACCAACCAAGACTATTAATCATTTCGACAGCATGTACCGATTTAACAACATCCATAATAATCGTCTCCTTTATTTTCGTAAACTCTGTAGATTATCATTTTGAGATGTAAAATATTCTTTATAATAATCACATCTACTCATTAATTCTTTGTGTGCGCCTTTGTCAACAATGATTCCGTTGTTCATGACCCATATACAATCGACAAATTTTAAGTTTGTAATATGGTGAGTCACTGAAACAATGGTCATATCAGGATATAGTTTTTGGAGATTATCTAATATTTTTCTTTCAGTTGTTGAATCTAATGCCGAAGTTGCCTCATCTAATAACAGAATGTTAGGATTTCTGGAAAGAGCCCTCGCAATAGCAATTCTTTGTTTTTGTCCTCCTGACAAGTTATCACCTTTTTCATTCAAGATTGTATCATATCCATTTGGTAAACTTGTGATAAAATCATCTATACAAGCCGCCTTGCAAGCCTTTTTTGCGTCTATTATACGGTTATCGTCCCAGTATGTAAGATTATTTAAAATGGAATCGCCAAATAATTGGACGTCTTGAGATACATATGCAAAGTTCTTTCTCCAATCATATACATTAAGCTGTGGCGCATCGCCCGCTGCTAAAAACAACTCACCACTAAGTGGAACAAATCTTATCAGCGCTTTTAATAATGTACTTTTACCACATCCACTTTGTCCAATAACAGCGATGTGTTGTCCCTTTACAATTTTGAAATTAATTCCTCTAATTGCTATTGTATTATCCGGATATTTTACTACTAGATCTTGTGCCAAAACAAGTATTGGCTCTTTTTGCTGCAATTTTATAGTTTGTTTGATTTCTTGTTCTTTTGGAATTGACATGACATTTGCTATTCGATCTAGTGATGATAAATTTTTATTAATTTCAACAACGCTAGTTGACAGGCTGCTAAAAAACCAGCCTACATTACCTGTTAGTTGTATACAAAATATCACAGACGCTAAAGAATATTTTCCAATCATAACGAAATAACTTCCAATAATAATCGGACCGATAAATGCAATTGTTCCTACCAAACCGCTCACTGCTTGATGCCAAGTTGCACACTTCACATATTTCATTTCTGCGTTATAACTTTTTTTAAATATATTTTGCATTTTTTTTGATATACTGTTCAATAATTGATATACCCTAATAGTAATTGCTCCGGAAATGATGTCATTAAAATTCGCATTTACCTCCGAAGATCGTTGATGTAATTCATTGCTATTCTCTCGATGTTTTTTTGAAAAAAAATAGTTAATTATTTGAGATATTATTACAGTAAATATTGAGAAAGTGCCTATTTGCCAATTCGTTATTAATAATAAAGCGATACAGCCACCACCGACTATAAGAGGAGCTAAAATTCCGGCTAATGTATTTCCTAAAAACTCTTCTACCTGAACGACGTCATGGTCAATATATGACAACCATTCTCCACTATGCTTTTTATAGTATTCTGTAAGTGGTATTTTTTGAATTTGAGAGATAAATTCTTCTTTCATTTTACATATTATTCGATTAACAGAGGTCTGATATAACCATTTAGACAATACAGTCAATATGGTTAATACCACAAATGTCGGCAAAAAATACATCATTATACGAATTAACTGTAAAGATGTCTCCTTATTTTGTGATAGAGAAAAAATCGCACTAGCGAACCAAGCTGTAAGAAGAGTCATCAGTAATCGCGAAATAGGATTTAATAAATGTCCTAAAAAAAAAGTTATATTGTTGGATTGAAAATATTTTTTTAAAATTCTCAATGATTCAATATTGATACGTTGTATTTTCATCGCATTTACCTCAATTAGATATTAACTGATTTTCAAACATGGTTCTGTAATTATCATTTTGACTGAATAAATAATTATGTGTGCCAATATCCGCTATTTGACCATTTTCCATATAAACAATCAAGTCATAGTCTGTAACTAGTGGAATTTGGTGTGTAACTAATATAGTAGTACAATCTTTGGCGATCTCATTTAATTCATATATAAACTTTTGGCTTGTTTCAAAATCTAAAGAAGATGTTGGTTCGTCAAGAAGCCAAAGATTTGTAGACTTTAAGATCGCACGCGCAAGCCCAATTCGTTGTTTTTGTCCTCCAGAAATATTTGAAGCAAATTCAGAAATTTTGGTATCTAAACCATTCGGTAGTGTCTGTATCCAATCATATATATAAGACTTTTTACAAGCCTCTATAACCTCTGATTTCGTTAACCCTACTTCTCCCATTGTAAGATTTTCATATATTGTACCAGGAAATAAGAAAGTATCTTGGAGTATGATTGACGTTTTTTCATAAATTTTTTCTGGACGACACTTTTGCAAATCAAATCCATATACTAACGCGTGTCCCTTCATAGGACGATAAATACCACATATTAATTTCAGTAAAGTGCTTTTCCCACTACCACTCTCGCCAACTATAGCGACATTCATATTATTAAGTATTTTGAGATTAATGTCTTTTATTTGGAACTTATCATTTTCATATGCAAAACATACACCTTCGAAATCAATTTGGTATTTATCATCAATTGCAATTACATCTTCTCCTTTATTTTCTTCCAAATTAAATAGCTCTTGTACCCGTTCAGATGATGCCGAAGTGTTACGATAATATGCAATCCATTGCGGGATACTAGCCAACCCATTAGAAATATATCCAAATAGTATTGTAAATAACATTAAATTTCCAATAGATATTTCTTTATTTAGTAATAAATAGCCACCATAAAAAAGTATAATCGATTGCGGAAGAAATCGCATAACCGAAATAATTGGTTCGTAGAGGGCTATCGTTTTGGATTGCTCTTGTTTCTTAGACAATAATATGTCCATAGATTCGTTTAAACGACGTTCCCATTGCTTTTCTGATACATAAGCTTTAGTTGTTGGGATTTGCCAGATGCATTCTTGGATTAATTGGCTTTGTCTGCCCGATTCTTCACGTGTAATTTTTGCAGTTTTTTCCATTCTTTTACTAGCTACTGTTGAAATGAGTAATACAATTGGAACTAGCAGAATACAAATAACCGCCATTTTCCAATTTAACCAGAAAGATAATGTTATAGATACTAGCAACAAAATACTACCATAAATAATATTTCCTAACATTTGTTTAGAAAACTGCGCACTCCGGTCTAGATCTTCCTGTGTCCTTGATAAAATTTCCCCCGTACCTAATGTAATAATGGATAAAAATGAGCACTTTGACAACTTATCTGATAATTTTTTTCGTAATAATAGCAAACCTTTTGCAACCATCCAGCCAGTCAATAAATCTACAAAAGCTATCATTAAAACTTCGATAACAGTGGCACAAACTGCTAAATTTAAGCCTCTATTAATTCCTTGTAGTCCGTTAGAAATTCCGTCCAGTATGTCTTGTATAGCCCAAATTTCTAACATTTCAGAAATTGTCTGAATTAACAAAAATAGGCATACTGCAATCATTGTAACAATCGGTATATCCATGTATTTTATAATTAGCCTTATCCCTTTAGAATTTCGCAGTTTCAATGATACCAACTCCTAAGTTTAGAAAAAATTTATAATTTGATTGGTTAATAATTTGATATCCTTCTTATTGTTAAAAATATCAAAAACCGGAAGGCCAAAGTGTTCGCTTAATTTTGCTTTTATATTTTGTATATCATGTTTTTCCAAAACTCTAAGCTTTGTGGATAATGTTGCATGTGGGGTTAAATTGCGAAATGGAAATAACGAAATAGCAATTGTTTTGCTATATATAAGTGAGTTAATGTAACTAATGGTTCGTTCTATATAATCATATTCATCGTCAGGATTGACGCATAAAACCACTGCGTCTGGCTCTGCCCCTAACAAAAGGGCATGTTGATCCAATGGATAAAATCCCAGATTCCCTGTGCTATATGGTATGCTTTGAGATTGAGAACCGACTAAGATAATATCTGGTTTATAGTTATCTTCTATATCGTTAATCATCATATTTACATTATAAATAATGTTTCTCTGGTTAACTGTCCCGCTGTATCCAAATCCAAACGGTATAACATGTTGAGCTCCTAAAAGTAATCCATTAGGCTCACTGGATAAAAATCCAACACGGTATCCTAGATCTTTTAACTGTTTTTTTATCAACATTTGGGTCGAAAATTTACCTTGCTTTGAGCTGGTTCCTAATACAGCGACAACTGGTATAGCGGAAAGATATAATTTGTTTAGCGTCGGAATAGTTCCATCTATTGCAGTTATTTGTGGAGAATATACGCTTAATCCATGTTGCTTTAATCGTCCCATTTCGCTATCGGACAATTTGTCATAGCTATATAAATTTTTATGATAATCAATACATTTTTGTATTATTATTTCCTTCCAATTGGTCTTGGTGATAATATTTAATATACCTGTGTGTCCCATAACCACCGTATCAAAGGTGTCTGACCACTGAATAGAGTCTATATTTTCTATATGCATGGATTGGCACTCGGACGTATCTGCAATTGAACCCAAAGATCGTCCGATATTTCCCATTAATTTCACGTCACAAACATGTTTTATTTTGCATTTACATTGAGAAGCAAACCTTACAATATTTTCTTGTTCTTTATTCCATGGAAACAATAGAATATTATTTGAAGCGAAAGGCTTCAAATCCGCTTGTTTAGCAATCTGAATTTGTTGTATTGAATTATTTTCTAGATACTCTATCACCATATCATAATTATTGATACCTTTGGCATATAGAGTCCCAATTAAAGCAGTAATATATGGCGCTGCAAAACTTGAACCAGAAACAACTTTTGTCTCATCATTTAGCCATGGCAATCTTTGAGAGGTTCCGAACGTTAAAATATTAACAATGCTGTTTTTTATAAATATATATTCATTTCCATTTTGACAACGAATATCTAGATCTACCCCTATTACCTCGTCGAATGCAGCGGGGTATGAAATTGCGCCGTTATTATCAAACGCAGATATAATTAGCTTTCCCTTATCTTTTAATTTTTGACATATTTCTCTCATTTGAGATTTGTATTCGGTCCGTGTCACACCGGCACTAATATGGATTATATCTGCAATATTTTTTTCTTCTATGTATTTTAAGGCAGATACCAATAATTTTTCGTCAACTTCTTCTAATGATTCGAATATCTTAATAATATAAAAAGAAACATTAATTTTTTTTAGTTTTTCATATATTTGGAATGTCACCGCAGTCCCATGTCCAACAGAATCTTTAATATCTCTATCATGCAGCACATTGCTATTTTCATCCATATAAAAATGAATACCTTCGTAGTCCATTTGAGAAAAGAGATTATTTTGATCAATACCGCTATCGATAATCGCTATTTTTACAGGTCTAGTGGGCATTTTAACTTCCTCCAAAATCAAAATAATGAAGTTTAGACAAACGAATAATACTCTTTGCTATATTTTCGAATGTCTAAACTTCATACTTATACACTATCTACCAGCAGCAAGCAAATACGCCATTTTCAACATACAGGGAGACCTTTAATATATTTCGATTTTTGCGAAGCTTTTTCATTATTTCACCTCCAGGTAGTATTACCAACAACAAGCAACATAACCGTTTTCTACATATAGAGCAACTTTACTAGCCAGCTTGTTTTTCTTTAGCTTTTTCAATTTAAATGCTCCTTTCTATGTCAACAACAAAATAAAAAGCCATTTTCAATATATAGTGCTACCTTATTTTTTATTTTGCCTTTACATAACTTTTTCATATGATCAAACCCTCTCTGAAAAAGTCAAACTGTTATTAGCAACAATGAAAGACGCCATTTTCAATGTATAAGGTTGCCTTAAGTGCCTTTTTATGTTTATGAAGCTTTTTCATTCCAACACCTCCTTTTGTATGATATAAACAAAATTTTGTTTAGCAAAGACCTGTTTATATAGATTTCAAATTAAATTCTTTTTTCCACTTACATTCAGATTCTTTGTTTTGCATTCTGTCTTGTAGTCTCTTAAATACGCATCCAGTACCATAGCAACGAGGATATAGTAAGCAATCCGCACATTCTGAATGAGTCAAATCATAATGTTGCACCCATATAGATTGAAGTGCTTCATTTAAATGCATATTTCCTCGATCATCAATAAGTCCAACACAATTTATTTCTTTTAAATATGGATCGTCTGATTCCATTGCTATCGTGCATTTTTTTAGACTACCATCATAATCTATAATAAATCCATTCATTCTTGCAGCTGAACATATTGAACCCTTAGAAAAATTATGATAAACAGAAGGAGTTACTAAATCCATTTCCTGGAGTTTCTTTGTTAAACTAGCATTTTCATCTATATCTATAAAAGAATCCTTTATTTTTTCAACTCGTTCTCCGCCCCAATCCTTTACCTCAGTAATATGAAATAGAAATCTTGGATCATTACCAAATTCCTCTTTTATGAACTCTAAATATTTATGAAACTCTGGAATCATTTCCTGCGTAACATTGGTACGTATTAATATTCTTAATCGTTTAGAATCTACACCATCTCGAATGTCTTTAAGATTTTTTATAATAATATCAAATGTGCCATCTCCACTATGCAAACATCTTTGCACGTCGTGTGTAGAGGCCAATCCATCTATTGTTACTTGATAGTATAAAATCATGTTGTTGACTAGGGCATTAATTGTCTGTACATCTAGTAAATATCCATTAGTTGTCATATTACTGATAAGAATAGTTTTATTTGTTCTACATAATTCTTTAACTTTTCCCATAAAACTAATAATCTTGTCTTTTGCTAATAATGGTTCTCCTCCAAACCAGTCTATGTTTAAAATATCATATTTTTTTATATTTTTTTCTAAAAATTTAAACACATTATCAAATGTTTTATCTGACATATAATCGGTGCGCTGTAATTCGTAACAATATATGCAATGGAAGTTACAAGCATTCGTTGGTATAATGGTTAATTCTAACATCTCATTTCCATATAATTCTTTATTTGCATAATATTGCATCAGAGCTGGTTCATCTAGATAGTCGGGTATTAAAAATTCTTTATCCAATAACTTTTTGAATGCTGGTGATCCGTCATCTATTAATGAATTTATACACGACTTATAGTCATTATCATTATTAAAATATATAATATCTCCATTCTTATAATTTATAAGTCTGTCCTCGCATTCTAACATAAAACGGGATTTTTTATATTTTTTCACATCTATTCTCCTATCTTATTAAGTAAATTTACATAATCATTTAAAGTCTTAAGTTCTTCTTGATAAAGGTACTTATCGTCAATTTCAATACCAAAATATTCTTCTAAATCAATTATAATTTTTACATATTGCAACGAATCAAGATTTAATGGTTCATATAAATTTGATGGGGTAACATATATTCCTTCTTCTAAAAATATTTGTATAAGTCTTTTTTGTTTGTCATCCATATTAATAACTCCCTATGTTTAAATTATTTATAATTATAATAACATTTATTGCAAATTTCAATAGTTTATATTTTACATTTTTATACATTATACTTATAATTTTGTAATTTGTGCAAACTTATCGCAACGACATCTTGAAACTACGTTGAAATATTTACCCCGAGCCTCGATACAACCACATATAATATAGCAAATTTATTTCAATAAAAATTAAATATATAAATGCTAAGGCCGGGAGAATATATATTCTCCCGATTTTTTGGTTGGAGCATTTATGCGTGGAAATAAACCCCCAGTTTTACTGGGGGAAGATAAAAAACTTTAGTATATAAAAATCTCCTTGATATAAAATAGTAGTGGGTTGGCGACCGCATTACTAAAATAACAAGGAGGTTTTTGGCAAATGAAGAACGAAATAAAAAGTACAGCACATTCCAAATATCGCTGTGAATATCATATAGTTTTTGCACCGAAATACAGAAGAAAGGAGATATACGGGCAACTGAAAAAAGATATTGGAGAGATATTAAGAAAATTGAGCGAGCAAAAAGGAGCGGAGATAATAGAGGCAGAAGCCTGCCCGGACCACATACATATGCTTGTAAGTATTCCGCCGCATTTAAGTATAGCACAGTTTATGGGATATCTCAAAGGAAAAAGTAGTTTGATGATATTCGATAGGCACGCAAACTTAAAGTATAAGTATGGACAGAGAAGTTTTTGGTGTAGAGGATATTTTGTGGATACAGTAGGTAAGAATGAAACTGCAATAAGGAACTACATACGAAACCAGCTGGAAGAAGATTATGCGAAAGACCAGATGTCACTCAAAGAATACATAGACCCGTTTACGGGTAGCAAGAATAGGTAGGCAATAAATATCCCCCGGCAAATTGAACCGCCCCAGAATGTGCAGACAGCACAAAAGAGCCCCTATGTAGGAAATATCAAGTTTAAAGCGAGGTGGCGCAGCGTAAGCGGTGCTACTCCGCTTTTTAGCTGTATACGCTCATAGTTGTAGAAATGAATGTATCTGTCAATCATCTCGTTGGCTTCGGAGAAGGTGGCCGGCTTATGGCGGTAAATGCATTCTGTTTTAAAATTGAGAAGAAATTTTCCGCCATTGCGTTGTCATATAGGTTTCCCCGTCTTGACATGGACGGTGTAATGCCGTAAGATTGAGTTAGCTTAAAGTACGCCTGTGACGTGTACTGAAACCCTTGGTCGCTGTGGAGCTGCAACTCTGCGGCGACCGCCTTTTTTTCTCGCTTCATGGCAAGGCGAATGGTGTCCAGTACAAGGTTCACGGTCTGCTGTGTAGCAGTCTTGTAGGCAACAATGCTGTTATCATAGAGATCCCGGATTATCGACAGATACAGCATACCTTCTTTGGTTTGGATGTAGGAGATGTCTGTCACCCATTTGGAATTGGGCTTGTCCGCGTAAAACAGATATTCAGTTTCATCCTAAATTACAAACTATTGGGGAGTATGCCTTCTGTTATACGGAAAGTAAAAAATTGGTGTTACCTTGGGGTGTAACTACCAAAAAAACTTTTGGGAACAAACGAATGCAGGTGTCATTTTTATTCCTGATACATTAATTAATCTGAATAGTAGTTCCTGATATGTTCAATGTAGCTACTCAAAAAAACAATGTACAAATACAAGAATACACTATGGAAATTTATGATAATGAGCCACGTTTAGGTGGAGTAGCACATTGCCCCCAAAGAGCAAATGAAAGTTGGAATTTTTACGACTGCTACGGTATCACCCCAAATTCTCTGAAAATCTTCCAAAATGGAAAGACCTACTACTTCGACCAAAACTGCAAAATGGCCAAAGGCTGGAACCAGGCGTCAGGCAACTGGTACTACTTCAACGACTACGGAGTAGCCGTTGTGAAAATCTGGCTAAAATCCGGCAACAAATGGTACTTCATGCAGGCGGACGGCACCATGGCGACAAACAAATGGATTCAGTGGTACAACAAGTGGTACTACATCGGTTCCGACGGGGCGATGTATACAAACCGCTACACCCCGGACGGCTGCTGGGTCAACGGTTCCGGCGTGTGAGTGCTAAATCGAAAGTAATCTGCCTCTTGAATTTTGCTGTAAGGCAATGTATAATGCCCTGCGATAATCTTTAGGGACCAACTGAGAGCTGTGAGAATGTGCATACATTCTTGCGGCTTTTGGTTTATACAGAATCAGATGGTATATCCAATTAAAATGCCTAATCATGAAGGCAGCGTTGAGATGCTGAGCATAACCGATGATTTCATTCCCCTAGCGTTAGAATTCCTGGACGATTTACCAAATCCGGATCATAGAGAAGAACCATAGAAGTAAGTTGTATTCACACATGTTTTGAAATGTTGCGTTCTTTAATTTATTCCGATGGGTACCGCACCCGACCGAGCAAAAGATATTGTCAAAGGAAAAGCGTATGGGAGTGATACGACTTAAAGCCAAAACAGGTTACAAGACCTTTCGCACCTTTTCCAGTTATTTTAACGTGGTACTTGAACATTTCTTGAACATTTTCCCCTTTCCACGTTTCCGCGAAAAAAAAGAAGAACCCCACGAACCTAGCGTTCATGGGGTTTTCCTTGGAGCTGTTAACCGGATTCGAACCGGTGACCTCGTCCTTACCAAGGACGTGCTCTGCCACCTGAGCCATAACAGCATCGAACTGCTTGTACCGTGTACAGCTTTTATATTATACTCAATTGAACCCTTATTGTCAACCCTTTTTTCAAATTTTATCAGGAAAAAAGAGGGAGGCAAATCAATTGTCAAATTAGGGGTTTTATGATAAAATATAAAAGATAATAAAATTTAATAGGAGGCAGCTATGATTACCCTACAGAAGACGTCGGTCATGAATCTGGAAAACGCTATGAGAGGCGCCCGCAACCCGATGAACAGCTGGGCCCGCAGTGATAGCGGGTACGACCAGGCGGGAAACTTTGTTTTGGGCAAAAACGATTTGGATTTGGCACGGCGGCTCTGTGTTTCGGGAAGCGATCACCGGAAATTCATCCGGCAGATTTTTGTGTCGGTAGATATTACGGCCCCTTTATATTGGTGGAAGGAATACGACACCTACAAGGTGGGAACGGTGGCCAATTCTACCAGTACCATGCACAAAATCCACAGTAAGGCTTTCGCAAGGGAGGATTTCAGCTGCGATCATATGACGGAGGAAACTTTAGCGCAGATGGATCATGTCATTTCCTATCTAGAAAAACTCCGGCAGAAATACTTAGAGACCAAGGAAAAAGCCTATTGGTACGACATGATCCAGTTTTTACCTTCTAGCTACAACCAGATGCGGACCTGTACGTTCAATTATGAGAATTTAGTCAATATCTATAGAGCCCGGAAAAACCACAAGCTTGAGGAATGGCATACCTTCTGCGATTGGGTGAAAACTTTACCCTATGCCAAAGAACTCATTCTGTTTGGAGAAAAGCCTGAGGAGGACGCTTAAAATGCGGGGAAAACTCATTGTCATCGACGGGTTGGACGGCAGCGGTAAATCCACGCAGAGTAAGCTAGTAGCTGCGCGTCTGCGCTCCCGAGGGGAACAGGTGCAACTCATCTCCTTCCCGGATTACAGCGAGCCTTCGTCCGCTTTGGTCAGGATGTATTTGGGCGGGGAATTTTCCGATTCCCCCGGCGGGGTCAACGCCTATGCCGCCAGTACCTTTTATGCAGTGGACCGATATGCCAGTTTTAAAAAATTCTGGGAAAAGCAGTATCTAAACGGGTATACTATTCTGGCAACCCGGTACGTAAGCTCCAACGCCATCCACCAGATGGGAAAGCTGCCGCGAGATCAGTGGGACGCGTACCTTCACTGGCTGGACGATTTTGAATACCAAAAGCTCTGCCTGCCCAAGCCCGACCGGGTGATTTTTCTCAACATGAACCGTCAGGTAGCCGACCGGTTGATTGAGGGGCGTTATGGCGGCGACGAGAGCCGGAAGGATATCCATGAAAGGGACAGAGCCTATCTGCAAAGCTGCCAGGAGACGGCCAAGTACGCTGCCAAAGTCCAGAATTGGCGGATAGTTTGCTGTGACGATGGGGAAAATCCTCTGCCTATTGATGCGGTGACGGAGCGGATTATGGAACAGATTGATTAAAGAGCCCAGGAAAGGACGATATCATGCTGGATTTTAAACCTCTTACGATAGAAGATAAGGATTGGATAAGCGCTTATTACCGGAAGAAGGATGTGAGCGCCGCCCAGTACAGCTTTGCAGCCAATTATGTTTGGCGGCTCGCCTATCCCATGGATGTCTGCGAACAAGACGGCTTCTTTTTTGCCAAGGTACAGATTAAAGAGGGGTATTCCTTTTTGTGTCCCATTGGGGATGGGAATTTACAAGCACCTGTAGAAAAAATTGCAGCTTACTGTCGGGACAATGACCTGCCCATCCGGATTCACGGCATTTTGGAACCGGACAAGGAAAAACTGGAGGGGATATTTGGCACGCGGATGGTTTTTCGCAGCAATCGGGATGATGCGGAATATGTCTACGAACGGGAGGCACTCAAAAATTTGAGCGGTAAGCGGTATCACGGAAAACGCAACCACATCAAACGGTTTATGGACAACGATTGGAACTACGAGGCGATTAGCGAACAGAATATCGAGGAGTGCGTTATGATGCAGCGGGAGTGGTGCCGCCAAAACGGCTGCGCTTCCGACGATGACAAAATTGACGAAGGTTGCGCCGCCATGCTGGCGCTTCGGAATTTTTTTCAGCTGGGTTTTAGAGGCGGGCTTTTGCGGCAAAATGGAAAGACCGTCGCTTACACGATCGGGGAACCGGTGGGCAATTCCACCTTTGCAGTCCACTTTGAAAAAGCGTTTGCCGATATTCAGGGAGCCTACCCTGCTATTAACCAGTTGTTTGTGCAGTCGGAGATGGAAGGCTTTCGTTATGTAAACAGAGAGGAAGATACCGGTTCTGAAGGACTGAGGAAGGCGAAGCTCTCCTATCATCCAGCTTTTTTGCTGGAGAAATACACGGCGGAGCTGGTCGAATAGATGGAAGGCTTTTTTGATTTTGCCTGCCGGGAGGACATTCCAGATTTGCAGGAGATGTGGCGGCGGTGTTTTGACACGGAAGACGTTTACAGTAATTTTTATTTTGAACGCCGATTCGTGCCTGAGGACACGCTGATTTGGCGGATCGGTGGGAAAGCGGTTTCGATGATGACGTTAATGGATGTGGCTATTGGGAACGAGAAAGGAAGCTACATCTACGCGGTGGCCACGTTGCCGGAATATCAGCGCCGAGGCATTTACCGGGAGCTAGACCGGTGGGCCGACGATGAAATCAGACGGCGGGGAGGGTGCTTTAGTTGTTTGGTGCCGGCAAGTCCCGGACTGTTTTCCATGTACCGGAAGCTGGGATACGACACCGCCTTCTTGATCGAGCAGGAAATCGTGAAGGGGCGGGGAAAGAAATTTTACCAATTTTTCCCCTGTGCCTTTGAGGAGTTTTTCCGGTTGCGGGAAGGGTATCTGAAAACGCTCGTAAATCCAGTCCGTCATCCGGAAAGGGAGCTTCGGTACATTTACGAGGAGCTAAGGCGGTTTTCCGGGGATGTTCTTTTATATGAGGAGGGCGGAAAAACCTACTACGCGGCTTTTACCTGCGCTGAAAACGGCATCTACCTGAGGGAGTGCAGCGGAAGTGCACCGGAGCGGGTCGCCCGTTCGCTGATGGCGTGTTACGGAAAAAAGGCGGTTAAAGTGCACCGCCCGGCGCGGGAGAAAATACTAAAGGCAGTGCCCTATGGTATGGGAAAATGCCTGCAAGGCGGCGTTTCGCCTTTGTCGGAACATTTGGGAAGCACCGGGTATATGGCTTTGATGCTGGACTGATGGAAAATTGCGACAGAAGATTGCCGGTGGTGGCAGACGAAAAAGGAATGGTGAAATTAAGATGGTATACGTGTTTTTGGCAAACGGTTTTGAAGAGGTAGAAGCGTTGGTACAGGTGGACATGCTCAGACGGTGCGAGCTGGATGTAAAGACGGTCGGGATTGGTGGGCAGGTGATCCGGGGTTCCCATGGCATTACAGTTGCCTGCGACATAGAACCAGAAGAAATGAGCTATAAAGGTCTTCAAGCTATTGTGCTGCCCGGTGGGATGCCGGGTACCCTCAACTTAGAACAGAGCGAGGATGTGCAAAATATGGTCCGCCACTGTGCCTCTGAGGGCATTTTAATTGGTGCTATCTGCGCAGCCCCGTCTATCTTGGGCCATATGGGGCTGTTGCAAAATAAAAAGGCAGTCTGTTTTCCTGGATTTGAAGAGGAGCTAACCGGTGCACAGGTGCTGGATGTGCCGGTGGTTCGGGACGGGAACATCATTACCTCCAAAGGGGCAGGGACGGCGTTCCAATTCTCGTTCGCATTGGCGGAGGCCATCTGCTCGCCCGCCCAGGCCGAGCATTTGAAGGCGGGTGTTCAATGGCAAGGATAGACATCCGAGAAGTGAAGAAAAAACTCCGGGCGGAGTTTAAAGACCTGCGGCGGAATATGTCCTTCGAGGAAAAAAACAGAAAGGATATGGCGATCCTCAGCAGGGTGTTGAAGCTACCGGAATACGGCAACTCGGAAACGATCCTCACCTATGTCTCTACAGACATCGAGGTGGACACCAAAGCTCTGATTGAGCAGGCGTTGCTAGACGGCAAAACGGTGGCGGTTCCCCGCTGTACTCCCGGAAAGATTGATATGAAGTTTTATGTCATCCGCTCCCTTGACGATTTAGAACCGGGGGCGTTCGGGGTGTTGGAGCCTATTCCAAAGCGGTGCCGGGAACTCAAGAAATTTGAGGGCTCTATCTGCGTCCTGCCGGGTCTGGGGTTTGACGTCCAGGGATATCGACTGGGCTATGGAAAGGGGTATTATGATCGCTTTCTGTCCAAATATGAGGGGGAAAATATAGGGGTTTGCTACAATATTTGTCTAAAATCGTTGCTCCCTCACGGAAGATATGATAAAATGGTCGATATACTGGTAACTGATAAGTTTGTGAAGCGGTTTCACAAGTAATAGAGCCGGGTGTTTCCGGCAGAGGAGAAAAAGCATGGACGAGAAAAACAAGGAGGGCATGGACCAGGGGTTGGAAAACACCGGGGCTTTTCCCCTCTATGACAACAGTGAAAATTTTGACGAATCCCAGGAGCCTTTGGAACAGACGGTTCCTTTCGACTCCCAGAAAGCGAAAGAGCAGCGGGACACCGGTGCTTATGCAGTAGGGACGTTTGGCAGCGAGCCGCCCAGGAGAAAACGGAAAAAAGTGCGCCGGAAAGGAAAAATTTATTCCGTCGTCTATATTTTAGTGGTGCTTGCGGTTTGCGCTGTGATTTCTTACTTCTGCATCAGCGCGATCAACGACGTTTTGGCGGTGACAAAGCCGGATAAGGCCATTGAGGTCACCATTCCGGAGGGGGCGACCACTAAGGAGATCAGCAACATCCTCCACGATGAGGGATTGATCAAATACCCGTGGCTGTTCGAGAAGATTTCCGGATACGAAAATTATGACGGGCAATACGCCGCAGGGGAACACGTCCTCAACACTAATATGGGTTACACCGTCATGATGCGGGCGATGCAGGAATCGAACCAGCGTGAGACGGTCACTGTTACCATCCCGGAGGGCTTGCCTCTTAACAGGATTGCAAAAATTTTAGAGGATAACGGTGTCTGCGAGGCTGTAGACTTTATGGCCCAGGTAAACTCCACTGATTTTGGGTTCGATTTTGAGGAGCAAATTCCAGACGACAGCAATATTTTCTATAAGATGGAAGGGTATCTCTTCCCGGACACCTATGAGTTTTATAAAGGCGATTCGCCTCTTAACGTCATCCGGAAGATGTTAGTCAACTTTGATGTCAAGATTTCCGCCGATGTGAAGAATCTAATGGCCCAACAGGGCCTGGAACTCCATGAGCTGCTGACCATCGCCTCTATTGTCCAGGCGGAAGCGCCCAATGTGGAGGAGATGAAGAGGGTTGCCTCTGTGTACTTAAACCGGTTAAACGATTCGGCCGATTTTCCGCGGCTGGACGCTGATCCAACCAGGGATTATGCCACCGAGCAGATTTTGGGCAATCAGGGCAGCCAGGAAATTGCCGATGCCTATAACACCTACGTTGCAAATGGACTGCCTCCCGGACCTATCAACAATCCCGGGCTGGACGCCATTATGGCGGTGCTGGAGCCGGAGGACACTACCTACTACTTCTTCTGCACTGACTTGCGCACCGGTGAGTTCTATTACGCTGAGACGCTGGAGGAGCACAATCAGAACGTCCAGAAAGCGGGACTTCGCCAGAATGCTCAGTAGGGTAATGCTTTTGAAGTGATATGATACTGCTCCCTTCTCCTTTCCCATGGGGCTTCTGCGGGAAGGGAGAAGGGTTTGCGTTTGGTGGGCATACGAGGGAAATTTCTCTTGATAGGAAGGAAGATTATGATGACAAGGCCGGAAGTGCTGGCGCCTGTGGGGGATATGGAACGTTTGAGGGCCGCCATCCGATTTGGGGCGGACGCCGTTTATCTGGGAAGCACTGCCTATGGCATGCGGGCTGCTTCCGCAAATTTTGATATGGATTCTCTGAGGATGGCCGTACAATACGCTCATGAAAAGGGAGTGCGGGTCTATCTCACCTGCAACACCCTTCCAAACAATCAGGAGATGGAGCGGCTGGGGGAGTTCCTACAAAACGCCGCGGACTGCGGTGTGGACGCCTTTATCGTCAGCGACATCGGTGTTTTGGCGACAGCGAAAAAGGCGGCTCCACAGGTGGAAATCCACATTTCGACCCAAGCGGGAATTGTCAACGCGGTGACAGCTACAGAATTCTATAAAATGGGAGTCAAAAGAGTTGTGTTGGCCCGGGAGCTTTCTTTGGAGGACATCCGCTATATCCGCGACCACACCCCACCGGAATTGGAAATCGAGGTATTCGTCCACGGGGCTATGTGCATGTCCTTTTCGGGGAGGTGCCTGTTGTCCAACTACATGGCTCACCGGGACGCCAACCGGGGCGAATGCGCCCAACCCTGCCGGTGGGGGTACTATCTGGTGGAGGAAAAACGGCTCGACCAGCCCATGCCTATTATTGAAGGCGAGAAGGGTACCTATATTTTAAATGCCAAGGATCTCTGCATGCTGGAGTACATCGACAAGGTGGTCGAGGCGGGAGCCACATCGCTAAAAATCGAGGGAAGGGCTAAATCGTCCTACTATGTGTCGGTGGTGACAAACGCCTACCGTATAGCGGTGGATAGTTACATGGAACATCCTAAGGGATGGAAACTAGAGCCCTGGCTTATGGACGAGGTGCGCAAAGTGAGTCATAGAGATTATTCCACGGGGTTTTATTTTGGGCGGCCTCAGGAGGGGCAACGGTACGACACCGGCGGCTATATCCGCAACTGCGACATCGTAGCGGTGGTGGATTACTGGAAAGACGGTGTGGCCTACTGCACTCAGAAAAACAAGTTTTTTGCAGGAGACCGAGTACAACTGCTGGAACCGGGAAAAAGGCCGGCGGAGATCACTGTCGATACGCTATATAATGAGGCCGGTGAGACCATCGATGATACGAGACACGCCCATATGAAGTTTTCCTTCCCCCTGAAAACCCCGGTGGCGGAGGGAACGATTATCCGCAAAGACGTATAGAGAAAGGACGGCTGTGACGTGGCAAAAAAACAAGGAAATTTTAAATGCGGCATTGGATATTTGGTTGGCCAGACTTATCTCAACTTGTTTTTGGCGACAATTTATTCGATGATTTTATGCGGGGCCATTAAGTTTTTGTTTGAGGATAAATGGTGGTCGTTGCTGCTCATGGGAGTGGTCTGCCTCATATTGGACGGAGGAATGGTTTACCAGTTCATGTGGCGGCAAGGGGATAAGGAGGCGAACTACATCCAGTTCGGGCGGATTCAGAAAACGCCCTATAAGGGGCTGAAGGTGGGGCTACTCGCCATGATCCCATACGGTATTATGGACGTGGTTCTGGCCTTGTCTATTGCAAAAATTTTGCCTTTTGACTTTTTGAGGACTTTCCGAATCCTCAACGCGCCCCTTTACGGATTTATGAAGCTTGTCCACTGGGACTTAGGTTGGCCGACGGCTACGACACCAGGACTTTCCTGGGGAGAGTTTGTGGTGTTGGCGCTGATGCCCCTTATTTATGTGGTATTTTGCGCTGTAGGGTATGAACTGGGGATTAGGCATATCTCCATCAAGGAAAAAATGGTCTATAAGCAGGATCAGACGAGAAAGTAAGAACAGACCTGCCGTCGCAACCACAGATTGCGGATAAGGGTTTGTAGTTTAGCTTTGCCACCACGGGGACAGTTCACTCATATTCCCCCGACGTACCGAATAAACTTGTAAAAAGATTCTGTACGCAAGGGGTGGGGTTTGGATGAAAAAAAGTCGTCATGGGGGGTTGCTGACTGTTTCAGCGGTGCTGTTGGCGGTAGTGATGTTTTTTGTCGCGGCGGGCCAGGTGAAGGAACACCTGTCTGCGGCAGGGGAGCCGTCCCAGTTTCGAAAGATCATTATCGACCCGGGCCACGGCGGCATGGACGGCGGCGCTATCGGTGCGGACGGTGTGGTCGAGAAGGATATCAACCTCGCAATCTCGTTAAAGCTGCGGAATCTACTGGAAATCCAGGGGTACGAGGTGTTGATGACAAGAGATACCGATGTTTCTATCTACGACGAGGGTGTCAAAGGCATCAGTAAGCAGAAAAAGTCCGATATGTATAATCGCTTGGAGCTTATCGAAAAAAATCCAGACGCCATTGTCCTTTCCATTCATCAGAACCAATTCCCCCAGTCCAAATACCATGGAGCACAGATGTTTTATGGAACCCAAAACCCTTTGAGTAAGGAGATCGCTCAGTCGATTCAGGAGACCTTTGCCGAGCAGCTTCAGCCTGACAACACAAGGGAAATCAAGGCGGGGGGTAAAGACTTATTTTTGCTATATCGGAGTGAAAACCCCATTGTGCTGGTGGAGTGCGGCTTTATCTCCAACCCGGAGGAGTGCAGCAATTTGTTAAATGAGGAATATCAGAGTAAGGTGGCCTTTGTGATTTACAGCGGCCTTGTCAAGGAGTTGGAAAACGATCAGCAGATCGAGGATCAGATTGGCTGATGGAGTAGTAGAAGTGGACGGGAAAGGACAGGAATAACCGATGGCCAAGGCAAAAGACCTGTATGTGTGCAGAGAATGCGGATATGAGACGGTGAAGTGGATGGGAAAATGCCCGTCCTGTTCGGCTTGGAACACTTTTGAGCAGGTGATAACCATGGCCGCTTCCCCGGCAGTATCCGGCTCCCGGAGCGGGGGAAAACCGGCGGCAGTGTCCCAAATCGGGGAAATTCACTCCCAGGAGGATATCCGGTATTTGACCGGGATTTCCGAGCTGGACCGGGTGCTGGGTGGAGGACTGGTCAAGGGTTCTCTGTTGCTGTTGGGCGGCGACCCGGGCATCGGCAAATCTACTTTGCTTTTACAGGTTTCCCAGTCTTTGGGGCAAAGGCTCAAAGTGCTTTATGTATCGGGGGAGGAATCTGTAAAGCAGATCAAGCTCCGGGCAACTCGGCTTGGCGTCAACGCTCCAAATCTCTTTATTTTGGCCCATAACGACCTAGAGACCATTATTGCCACCATCAAAAATGAGCGACCCCAGGTGGTGGTCATTGACTCCATTCAAACGATGGTGCTTTCCGGGGTGGCCTCTTCTGCGGGAAGCGTGTCACAGGTGCGGGAATGCACCAACGCTTTGTTGTCAGTGGCCAAGGAAAACGATATTACGATGATACTGGTGGGGCATGTCACCAAGGAGGGAAATTTAGCGGGCCCGCGGGTTTTAGAGCACATTGTGGACGCCGTTTTCTTTTTCGAAGGGGACGAGCATCACAGCTACCGCATCCTTCGGGCGGTGAAAAATCGGTACGGCGCCACCAATGAAATCGCTGTATTTGAGATGCGGGACAAGGGCCTCACCGAGGTGAAAAACCCCTCCGCCATGCTGCTCAAAGAGCGGCCTCAGGACGTTTCGGGAAGCTGTGTCGTTTGCGTTTTGGAGGGGAGCCGCCCCGTGTTGGCGGAAGTACAGGCGCTCATTACCAAAACGGGGTTTCCGTCCCCCAGGCGGATGGCCACGGGATTTGATTACAATCGGATGTCGCTGCTCATTGCGGTATTGGAAAAACGGGCGGGGTACTTTTTCGGAAATTTGGACGCCTATGTCAACGTAGTGGGAGGTTTGCGGCTGGACGAGCCGGCAACCGATCTACCTATTGCGTTGGCTATGGTTTCGGGCCTGCGGGACAAGCCTGTACCTTCTACCACCTTTGCCATTGGAGAGGTGGGATTGGGCGGGGAAATCCGCGGAGTTGTCCGAGTGGAAGACCGGATCCGGGAAGGAGAGCGGATGGGCTTTCGACGCTGCATTTTACCCCAGTCGTCCCTCGAACAGCTAAAGGGTATCCAATTCGACTTGGAACTCATCGGCGTGCGGGATATTCGGGAGGCGCTCAGGGCGATACAAAAAGAGGAATGAAAAAGCGCGGGGATTCACTTAGGTGGGTTCCCGTTTCCTGTTTATCTGCCCAAATATAAAACCAAAATTGTAATTATATTTTACCGTTTTGTATTAGACGGATGGATTCGTTTATAGTATAATATGGTTATATGATTTTGGCTGGAAAGGTGGGGGATTATGGAAGGGAAAAAGCGTCCAGTTCTGTTTTATGGGATTCTCATCCTATTAACGCTTGTAATTTTCGGCTACACCTTGTACCTTTGCCTGCGCCCTCAGCCGGTTGCCTCCAAAGAGGAGCCAGCTTCCCAAATATCTACTTCCTCTCGTACATTAGAAGGAAAACCGTCTTCCCAAGCGGAGCCAAAACCCACTTCTGATGGGAGAACCGGCGGTACCGAATTGCCCTGGTGGTCTATGGAGGAGGAAAACGTGGACAACTTGGACCCTGATAAGCCCATTGTCGCGCTGACCTTTGAGGACGGACCCTCTCAGTACACTCAGGAGGTTGTGGATGTCCTGACAAAGTACAACTGTAAGGCTACCTTTTTTGTGATGGGATGCCAGCTCGAGGAATTTGGGGACAGCACCCTATACGCCTTCAATCGCGGCATGGAGATTGGAAACCACAGTTACAGCCACAAACAGCTTGTGGGACTAAACCTGAATTCCATTGACCAGCAGATCGGCAGCACAAATAAGCTGATTCAAGACCTGACCGGCAAGGTGCCCAAGTTGTACCGGCCTCCTTATGGGCGCATCAATCAGGTGATTCTCGACAAGATCGACATGGCAGCGATCCTTTGGAATGTAGATCCCCGGGATGGAGAAGCCTACAATGCTCAGGAGGTCGTTGACAATGTGATGGAGGACATTAAAGACGGGGCGATTATCCTGTTACACGATGTGTACCAAAATACGGTAGATGCCCTGGAAATCCTGCTTCCTGCGCTTTTGGAGGAGGGCTATCAGGTGACAAACGTGTCCCAGATGTTCGCCTGTCGAGGCGAACCCATCGAAAGCAATCACAAATATTATTTCCTCACGGATATGGGCGCGGTCAACTGCACATACTGATTCCATCGGAGTTTCCGGTGGGAAGGAGGAAGGCTTTTGGCTTCCAAATACCGCAGACACCGCAAACCCAAGGCGGTGTTCAAAACAGTGGCAGCTTTATTATGGCTGATGCTGATTGTCTGTCTCGTGGGGTTGGCCTATGAACTTTACCAGAATTTCTTGCAATAACACTCCATTGTTGCATAGCTTAAAGAGAAAAAAAATAGAGCGGCATCGGAATTGTAACAAGGCGCATCCTGCCCTAATGGCAGGATGCGCCTTGTTTTCGAAATATTAGTTTTTAAACGAGTGATTTTTTGATTATGACGGTATTAATAGATGAAAAGCTTTTCAGAAAAGAAAGTGTGGTGCGGAAATTGGACGACCAGCAACTTATCACTCTTATGCAAAACGATCCGGAAAAGGGCGTGGAGCAGGCGATCAGGCAATACGGTGGCCTCTGTAAAGCGGTGACTGTGCGAATTCTGGGAGCCGATCATCAACAGGACATCGAAGAATGCATTTCCGATACTTTCCTTAAGCTTTGGCGGGCGGTAGATGGAATCGACCTTCAAAAGGGAAATTTGAAAGCCTATGCCGCTTCCATTGCCCGTAATACGGCCATTAACCGTTTGAGAAGCCAAAAGCGGGTCTATGAATTACTTCCGCTGGAGGAGGACGGATTGGAGATGGAACTGGATCTGGAATCAGAATTGTCGAGAAAACGCAACGGGGAAATCGTGCGGCAGACGGTTCTGGAGCTTCCCGAACCGGATCGGGAAATCTTTATCCGTCGGTATTTTTACTGCGAGCGGGTCAAGGCGATTGCCCTGCAGATGGGCTTGAGTCCAAAGGCGGTGGAGAATAAGCTGTTCCGGGGAAGGCAAAGGCTAAAAGAGCTGCTGATTCAGCGGGGAGCTTCAATGTGATCCAAGAAGGGATGATGATCATGAATAATACGAAAATAGATGAGTGCATGGATTTGTTGGACGAAGAATTCCTCACTGAGATTGAATTGGGGGAATTGACTTTGACAGAGCAAGAAAAAAAACGCATTCAGGATAATGTAATGAAAGAAATAGGCTCCAAACGGAAAAGATGGAGCAAAAGAGGAATTTCGATATTAATTGCAGCGGCAATTGGAGTTTCCACCCTGTCAGTTGCGGTTGCGGCCGCTTTTGAGATGAGTCCGGCCTTCCAAAAGTTCTTTGGCGTAAGCCAAGAAAGCGATATCGCCCTCTTAAACGCCGCGAGCGGACAGGTAGTTGCCAGCGACACTAAGGGCGGCTACACGGTGGATGTCCTCGGTGTGGTAGGCGATCAGCGGTGCGTCAACATTTTGCTTGAATTGACAGCTCCGGAAGGGGAAATTGTCACCGATATGTACCGCTTTGCTGCCAGTCGGATATGGCTTGATGCTGTTGACTCAATGGGCTGGTATGTCAGCCAGATCGAGGATGAAAACCCTGTTGACAACAAGGGGAGCTATGTGGTGAGTTGCACCACCGGCGACAACTTTTCCGGGGAAAAGGCTAATCTGATTTTGGGTAACCTGGTAGACGGCTCTACCGCCAGCGAAGATCCCGACGGAAACGGAGAACTACTGGAAGTCGGTGAGTGGAATTTAGAGTTTACCATGGATTATCGGGATACTTCCAAAACCTATAAAGTAAATCGAGAATTCCCCTTTAATGGAGAAATGGTTACTTTGAAATCCATGAGTTTGTCGCCGCTTTCCGTCAGTTTCGAGCTGCAAAGTAAGCTGGATTTGGAAAATTTGGAAATGAGTGGGAAAGGGAACCTGTTGACTGATGAGTCCGGCGAATATGACGTTTCTATCCAAATGAAGGACGGTACGGTTTTCCGGGAATTTACGGGCAGCGGCACCGGCAGCGAGGGGTTAAAATCTGTGGCAACGATCCAATTTGCCAAAGTAATCGACCCTGCGGATATTATTTCTGTGACTTATCGGGGATTGACTATTCCGGTGACAAAATAATATAAAAGCCTAAAAAACCCGGTGGATTTATCCACCGGGCTTTGACATAACGTTTTCTTTTTAAGACAACTCCAAAGCATCCAAGATTTCTTCTTTGGGCCGGACGCCAACCAGCTGATTGACCACCTTTCCGTCCTTAAAAAATAGCAAGGTGGGAATACTCATCACCCGATATTCCTGAGCGAGATTCTGCTCCTCGTCGATGTTTACCTTGCAGACTAAGGCTTTACCGTCCACCTCATCGGCAATTTCATCAATGACCGGCCCCAGCATCCTGCAGGGGTTGCACCATGGGGCCCAAAAGTCCACCAGTACTGGCAGTTGAGAACCCAGTACCACTTGCTCGAAATCCCCTTCTGTGACATGAATTGTACTCATTTTGACATCTCCTTTTCTAAAAAATTGATTCGATTGAAACTGCGCCGATTTTGGGGCAGGTCGGTTCCGGCTAGGTATACCATTTCAGTAAGCTTGGCTCCGAACACGGAGAAAAACATCTCGGATGGTGCTCTAAGCGCTTCAATGGCCGAAAGGTCGCCGCTGCCGCAGGTGCAGATTAAGACGCCTTGTTTATTGTTAGCAATTTCTTCCCGTTTAAACAAAATTCTCCGGGCAAACAGCTGCTGCGTGCGGTCAATAAAAGCTTTTACAGGAGCAGGAAATCCCATGTAATACACCGGTGTCGACAAAATGATAGTATCCGCCTCGTCCAGCTTTCCGACAATGCTCTCAAAAGGATCATCAATAGGGCATCCATCGTGCGTTTGACAGTATTTGCAGTCAATACAGGGATAAATAGGGGTGTGGAACAAGTCAAAGTGAAAGATAGCAGTTCCGTCAGTATATTGCGCTAGATGATCATATGTCAACTTTTCAGTGTGGGAATCTCTGTGAGGGGAGCCATGGAGAACTACAAGATTAGATGAGAATTTTCTGTTCGCAGTATTCACAGACAAGCATATCGCCACTTTCTATGTAGTGTTTGGGCAGGTAAGTTTCGGCGTTTGTAATACAGTTGTGGTTGGCACATGGGTGTCCGGTTTGGGAGGTACCATAAAAAAGGGTTTGCTGGTAGTCCTGTTTGCTGAGCATCCGGATAATCAGCGCCATACGCCCATAAACACCATATTGGGCTTGTTTAAAGTACACCGCCCGGGGATCTGTGTCAACCTGATGGGCGATTTCGTCAACCCGGGGCAAGGGATGGAGGATTTTCATCTCTTTTTTCGCCAGGGAGAGTTTTTCGGTGTCTAAGACGTAAATGTTTTTCTGCGCTTCATATGCATCTTCACTGGGAAAGCGCTCTTTTTGAATGCGGGTCATATACAAAACATCTAGGTCGCCTATGACTTCACTGAGGGAAAATACTTCTGTATAGGGACATCCGGCACTGTTTAATATGTTTTTTATGTAGGCGGGAACAGCGAGTTCCTTGGTGGAAATCAGGATAAATTTATTGTTTTCGTATTTAGAGAGGGCTTTGATGAGGGAGTGAACGGTGCGACCGTATTTTAAATCGCCACAGATGCCGATGGTCAGGTTGTCAAGCTGTCCTTTTTCCTTAACTAATGTGATAAGATCCGTCAGGGTTTGGGTAGGGTGCAAGTGTCCGCCGTCCCCGGCATTTATGACGGGACAGCGCTGCGAGTAATTCGCCGCAGCTTTTGCTGCTCCCTCCAGCGGATGGCGAATGGCGATGATGTCGGCGTAGGAATTGACGATGCGGATGGTATCCCCCAAGGTCTCCCCCTTTGCCACTGAAGAATTTTGAGGATTGGAAAAGCCAATAACCTGCCCTCCCAGACGGAGCATAGCACTTTGAAAGGACATCTGGGTCCGTGTAGACGGTTCGTAAAATAAGGTGGCTAAAATTTTCCCCTCCATAATGCCAAAAAACTCTCGCGGGTTTTGTTCAATTTTTAAGGCGAGATGAATGATGTTATCCCATTGTTCCATAGGGAGATCTGCAAGATCAATCAAATGGTTGCAGCTCATAATATTATCCTCCGTGGTTGTTTTCTATCTTATTCTACCATTTACCCCCAAAAATAACAAGGGAGGATTTATGAACAATGTAATGATAGAAAAAAGAGATAAATTCCGATATTAAAAAAAAGTTGCAGATTTATGTAAAGTTTCCCTTGACAATCTGAATATGACATGATAAAATAA
>CAJFOJ010000070.1 GCA_904396495.1 uncultured Oscillospiraceae bacterium
ACAAACCCGATTATGCCGGAGCCCCGCATCGACGGCACAAGCCTGGAACCCATGGCGGGAGGCCATATGATGCTGATCGTCGGCTGGGATAAAGAGGGATTTACCGTCCTCAATTCCTGGGGGGATGGATTCGGGAAAAAGGGGCTCTTTACCATGCCCTATTCCATTGTGGATTGGAGTGAACGCCATAACTTTCCCCTGTCGATGTTTGACGCCTGGGCGATTGACGGGGTGTACATAGACGGGAAGCTGTTGGAAGCCGGCAGTCCTCCCGTAGATCCTCCTGTTGTCGATAGCGGTTGGTACAAGCAAAACGGCAAATGGCGCTACCGGGAAAACGGCAAAGACGTGACCGGGTGGAAACAGGTGAAAGGCGTCTGGTATTACCTGCAATCGGACGGATACATGAAAACCGGATGGCTCAAAGACAAGGGAAAATGGTATTTCCTGAAACCGTGGGGAGGAATGGCTACCGGCTGGCTGCTGGACAAAGGCGAGTGGTATTATCTGAACAGTAGCGGCGCTATGCTGGAAGGCTGGCAGAAGATTGGCGGCAGATGGTATTACCTGGAACCCGGAAAAGGAAATGCAGCTAGAGGCTTCCGCACCATTGCAGGGAAGGATTACTATTTCGCCGAGGAACCTTTCCAGTCGGTCAAGGAGTGCCAGATGATACAGACTGACGGCAGCGGGGCGATTGTATAGGCATAAAGAAAGCCCGGGGGAGCAGTTAATGCTGTGCTCTTCCGGGCATTTTTGTCAGAAAAATTGATCACATATGCCATAAGGTTTTATTAGGCGGTTGGACGAATAAATTGAGTTGAAAGTGCCTCAATATCATCTTGCATATATAATACATCATCTATGAGAGTAAAAGAATTTGTTAAAGTTGAGATAGTACCATATTCATTGACAGTATAATCCAGTTCATGTGGTTGACCGTATATATAGTAGATGAAATCTCCGTTATCAGCAAATGTCAGAGCAAGATAAGGGTTATCTACACAAACCCACAATCCGACAAGTTTTTCCACCTGCTCAATGGTGTTTAGATAAGTTTCTGAATCCCCGTAATCTCCTAAACTCTGAAATCTGGATTTTGCAGTCGACCACTCGCCATCTTCATAAAGTTGCACACCTTGCTCATATTTTAAGCTCATAATTAGATCGGAGCTGTCTTTATATCCTTCAATGGTTTTTAACAAATTGATAGCTGCATTGTAATTATTTAACTCGCTGGCAAGATAGTTTGCTTGTGTATATTTAGTATACAAAACCTGGTCACTGCTGTCTTTATAATCTCCTAGTTTTGTAAAGATTTCGATTGCAGTGCTAAAATCCTTGTCATTCATTGCCTGTATTGCTTCTTTATACTGTTTTTCCGGTACGATATAGTTTTTATTGATGTATAGTCCGGCAATAACGCCTATAATCACAACAACAATTGCAATTCCACCAATAATAAACCATTTTTTTGATTTTTTTACAGACTCCATAATGGAACCTCCCAATTATATGTTACCATTATATTAACAACTTATCTTTGAAAAATCAATATTATACCAAATGTTTTGTTAATATGTCAAAAAAAGTAGAAAATAAAGATTAAATTGTAAAGAAAATAAATGGGCTGCATTTCAAAATTCCCCAAAGTCTCACCTCTCCGGGAATTTTATTTTCCACATTTCGACAAATTTTTTATATCAAGGGTAGTATATTTTATGAGCTGGAATGGGGACCATCAAGAGGCCCGGGGTGGATGTGCGCACATCTGCTCCGCTTTTTTCTTATTACCAGCCTATTTCATGTATAGGAGCTGTGAGGATGTGACTGCATCCTTGTGGATTTTAGTTTATACGAAGATATTTCAGCCGGGGGCGATTTGCCTCCGGTTTTACTACTATAATAGAAAAAGTTTTAATACAATATAATCGTGTGTAATTGTGCGCTATATAAACTTTAAAATCAAAAACACTTGAATTCGCGGGTATTATCAACTTTATCAGTATTTTAAGAATGTGCAATAGAATGTGCAATAGCGCAAATTTTTGCAAATTTTAATAAGTTTTTTGAAGGACAGTAAAAACCCGTGAAGCCAGCATTTAAGCGGCCTCACGGGTTTTTCTTTGGTGGAGATGATCGGGATCGAACCGACTACCTCTTGAATGCCATTCAAGCGCTCTCCCAGGTGAGCTACACCCCCAACAAAAATTAGTATACCATAAATAATTTTTAATTTCAAGAGGGTTTTTAAAAAAATATTTGCACCATTAGTACGCTAACGAGTAAGCCTACAAAGTCGCCCACCAAAGAACAGGCGGCAGCATGGCGTGTCTTAGAAATTTTAATCGCACCAAAATAAACTGCGATAGTGTAAAAAGTGGTTTCGGATGACCCTTGCATGACGCTGGCAACCCGTCCTACAAAGCTGTCCGGACCATATTCATTTAAAATATTTTGAAAAACTGAGAGGGATCCGCTTCCAGATAAGGGCCGTAGAAGGGCAAGGGGGACAATTTCATTAGGAATGTGTAAGAATTCAGTGACGGGACGCAGACTGTGAGTAATAATATCGAGGGCACCAGAAGCTTGGAACATGCCGATACAGGTCATCAAGGCAATCAAAGAAGGAAGAATGTTCATCGAAGTTTGAATCCCTTGTTTTGCCCCAGCGGTAAATGTGGAAAAGATATCGACATTTTTATAGAGACCATATATAATGATTACACAAATGACGGCAGGTAAAATAAAATTGGCAAACCACTCCATTTTATCGCCCTTCTTTCACGGGGAAAAAGCGGTTGCAGGTTTTTGCTGCGAGCAGGGCACAGGTGACAGATACAATCGAAGTTATTAAGACTGCCGGAAGGATTTCCATGGGACTTCTGCTGCCAGCACTCAAACGGAGTGCTGCAATAGTGGTCGGAATCAGCTGAATGGAGCAGGTGTTGAGTACCACAAAGGTAATCATATGATCAGAAGCAGTATCTTTATTAGTTGAAGCTTGCTGTAATTTTTGCATGGCGGTAATTCCCAATGGTGTGGCGGCGTTTCCCAGTCCCAAAAAGTTGGCCGACATGTTCATACAGATTGCGTCAAGGGCATCAGAAACGTTGTCGAGGCCTCTAAATAAAATTTTTGTCAATGGCCTGAATAATTTGCTTAGAATCTTGGTAAACTGAGAGACAGAGGCAATTTCCATAATACCGCTCCAAAAACAAATGGTCCCTAACAGCGATAGTGATAATTTGACTGCAGCTCCACATTGTTCAATAGCTGCCTGGGAAACATCATTTATCTTCCCTGTTAATACTCCAAAAATTAACGATACAAAAATTAGCCCTGCAAAAAGCCACTTCATCATGAGAAAAGCCTCCCTCATACCCTTTATGACAATATATGTAGGCCTGTATTTCGTTATGAGTCGTGAAATCTGCATCTTATATAGAAACGATTATCAATTATTTGCTTTCTGCATTAACATCATAATCCGCTGTAATAAAGGCAAAGAAAAAGAGATAAATTCCGATATTAAAAAAAAGTTGCAGATTTATGTAAAGTTTCCCTTGACAATCTGAATATGACATGATAAAATAA
>CAJFOJ010000071.1 GCA_904396495.1 uncultured Oscillospiraceae bacterium
GTTCCCGTCGCTCCCGTTGCTCCGGTTGGGCCTGTGGGACCCGTCGGGCCGGTTGCTCCCGTTCCCGTCGCTCCCGTTGCTCCGGTCGGACCGGTGGGACCTGTCGCCCCCGTGGGGCCAGTCGGACCAACACACTCAGGCGGACAAATCGGGGGACAAGGACAGGTTTTTTCGCAAGGATCCTCACAAGGGCGACAACAATCTGAACATTTATAAATATTCATAGAAACCCTCCATATTTTCGACCTGTTAAATAAAATATTACCAACAGGCCAGATTAAATCGAGTCTTATTTTGCGAAAAGGATTCACCAATATTTTGATGATAGCCGTCTACACAAAATAATACTACATCCATATTATATTCTTGCAGATTAAATGTGGTTCGCTAACCTAGAAAACACAACTATGGAAAGCCCACTATGAGGCTCTAGCGGAAATTATATATTAGCTAAAAAAGTCTTGAATTTAATTGGCTTTTATGATATGATATTTTAGTTATAGTATACAAATTATTAACTAGATTATATAGGGCCCAGAAAAACGTGAAGTTTCAGAGAAGGAGTGAGAACCAGATGGCAAAACAGAGGATCGCTTTGTTGTTCGGTGGTATTTCATCAGATGGGCAGCAATATCTTTCGTCGGTATGCTCTGTCGCTGAAATTTTGTCGGAAAACCAATACGAAGTGGTTTTAATCGGTATTACCCCAAAGGGGAAATGGCTGTATTGCCCTGGAGAACTCTCTCTGCTCCAAGGAAAAGAATGGATGAAACATCCCGATTGCTGTCCCGTGGTATTTAACATGGATGGGACGAAGCAGGGCGTATACAAAATATTAGATGACCAAACCCTCTCCTTTTTACATTTGGATGTGGTAATTCCATTGCTTTATGGAAAAGGCGCCGTCGATGGCAAAGTGCAGGGTATGCTTGATATGTGCGGCATTCCCTATGTGGGAAGCGGGTGTTGCGCCGCCGCTGTTACGATGGATCGTGCCTTTATCCACATGGTAGCCAATAGCGCTGGTATCCCTACCGCCCGTTATCTGACGATCAAACGGAGTGATAAATTTGACGTACGACAGCATTCAAACGCAGTGCTCGACACATTCGAATATCCAGTATTTGTGAAGCCCGCTGGTAGTTTGTCCGGCGTTTCCAGGGCGGATAACGAGGAAGAATTGGCGGAAGCAATAAAAAATGCTTTTACTCACGATGATAAAGTGCTCATTGAAGAACGCATTTTAGGGGCGCAAATTACTTGCGCGGTTATCGGAAACGAAAATCCGGAGGCTTCGGTCTTGGGAGAATATCCGCTGGAGACGACTAACCAGGACTTCGACCAAGGGCCCCCTGAAGTTCTCATTCCCGCCCGTCTCAGTCAAGACATATCTTATAGGATTCGAGATTTGGCTATTAAACTATATCAGCTTTTTGATTGTTCCGGATTAGCAGCGATAGACTTTTTTGTAACTCCCGCTGATGAAATCTATTTTAATCAGATAAAAGCCATACCCGATTTGTCGGCTGGTTCCCTTTTTATCAAGCTTTGGGAAACAGTGGGACTTTCTTACGGGGATTTGCTGGAACGCCTGATTACTTTGGCGCAGGAACAGGCTGAAACTGTCAAGTAATTGCTCTAATAATTGAAAGGAATGCATCCATGTCAAAAGATGTTATGATCCGCATTAAGGGCGTTTATACGGTGGAAAACGACCAAACTACTGCGGAGCTTTTTACCAAAGGTAAAATGTATAAAAAAAACAACCATACCTATCTGACCTATGAGGAAACAGAAACCACCGGATATGAGGGTTGTACCACCACACTGAAAATCGAGGAGCAGGGCCGTGTGACCATGATGCGCAAAGGGGCTACTTCCGCCCATCTTGTGCTCCAGCCGGGTATCCGAAACATCGGCCGTTACACCGTCTATGGCAATCCGATGGAAATTGGCGTATTTGCAGAAAACCTAGAGTGGAGGCTCAACGACGACAGCGCCAGTTTACACATGGCCTATACGTTGGATATGAACTCGGTTTTGATGAGCGAAAATGAGCTGTATATCGATGTTTCCCAGATAGAAAAATTGAGTCACAACAGCGAAAGGCTTCCGTGACAACCTTGTGGCCAATCTTGTTGATACCTTTTAATCCCTTGCCGCCACCATGGCGGTATTGTTTCACATTTTAGAGGAAAGTCCAGAAAGGAAGGATATATCCTATGACCAACCCGATTTTGGATGCCAAACAGGAATGTAGAGAAATTATTTTATCCGCTTTAGGGCGCTGCGTCGCGGAGGGTGAACTTCCCGCAGAACCAATTTCCGACTTTGCCATTGAAATTCCCGGGGATATTTCCCACGGAGACTTTGCAACCAACATCGCCATGGTGTCAGCCAAGGTGTTTCGGAAAGCCCCCCGTCAAATCGCTGAAGCGTTGGTAAAGCAGATGGTGCTTAATGGGACAAGCTTTGACGCAGTCGAAGTAGCCGGAGCAGGTTTTATTAACTTTACTTTGGGCCGTAGGTGGTTTTCTGCTTCGGTGCAGCAGGCACTGAATGAAAAGGAAAATTACGGCCGCACCGATTACGGACAGGGGAAACGGATGCTTGTTGAATTTGTCTCGGCAAACCCCACCGGCCCCATGCACATCGGAAACGCACGGGGCGGCGCTTTGGGGGACGGCATTGCCGCAGTCCTCGATTGGTCCGGCTTTAAGGCCGACCGGGAGTTTTATATCAACGATGCTGGGAACCAGATCAACAAATTCGGCCTTTCATTGGATTTGCGGTACCAACAGCTTTACAAAGAAGGCGTTGAAATGCCGGAGGATTCCTACCACGGTGATGACATCATCGCACATGTGAAAAACTTCGCTGCCATTCACGGTGACAAATATATGTCTGCCACTGAAGAAGAACGCCGGAAAGCGTTGGTAGAATACGCTCTTCCCATTAACATCGCAAATCTCGAGACCGACCTTGCAAAATACCGGATTCACTATGACCGCTGGTTTAAGGAATCCACTCTCCACGCTGACGGTTCTGTAGATAAGGTGATAAAGCTTCTCAAGGAAAAAGGCCATACCTATGAATCCGAAGGAGCTACTTGGTTTAAGGCGACCGAGTTTGGCGCCGACAAGGACTTTGTTCTGGTCCGCTCCAATGGATTTCCCACCTACATTGTGCCGGATATCGCTTACCATTACGACAAGTTGGTTACCCGCGGTTACGACAAGGCTATCAATGTTTTGGGAGCCGACCACCACGGCTACGTGGCCCGCCTGAAGGCAGCCCTTCAGGCCATTGGTATCGATCCGTCCCGGTTGGATGTGGTACTGATGCAGATGGTGAATCTGGTCCGGGACGGACAGGTCGTCAAGGCCAGCAAACGCTCCGGTAAGGCCATTACGCTGGTCACTTTGCTGGAAGAGATTCCAGTGGACGCCGCACGGTTCTACTTCAATTTAAGAGAACCCAACTCCCAGTTCGACTTTGATCTAGATTTGGCGGTGGAGCAGTCCAGCCAAAACCCTGTATATTATGTCCAATACGCCCACGCCCGGATCTGTTCTATAGTTTCCAAGCTAAAGAGTGAGGGGATTGAAACCCGAGACGTGGCTTTGGAGGAATTGGATCTTCTGACAGAACCGGAAGAAATTGAACTGATTCGGCATCTGGCTAAACTCCCCAACGGAATTGTCGAGTCTGCCAAAGCTTATGACCCGGCAAAAATGACCCGATACGCTTTGGATCTGGCCACTCTGTTCCATAAATTCTACAATGCCTGCAAAGTACTCTGCGGTGACGAAAAGCTCATGCAGGCTCGTTTGGCCCTCTGCCTGGCTGTCCGTATCGCGCTGAAAAACACTTTGACCATTCTAAAAATTGACGCGCCTGAATCCATGTAAGGCCCGTTCTCAGGAGGCAAATACAAGATGAAATTAGGCATGGTGGGGCTCCCCAACGTGGGAAAGAGCACCCTGTTTAACGCTTTAACGAATGCGGGCGCTGAGTCTGCAAACTATCCATTTTGCACCATTGAGCCCAATGTGGGCGTAGTGTCGGTTCCCGACGAGCGGCTGGACAAGTTGGCCGAGATGTACCACCCCAAAAAATTTACCCCCGCAGTCCTGGAATTTGTGGACATCGCAGGCCTTGTCAAAGGCGCCTCTAAAGGCGAAGGGCTCGGCAACAAATTTTTGGCGGACATCCGGGAGGTGGACGCTATCGTCCACGTGGTTCGTTGCTTCGAGGATGTGGACGTGGTTCATGTAGACGGTTCTATCGGAGCCGCCAGAGACATCGAAACCATCAATTTGGAACTGATTTTTTCCGATATGGAAATTTTGGAGCGCCGTATCGCCAAAACTCAGAAGCTCGTCCGAGCCGATAAAAAATATACCGGGGAACTGGAGTTTTTGGAGCGGCTTTACGCTCATCTGGAAGAGGGAAAATCCGCCAGAAGTTTTGATTTTATCGACGATGAACGGGAAATGATCGCTTCTTCGCCTCTCCTGTCTAATAAACCGGTCATTTACGCCGCTAACATGTGTGAGGATGACTTTGTTGGTGGTTATGAGACAAATACTCAGTTTCAAGCGGTGAAAAAAATTGCCGAAGAGGAACACTCTGCCGTCTTGCCGATTTGTGCAAAAATAGAGGAAGAAATCGCCGACATGACTGATGAGGAAAAGAAAGAATTTCTCGCCGATCTAAATCTCAAGGAAAGCGGTCTTGCCCGCATCATCAAGGAGGGGTATGCTCTGTTGGGGCTTATCTCCTTCCTGACGGCAGGCGAGCCGGAAGTCCGGGCCTGGACTATCACGAAAGGTACCAAAGCACCCCAGGCCGCCGGAAAAATTCACACCGACTTTGAACGGGGCTTTATCCGAGCTGAAGTCGTTGCATTCGATGACCTGATGTCCTGCGGCACCATGGCCGCCGCCAAGGAGAAGGGTCTCGTCCGTCTGGAGGGCAAAGATTATGTTATGAAAGACGGAGACATTGTGCTATTTCGGTTTAATGTGTAAAACTTATGTTGGTAAGCAAAAAAGGAACGGCATAGCCGTTCCTTTTTTGTATTTACTGAACCCATAAACCGGAGCTGTCAACCCAGTAGCCGTCTGGAGTGTAACGATTGGCGTACATTACTCCGTCAGAACCTACATAGTACCATTTGTTGTACCAGTTTATCCATTTATTCTTGGCCATTGTTCCATCGGCCTGCATGAAGTACCACTTATCCCCCTCCTGAAGCCAGATTTTAACAACGCCGGCGCCGTATCCGTTCAGGTAATACCAATTTCCGTTGTGTTGAATCCATTTATTGCATTGCATCACGCCGTTGGAATCAAAATAGGCCGCTTTTCCCCCTATTCTTGTAAATCCGGTGACTAGATGTCCTTCTTCATAATAATACCGTTTTCCGTCCTTTTCCACCCAAACGGCATTGGGGATGGTTTGGCCGTTGTTTGTCAGTTTGTAGATGTCTGCCACGCTTTCGACGCCTTTCAGTTCATCGGGAAGCATGTTGGTCTTGAGTGCCCCGCCATGTTCTGCGACATTATCGGCAACCTGATTTTTATCGGAGAAGAAGAAGGTGCGGTAATCGTCATAGCGAGCATTTTCCTGATAGCCCATGGATATCAAGGTATCCGGCAATACGATCGGCACTCTTTCCGGTACCCCATCAAAGGCCCGATCCTCTATAACTGTAACCCCCTGAGTTACAATAATGGGCATTCTCATATTCATCGCATGGATTGCGTTCCTTTTTATCGTCTTGGTCTTGGGATGGATACGGAGACTTGCCATATTCTGAGGTGTACAGAAAAGCTCTCGATAATCTTTGCTGTACAGGACGTCCCCATAGGTAGCTAAATATGGATTTTGTGGATCCACTTTAAAAGATACCTTGGGAGTACTCAAAACATCGGGGTATTCGCTGACCGTTTTACCGAGTGTTAAGGTATCAAACGCCAGTCCAGACCATAGAACGCCATAGTAATCCGATATTGATGTAACGCCATCCGCAATGACGAGACGATTGACATAATCATCGTATAATGAAAGTGCCCACGGCAATCCTTCTATTAACCATACCCCGTTCCCGCTGAGGGTCAGTGTTTTTTTATCAAAATCGATCTCCCATCGGTCGCTTTCATACTCTCCCCAGGTGGTCCCGTTGCCATCCCGCTTCCATTTGGGATGCCGTTCCACACTGAGATTTCCATAAGGTAAAGCAAGCAACGTTTCATAATCTTTGGTATATAAAGCCCCTTTATATGTGGCGAGATTGGGATTTTGAGGATCAACCTCATAGGAGGTTTTTGCCATCAAAATAAGGCCACTGAAAGCCTCTACATTTTTTCCCAATTTCACCGTGTCGATGCCAAGGCTACAAAACATCTCTGGCGTCTCATACTCAAACGGCCAAGAAGTGATTCCGTCCCCCAACACCAGCTGGTCAAAACATTCACTAAAACTTTCCCATATTTCTACCACTGGACTATGCCAAAGCAAATCTTCGGACTGCATACAAAAGCCATATGGTTCAAAAGGATTCCCTTTTGCGTCAATGGTGAGGGTATTGGCCTTTAAATCAATTTCCCAATAAGCCTCGGGATCACCTTGCTTCCATGGGTATTCTTCGGGTAAACCCTCTCCAAAGTGCCAAGCCCCCGAAATCGTTTCCAGATTGGGGAACTTATCAGGACGAAACTTTACCGAATATTCCACCTCACTATTTAAGACAACGATGTGTTTTATCAATTGAGCATATGGTTTCCAGGATTTATAAGGTCCCTCTTCGTATTGGTCTACCGTCAACGTCCCTGTCTCTGTGTCCAGCGACCATATGCAATTATCATTCCCCGTCACTGTCTCGGCAAAGGCCGTCGTACTGTAACAAACGCTAACCAGCAGCGACAAAAAAACAAATGACAAAAGTATTTTAAACGTTTTTTTCATTTTTACCCCTCTTTCTCCAACGTCGGTTTTTGGCTCTAAGGACATATAGTGAAAATTTTTATCTACCTATAATACCGTAAAAAACGCGCTTTGGTTTCAAAGCGCGTTTTTGTTTTTAATTTACCGGTCAAATTCCGGGTTAAAGGCGTAAAAATTCCTGCTGTCTACTTTTTCCTGCCCGATTCTAAGCGCTTCGCCGAACCTCTGGAAATGAACGATTTCCCTTTCCCGAAGGAAACGGATTGCGTCTTTTACGTCGGGATCGTCAACCAGCCGTAGGATGTTGTCGTAACTGAGGCGGGCTTTTTGTTCTGCTGCTAGATCTTCATGTAAATCCGCAAATAAGTCCCCTGTAGAAGCTAAAGTCTCGGCACTAAACGCCATGCCGGACGCCGCCTGGGGCCAAATACCTGTCGTGTGGTCAACAAAGTACTGGTCAAACCCCTGGGCCTTGATCTGATCTACTGTTAAATCTTTCGTGAGCTGATACAAGATAGCTGAAACCATTTCCACGTGTGCCAGTTCTTCGGTACCTACATCAGTCAGTATACCGGTAATTTCTCCAAAGGGACAACTGTATCGTTGTGATAGATAACGGGTAGCAGCGCCCATTTCTCCGTGTGGGCCGCCTAACTGGGACATAATGACTTTTGCCGCTTTGGCGTCAGGGCGTTTAATTTTCACCGGATGGATGAGATGTTTATCATAACTCCACATACTCGTTATACCCCCATTTCCCAAGGCCACGGATTATCCACCCAGGCCCAGCGCATCTTACCGTCAGCCGTATTTTGGACTCGGCTGTTCTTTTCCTCCCATTCCATCATGAGGTTATGGAGTTTTTCAGCGCTTTTTTTAAAAAATTTTAACGCCTCCTGGTCATTGGGATGGGTATCCAAAAACAAGTTTGCTTCGATCACCGCAAATTTGGCAATTTGGATTTCTTTAAGGAGATTACTTTTATTATCTTCCATTTTTTACCGCCTCCTTACCGATGAATGGCAGGTCGAGCTTTGCAAAAAGCGTACCCCGCTCCAACGCCACAGATGGGGCGTATAGATCTTCCCATCTCTGTCTCGGCACATAGGCTATAGCAAGCGGAAGCTGATCTAAACACATTTTGCCAAAATCAACTTGCTCCCAATTTTCCATCAGCATAACACCTCTTTCTTGTAAAAATACAGTATATGGTATGCCGACTGAAAATAGGTCGTGCCGAATCAAAAAAGCGCCGTTTTTTCTTCCTCATTAGAAAGAAAAACGGCACTTTTCCATCATTGGGGAAACAAAAACACCATCGCTACCATTAATAGGCAGACAGCAATCGTAAATACTATATCCCACTTATCAACAGTAATTTGATGATAGTAGGTTCGCTCGCCCTCCTCTGAAAAGCCCTTGGATTGCATCGCCATGGCAAGGCATTCCGACCACCTGACCGCATTGACAAACATAATGAAAACAGGCTTTAAGGAAAGCGGAGAGGAAACGCCTCTCACCCGGATGGCTTGTCGGGCGTTCCAGTATTCCTTTTGAATATTTGGCAAAAGATGGACCGCCGCTAAAATACCATATGCAAATTTGGGAGGCAACTTCACCTGACACTGCAAACTAACGATAAATTCCTGGGCACTGGTGGTCAGGGAAAACAGAATGCCCAGCCCCGCAAACGCAAAAATCCGTGTCGCCAATTGGAGCCCGTTATAAAACGAACCGATAGACATAGCGGCGGTTCCAATGCCTCCAGTATAACCGGATGCCCCCGTATCAGAATACAAAAGGCCTGTGCCCAAAAATCCCGTAGCCAGTAGCAAAACAGGCAGAAACAGCAAAAGTATCTTTTTCTTGGAGGCGCGGGAAAAAAGCAAAACCGCTCCCAGCGATACAGCCAACACCAGCACATTGAGCCAAACAGAATAGCGGAATGAAAGCAAAATAGCACTGATGACAACGGCCAACGCTTTACAAAAAGGATTGACATTTTCCAAACAAGGCTTTGTCATGCTGACTCCTCCTGATTTCCAGCCCCATTGAGCTCCAGCTTCATTTTCCCACTCTCCAGGCGATAAATGTGGGTTGCCCAGCGGAGAGCCAGCTGTTCGTCGTGAGTGGACAGGATCACCGTTAAATTCTGTTTGCGGACTAGATTGCAAAGTAGAGCCATAATCGCTTCACAGGACGTGTTGTCCTGCCCGTAGGTGGGCTCGTCCAGAAGCAAAACCCGTTGATGGTTTGCGAGCATGGAGAGAACTGCCAGCCGACGCTGCTGCCCTTGGCTAAGCATGAAGGGAGAGCGGTTGCAGGCTTTTTTCAGCCCAAATTGATCGAGCAATGAAAGCGCCTTGGCCTCCAGCTTATTTTGGGGCATGGATTTTTCCGTGCGCTTGAGGCTAAATAATATTTCGTCTAACACGCCCTGCGTCACAAATTGATTCATGGGATTTTGAAAGGCGATACCCACTTTGGAAAACAGTTCTTTCTTCTTGTATCCTCTCACTTCATTGCCCTGAAACAGAATCGTTCCGCAATATGGCCTGAGTCCCAGCATTGCTTCAAACAGAGAGGTTTTTCCTGCGCCCGATTTTCCCAGAATAGCCGTGATTTCTCCTTCTGGAAAACAAACCGATATACTGTCAAGCAGCAGGGCTTTCGATTCACCCGTTTTTTTCTGTGCATCGACAAATAGGGTAACATCTTGTAGCTCATAAGCAAAGCTTTCTGAGCGGGGCCGAGAAAGTATTCCGTCCCAAGAGCCTTTATTCCACATGGGGACAAAATCTAAGTGGCTAGGGCTTTGTTTCATTCGGATGATGTTGTTTCCTTCCATATAGGCGATCCTGTCGGCAAAGCCCTCCCATCTCTGCCACTGATGGTCGATTACCAAAATCGTAAGCCCCTTCTCTCGGTGCAGTTTTTTCAATAGAGTGACGATTTCCTCGGCTGAACCGGGATCCAAATTGGCAAAAGGCTCATCCAAAATAAGGCAGCTGGCGTCTAACGCCAAAATACAGCAAAGAGCTGCCTTTTGTTTTTCTCCTCCCGACAATGTATGCAAAGAACGATCGAGAAAGGGTTCCATTCCAGTTTGGCGGGCTGCCTTTTGCAATTTTTCGTCCATCTTTTGCGGATCCGACGCGATATTTTCCAGACAAAAACGCAGTTCTTCCCGCAATGTGTCCATACAAAACTGTAAATCACAGTTTTGAAACATCATAGAAAGATAATGTACCCTCTCATTTTCCGGCAGTTTAAAAATATCTTTTCCACCAATTTCCACCGTACCGCTCTGTAAAAATCCTCCATTTTTCGGTAATAGCCCGGCCAAAATGGAAGCGAGAGTGCTTTTCCCGCAGCCACTTTGTCCGGTGAGCAGTGTGACACTTCCTTTGGGCAGTTCCAAGGACAGATTGTCTAACACCGGACGCTTAGACTGCTCAAAATATCGAAAGGTGAGATTTTTTGCGGCAAGTAATATTTCTTTTTCCATACTATTCCTCGACGAAGGCACCTTTTTGACCCAAAGGGTAGCTTCTTAGCACTCCCGCTTTGTTGAGCCCGTCTGCGAACAGTTTCGACCCGACAGCACAAAACAGTAAAGAGCTCACAATTCGGATGAGGAACATGACGATAAGCAGGGAGGGGGCTAAGTCGAAAAATCCAGATTGTACAAACCCCCAGCCGAAGCTGATAATCGCCGCTCCAAGCGCCGCCAAACTCATGGATAACCAGTCGAATCGTCTGTATCGGAAAACGACAAAGCCCATTTCAGCTCCCAATCCCTGCAAAAAGCCGGACACAAAGACAATGGGGCCGTACATATTGCCCATCAGCACCTCGATGAGGGCCGCCAACATTTCTGAGACAATGGCGACGCCTGGCTTCTGCAACACATATGTGGCAAAAGTGGACGCCATAAACCAGACGCCGAAAATGATTTCATTTCCTAGAGGTGCTAACCCAAACGGAGTCAAAGCTGTCGTCAAAGGAAGGGAAAGGTAGACCGCTCCCAAATACACCAGGGCAAAAAATACCGATATGATGCCCACCATGAGGATGTCCTTTAGCTGCCATTTATACGCCGATTTCATTGCTTACCCTCCTCTGTGGGACTGTTGACGGACAGTGTTGCCTCTAATATGTAGTGGGGAATGTTTTGCTCCGCGTATTCCATCACCTCGTTAAAGTAGTCAAAAACCGCATGGACATCGCCTTGTAACAGGGTGGCGTAGTGGCTAGATTCCAAGTATACGCCCCGCTTAATGGCCAAATTGGCCACATAGGCAATGTGGCGGATGTAGCCGTCCATCCCCATGGGGTAAAAGGCAAATTTGCAGAGAACCGGGAAGTGTTGACCTGCAATGTTCTTTTCATTTAGAAGTTCCCCGTCTTCGGAAAGAAAGCTGTCGGCGTCAGAGTCGCCGGGGCAGCCTTTGGAAAAAGTCGCCTCCATGACCATGTGGACATCGGGCCGGTATGCGTTTACAAAACAGGCTTTAGCGGCGTCAGTCACGTGAATTCGTTTGCCGCGGTAGATGGTGGAAAGCTTATCGGTATTGTGCCAAACCTTGCTGGTATCCACCTTCTTCACTGCGTTGAGAATAATGTCGATGTACTCGTCACTCATCGGGCAGAGGACAAACCGGCAGCCGGTTATGTCAAGGCTTGCTCCTCTGCCGCACCACGGGCAATCAAGTTCTTCCAATTTTTCGTTAGACATAAAAATAGCCCCTTTCCTGCACCCGGAAAGAGGCTATTGCCGCTCACTATTACACTCCCTTCGCCGGTATTATCCGTATCAGGTTATGCGGGTTAAGGCCAATCGCCTCTCTCAGCCGGCTTTGCGCCAGCACCCCGGGTTTTTTCTTATTTGATTGTTTAAAACGGATTCCCGCTTTTTCCAGCAAATTGTACCACGGCTTTCCCATTCCGTCAACACCGAAACTGTGAGAAAATCGTCTCCCCTTTTTTAATTTTACTGTGCAAATTAGTAAATTGAGGCAAATTTGTGTCAATTCCTTTAGAAGACAACAAGCGCGCTCCGAGCAACGGAGCGCGCTTGTTCATTGAGATTCCACTGTATTTTTTTGATAGATGAGCCGTAACCCTTTGAGCAGCAAATCGTCGTCCACAACAATATCCCGTTTACAGTAGGGGACAATGCTTTTGCTGAGTCCCCCCGTTGCGATGACGGTAGCTTTTTCCCCTAATTCCTCTTCCACTCGGTCAATAATGCCGTCCAAAGCGGCGGCGTTTCCGTAGATTGCGCCGCTTTTCATGCAGTCGATGGTGTTGCTGCCGATCACCCGCTTGGGCGGCTCCAAGCTGATGCTTTGAAGCTGAGAAGTGCGGGAGGTGAGGGCCTCCTGGGAAACTTTCACCCCTGGAAGAATCATCCCGCCCAGGTAATTTTTGTTTTTGTCGATTACCGAAACAGTTGTGGCCGTTCCCATGTCAAAGATGATGAGCGGCGTTTTATATTGGTGAATCGCCGCCACGGCGTCCACTACAAGATCGCTTCCCAGTTGGGCCGGGTTGTCGATTTTGATGTTGAGTCCGGTTTTGAGGCCGGGTCCTACCACCAAAGGAGTTCGCCCGACGGACTTCTCCACCGCTCGCTCCAAAATGTGGATCAGCGGAGGCACCACCGATGAAATAATGCTGCCGGTAATGCGACAGGGGTCTATTCCGTACAGCTCCATCAAGTTTTTGAAACTGATGGCGTATTCATCGTCTGTGCGGCTCCGATCGGTGGCCAAACGGCCCACAAAGTATATTTTTTCGTCGTCGAGGCAACCGATAACAATATTGGTATTTCCTACATCTAATGCTAAAATCATATTGTCTCCATCCCTTTTCCGAAAGTTAAGCGCCTGTTTTTCGCCTCTGAACCTTGAACAGTGCCTTGCAGATAGCCGCCGTCAAAATCGCCGCCAATATTGCCTCCGGAACGCCGTTTACGCCAATGACTGTTAAAATGGCTTTATATAGGGTATCCACTTTCATGCCCTTCGCCGCGGCGTAACTGTCACCGAATAGAAAGTAAATTAGATTCATCACTAATAGGGTATTGACCAAAGACCCTGCAAGCCCCGCAACGGTCAAGGACAACGTCTCCCCGCCCTTGCGCCCCTGCATAAGCTTTTTTAGGCCGATAAAGACAAAATAGGGCACTACCCCCACAAGGATACGGGGAACAAAACAGATGATAAGGCTTAAGGGATTTCCTCCGCCGTCCCCCACACTGTAAAAAGGCGAAAATACAAAAGAGGTCGCCGTCGGGGAAACGGTGTTTTGGATCAGGCTGGTGACACCAAAAAGTGCGCCTAAGATGGCGCCTTTCTTCGCCCCCAACAGAATGGAACCCACAATCACGGGGATGTGGATGATGGTCGCCCTGGTGACTCCCAGCGGGATATACCCGATAAACGGGGTAAAAGCCAGGATGAAGATGATCGCTCCCAGCAGTGAAAGCTGCACCAGCCCCAAGGTCTTTTCCGATGTTTTTTTCATATTTGATTCCTCCTGCTATTGTTCCATTTTGGATACAATGCAATTTTAGCAGTTTTATTATACCCGTCCTAAAGGGCGAATGCAAGGATTTTCTGGAAATTGGCAAAATGATTGTACAAGGCCATTGATTCTGGTATAATAAATCTACTGGTGTAAAGTGAACCATCTGTCTAATTCTGATTAGACGCTGGCTTGATAAAAAACGAATTTATTTTAAATAAAACCATAGCGGGCCAATTTAATGTAATTTTTAAGGCCACTACAACTAATTGTGCAATTCATATCAACGGTCAATAACGCACTGCAAGGGGAATTTAGCCATCTCAAAGAATCACCGCGAAACATAAGGGCATTCTGAAAAAGGAGCGTGGAAGAATGTTTTATAAAAAGAATATACTTTTGGGCGTAACCGGCGGCATCGCCGCCTATAAAATTCCCAATTTAGCCAGTATGCTCAAAAAGCAAGGGCTAAACGTCCGGGTGATGATGACGCCTCATGCCGCGGAGTTTATTACTCCAGCCACCTTTGAGGCGCTGACTGGGAACCGCTGTCTTATAGATACTTTTGAGCGCACCCAACCGCCGGAAATCCACCACATCGCCTGGGCAAAGGAGGCCGATTGTGTACTCATCGCCCCTGCCTCTGCCGATATCATCGGCAAAATTGCAAACGGCATCGCCGACGATATCATCACCTCTACCTTGTTAGCTTGTCAGTGTCCCATCTACATTTCCCCCGCCATGAACACTCGAATGTTTGAAAATCCCATCGTACAAGACAACCTAGATAAGCTGCGCCATTACGGCTACCATATCATCACCCCCAATGCCGGACATTTGGCTTGTGGAGACACTGGGTCGGGAAAAATGCCGGAGCCCGATGAGCTTTACGCCTATCTGGAACAGGAAATGGCCTGCGAAAAGGATTTTAAGGGTCTCAAAGTTTTAGTGACAGCTGGGGCGACCCAGGAGGCCTTGGATCCAGTGCGGTACCTCACCAACCATTCTTCTGGAAAGATGGGCTACGCTTTGGCGAAAGCCGCCGCCCTTCGAGGTGCGGAAGTCACTCTCATCTCCGGACAGACTAACTTGGCAGCTCCCTTGGGGGTTCGTTTTACCTCCGTTGTATCAGCTCAAGAGATGTTTGAGGAGGTAAAAAAATCCTATCAGCAACAGGACGTAATTATCAAGGCCGCTGCCGTTGCCGACTATACGCCTGTCACGGTCAGCGGGGAAAAAATCAAAAAGGCGGATGACGAGCTTTCCATCGACTTAAAGCGCACCGACGATATTCTGAAATATCTGGGAGAACACCGAAAAAACGGCCAAATCCTTTGTGGATTTTCCATGGAAACAGAACATATGCTGGAAAATGCCCGGACAAAGCTTAAAAAAAAGCACCTGGACCTGATCGCTGCCAACAACGTCAAGATGGAGGGCGCAGGTTTTGGTCATGACACCAATGTCCTGACCTTGATAACCGAAATGCAGGAGACAAAGCTGCCACTCATGGACAAGGTGGAGGCCGCGCACTGTGTACTAGACGCTGCTTTACACCTGTACCGGAAAAAGAATTGACATCATCCAAAAGGGAACTGTTCACACAGTTTCCCTTTACTTTATTTCAGGGAATATGCTATAATAAGCGCAGCGCTTGTCCCAACAGGCAGGCATCCATTCGAGGTTGCCACGCAATCTGCACATTACTTGCGCGTCCCACTTTACGGCAAAGGGACATACCATAGAAACTTTCAGAAACATGAGGTGCATGGAATTGTCAAAGAAAACCGACCATATCCGCAATTTCTGTATCATTGCCCATATCGATCACGGGAAGTCCACCTTGGCTGATCGTATTCTCGAGCGGACAAGCACCGTCGCCGCCCGGGAAATGGAGGAACAGCTGCTGGACAACATGGATATTGAGCGAGAGCGGGGAATCACTATCAAAGCCCGTGCCGTCAACTTAAATTACACCGCTAAAGACGGAAACGTCTATGCCTTTAATCTAATCGACACCCCCGGCCACGTGGACTTTAATTATGAAGTTTCCCGTTCCTTAGCCGCCTGCGAAGGGGCGGTTTTGGTGGTAGACGCCTCTCAGGGAATCGAGGCTCAGACCTTAGCCAACACCTATCTGGCCGTCGATCACGGTTTGGAGGTGGTGCCGGTTATCAACAAAATTGACCTTCCCTCCGCAGATCCGGAGCGAGTGGCCCATGAAATCGAGGACGTCATCGGCATCCCAGCGCTGGATGCGCCGCGGATTTCTGCCAAGGTAGGGATGGGCATCGAGGAGGTACTGGAGCGTATTGTCTCCGATATCCCCGCTCCCCAGGGCGACGATAACGCCCCTCTTCAAGCGCTCATTTTCGACTCTTACTATGACAGCTACAAAGGCGTCATCGTCTATATCCGCCTCAAAGAGGGTTCGGTCAAAACCGGAACCCGTATCAGGATGATGTCCTCTGGTGCTGAATTTGATGTGGTGGAAGTCGGGCATATGGGGGCAAAAAACCTGATTCCCTGTGAGATGTTGTCTGCCGGGGACGTTGGCTACCTTACCGCCAGCATCAAAAGTGTCGGCGACACCAGCGTCGGTGACACCATCACCAATGCCCAAAATCCCGCCGCTGAACCGCTGCCCGGTTACCGGAAAGTCAATCCCATGGTCTTCTGCGGCATCTACCCCGCCGACGGAGCCAAATACCCCGATTTACGCGATGCCTTGGAAAAGCTTCAGTTAAACGACGCCGCTCTCTCCTTTGAACCGGAAACTTCCATCGCACTGGGATTTGGCTTTCGCTGTGGTTTTTTGGGCCTTTTGCACATGGAAATCATCCAGGAGCGGCTGGAGCGGGAATTTAACCTAGATCTGGTCACCACTGCGCCTTCGGTCATTTATCGGATTACCAAAAGCGATAATTCGGTGGTGTATATCGACAATCCAACCAACTACCCCGACCCCTCCCAGATTTTGCAGGCGGAGGAGCCCATTGTCAAGGCAGATATCCTAACCCCCACCGACTATGTGGGCAGCATTATGGAGCTTTGCCAGGAACGGCGGGGCTTTTTCAAGGACATGACCTATCTTGAGGAAACCCGCGTCGAGATGCACTACGAGCTTCCCCTCAATGAAATTGTATACGATTTTTTTGATGCCTTAAAATCCCGCACTAAGGGCTATGCCTCTTTTGATTACGAGCTCATCGGCTATAAACCCTCTAAGCTGGTCAAATTGGACATCCTGCTCAACGGGGAAATTGTCGACGCCTTGTCCTTTATCGTCCACGAGGACAAAGCTTACGCCAGAGGCCGTAAAATCGCTGAAAACCTCAAAGAAAATATTCCACGTCAGTTGTTTGAGGTGCCCATTCAAGCGGCTATCGGCGGTAAAATTATTGCCCGGGAAACCGTCAAGGCCCTGCGCAAGGACGTTCTCGCCAAATGCTACGGCGGCGACATCACCCGAAAGAAAAAGCTGCTGGAAAAACAAAAGGAGGGCAAAAAGCGCATGCGCCAACTGGGCAGCGTGGAGGTCCCTCAAGAAGCCTTTATGGCAGTGCTCAAACTAGATTAAAACACCGGGCAGGAAACACATCCTGCCCGTTTTCGTTGGGAGGGATTCGATGCCACCAATAGGGATTTACATCCATATACCCTTTTGCCGCTCCAAATGCGGCTACTGCGATTTTTACTCCCTGACCCGAGAGGATCTTCGGGAGACTTATGTAGAGAGAGTAATCGACGAAATCTTGACCTACCAAGGAAAGGGAATAACAGCGGACACCCTGTTTATCGGTGGAGGGACCCCGTCCCTCCTCACCGTACCAGAGGTAGAAAGACTCGTTGTAGCCTGCCAAAGAGTATTTTCCCTAAGTGGTGAAATCACCATGGAAGCAAACCCAGATAGCGTTTCACCAGATTATCTCACCAGTATTCGAAAATCTGGCATCAATCGGATTTCTTTCGGTGCCCAATCTGGCGTCGATCGGGAACTTAAAGCCCTTGGGCGTCGGCATAACGTAGCACAAATTGAAAAAGCAGTATATTGGGCCCGAGAGGCGGGATTCCAAAATCTGAGCCTGGACATCATGCTGGGCGTTCCATATCAGACAGCTGAGAGTCTGATGACCACCCTTGACTTTATGATGGATCTGCAGCCGGAACACCTTTCCTGCTATCTGCTAAAAGTTGAGGAGGGAACTCCTTTTTACAGCATGCACATAGAAAGCTTATGCGCGGACGAAGATCGGGTTGCGGATTTTTATCTGCAAACCGTCGAAACGTTGCAAAATAGCGGATATCCTCAGTACGAAATATCAAACTTTTCCAAAATTGGGTATAAAAGTCAACATAACCTGAAATACTGGCGGTGTGAGGAGTATCTGGGATTTGGGGCCGCCGCCCACTCTTTTTGGGAAGGAAAACGCTTTTATCATTCCCCGTCTGTGGAGAATTACCTGTCTTTCCCCAACTTTGCAGTAATTCCCGACGGAGAAGGGGGAGGCATCGAGGAACAAATTTTCCTGCGACTTCGCCTCCGTGAAGGATTAAACCTTTCTTTACTTCCAGACAAAGAGTGGGGGAACCGCATTCTAAAGCAGAGCGAAAAACACCGCTCCAACGGGTTGATGGAACTGCAGGGCCAGTCCCTCTCTTTTACACCCAAAGGATTTTTGGTATCTAACCGTATCCTAGCGGAATTTTTATCCAATTAGCAATAAATAATTACAAATTGATTACAGAATCAACGGTTTATTAATGGCATTTAATCGTTATAATGTACAATTTAATCTATATAAATTTGTGTTATATGTTTAAATTTTGCGCGAAATTCTTAAAATTGGTAACAAAGTGGTTGCAATTAATACTTCCTATTGTTATAATGGTAAAGGTTTTATCGGTGTTACCATTTTGTAATACCAGAAAGGAGATGGTTCCAATGGTCCTCCATTCGAAAGATGGTTGGAGCAAAGTGAAGGAAAATTTAATTTCTGCGTCTAATTCAACAAAAAAATACGCCAAAAAATGGTTTTTATATATTGCAGAAAAGATGAAAGCAGCTTCTATTATGGTTGGCACCAAACTGGGCGAGTTTTGCGCCTTTACCGGGGAAGCTACTTTGATGGATTTGGAAAAAGTACAAGGAGTTTCCAAAAAAAAGGCCCGCATCGCTAAAAAAGCAGCCGAACCGAAGATTCGGGTTGCAAAACATCACCTTCAATTGAAATGGGGCGTAATTTACGAAAAAATTGCCGCTCCCTTTCTGAAATTGAAAAGAATTCCAGAGGCCTTAGTAGAAGGTTACCATGGCAACGGCCTTTTGGGTGTTTGCCACGCAATCAGAGACGGCGTGCGGAACCATCCTTCCCTACTGAAAACAGTTATTAATTATGCAGCCCCTGTGGTCGGCGTTTTTGTACTGGTTCAGGTAGTCGCTTCCTCTATGAATGTGACTTACGCTTTAGCTGTCGAACAGGACGGAAAAGTTATCGCCTATGTCCAGGATGAAGCGGTTTACACCGAAGCGCGAAAAGATTTGCAAAATCGTATCATTAGTACTTCCGACGACCAGGTTTTCGAGTTGGATCCCAGTTTTACCGTGGTTAAAGTGGACAAGGACAAGGTGGCCGATGTATCAGAAGTGACAGACAACCTGATTCAGATGTCGAGCCAAGACATTGTGGAAGCAGAAGGCTTGTATATCGATGGTGAATTTTACGGCGCTGTCACCGACCAAACCCTGATTCGTTCTATTCTCGACAGCACGTTGGACAGTTACCGTTCCGGCGATCCCAACGAAACAGTCGAATTTACCAAAGATATTGAACTGAAAGAAGGCCTATATTTAACCGATAGCATCGTTTCCGATGCGGACATGGAAGACTTGTTGCTTTCTGATGTTCAAGCTGAAAGGACTTACACGATTCAAAAAGGCGACAGTCCCACATTGATTGCCGACAAAAACGGGGTTCCCTATGAACTTTTTAAGGCGATGAACCCCACTATTGAAGAAGAGTGTATGATCGGTGATGAAGCAATTATCGCAAATCAGGAGCCGTTCCTCTCGGTACGTGTGACGAAAGAAATCACCTATACCGAAGATATTCCCTATGAAACAGAAGTTACCGAAGATCCTAACAAAAATAAAGGTTATACCGAAACTGTTCAAGAAGGGGAAAACGGTTCTAAAGAGGTGACTGCTTCGGTTGAATATGTGAACAACATTGAAGAAAGCCGAGAAATTCTCTCTTCTACCGTCACTAAAGAACCTGTTACCGAAAAGGTCATAAAGGGTACCAAAATAGAAAATGTGGGCGTTTCTTCTTATGTTCCCTCTTCTACTGGCAGCGGTACGATTAGCGGAAACTTTATTTGGCCAGTGGGTGGTAACGGCGGCAGAATCAGTTGCTATTATGGAAGCGGCGGACATCGTGGATTGGATATTGCAGCCAGCTATGGAACTCCTGTGTTAGCTTCCGCATCCGGTAGGGTTGTGGTATCTGGCTGGTATTATAGCTATGGAAAATGTGTTGTAATCGATCATGGAAATGGGGTCCGCACCTTGTATGGACACAATTCCAGTTTGAATGTTTCAGTTGGTCAGTATGTGTCCCAAGGGCAGCAAATCGCCGGTGTTGGGAGCACTGGTTACTCAACTGGAAACCACTGTCACTTTGAAGTGCAGATTAACGGCGGAAATAGAAACCCCTTAAATTATATTGGATAAATCAAAAACCTCGTCAGTTGACGAGGTTTTTGATTTTATTGCGCTTTTCATATACAAAAGCGTTATTGGAATCTAATATTTCGAGCATAACGGCTCTCTTTTTACCCCAAAATGGAAAGAATTCTATTTTAGAGCTTCCCCCAAGAGTAGAATAAGGATTCCGTGTGACACAATAAAACTCTTCAATGGATTTTTGCCTTTTAAACAATAAAATGTAGTATATTAAGGTTGCACTTCTGCAGTAAAACGCCAAAATTTTCTTTTCTCCATCGTTAGACATTAGAAAATTTATAAAAGGGAGGGAGCCTCGTGTAGAGGCCCCCTCCCTTTTTTTAGTTTTTAGAATTTTTATCTTTCATCTGATGATGAGCATCCAGCAACGTCTCCTCCATATAATCGAGCTGTTCCATCTCTTCGTAGCTTTCTACCAAGGGGCTTTCCTGTAGCTCGGTATATTCCTTAGAGCCTGGTTTGAAGGCTAATTTTAGAAGGATTGGCGTTAAGATTGTTGCCACTACAACAGTGAGGATAACAGGGCCTAAAAAGGCCTCCGGCATGAGTCCCATGGCAATGCCTTTATTGGAAACAATGAGGGCAACTTCTCCCCGGCATACCATACCAACACCAATTTGAACACAATTCAGATTTGAAAAACCGCAAATTTTTGCCCCTAATCCACATCCTATCAATTTAGAAAGAACAGCGACAATTATGAGCAGAACGGTAAAGAGGATGATGGTAACATCCATTTTAGGCAAAACGACTTTAATCCCCACACTGGCGAAAAAGATAGGAGTAAGAAGCAGGTAGGAAAGCGAGTTAAACTTAGACTCTATGTATTTAGCCTTTGAAGTATTGGCAATCACGAGGCCAGCACTGAAGGCCCCGATAATGTCAGCCACCCCAAAGAAATGCTCGGCACAATAGGCCATTAACAAACAAAGTACAAAGGCCAGAATCGGGAAGCGGTGCAAATCCCTTTTGACCCTGTCGGAGTACCAGTTTAAGAACTTGCAGGCGAGCCAGCCAACTAAAATTGCCAAAACAAAGAATGCGACTATTTTAAGAAGCACAATCCAAATACTGACCTGAGCACCCGCCAAACTTGTGATAATGGTAAGTGCCACAAGTCCTAAAACGTCATCGATCAAGGCGGCAGCTAAAATAGTATTTCCCACCTTGGTGCTCAGCTTTCCCATTTCTTTGAGGGTTTCCACCGTAATGCTGACCGATGTCGCCGTCAAGATGACACCGATAAAAATATTTTGCAACAGCACATTGCCTGGATGGGCAAATTCTCCACGGTTAAAGAAATAGGCAAGGCCGGCACCCATTATAAGCGGCACCAACACCCCGCAAAGCGCCACCAAAAAGCCCGCTTTTCCGGAGTTCTTGAGTTCCTTTATATCGGTTCCCATGCCAGCAGTGAACATAATGACGATAACACCTAATTCAGAAAGCTGAGTCAAAAATTCAGTTTCCTGCAAAACATTTAATACAGCAGGCCCTAAAATTAAGCCAGCTAGCAATGCGCCGACAACCTGCGGCATCTGAAATCGCTTAGTAATCAGTCCTAATATTTTAGTGCTGATTAAAATTAGCGCAATATCCAATAAAAACTTATAGGACATCTTTTTCCTTCCTCTCATTTCCATTATTTTACCATCATATATTATAGCGAAAATAAAAAGTTTCGCAATGGATACCTATACAAAAATTTTTAGATATTTTATCGAATATTCGGAATATTTGCAGTTATATAAATAAAAAATAGAATTATATAAAATAAACGTGTATCTTACTAATTTTTTCCATTGATAATTATCACAAAAATGTCTCATACTATAGGTGCACAAAAGATTTCTCAACAAGCGTTTGCAATTTTTTGTGTTCTCTGTTATCTATAAACAGAAGAAAAACCGGCCTCTATCAAGAGGCCGGTTTCATCATATTTGGATATTATCTAAAATACTCCACACCACTTTTAAAGATCATCTGATCTTTGTTTCCGTCGATGTTCTTGGCGATATCATTGCCAATACGTTCACTGTGGGCCATTTTACCAAACACGCGTCCATCCGGTGATGTGATACCCTCTATGGCCATAACCGATTCATTGGGATTGAAACGGATGTCATAAGTGGGTTCACCGTCCAGGTTTACATATTGGGTCGCGATCTGGCCGTTTTTCGCAAGCCTATCGATTTCTTCCCGGGAGGCGATAAACCGGCCTTCTCCATGGGAAATGGGGACGGTGTGATAATCGCCCACACAGGTGTTGTAAAGCCAAGGTGATTTGTTGGAGGCAATCCTTGTCGTAACCATCATCGACTGATGTCGACCAATGGAGTTAAAAGTCAGGGTGGGAGAGTCGTCCTTCATCTCGACGATTTCCCCGTAGGGAACCAGCCCCAGCTTGACCAGTGCCTGGAAGCCGTTGCAAATACCTAGCATCAGTCCATCCCGGTTTTTGAGCAAATTGTGCACGCCATCCTTGATTCGGGGATTGCGGAAGAAAGCAGTAATAAACTTGCCGGAGCCGTCTGGCTCGTCTCCACCGGAAAACCCGCCTGGAATCATGATAATTTGGGATTTCTCAATCCGCTTTGCGAATTCATGAACTGACTCCTCAATATCGGCGCTCGACAGGTTTTTGACCACAAAAACATCGGCCACGGCTCCCGCCTTTTCAAAAGCCCGCTGGGTATCGTATTCGCAATTAGTACCGGGGAATACAGGAATTAACACCCTTGGAGAAGCAGCTTTAATCGCCGGGGCGAGACGGGTTTTATTCTGGTAGGAAAAGACCTCCACCTTTTCCTCGCTGGTCGGGATGTTACAGTGAAAAACTCTTTCCAGTCTGTTTTCATACGCGTGCTGCAAATGAGCAAGGGGAATACGGGTGCCATCCACCAAGCGGATGTCCTCATCCAGGCTGGTAACGCCGATGACATCCAAATCATGAACCGCCTTGGAATTACCATCCAGTTCCACTAAAAATCCACCGTAAACCGGGTTAAAGAGTAAGGTTTCATCCAGATCACGAGTAAATTGGAAGCCGATCCCGTTGCCAAATGCCATCTTGGCAATACCCTCGGCGACACCGCCAAATCCCAGTGTCCAAACGGCAACTGCTTCCTTACTATCGATAAGTTTCTCCACCTTCGAAAAAACATCCTTGACGCTTTCAAAGTCAGGGGAGCCGTCCTCGTTATGGTGAGGAAGCAGCAAGACAACAGGGCTGCTGACAGATTTAAATTCAGGGGATACGACTTTTCTCGAATCGGCAAGAGAGACGGCAAAGGAGACCAGAGTGGGGGGAACGTCGATGTCCTCAAAGGTGCCGGACATAGAATCCTTTCCGCCGATGGCACCGATACCCAACTGCATCTGGGCTTCAAAGCCCCCCAAAAGGGCCGCAAGTGGCTTACCCCACCGCTCGGGATCGTTCTGAGTCCGCTCAAAATACTCCTGAAAGGTAAGCCAGCACTGTTTGTGACTGCCGCCGGCGGCGACTACCTTAGCGACTGACTCTACCACCGCATCCATGGCGCCAACGTAGGGATTTTGCTCAGTGATATAAGGATTATAGCCCCATCCCATGACAGAACATGTGGTGGTCTCGCCGCTGAGAACTGGAATTTTCGCTGTCATAGCCTGGGTTTTAGTCAGCTGGTGTTTTCCTCCAAAGGGCATGGTGACGGTTCCCGCACCGATAGAGCTGTCAAACATCTCGACTAATCCCTTCTGGGAGCAAATATTCAGGTCGGACAGGTGAGAAATCCAGCCTTCTTTGGTATTTTGACGGCTGTTGACGGGTTTTATCGCTCCGACATGGATTTTAATGTTGGCATGCTTTTCTGCGCCGTTAGAATTTAAAAACTCACGGGAAAGATCGACAATTTGGTTGCCGTTCCAGCTCATCCGGAGGCGAGGTTCTTCAGTCACAGTAGCTACCACAGTAGCCTCTAAATTCTCAGTGTGAGCCAGCTCAATAAACTTTTCCACATTTTCGGGAGCAACAACGACTGCCATGCGCTCTTGAGACTCGGAAATGGCGAGTTCGGTGCCGTCCAAACCGTCATACTTTTTGGGGACAGCATCCAAATTAATTTGAAGTCCGTCGGCCAACTCACCGATGGCGACACTGACGCCTCCCGCGCCAAAGTCGTTGCAACGACGGATCATCCTAGTGACTTTTGGCTTTCGAAACATGCGGGAAATTTTCCGTTCAATGGGGGGATTTCCCTTCTGCACTTCTGCACCGCAGCTCTCTAAAGATTGTAGGGTGTGGGACTTGGAAGATCCGGTCGCTCCTCCGCAGCCGTCCCTGCCGGTGCGGCCGCCCAGCAAAATGACGATATCGCCGGGAGCAGGAACCTCCCTGATGACGTTACCGGCGGGAGCCGCGCCGATGACAGCGCCGATCTCCATCCGCTTCGCCACATAATTTGGATGGTAAATTTCCGTCACTTCACCGGTGGCGAGGCCGATCTGGTTGCCGTAAGAACTGTAGCCATGAGCAGCAGTGGTGACGATTTTCTTCTGAGGAAGCTTGCCCTTCAGGGTCTCGCTTCTCGGAACGGTAGGGTCGGCGGCACCGGTGACCCGCATGGCCTGATAAACGTAAGAACGGCCCGACAGGGGATCACGGATGGCGCCGCCCAGGCAGGTGGCCGCACCGCCAAAAGGCTCAATCTCCGTAGGGTGGTTATGGGTTTCGTTTTTGAACATCAAAAGCCATTTTTCCTTGACACCGTCAATGTCCACATCGATTTTAACTGAGCAGGCGTTAATTTCCTCGCTCTCATCCAAATCCTTCAAAAGCCCGTCTTTTTTGAGCTTTTTGGCCGCAATGGTAGCCAAATCCATCAGAGTGACCGGCTTATTGCGACCAACATACAGCTCGCCCCTGGTGTCCATGTATTTGCTAAAGGTGTCGCTGACTGCATCGTCGTCGATTTCCACATTGTCAATGATGGTGGAAAAGGTGGTGTGGCGACAGTGGTCGGACCAATAGGTATCAATCATGCGGATTTCCGTGATAGTGGGATCCCGCTTTTCGGTATCCTTAAAGTAAGCTTGGCAGAATTTAATATCATCCAAATCCATAGCGAGGCCGTAACTTTCAACAAATCGGGCCAACGCGTCCTCGTCCAAACCAATAAAACCGTTTAAGGTCTCCACTGTCGTGGGGATATCGTATTCTGTCTTCAGGGTGGAGACCTTTTCAAGACTCGCTTCCCGCGCTTCCACTGGGTTGATGAGGTGGTTTTTAATAACGGCCATGTCTTGGTCGGTAATGGAGCCATCCAGCAGGTAGATACGGGCGTTTTTCACCTTGGGGCGTTCTCCCTGGGTCATAATCTGGATGCACTGCTCGCAGGAATCGGCCCGTTGGTCAAACTGTCCCGGCAGGTACTCCACCGCTAAAATCCGTTCATTTTTGCTGAGGGTGGGAAGTTCTTCACAAGTCAAATCCACAGCCGGTTCTGAAAAAATGGTCTTCTGGGCGGTTAAAAAGGTTTTTTCATCGATGCCTTCCACATCATATCGGTTGAACAGGCGAAGCCCATCAAGCGCAATACCCAGGGAATCTCTAATATCCTGTAGGGTGGCTTTCGCCTCTACGGCAAAAGCGGGTTTTTTCTCCACGTAAATTCTGAATACGGACATGGTTTGACCTCCATTTTTCTGTACATCCCGCGATGACTCCAGATTTTAGCTTATATCAGCACACCGACGCACCGGTCTCCCAGCACGGCGGTAATCTTCACGTTGATTACAGTGCCGCAGAGGGCGCTGTCGCAATCTACCGAGACGGGGGTGTAATTTTTGGTAAAGCCCTCATACCCCAGGTGATCTCTAGTGGTCTCCAGCAAAACCTCCTCCACTCTTCCAATCTGAGAACGAAGGAATGTTTCTCTCGTCCGGTTGGTCACTTCAATCATTCGACGGCTTCGTTCTTCTTTGAGAAAATTGGGGACTTGATCTGAGCGTCTGGCAGCGACAGTTCCTTCCCGGCGGGAATAGGCGAAAACATGGGCTTTGGCTAGGCCGATTTCCCCTGCAAAAGCCACAGACTGCTCAAAATCCTCCTCGGTTTCCCCGGGAAAGCCCACCATGACATCGGTTGTAATGGAAGGATTTTCAAAGACCTCCCGGATTTTATCCACAATGCGACGGTATTCCGCGCAGTCGTAATGCCGGTTCATGGCTTTGAGAGTTTTATCGCAACCGCTTTGTAGCGACAGATGAAACTGCGGACAAAAATGCGGGAGCTTTGCCATCTCAGTTAAATCCTCATCGGAGAGGAGCTCCGGTTCAAGGCTTCCCAGTCTTACACGCTTCAGCCCCTCTATCGAACACGCGAGCTTTACGGCGTCGAGAAGCCTGAGGCCCAAATCCTTTCCATAAGAGGAAAGGTTGATGCCCACCAGAACCACTTCCTGATAGCCATTTTGGACAAGGCCGATCAATTCAGCTCGAATATCCTCCAAGGGTTTCGACCGTATAGGGCCACGAGCGGTGGGAATAATACAATAGGAGCAATACCGTTCACAGCCATCCTCAATTTTGATGTAAGCCCGTGTCCGTCCCCGCAACCCCTTTACGCGCATCCCCTCAAAGCGCTCTTTGCTCTGGTGAGGGGTAATGTCGATGACCCGCTCGCCGGTGGCAAGGGCTTTTTTGACTGCCTGTAAAAGCCCTTGCCGGTTGTAGGAGCCGGTGATAATATCCGCTTCCGGGATTTTCACCGCCGCGTCCGGAAAAGCTTGGGGGAAGCAGCCAGTCAGCGCCACCTTTGCCACCGGGTTTTGCTTTTTTAGACGGCGGAGAATTTGTCTCGACTTTTTATCACCAGAGGAAGTGACGGTGCAGGAGTTTACCACATAGACGTCCGCTTCTTCCCGGGGATCCACCACATCGAAACCGTCGCTCAAAAACAACTCCATTAAATTTTCGGTTTCGTACTGGTTGACCTTGCAGCCCAGGGTAACAAAAGCAATCCGCATTCCCTTCTCCTTCCAAGTCCCTGAAAAGCCCTAATCTTACAGCTTTTATCACAGTCTTGTATAAAATACCCAATTATCGCACTTTACTATTGTTATTATAATGGATTTGAGAATTTTTTACAATTAGCAGTTGACTAAAAGTTCATCTGCTGTTATATTGTAAATATAGTAATTATGGATAGTGTGCAGCCAAGACAAGCCGTTTTTCTGTACATCCCTTCCAGAAACACTGGAAGTTTTGCCCCTCAGAGCAACGGGGTGAAAATGATTGCCAAATTAAAGTTTATGGAGGTCGATACCGATGAAAACTTGCAATATCATGCTCAATACCATTAACGACGTAAAGACGTTTGTAAACACTGTTTGCAAATGCGATTTTGACGTAGATTTGATTTCTGGAAGATACGCTGTCGACGCAAAATCCATTATGGGTATCTTTAGCTTGGATTTGTCCAAGCCCATTAAGTTAGAGGCCCACACCGAGGACGCGGACGAGTTTTTTGCAGAAATTAAAGATTTTATCGTCCAGTAAAATGAGCGAAAGGGACACACTGGTTCCGCTGATTTGCATTGAAACGAAAAAAATGTCGTTCTGAAATGGAGCGGCATGAAAATTTAAGCGGGCGGTTTTTAGGCTGTCCGCTTTTTTCTGTTTGGAGAATGGCATGAGGCAAATGATACTGATAAGTGTCTTCATAATCTGAAGGTGATACAATGCATCATATAGGAACGCAAACAATAAAAACAGATCGGCTTATTCTAAGGCGCCTCACCATGGATGATTTAAACGATAAATATGAATGGACTGGCTCTTCTGAAAATTCCAAGTTTATAATGAAAGAACCGCATCATAACATTGCTGAAGCAAAAAGTGAATTACAGCAAGAGGTTGATAGCTATATTCACGATGACTTTTATATGTGGGGAATCGTGTATCACGGTGAATTAATTGGCTACATTTGCGGCAATGAAATCAATGAAGAAATTAAAAGTATATGTATCGGGTACTGCATTAAAAAGGCATACTGGAATCAAAACATAACCACTGAAGCCACCAAAGCAGTGATTGATTATTTTTTTGACATAGGATTTAACCGTGTCTTTTCTTACCATAATCCATTAAATCCAGCTAGCGGCAAAGTGATGCTGAAAAGCGGTATGACATTTGAAGGCCGCATTAAGGGAGGCTCTATGCTGGCGGGTGAAATATGCGATTGTTTACAGTACTCTATCGTGCGGAGTGAATGGAAAAAGTATCACAATTGAGGTGATGCTATTTTAAAAACAAGTCCTCAAAACCCAAATGGTTTTGAGGACTTGTTTTCTGTTTTTTTCTTATGAAGACCGACGCTTTGGTGTCTTTTTTCTATTTTGTCCGCATAAGCATATACCAAAATAATGGCTACTTTCGGTGTTAACCCGGTGAGCGCCGACGCTTGAAACGCCGATCAAGCCATTTTAATTTTCATGTGGTCCCGTGATATGTCATACGGGCCGGAAAGGGATGAAAGCGAATGTTCAAAAAAATAGTCAGCACCTTGCTCACCCTATCGCTCTGTGCCATGCTTATTAATACCCCTGTTTTCGCAGACGGAAATCCAGAGGACGTCCTGTCCGATGAGGCAATGCCAACCGCCGCAGACGTGGCGGATATTCCCGCTAAGTCAGCCATTTTAATGGATGCCGGTTCAGGTCGCGTCCTATTTGAAAAAAATCCGGATGAACCCATGCCCCCCGCCTCTATTACCAAAATCATGACCTTACTATTGGTGTTTGAGGCCATCGACGAGGGAAGGCTCTCCTACTCCGATATGATTACCTGTTCGGAAAACGCAAACTCCATGGGTGGCACTCAGATTTGGCTGGAAGTGGGGGAACAGATGTCGGCAGAGGACCTCATCAAGGCCACCGCTATTAATTCTGCAAACGATGCCGCCATGGCATTGGCGGAACACGTGGGTGGAAGCGAAATGGCCTTCGTCGAAATGATGAATCAAAAAGCCAAGGATCTGGGCATGGAAAACACCCATTTTGTAAACCCCACCGGTCTCGATGCCGAGGGCCACGTCTCCACTGCCCGGGATATTGCGCTGATGTCCCGGGAACTCCTAAAACACAAAGACATCACCAAGTTCTCCACCATTTGGATGGACAGTTTGAGAAATGGTGAAACGGGGCTTACCAACACCAACAAGCTGGTGCGTTTTTATGAGGGATGCACTGGTTTGAAAACCGGCACCACCGACGGTGCAGGCAGTTGCCTTTCCGCCACTGCCGAACGCAATGGGCTAAGCCTTATCGCTGTCTCCATGGGCTCCACTACTTCCGACGAGCGTTTTTCTTCTTGCCGCACCATGTTGGACTATGGCTTCTCTGCCTTTGAGCACTTTACTCCGGAAATCCTACCGGAGGACTTAGCCCCAGTCCCCATCATTAAGGGCGTCGATAAAGAGGTAAAACTTCATTATGAAATACCGGAATCTATCCTCATCCCCAAAGGGAGAAGTGGGGACATAGAAAAAGCCATCACTATTCAGCCAGATGTGGAAGCACCGGTTCTACAAGGGCAGGCCGTGGGAGAAGCACGCTTCACCTTAGATGGGGAAGTTATTTGTGAAATCCCGATAACCGCCGCCAAAGAAGTGCAAAAAATGACCTTCAAAAACGCGTTTTACATTCTGCTTAAGAACTTGCTGGCATTCTGAGCAGAACTGTGCTGATACGCTTCCTCTGCTGCGGTTTTTGTATAACCTTCCCGAAATCTATTATCTGTCCCAATAAAAATTAACAAAAATCTCTTGAAAAAATGCTGGCTTCTGTAGTACAATATAACTAACAAATAGAGAAAATGGAGGCACTACAGTGGCTGTTACATTTAACGGTAATTACCTCGATGGATTTATGTCAAAAGAAGAGCTAAAAGCCCTTGCCCCGGCTGTCAAAACAGCACATGAGACCCTGCACAACAAAACAGGGCTCGGAAATGACTTTTTGGGATGGCTCGATCTACCCACAAATTACGACAAGGAAGAATTTTCCCGCATTGAAAAAGCGGCCGAAAAAATCAACACCCAGGCTGATGTGCTCATCGTTATCGGCATCGGCGGCTCTTATCTAGGCGCGAGGGCGGCAATTGAACTGCTTCGCTCGCCCTTTTACAACAACTTGAGAAAGGACACAGCCGACATTTACTTTGTCGGCAACAACGTAAGTCCTTCCTATTTGCAGGAAGTTCTTTCTATTTGTGAGGGCAGGGATATCGCCGTCAACGTTATCTCCAAGTCCGGTACCACTACAGAGCCCGCTTTGGCATTTCGGGTATTCAAAAAACTGCTTGAAAAAAAATACGGGATAGAAGGTGCTAAAGAGCGCATCTATTGCACCACCGACAAAGCCCGAGGCACCTTAAAGGAACTAGCTGACCAAAACGGCTATGAGTGCTTTGTCATCGCCGACGATGTGGGCGGGCGATATTCCGTTTTGACTGCTGTGGGACTGCTTCCCATCGCCGTAGCCGGCTGCAATATCAAAGCCATTATGGACGGCGCCAAAGAGGCGCAGGTCGCTTTATCTGACAGTAATATTGAAAAAAACGACTGCTATAAATACGCGGCGACTCGCTTTGCTCTTTACCAAAAAGGCAAAGGCGTAGAAATTTTAGTTAGCTTTGATCCCTGCTTTGGCATGATGGCAGAATGGTATAAACAGCTTTTCGCCGAAAGCGAAGGAAAAGACAACAAGGGAATTTATCCCTCTTCCGCTACCTTTTCCACCGACCTGCACTCGCTGGGGCAGTTTATCCAAGATGGCTCACGGATTATGTTCGAGACCTTTTTGGACATCAAGAAACCGAAACAGGACTTTTTTATCGAAGCCGATCCCAATAACTTTGACGGGCTCAACTTCTTGTCGAACCAGGAAATGTCCAAAGTGAACGAGAAGGTCATGGAAGCAACTATCCTCGCCCACACTGAGGGCGGTGTGCCCAGCGTAGTTTTAGAACTGCCGGAAATTAACGAGCACGAATTTGGATACATGGTGTACTTTTTTGAAAAGGCTTGCGCCATCTCCGGTTATTTGCTGGGAGTCAATCCCTTTAATCAACCCGGCGTTGAAAGTTATAAAAAGAATATGTTTGCGCTTCTAGGAAAACCAGGTTATGAGGCGGAAAAGGCTGAACTGGATGCCAGAATGAAAAAATAAAGGACGTATTTTAGACATTGGGTCTGAGATAAATAAAAGGCGGGCTCCCCGCCTTCAGAAAGTGGAGGTTCTCATTATGATTAAACTGATCGTAGGCAAAAAAGGCACTGGAAAAACCAAAATCCTCATCAACATGGTCGAGGAGGCGGTAAAAGCTTCCAACGGCAACGTGGTCTGCGTGGAGAAGGTTCCGAAGCTCACCTATGACATTCCCTCTTCTGCTCGATTGATGGAAACCAGTAAGGATAATATTGAAGGCTATGAAGAGTTTTACGGATACATCGCCGGTATTCTCTCCGGCAACTTTGACATCACCGATTTGTTCATCGATTCCACCTTGAGAATCGGCGGCAGAGACTATGACAAACTAGGCAAATTTTTGGATAAGTTAAATGCCGCAGTGGCGGATAGAGAGGTTAATATCGTATTCACCATCTCCGCTGACAAAGAAGAACTTCCCGCATCGGTTCAGGCATATATCGGCTAATACACGACAGACAAAAAACTCCCTTTTGAAAAGGGAGTTTTTTCTTTCTCTATCAATTCGGTCACATCGTACCATGAGATACCGCACCATGCAGCGACTGAGCCTCCACCTCGTGCTGATACGCGTTTAAAATGGCGTCCTCAAACTGATGGCGGGCAGCAGGGGAGATGGGATGGGCAATGTCGCGGAAAATACCGTTTACTTCCTTACGGCTGGGCATTGCCACAAACAGCCGTTCCGGCCCTTCGATGACTTTTATGTCATGAATGGCAAGTTCATCATCCACCGTTACGGAAACCACGGCCCGCAGCCGTCCTTCCTGTAAAAGTCTTCTCACCTTAATGTCTGTGATGTTCATAATAAAACCATGCCTTTCCGGCCGGAAATACCGGCCATTTCAAATTGTGAACTTCCGGGAGGACCGGAGTTGCCTAAAAATTTTTTCGCCTAAAGTGTGGACAAAAAAATAGGAGTTATTCAATGATAAGCAAAATTTTTCCAGCTGTTAACTTTACATGAAAACTCCAGGACTTTGCTTGCTATTTCTGGGCAGGTATGATATGCTTATTTTGTATCAAAAGATGACAATGGAGGAATTCATAGATGGACATTTTCGTAGAGCATATGGTAAAACGGCGGCCCACCGGCAAAGACATCGCTTTGATGATCCTGTACGCCTTTTTGGCTTTGGTCGTGTTTATATTTGGAGTATTTTTTAGCGGCGCATTGCTGGGGCCATTTTCTTTTGTAGGTGCATTTCTGGGAGTAGCTGCCCTCTTTGGCGCCTATTATCTCATCAGCAACTTGAGTATTGAATATGAATATATCGTCACCAATGGGGAAATTGATGTGGACAAAATCATGGCGAAACGGCGCCGCAAACGCCTTTTGACTGCCAATGCCCGCACCTTTGAATCCTTTGGGCTGTACCGGCAACAGGATCACGTGGGAAAAGATTACACAAGTAGGGTTTACGCCTCTGAAAGCGCAGACGAAAACACCTCTTATTATGCGGTGTTCACCCATGTGAAATTGGGAAAAACGCTATTGGTGTTTACGCCGGATGAACGAGTACTGGATGCACTCAAAAAGTACATTCCACGGCAGGCGGGCGGCAACGCCAATTATCCGGTGAGAGAGTCTGTAAAGCCGCAATGAGAAAAGTAAAACCCTCGTGACGAAACGGGGGTTTTTCCAATTTTTTGTTTTTTCTGGAACCGGAAGAGAGACATTCATAGATGCGATATGTATAGTAGACAGCTCTATGCCAGATGAAAACATGGCCGTCATGAGCACGGCGTTTGTACTATTTTAGTTGCATTAGCAAACGGAACGTCACTTCTAAATTACCAAATAATTTATTTTTTCGACCTCAAAGGGGGATGACTAATTTGAAAATACTCACCTCTTCAGCGATGAAAATTGCCGAAAGTATTGCCGTCGAAAGGGGAAGCTCCTATATGGAGCTGATGGAACAGGCGGGGAAAGGCGTCGCCGACCGGATTCTCGGACTGATTGATATTTCCGGCAAACAAGTGACCGTCCTCTGCGGCAAGGGCAACAACGGGGGAGACGGCTTGGTGGCCGCCCGTTACTTGGCAGAGGCCGGCGCGGAAATTACAGTGATCCTCGTTATGGGGAGGGAGCTTTCCGCCCTGGCTCGAGCGAATCTCTACGAGCTGGAAAAGCGGCGTGTCCATTTCCTGGAGCCGGACGCACCTTTAACCCGCCGGTTGGAAGCCATCCGGAAAAGCGACGTTTTAATTGACGCTATTTTTGGCACCGGTTTTAGCGGGGAATTGCCCGCCGCCTGCAAGGAACTGGCGGAAAGTGCCAACAATTGCCATGCCATAAAGGTGGCGTTGGATATCCCCTCTGGAATCGACTGTGATACCGGAAGCTGGGACTTGGATACCCTTAAGGCAGACTATACTTATACCTTTGCAACGTTAAAGCCCGCCCATGTTTTGAAAGCGTCGATTCCCTTTTGTGGAAAAATTGAAATTATTGACATTGGAATCCCCGCTGACGGCATTGCGACTATAACCGACGGCATTACGCTACTCAACTCGGAAACTGCCTCTGGCTGCATTCCCAAACGCCGGGAGGACAGCAATAAAGGCGACTACGGAAAGCTTTTAAACATCGGAGGCTGCACCCATATGGCTGGGGCGGTTATCCTTTCCACCCTGTCGGCGATGCGCTGTGGAGTCGGGCTCGTCAAAGTTGCCGCTCCGCAACCCGCAGTGCCCGCTGTAGCTGCTCACATTCTGGAATGCATTTATTCCCCGCTCCCTGTGAGTGAATCCGGCTCTATTTCCATCGATGGGGTGGAGCAGCTGCGCACTGAAATGGGCTGGGCCACCGCCGGGCTTATCGGATGCGGACTGTCGGTCTGCGACGACACCCGTCTGCTGGTCGAAGAGGTAGTCTCCTCCTTTGGAAAGCCGCTGGTTATCGATGCTGACGGCTTGAATTGTGTGGCGGAGAACCCCGTTATGCTTCGGAAATCTCTGGCTCCTATTATTGTCACTCCCCATATCAAGGAGATGTCTCGATTGACCGGTTTGTCGGTGGAGGTCATCAAAAACCGCCGGTTCGACGTAGCAGCTCAGTTTGCAGAAAAATACGGCGTTACTGTGGTGTTAAAGGACAGCAACACCGTCATCGCCACCCCAAAACGGGAGCTCTTTGTAAACAGCAATGGAAATTCAGGGTTGGCAAAAGGTGGAAGCGGCGACGTTTTGGCCGGCGTCATCGCTTCTTTCCTTGCCCAAGGTGCTTCTCCGCTAGCCGCTGCGGCAGCGGGAGTTTATCTCCACGCAGAGGCAGGGGATATGGCAGCGCAGACCTTTACCCCTTATTCCATGCTCCCCTCCGATGTCATTGACTCCATCCCTTTTGTGCTCAGACAGCTCCTGTAACATAAAAAAGCATTTCCCCGCATACAGTAAGTTGAAGAACTGTAATGAACATTATACGTTTCAAGATATGGATTAGGGGGAAAACACATGAAAAGGTCACTGAAAATCTTCGGTGTGTGTTTGGCGCTCAGTTTGACGCTTTCAGGTTGCGGTACGGAAAACGGCGGACAACCGTCGGAAAGTGAGCAGGAAAAGGTCTCAGACAGTTTAAATCACAGTTTTGACGCAAAAGCTACCATCAAAATGGGAGATATTGAGGCGGAAGCAGACATCAACCGAACTGAGGAAGGAGTTTGTACTGTACGGCTCACAAACCCCAAAGGGCTTTCCGGCATGACATTTTCTTTTGATCAGGAAAACGTCACCATCAGTTATATGGGCCTAAGTTTAGAGCTGGATAACGACTCGGTTCTCACCTCCTCCATGACCAAAGCGGTCGTCGCCTCCATCAACATGGCAGCACAGCCCCACGGCGTGTCCATGGCACTGGAGGGAGATGCCCTCATCATAAAAGGGACGACCGAATCTGGAGATTTTACCCTCAAATTAGACCGGAGTGACTACTCTGTCCTCACCCTCTCGATCCCCAACCTGGATTTAGAATGCAACTTTAACCCTTTTCACTATCAAGAATGATTTGTGCCGCCGACAGAATTTGTCGGCGGTTTTGCGTTTTTTATTCAAAACTTTTCCCCTTTCATAAAAGAAATCAGCTTTTTTCAATTTTTTTGGGATGAATGTTCATATTCCGTCCACCTTTGTATTTGTGAATATGATATACTGATGTTACTAATTCAAGAATAGAAATTGAGGCAAAATCGGTGGGCCAACTGGCTGCAGGTTTTCCTCAGTTTAGAAGGACAAGCGGAGAGCCGCACTGTAGAAAGGAGTAAGTTATATGGCTTTGGGTAAAATTTTAGTAGTAGATGACGACAAAAATATCTGTGAACTTTTACGGCTGTACCTGGAAAAAGAAGGATGCAGTGTCATTCTGGCCCACGACGGCGAAGAAGCGCTTTTAAAGTTTGACACTCTACACCCCGAGTTGATTTTGCTGGACATCATGTTACCCGGGTTGGATGGATGGCAGGTTTGCCGTGAAATCCGCAAAAAAAGCCAAGTGCCGATCATTATGCTGACAGCCAAGGGCGAAACCTTTGACAAGGTTTTGGGACTTGAACTGGGGGCAGACGACTACGTGGTCAAGCCATTCGACACCAAAGAAATTATTGCGAGGGTAAAAGCCGTCCTCCGCAGAATCGGCCAGAACACACAAACCAACGACGTAAAGGAAGTAAGCTACGACAAACTGGTGGTCAACATGACCCGATACGAGCTCAAAGTGGACGGCAAGGTTATCGACACCCCTCCCAAAGAGCTAGAGCTTTTATTCCACTTGGCCTCCAACCCCAACCGAGTTTACACTCGTGACCAATTACTGGACGAAGTGTGGGGATTTGAGTACTATGGCGACTCTAGAACCATTGATGTACACGTCAAACGCCTCCGTGAAAAATTGGAAGGGGTTTCTGATAAATGGTCCCTCAAAACCGTCTGGGGCGTCGGCTATAAATTTGAAGTGACCGACCTCCTGTAAACGACCGCAAAAGGGCGGACGATTGGAACGGCCCGTACAGAAGGGGCTTTTGTCTGAAAGCTCGCATTCCCATGCGAGCTTTCCAGGCTTCCAAAGCGTCTGTCCTTCATTCTTTTAAAAAGAAGGGCAGGTCTTTATGCAAAAAAGCATTTTCAGCAAATATTTTGGCGTTTGTGCAACAGTGGTGATTGCATCTATCGTGGTGCTTGGTTCTCTGTTTATTATTTTCGCCAGCAACTACTTTTCCTCAGAAAAGGCCACGCTTTTGCGGAAAAACGTCAATATTGCCCGTCGAGTTGTTTTGAGCACCAGCCAGTACGACGTATCCAGTGATAGCCTCAATGTCCAACTAGATTCCCTCACCCTCCAAAATAGTTTTTTGCTCTTTGCAGAAGCAACTGATTCTGTCATCTTTATGACCGACGTCAACGGCAATACCCTCATCTGCACCGAGGGGGATAACTGTAACCACAAAACCTATCAAGTCCCTCAGGAAATCCGGGCAAAGGCCAGTAAAAACGGGGAGTACTTTGAGAAGGGTACTTTGGGAGGCTCTATTTACAAGTCCTCACAGTACACCTTGGGAGTGCCGGTCATGCTAGAGGATAAAGCATTTGGGTATTTATTCATTTCCACCTCGGCACAAGCGTTAAACACTTTTTTATTAGAAATGATTAAAATCTTTATTCCATCCGCCATTGCGGTTTTGCTTCTTTCCTTTATCGTCACCTATTTTGCCACGGCGAAAATGGTCCGCCCGTTAACAGAAATGTCCCAAGCGGCCAAAAACTTTGGAAAAGGCGACTTCACCGCCCGCATTAATATCGACACCGACGACGAAATCGGGCAGCTTGCCTCTTCCTTTAACAACATGGCAAAATCCCTGTCCGCTTTGGAGTCTATGCGACGCAGCTTTATCGCCAATGTCTCCCATGAGCTAAAAACCCCTATGACTTCCATCGCCGGCTTTGTGGACGGGATCTTAGACGGCACCATACCCAGAGAAAAGCAAAACGAATACTTGCGTATTGTGTCCGACGAGGTGAAGCGGCTCTCTAGGCTAGTGAGAAGTATGCTCAACCTGTCCCGCATCGAAGCAGGAGAACTGAAAATCCAAACGACCCAATTCAATGTGGTGGAAACCATCTGCCAAACGGTATTCAGTTTTGAGCAGCAGATAAACGATAAGCACCTAGACATCCGCGGGCTGGATCAGGACAAAGTCATGGTAGAAGCAGATCCCGACCTCATCCATCAGGTGGTTTACAACCTGACAGAAAATGCAGTCAAATTTGTCAACGACGGCGGCTTTTTGGAATTCAGCTTTACCGTGGAGGGCAATATCACTTATATCGGTATCAAAAACAGCGGCGATGGCCTCTCCAAAGAGGAAATTCCTCGAGTATTCGACCGGTTTTATAAAACAGACAAATCGAGGGGAATGGATAAAAATGGTGTTGGCTTAGGGCTTTATATTGTCCGCAGTGTCGTCAACCTACACGGCGGCGATATTATCGTCCGCAGCGTGCAGGGCGAATACACCGAATTTGTGTTCTCCATCCCAACCGCAAAGGTGAAAAATTCCGCCTTGGTCAAAGGAAAAGAAAAAGATTATAATGAACTGAAGGAAAAGCGGGAAAAAGAATCCCTCCCGCCGACACCTCCTACTGGACAGGATTAAAAAATCTTTTTATTTTCATGGGGAAACCTTTTAAAGAATGCATATTAAAACTTCATATTTCTAGGATAAGATAGAGACATACAAGGAGGAATACCTATGAATGAAAACAACAGAAATTTTGATAATCAATACAACGCAAATAACGACAGTCAGTCTAACGAATCTGAACCGTTAAATAATTGGAATACCCCCTCTGGTTCTACCGACAGTAACACAGCCACAGGGTCTCAACAAACATCTAGCCAAGATTCTTCGCCCAATCAGACGTATAATCAGACATATGCACAGACACCACCGTTAAATAATGACGCAGAATACCAGTGGAAATTTGAGGACTATGATCAAATTTCCAATCAAAACAACGGTTACAAACCCAAAAACAACACTGGGCTTAAAGTCTTTGCCATCGTGATCAGCGTAGTATTTGTGCTGACGGCTGCGGCATTTGCAGGCTTTGTCTTATATCAAAATAATCTTACATCTTCTCAGAACTCAACTTCTGACGAATCAGAAGTGACGATGTCCGGTCCCGATATCACATTAAACAACCGGCCTGCCCCCGAGGACACCGATTATGAGGAAGGGGTACTTTCCACCGAAGAAATCGCAGCCAAGGTCCGTCCTTCCGTCGTAGGCATTGTTACCTATGACATTGGCACCTCTCTAACGGCTACCGGTGCCGGCAGCGGCATCATCATGAGCAGCGACGGATATATCCTCACAAACGCCCATGTCGTCAGCGGTGCAAGCGGTATTGTCGTGGTTTTGGACAACGACGAGGAATATGAAGCAACTGTCGTTGGCATCGACGAAAAGACTGATATCGCCGTCGTGAAAATCGATGCTACCGGGTTGACCGCCGCGGAATTTGGAAACTCCGATGAACTAGTAGTAGGCGAACGGATCGTCGCCATCGGAAACCCCACCGGGCTAAATTTAGCTGGCAGCACCACCCAGGGTATCGTATCCGGCTTGCAGCGGAATATCACTGTCCGCACTGACGACGGCAACACTATTTCAATGGAAGCAATCCAGGTGGATGCCGCAATTAACCCGGGTAATTCCGGCGGCGCACTCATCAATAAATACGGCCAGGTAGTGGGAATCAACTCGTCGAAACTTTCCTCCACCCAGATCGAAGGTATCGGTTTTGCCATTCCCATGAATACTGCCAAACCAATTGTAGATGACCTAGTCACCTATGGATATGTCAGAGGCCGTGTCAAACTGGGCATTACCTACTACGGTATCAGCGACGTAACCGGCGCCATGACCGGCTATACTCCGGGACTATTGGTCAGCGCTATCGATGAAACCGCCGACGTGTACGCCAAAGGCGTCCGTGTTGGAGACACCATCACCCAGATTGACGGCAAAGATGTCCGGGATGCAGAAGATATTACAGCTGTCCTGGACGGCAAAGTGCCTGGCGACACTGTAAAGCTCACTGTATACCGGGTTAGCGTCACCGGCAAACAATCCACCTTCACCGTTGAGGTAGAATTAGAAGAAGACAGAGGCAATTCAGGCAATGCAGAGCAGCAACAAGTGTCAGAGCAAACCCCGGAACAAGGAAATGGCTTTTTCCGATAAATATACCTCCTTCTCTCCTTTGCGCACAGGAAGGTTCCTGTGCGCTTTTCTTTTTGGAAAAAAGGGTTCTGAATCTTATGTTTTTATGGTATAATAATCTCACAGGAAAACAGCAAAACGATGAATGGAGGCCCTATTTGCTCAATGGAAAAAGTGCCCAATTATGGTAAAACGCTGTCAATATTTGATAAGGAGTGGATCAATATGGCTTTTCAAGAAATCGATGTCACTAAACTCAAACAAAATCCTTTTCAGTTGATCGGAAAAGACTGGGCCCTGGTAACCGCAGGTACCCCGGAAAAATTCAATACCATGACGGTCAGTTGGGGCAACATGGGCGTGATGTGGAATAAAAACATCGTCACCGCCTTTATCCGCCCTCAGCGGTATACCCATGAGTTTTTGGAAACGAAGGACAGCTTTACATTGAGTTTCTACCACGAGAATATGCGCAAAGCCCTGGCCCTTTGTGGCAAGGTGTCTGGCAGAGAGGTGGACAAAGTGAAAGAAACCGGCCTCAAACCCGTTTTCGATGGGGAGCACATCTACTTTGAACAGGCAAAACTGGTATTTCTCTGCAAAAAGATCTACCGCGACCAGATTCGTCCCGATGGCTTTTTGGCGGACTATATTGGGAGTTCCTATCCTGAAAAAGATTACCATGATATTTACATGGGCGAAATTGTCAAAGCCTATATTCAGGAATGAGACAATATCGGTATATCGTTTCCCAAGCTGACAGTGGTTTTCAACTGCAGACCTACCTGCGGAAGCGGCAAGGATATTCCAAGCGGCTGATTATTCAACTCAAGCACGGTGGAATTACAGTAAACGGAGATCACCGGCGGATGGTGGACCCAGTAGAGGCAGGGGATGTCATTGACATTGAGCTAGCAGGGGATCCAATAAAGTTGATTCCCAACCCAGAACTTTCTGTCCCTATCATCTATGAGGACGCTGACGTCATTGTCTTCGATAAGCCAGCAGATATGCCAGTCCACCCTTCTGCCACTTATTATGACGACACATTGGGAAACTATTTTGCAGCGCTGTTTTTGGAAGAACAAATTGCCTTCCGTCCCATCAACCGATTGGATCGCGATACCACCGGGCTGTGTCTTTCGGCTAAAAACACATTGGCGGCGGCAAAAGTTGCTAAAACACTCCAAAAAGAATACGTCGCCATTGTACAAGGACAGATGGAAGAATCCGAAGGTGTGATTGACAAACCACTAATCCGGGTCCCGGGCTCTATTATCAGTAGAAAAGTCCATCCCGACGGGCAAAGGGCAGTTACCCATTACCGGGTCATTCGGCAGTTAGCCGACTATGCCATAGTAGCTATTCGACTGGAAACCGGCCGCACCCATCAAATTCGTGTACACTTTGCTTATATTGGTCATCCATTAGAAGGGGACACTCTCTACGGCGGACGAACGCAATATATCACTCGACACGCTTTGCATTGCGGAAAACTATTTTTTAAACGCCCTGAGGATGACACCCTGATTACCCTTCGGTCCCAACTGCCTGAAGATATGGCGTTACTGATTGGTGAATGCTTTTGGTAGGGAGATTTCTCCGCTTTGCCCGTTTTCTCCAAAAAAGTCTCGCATCAGAACTCTTCTTAGAGGCCTCCAATAGCGAAGCTCCCGCATTTCAGGCCGGATGGGAATAATTCTGCAAAGGGCGATAAGTCAAACCTCGTGTCATCAAGCGGATATCCAAATTCTTTTTGTTTCTTCTAGTCTGTCTCCGTATTAAGGAATTTTGGCAATTTCCTTTTCATATTCCGCAGATAAAATAAAATTAGGGGCATTTGCAGACAAATACTTGCAAATACTTTGGAAATCTTTTATAATATTAACATATAATAGCAATTTTAGAGGGGGCTGGTTTGATACCTGCCCTTCTATTTGTGAAACAGACCTTTTGAGGAGTGTGATTATGGAAGGAACGACTGAAAATAAAATGGGGACAACCCCTGTGATGAAGCTCATTGTCAGTATGTCGTTACCTGCTATGCTTTCTATGCTGGTGCAGGCGCTCTATAACATCGTAGACAGTATGTTTGTCTCCTGGTATTCTCAATCAGCCCTGACCGCTGTTTCGTTGGCGTTCCCAATTCAAATGCTTATGATTTCGGTGGGAGTAGGCACTGGAGTGGGTATCAACTCCCTGGTTTCCCGGCGCCTTGGAGAACACAGGCAGGAAGAGGCTGATCACGCGGCGACGCATGGTTTAATTTTGGGCGCTCTCAGTTGGATGCTCTTTTTAATATTTGGACTGTTTTTTTCAGAACCTTTTATTGCTGCCTTTTCCGATGACCCGGCAATTATCGCCATGGGAGACCAGTACTTGTCCATAGTCTGTGTATTCTCTTTTGGTACTTTGATTGAAATAGCAGCGGAAAAAATCTTGCAGGCGACTGGTAATATGATTTTTCCCATGGCCGCACAACTCATCGGCGCTATTACTAACATCATTCTGGATCCGATATTTATTTTTGGCTGGTTGGGTATTCCTTCCATGGGTGTCGCAGGTGCTGCCATCGCCACCGTCATTGGACAAATTCTTTCGATGATATTCCTTTTGGGAATTTTGTTGTTCAGAAAACATGCGGTAAAAATTCGGTTTAAGCGCTTTCGGTTCCGTGCAAAGACAATTAAAGATATTTACGCCGTTGGTTTTCCCTCCATTATTATGCAGTCTATAGGTTCGGTCCTAGTCATGGGGCTTAACGCCATTCTGGGAGCCGTTTCTCAGACTGGTGTAGCGATCTTAGGAGTCTATTATAAACTTCAATCCTTTGTGTTCATGCCGGTTTTCGGCTTAACACAGGGAATGATGCCAATTATGGGGTATAATTACGGTGCCCGGAACAAAAAACGCTTAGTTTCAACTTTGAAATTGGGAGCGATCATTGCTTTGGTAATCATGGCAGTGGGAACGCTGCTTTTCTGGGGGCTGGCCGAACAACTTCTAGGGATCTTTAAAGCCGACGCCCAGATGATAACAGACGGAATTCCAGCTTTGCATATCATCAGCCTAAGCTTTGTGCCAGCAGCGTTGGGTATCACCTTTTCGACAATTTTTCAAGCGGTTGGTATGGGCTTTAAAAGTCTGCTTATCTCGCTGCTTCGCCAACTCATCCTGATATTACCCGCAGCTTATTTTCTGTCCAAAATGGGCCTACTCTACGTTTGGTACGCGTTCCCCATTGCTGAAATTATTTCCTGTGTGGTTAGTATTTTGATTTACCTTCATCTCTACAAGACCCATATCCAACATCTAGAAGAACCTGTCGCTCCATAAAACCAAGTCGGTTGTTGTCAACAAAACCCCTGCTTAATGAACTGAACCAGAAAAAGTGGACAATAGACAAATCCCCCCTGATGTAGGAAAATAGAAGTACATCAGGGGGGATTGCTATGAGTA
>CAJFOJ010000072.1 GCA_904396495.1 uncultured Oscillospiraceae bacterium
CGATTGATGAACCGGGTATCTACTGCCTGCTTGGCAGGAATGGCGCAGGTAAAACAACGCTTCTCAAATCCATTGCCGGGTACCAGAACATTACGAGCGGTACGATCCAGGTGGACGGGAAGGCCATCACCACATCCACGCTGGATACAGGCGTCAGCTACATCGAAAACTTTGCAAAGCATTTTAATCTTCCGGTGGGGAAGCTGCTGCGGCTTGCTTCGGAAGTAAACCCCAACTACGATTACGACTTTGCTTCGGAGATGATGGAGCGTTTTGAACTGGACGGAAAAAAGAAGTTTAACCACCTTTCCCTCGGCATGAAAACAATGGTTTCCACGATTATCTGCTTGGCAAGCAATAAAAGCGTTGTCCTTTTAGACGAACCTGTCCTGGGCTTCGATGCGATTATGCGCGTGGAGTTTTACGATATGCTGACAGAGAGTTTCCAAAAACACCCGCGGATCATTATCGTATCCACCCACATCATCGAAGAAATCGCAAAGACTATCCAAAAGCTGATTATCATTGATAAAGGAAGCATCCGCTTCTTTGATACCCTGCAATCGGTTGAAACCAAAGCATTCAGTGTCAGCGGGCTGCAAAAAGATGTGGAGGCTGCAACCCAAAATCTAAATGTAATTGGTCAGGATACCGTCGGCGGTCTTGTAACCAGCTATATTTTCGACCCCCCGCCGGAACAGACAGCGTCTTTAGAAATCCAACCGCTTTCCTTGCAGGACTTCTTTATTCAAATGGTGGGACATAAGGGAGGTGTAAAAAGATGACAGCTATTTTTGCGATCATAAAGCGATTGTTTGCGAGCAATAAGATCAGTTTTATCCTTACGGCGCTTGTGGTGCTTTGCGCCACATCTTCCGGCGACGTTGTATTGAGTAACGGAAATTACACCTGGCTGCTTGCTGTCCTAACCCCATTCTTTTTTGTGTTTTATGATTTTACAAAGCTCATGCATTTGGGAGCCAGCAAAAAGGATTATTATTTCGGCTGTCTCATCAGCTACGGGATTCTGGCGTTTTGCATTTCCCTTGTCAACACCCTCATCCATCTGCTGATTGATCCCCTCTATCCCGCCAAAACCGTCATCAATCTCATGGACGTGTGCAAATGGACGGAAAACGGGATCGTCGTTGCCGGATTCCAGCAAATGTTCTTTTTGCTGCTTGTGATGGTGTTCCTTCATGTGCTGTTATCCATGCAGGTCCATTGGTACGGGTGGATTACCGATGCGGTACTGGTTGCCATTATTTGTATTTTTACGCCGGTTGCGCCGCTGCGGGGCATTCTGGCCGGATTTTTTGAGATCATCATGTTGAACGGCAACGCCCTTTTACACATTGGGATCTGTCTGCTGCTAAGCGCCGCATTTTCTCTCGGGGGGCTTGTGGTTTTAAAAAGAAAAACCTTATAGACAAGAGGGACCGCCATGATTCGGATCAAAGCAGTTGACGCGCAAAACATATTGGACGTGTGTAAACTGACAACAAACCAGGATGGCATTGGTACGGCAATAGAGGGGCATCCTTGCTGCAACGCAATTTCCATAGCGGAAGCAAAATATTATCCGGAAATGCATCCCAATGCAATCTATCACAACAATGTGCTGATCGGTTTTTTTATGTATCAGCGCGCAGAAAATCAAGCCGATACCGCAACAATCTGCCGATTTATGGTAGATGATCGGTTTCAACAGAAAGGGCTTGAGGAAAAGGCCTTCGAACATATCTTGCGAGGACTGAAAATTCAAGGCGTTAAAAAAGTAGTCTTAACAATAGATAATGCAAATGAAAATGCGAAAAATCTGTCCCTTTCTTTCGGCTTTCACTTCACCGGAAAGACCGATTACGGTAAACACTACTATGAATTAAAACTGTAACCCAAACCTATAAAATATGGAGGAATCACGATGAAAAAAATTATATCACTTGCACTGTGCTTTGTGTTGGGCAGTTTCGTTTTGGCGGGCTGTTCGGACAGCAGCGAGCCATTCAAAGAAAAAAGCTACACACCGGATACACAGGTCAACGAAATCATTCTTGACGTAGAGGACCGGGAAATCGAGGTGTCGCTGTCCGGGGACGAACAGGTTCATATTGAGTATTCGGAAAACAGCAAAGAGTATTACGACATTTCCGTTTCTGACGAAAATGTGTTGACTATGACAAGCGTGAGCGATAAAGAGTGGACGGATTATATCGGGGTAAAACCCTCTGCGGAAGATAGGAAAATCTCGCTGCAGATACCGGACGCGCTGTTAGAAAACCTTACGTTGTCCACAACAAACGAAGATATATCACTTCCAGCACTGGCTGTAACCGGAAGTATCTGCATTTCCTCTAACGGAGGAAATATTACCTTTGAAAAATTGGATGTGGGCAGCGCCTTGACCCTGAACGTTAAAAACGGGAATATTTCCGGTACAGTTACAGGAAGTTATGACGATTTTTCTATTCAGTCTGAAATCAAAAAAGGCGAGAGCAATTTGCCGGATCAGAAAGACGGAGGCAAAAAAACGCTGAATGTGTCCAGCAATAACGGCGATGTCAATATTGAGTTTGTAAACGACTAATTTTATGTAAATCATTGTTTTAATATAAATCAGATACCAATGTCGGCATTGCAGTGGTGTCAAATATGTTCGTTGCAGATTTTTTCTTTTCTGTAATCTATGGCTAAAAAAGCCTAATAGCAATTAAGGAGCTTTGTGCCCATGAGTATGAACGCATAAGCCGCATAGTTGCTTCTCATAATTCTTACCCTTAACACCCATACAGGTTTATCTCGTATGGGTGTTTTTTGTAAAAAAGAAAACCACTCACCTATGAACTATTCCTTCTGGAACAGTTCATAGGTGAGTGGTTGAAACAAAGCCTGATGGCGATGATGTAGAAAGAAAAATTCCTCTTGTTGTACAATAGACTTGTGATCCGGTAACTGCAAAAAACAACAAAAAGAGGACCTCTCCAAAATGGATAGCAAGCAGAGTTTAACACATACGACCTGGAATGACAAATACTATGTAGTGTCTGCGCCAAAGTACCGAAAAAGGTATTTTACAAAATAAAGAGAGCAGAAGTAGGGAAGGTTCTGCGGATGCTATGCCAGTGGAAGAAGGTAAAGGATCATAGCTATACTTAAAGTTTAGCCTGAACCCCCACAAATTATCAACAGCATACCATGTTAATCCAACACGATGGACTTTTTCTTGCCCTTTCCATTTTTGGGGTGCTCCCGAATGCGGATGACGTAGTCTAAGTTTACCGCCTCGACACTATTCCCGTTATCCACAGTTATCCAGTTTCCCTCTACTGTTTTGATCACCCCGGTGAGTTGGGAATTCATGGTGTAGATGAGACAGTCGAGTCCGATATAGTTTTTTACAATTTCGGTCATGGGATTCGCTCCTTTTCTCCGTTTTGAGGCGATCTGCCGAATGAGATATACCCGTTGCTGTTGTCTGTGTTCATAGAGAGTGAGCAGCAGCAGAAAACAACACAACAATAGCGCCGTATCCAAATGCCCACCTCCAAACTTGCCTTAGTTCTAGCCGATATCAGTATATCACAGAGGCCGGCCGGAGACAAGGTTTGATTTTTTATTGATTTTATAGCTGAAAAACTCTTTTTAACTTCCCGTAGGTGTTTATAAAACCCCATAAAAAAGCTTTAAATAAAGGTTTTTCGCATATTTCCATATATCTTAATGTGTCTCAATATATGGTGGATTTGTAAGGTTTGGCACCATTTAGGCACCAAATCATCAAAAATCATTGTAATTTCAAGTGTTTTATGGAAACACAAAATCAGTATTTCCAATCATTTCTACAGTGTAACGCTTTTGAGTGCACAAAATTAAATATTATTTGTGAGGCCGTTCTTTTAAACGGCGGTTGAAGATCCGGGAAGAAAAAAGAGAAACGATAACCATTGCTGCCAGCAAAAGGAAAAATTTCAGTGACAAAGGGTCGTCTAAGTTTTCCCCCATGAGGGTCTGGATGACCATGATGGGGGAAAGTCCCAAGATGGATCCCACAAGGTAGGGAAAATACCGGGAGCGTGAAGCTCCGAAGTACATGCTCACTACGTCGCCGGGCAAAATACTCACAACCCGCAGCAGATAGGCGGAAAAAAGGGTGTTATCGGTTTGCAGGTGGTTTAATTTATCGATTTTTGGGAATTTCTGATCCAGCCAGTCAATGAGCCCGCTACCAGAAAACCGCCCGATGCAGTAGGGGATGGTGGCACAAATACAAAGCCCTACAAGGTTAACGAGCAATGCCGGCCAAAAGGGAAACAGCACTCCCGAAGCTAGGTAAAGCGCCACTAAAGGAAAAACCACAGTCAGGGATTTGAGTGCGTATAAGCCGATAAGCGCTAACGCCGCCAAAAAGAGATTTTCTGGGGTATAATTCACCACGTCCTCAAAAGTGAGAGTGGAAAGCCAATCCCAGTTGCAGATAATGAAAACGCCGATGATAAGAAACGGCAGTAATTTTAAAAAGATGGAAAAAATTTTTTGTCCCTTGTTTTGATCCATAAAAACAAACGCCCCAGTGACTGGCAGGGAAGGGGTCCTCTGCCGAAAAAATACATTTTTTTTAGTATAACACCGGTCGGGGCAAAAAACAAACCGATTTTGTCGCAAATCCGTAAATAATTCGGGAAGATTTTGCAGAGGGAGAGCAATGGGAAAGCTTAAAGCTTTTTCAGCATCATCCTTTCATCACAGGGGATATAGCCGTGTTTCGGATAGAAGAAATAAGATTCCCAATACTCTTTTCTACCCAAATGCACCTTAATCTGCCAGTTTTTCAGCCGCGAAAAAATCCCCGGCGGTTATTTTTCCGCCGGGGAAGCATGTTTTGGAGTCATTTCTTTTAAAATCCGCTTCTAAAGTTCACTTCTATATCGCCGACCCCGCCCTGTATGTCGACAGTGTAAGGCGCGCCCTCTTGGCCAAAGTTTTTTTGGTTACTGGAAAGCTCCTCATCGTTGATGCTGATGTCACCGAATCCCTTATGCAGCGTAAAGTAATAGTCGTTTTGGTTTCCAATCAGTTCCAAGTCGCAGTCGCCAGCTCCGGCATCAAGGGAAATATTGCCCGTTACTGATCCCTCCAGATTAAAGTCCCCGACTCCGCTGGAGATGTTCAAATCCCCGGCGAGATGGGCTCGGGTCAGTTCAACGTCCCCGGCACCGCGGACGATTTCTACGCTCCCAGTACTGTTGAGGCCGGCCAAGGTGCAATCGCCCACTCCGGCAGATAGGTTCAGCGCACCGACTGAGACGTCCTCTAAGTAGAGGTCGCCCGCTCCGTCGGTGATGGTGAGCTCCCCAGCGGATACCGCCCGTATATCCACGTCGGCTGTCCCGCGGTTGACTGTCATGGTATTCAGATTGATTTCGGGGGGCAGATTGATTTTGAGCTTACGCTGCCGTTTTCGCCTCCCGAAGCTGAAGAGCTGGCCTTGGGAGGAATCTTGGACGGTGAGCTTGCCGTCCGCGACCCAAAAGCTCAGTTGGTTTTCAGGAAAATTTTCCCCGCTGACATATCCCGGACCTCCATCCTGGGTGACAGTGACGTCGGCAGCGCCCAAGTTGAGTTCCACCTGGGTCAGGTTGCCGTTTTTTCCGTCCAGGTTGAGGGTTTTGTTTTCGTAGGTTTTGCCGCCGTAGTGGTAGGTGTCCTGATTATCATAGGTGTTGTTGTCGTATACCATAAGTCCTCCTGTATCGTGGCTTCCGAAACCAAATTGTAAGAACTCCCCTTCATATCCCACTGCGCCCATGCTCCAGGTCAGAAAGAAGGTTCCACCGCCTATTATGAGCAACGCAAACCCGATACACAGCAAAACAATGGTGCTCTTTTTCATATCGCCTCACCCTTTCTTGCTTTCTTTGCCCAAGGCGGATTTCGCCTTTTGGGAGCTGTTGGAAAACAGCTTGCCGATTCCTCTAAAGATACTGGGGATGCCTCTTTTACATAGCCAGATGACCGGCGGGGTGAGGATCAGCGCAGCGCCCGCTGCAATCATCGCCATGGATATCATGTACAAGCCGTTTAAGGGGTCGTAGAATAGCATGGGTACGCCTATAATCAGAGCGAGTACTACTGCTGCCACCAGGGCGATAACGGTGACCACAGCGGAAAATATCAGCGCCAACGCCGTGATTACCACCGAAAAAAGGGTTATGAGCAGGCCGATCCCCAGGGGAATCCACAGCGGACAGGTGACGATGAGCACCAGCCACAGTACCCAATTGTTTGATTTCTGCTGGTTCATCATCTGTTGGTTGCGGTAGTACCGTTCGAAAACCGAAGAATCGTACTGAGAGCCTCCTGACCTTTCACTGGAAGAGGCATTGCGTCCACCAGGAGAGGTTTTATCACCGCTGGCGGTGTGCCACTCTCGCTGGGCGGGAACCGATGGGGAATTCTGGATGATTTTTTTGGCAACGGTTTCAGGGCTCTCCAGCTCCTCTATAACCCGCTGTTCGTTTTCAGTCCCCGCATCGTCGAAATACTCCTCGTAAAATTGAAGCGCGTCCTCCTGCTCGCCATAGGGGAGGTTTTTTAAAAGGACGCGCAGCTCATCCATAAACTCACGCCTGTTCATCGTTAAAACCATCCTTTCCGCTTTCCGCCGATTTTGTGGAGGCGGGAATCGTCTGTTGTAGCAAAATGCGGTCAATACGGGATTTAAAGTTAACCCATTCGTTTTGGTAATCCCGCGCCAGCTGTTCTCCCCGGTCAGTCAGCCGGTAATAACGGCGGTTACGTCCCTGATAGGGGACGTCATAGGGTTCTACAGCGTTGTCCTTCTGAAGCCGACGCAAAACCGGATACAGGGTGGATTCCGAAACATCCACTACCGAGCGGACCTGCTGGGTCAGCCGGTAACCATAGGTGTCTTCACGAGCCAAAACCGACAAAACGCAGGCGTCCAAAAGGGAAGAACCAATCTGAAAAGCCACTTTGTATTGCTCCCTTCTCTTTGATTGTGTGTCACTTGGTGGGCGAACGCCGCGATTTACCTTGCGGAATGGGGCGCCGCCGGGAGATCATTTCCATATTGGGTAAATTCATCTAATATTATATGATATATAATATTAGATGTCAATATGGTATTTAGAAAAACTTTCTTTTTCCCATAAAAGCTGATATACTATGGATAATACGATTCAACGGATGGCGTTTTTTCAATTTAGATGCGCAAGATGGAGTTTTTTCGCGTTATTTGGCCGTTGTCCAATAAGTGGGACGCTTATTGGAAATTGGGTGGGCGCTTTCCGTGATAAGCTGTAAAAACCGTGAAGAAAAGGGGATTGCCATGGGGATGCGATTTGTGACTGGGGAGGACGCGGCGGCGCTACTGCGGATTTACGCCCAATACATTGATACGCCGATTACCTTTGAGTGCCGTTTGCCTACGGTGGAAGAATTCGCCGGGCGTGTGGCGTCGATCTGCGCAGGATACCCTTATCTTGTCTGGGAAGAACAGGAGAAAATTGTCGGCTACGCCTACGCCCATCGGCAGAAGGAGCGGGAGGCCTATCAGTGGAACGCAGAGTTGTCAGTATATCTCGATGGTGATTTCACCTCCCGAGGAATCGGCAAGGCACTCTATGACGCGTTGATAAAGATTTTGCGGCTTCAGGGGATCAAAACTGTTTACGGTATCGTCACCCTGCCCAACGAAAAGAGTGAACAGCTTCACGAGAGGATGGGGTTTCACATAGCGGGCACCTGCCGCTGTACCGGATACAAATGCGGAGCCTGGCACGATGTCCGGTGGTTTGAAAAGCAGATTGCGCCCTATGAGGAGAATCCCGCCCCGGTTTGTCCGGTGTCGGAGCTCCCGGAGGGGAGACTTTTGGAAATCCTCGGTGGGGCCCGACTCTAAAACTTTTGCATAGGAGGCCAAAATATGGAAACCATAAAGCTTGGGAGGTACCGCCACTTCAAAGGAAAGGAATATGAGGTGCTGGGAGTGGCCAAGCACTCGGAAACCTTGGAAGAAATGGTAATCTACCGCGCGTTGTACGGAAATGGTGACCTTTGGGTCCGCCCGCTTTCCATGTGGGGGGAAACAGTGGAGCGAAACGGAGTTTCGGTCAAGCGATTTACCTACATCGGAGGCTGCGATGAACTATAAGGATGTGAGGCGGGCAGTGTTTTTGAACCGTCCCAACCGGTTTATCGCCCATTGTCTGTTGGATGGGGAAGCAGCTGCAAAAAATACGGCTCGATGCTGCATCGGCGGTGAAGAAGTGGTGGCTCATGTAAAAAATACGGCTCGATGCTGCATCGGCGGCGAAGAAGTGGTGGCTCATGTAAAAAATACGGCTCGATGCTGCATCGGCGGCGAAGAAGTGGTGGCTCATGTAAAAAATACCGGCCGATGCAGGGAGTTGCTGCTTCCCGGTGCCACTGTCTGGCTCCAGCACCACCAAAACCCCGCTCGGAAGACCCGCTGGTCCCTCATCGCAGTGCAGAAGGGGAAACGCCTCATCAACATGGATTCCCAGGCTCCCAACCAAATCGCCGCCGAGGCGATTTTATCAGGAACACTTGTCCTTCCCGGTTGGGAACAACCCGATAAACTGCTTCGGGAGGTGCGGTACGGGGATTCCCGGTTCGATCTCTGCCTTGAAAAGGGCGGGAAACGGGCCTTTGTGGAGGTGAAGGGAGTTACGTTGGAAAAAGATGACGCCGTCTATTTCCCAGACGCCCCCACCGAGCGGGGAGTGAAGCACGTTCGGGAGCTATGTAGTGCTCTAAAGGAGGGATTCGGCGCCTTCATCCTCTTTGTCATCCAGATGGAGGGAGTCCGATTTTTTGCCCCCAACGATGAGACCCATCCCGCCTTTGGAGAGACGCTGAGGGAAGCAGCAATACAGGGCGTCCAGATTGTCGCGGCCGATTGTTTGGTCGAGCCGGACCAGGTGCGGCTCAACAAACCGGTGCCGGTGAGATTGTAAAAAAAGGAGCAAGCCATGAAGTTGAGGATTCGAGAAGCAACAGAGGCGGATTTCCCCGCCATCCACGAGCTGATGCGCCAGGTACACCAGCTCCATTTGGAAAGCCGTCCCGATATTTACCGGGATATCGATCCGCTCACCGAGGAATATTACCACACCATGCTTTCCGATTCCATCGTATTGCTGGCCTTGGACGGGGAAAAAACGGCTGGATTTTGTGTGTTCCAGATTCGCCCCACCTTTGCAAACCCTCTTTTGATTCCCCATAAGGTGGCTTTTATGGATGACCTCTGTGTTCATAAGGATTACCGCCGCAAGGGCATTGGCAAACAGCTTTTTGAGGCGGCCTGCCAAATGGCAAAAGAGGACGGCGCCGAGACACTGGAACTGATGGTCTGGTCGTTTAACCAAAATGCCGTCCGGTTTTATGAAGAACTGGGGATGACAGCCAAAACCCTGACTATGGAACTGAATTTGTAAGGCACCTTATAAAATGCAAAACAGGCGAGAGGGAAATGAATACTTCTCCCTCGCCTATACCGTTTTGTAAAAGTTTGCGTTTTTTCAGCCAAGATGGTATGATATGGATAGAAATTAAACGCTGTCTGTACCAAAAGGAGAAATGTTTATGTATATTACCCCTACTCCTCACAACGAAGCGGCTTTCGGGGAGATTGCTAAAACAGTCTTGATGCCCGGCGACCCATTGCGGGCAAAGGAAATCGCCGACGGCTTTTTGGAGAACTACCACTGTGTCAACACGGTGCGGAACATGCTGGCTTATACCGGCACCTACCAGGGGAAAACCATCTCGGTGATGGGGTCGGGGATGGGGATGCCCTCCATTGGCATTTATTCCTATGAGCTCTTTCACCATTACGACGTGGACTGCATCATCCGGGTCGGCTCAGCGGGTGGAATCTCCAAAAAGGTCAAAGTCCACGACATCGTAGCGGTCATGGGGGCGTCTACCAACTCCAATTATGCCTCCCAGTTCCACCTGCCAGGCACCTTTGCCCCCATTGCCGATTTTTCGCTGCTGCGGCGGGCAGTGGAGATCGCCGAACAAAAGGGCCTTTCCATCCAGGTGGGGAACATCCTTTCTTCCGATGTTTTTTATAACGACCTGCCGGAGGATTCCTTCGCCTGGGAGAAGATGGGGGTCCTGGCAGTGGAGATGGAGGCGGCTGCCCTTTACATGAACGCAGCCCGGGCTGGCAAAAAGGCGCTTGGCCTCATGACGATCTCCGATCACCTAGCTACCGGCGAGGCGCTTACTTCCGACGAGAGGCAGACCGGCTTTGCCGAGATGATTGGACTCGCTTTAGATACCGCCGTGTCGATGGAATAAAAACCCTGCACAGAAAAAGAGCTTGTGCAGGTCGTCTATCTGAACGGCTATTGCGGGGAAGATGAGATTGCTTTAGAAAACAATACTCGTCAAGAGTTCCATCGTCAGGCGGCCACCCAGATAAAACGGTTCAAAAAATCAGTTTGGCCCACCAGCTAGTCGAGTCGATGCCATTCACGGCGGGACGGGTTCCGACGACGTAACGAGAAAAAGTATGAAACGATTAAAGCGTATCAACAAAAATAAATTAATACCTAATATCCCCCCGCTTTGCGGGGGGATATTTCTGTTAGTGCTTTAGCAGGAACGCCGACGCAAAGCGACGGCGTTCAACAACCGCCCGCTATGCGGGTGAGATTAGAGCTTAAGCAAAGGACATCCTTTCTAGTATAATGGTGATTGTTCCAGCCACCAAAAAGAAAACAGAAAGGATGTCCTTTATGGCAAATAGTTTAGCACACACAAAAGTACAGTTTACAAGGGACTACACAGGGTAACGGTCTGACGGGAGGATTACCGCCCGTCAGATTTTCCA
>CAJFOJ010000073.1 GCA_904396495.1 uncultured Oscillospiraceae bacterium
GATGCATTCTGTTTTCAGAATAGAGAAGAAATTTTCTGCCATAGCGTTGTCATACGGGTTCCCGCATCTTGACATGGACGGCGTAAGGGGATTTGTCTATTGTCCACTTTTTCTGGTTCAATTCACCCCCGAGAGATTCTCGGGGGTTTTGATAATTCGAAAGCTTATGTATTTTTACTTTTTCTTTACTTTAGAGAGGGGGTTGCTCTCAATGGCAGATTCCTTTTGCTTACTGGCCACATGGGTATAAATTTGGGTTGTATTCAGGTTAGAATGGCCGAGGATTTCCTGCAAAACACGGATATCTACCTGACCGTACTGGTACATCAAAGTAGCGGCAGTGTGTCGCAGCTTATGGACAGAGAGCCCCATACCGGAGAGCCCTGCCCTGTCCAGTAGATCTGTCACAATCTTCTGAACCCACCTTTGACCCAACCGGCGGCCGTAGTGATTGAGGAAAAGCGCTTCCCGATCCACAATCGGGCTCGTTTGGGATCGAACCGCCAAATAGTCGTCCAGCGCCCGGACACAGGCTTCGTTTAGATAAAGCTGTCGTTCCTTATTGCCTTTCCCAACTACCTGTAAAGTATTTCCGTTTACACTATTTAAATTAAGGCCTGTCAACTCAGATAGACGCATCCCACAGTTTAAAAAAAGGGTAACAATGCAGTAATCTCGGGCATAGGTGGGGCTTTGCTTGCCAAAGGCGTTTAATAGGTCAAAACTTTGTTCCAAAGTGAGGTGCTTAGGGAGCGATTTTGGCGTCGAGGGTAGCTCCAGATATTCCACTGGATTATTTTCCAATAAATTGACGTTATGAGTCAGATATTTAAAAAACATCCGGATAGCACAAACTTTTCTGGATCGGGTCCGGGCACTATTATGACGTTCCCGGCTGATAAAGTTCAGAAACTCATATACATCGGAGAGGGAGACTGTCCGAATTAAATCAAGGTCTACATCAGAGATGTCAATCTGTTCAAATGGGACATCCTTTAAAACTTGTCCCTTATATTGTTTGATAAACCGCAGGAAGGTTCGCAAATCCATGTAATAATTGTCCACAGTCAGGGCGGATCGTCCTTTAACGGTTAGCATGTAAAAGAGAAACTCGCGCAGCATCGCAGGGCAGTCGGAATAATCGTTGGTGGTATAAGACATTAGAAATCACCTTCAGGCAAAATGATAGAATGGCGGTAATGATTTTATAGCTTTTATAAAGGGAGATAGGAGCCTTTTTACGCCCCTCTAGTTCGCAAAATAGATATTTTGCGAACTAGAGGGGCAAATTTAATATACCATTTTTTGCTACAAAATGCAAGTGTATTTTCAAAGTCCTTGCATCCGTTTTCTGAAGCGAAACTTTTTTACATAGCTTACCATATATCTGCTTTGTAAATTTTATCTTTATCCCTCCATGGCACATGCCACTCGAGAAAATGATCCGTCAAAAAAAGTTTTAAGTACTCATGAAAATTAGGCGCCAGTTTTTTAGGATCTGTCCGCATCAATTGATTCAACTTCACCCAATAGACCTTTCCTTCTTTTGTTTCTGAAACCATCTCTCCAGAAAAATTTTCCGACCTATACAGATAGACTAAATATTTGTCCCCATTGTCCAGATTGTCCCAATGCACAATACCACAGGGTTGTAAATCAGTTACTGTCAGGCCGGTTTCCTCTTTGACCTCTCGGATAGCGGATTCCATAAAACTTTCGCCAGTTTCCACATGGCCGCCCGGAAAGGCAATTCCCTTCCAGTTTAAGATGCGATTTTGTACGATTACCGAATCGTTATTTCGATCGTATACCATACACATATTGGTTAGTTCAATGTTCTGCTCCGTTTTTCAGCCCTCCAGTTTTTTTGAAAAAGATGTTAGACACATTTATCATAACAAAAACGGCTGAAAATACCAGTTTTTTATTTTTATATTTACAAAATATTCATAAATAAATTAAAATTAACTCCAATTAACACAATTTTGCTCTTTCCTTGTTTATACTTGTCCAATTGATACAATAAATCAAAAATAATCTATTATATCAAAATAAGCTCATTTAAAGTGTTATCTATTTTATATATAATAGTATAGAACATAATATTATCTGTTTGTTAATATTTTTTTGTAAATTACATAGAAAAAAGTCCAATGTAATGTAAAGAAATATTTTAATATTTCTTTATTTAAATATAAAATATGAACTTATATTGAACAGGAGGAAGGATTATGATTGTTCGCAAAAGAGCTGGAATGCGGCTGTTATCAATATTAGCAGCTGCAGCTGTTGTCACGGCAGCACTTCCGGCTCAGTTGTTTGCAGCAGCGGAGGACATCCCCACAGAACCTACCGAAGCTGTCACAGACAATGTATTGAGCACTTATGCCGAGGGAGAAAACCTGCTGGCAGGCTTGGAATGGACCACCGATATTCCCAATGAACACTTCGTTTATGGACAAGGCCCAGATTCCAATCCCGCGCTTAAGGGCTGGCTGACCGATGGAATTTACGACGAAGGTGACTACGTGACGGATGGAGCCCAGGTCGTCGGTTTCAATGCAGCGGGCTACATCGAATTTGACCTTGGAGGGAATAAAACCTTCCGTCAAGTGAGAATCAATACCGCTAAAAAACAGTCTTATCAAGGTATTGCGACTATCCCTCTGATGCGGATTGAGGTTTACAATAACGGGACCTGGAACGAAGTTGCCAAGGCTGAGTCGGTTCCTCACCAGGGGCTGCACGCCTATGTCTTTAGCTGTTCCGGCGACAACACCCTTACCGGTAGCAAAATTCGCTTTTATTTTGCCCCTCGAGGAGGCGGGGACGGATTCGACGTTCTCAACGAGCTTGAGGTATTGGAAGAAGCTGCTACATCAGGAGATGATGTGATCGGGGAACTCACTCCCCCCGCTGACCCCACTGAGATTGTCAACCTCTCTTTGGGCAAATCCTACACCATCCGGAGAGCGGAAACCAATGACTATCCCGATACTAACGGGACAGAGTTGACCGACGGAGTGCTGGGAACTACATCCTATACCGATCCTGCATGGAGCGGTTGCTCCTATGGCGGCACTACCAGTGGGATGGTATACGACCGCTGGCCGTTGCGTTCGGTGATTATTGATTTAGGAGGTACCAAAAGTATCACTCAAATTCAGGCGAATTTCTTAACGGAGGCTTCGGCGACAATTTATCAACCCCAGAGCGTCCGCACCTTCGCCTCTATGGATGGTATAAATTGGATGCCCCTATCTCGGCAAAACAACATCAATACTTATGCCACCGGCATTCACAGCTATGGCTGGCATGTCAATGGTGACAACGGTGTGGCCGTCGACCTTACAGGCGATGAAAACTCCATCGTCTTGGCCCAGTACGTCCGTTTTGACATCGAAAAGTTTTCTTGGAATTTCATGGACGAAGTCACTGTCATGGGATACGATGGTGTTCATTCCGAAGCGCTGCCCATTACTAACACCACTATGTTAGAGGACGGAGAAATCCAGCGCGCCGACGCTTCCACCGGCAATATCCACGACATGGTGCTCTGCTATAACGGTTATGGGCACACCGCATGGTCTGTGGATCGTTTTAAGCCCTATCTGACCTATGTGGATCAAAACGGCAATTCGGTTGACACCATGTTTGATGCTGCCATGTTCTTAGGTCTGGACGCTCCCGGCACTACTGGACAGGCATTTGCAACTGAAAATTCTCAAATCACTGCAGAAGGCTGGACTTGGTATCTGGAAAAAACATTTAACGGCGAAACCTCTGACATCGCCTATTTAAATGAGGCCGCCCGACTGGCCGCTCAGGATTTGGAGATGCCGGACTATAAAATTAAGCTGACCGTCATGATCCCCTATCCCCCTTCTCAGGCCACTAATTTTGGAAATTTGGGCGGACGGGATCTGGATCTGAGCCAAGAGGCAGACTGGCAATACGCCATTGATTGGTATATTGAACAAGTAGTGGATTATATCCAAAACGGAAATTACGAGTACATTGATTTTCTGGGATTTTACTGGGTTAATGAGTACCCCAGTGGTATTCCCCGGATTCAGTACACTTCTGAACGGGTTCATGATATTGGGTATAAATTCTACTGGATCCCCTATTTCAGTTCGGCGGGGTACTTCTGGAACGACGACTTGGGCTTTGACGCCATTACCCTTCAGCCCAATCATTTCTTCTCCGACCCCAACGAAAATACCTTTGGAGCCGGTGGAACCACAATTATCGGCACCGTCGCTCAAATCGGCGCCTATGCCGGCCTAGGCGTAGAGATGGAGTTTGACGGACGGCTCGTCGGCGACGTAGACAAGTACAACCAGGGCCTCGACTATCTGAACGCAGCGGTGGAATACGGCTTTGATGGTCCCGAATACTACCGCAACTGGTACGAGGGCGGCGGTGCAATTTACGATTTAGCGTATTCTCGTTACCCACTGGTTCGTGAATTCTACGACAACGTTTATCAGGTCATTCAAGGGACCTATGAACCACGGGAATACATAGACAGCTTATTTGTCAGCGACCCGGATAACCTGTTATCTGGTAAGACCTATACTACTTCCCTTGTCATCGGCGATCCCGAGACAGGTGAAGGAAACTATATTAACGACGATGAGGGCGATAATCTGACCGACGGTCTTTTTGTGGGTCAAAATTACAATATAGGGCCTGACCAACGAGAAGTCGCCGACTTTACCTTTGATTTGGGCTCCTCGAAGTCCTTCCAACAGATCAGCATTGGAACCATCGCGGGTCATAGCGGTATCTTCCGTCCGTCCCGGATTCAAATTCAGGTTTCCAACGATGCTGAAGAGGGCAATTGGCAGACGATCTACGATAGCCCTCTGGATAACAGCGAGCAAACTAACAAGGTCTTTACTTTCCGAACCGAAGACGGCAAGAGAATTGTTGCCCGGTATCTGCGGTTTAACGTATACTTTGGCTCCGGAACCTGGATTTCTATTGACGAAATCCAAGTATATGACAAAGACACCGGCACTACTGCTGACGGCATTTTAAATGTTCCCGGCGAACAGCCGAATCCGGCTGAACAGCCCACTATTACAACCGACCTTCCAAGCAGTATGAATGCGGTCCTCGGCGTGCCGCTGACCCTTTCTGTAGAGGCGACCGTCAACGACGGTGGTACCCTCTCCTATCAGTGGTACAAAGACAATTCTCCAATCGGAGAAAACAGCAATACTCTGACAATCGACAAGGTTCAGAAAGAAGATTCCGGTTCCTACCGGGTGATTGTCACCAACACAGTAGGCGGCGTATCCACTTCGTCTAGCAGCACTGTTTGTAAAGTGACGGTGTCCGACACCAACAACATTGTAAAAGGACTGACGTATACCACTTCTTTACAGGACGGAGACGCAAACCTCGGTGAAGGCGACTTCCAGGGAGAACATCCCGATGTGGAGAGAAGTAAGCTGACAGACGGCTTATATGGTGACAGTTGGGACCATAGCGCCACTGTCGGATATTACGCCCGCAGACCGGCGCAGCCTGTCGACATCACCTTCCACTTGGGCGACACTCCAAAGTCTTTCCAGCAGATCAATATCGGGGCGTTTGCCTTGTCTGACAACGGCATCCTTCTTCCCTCCAGCATTTCTATTGAAATTAAAAACGGCGAGGATGGCGAATGGCGCTCCGTCTACAACGCCAACGTAGCGGACACCACTCAAAACAAACGCTTTGTGTTTACCACTGCCGACGGGAGCAGCCTAGAAGCGACGGACGTTCGTTTTATGCTGGATCCTGCGTCGTCATGGATTTTCCTCGATGAAATCGAGATTTTAGCTACGGCAGACGGTTCTGCTGCCGATGGGACACTAGAAGAGCTCACTCTCCCCAATATCGCGCTGAATCGTCCTTATATCGCCGAGATGGACGCAGCTGCCGGCACCTATTATCCTCAAAATCCGGATAGTGGCAACGAACTGACTGATGGCGTAATGGGCAATGCAACTAGCTATCTGGACGCTCCTTGGACCGGGTTTTATAATGCAGAAGGCGTTACCATCAGCTTTGACCTTGGGGAAACCGCCACTATTTATTCGGTTAGAACCCATGCTTTCACTACCGTTATAGACGGTATTACACCTCCCAACACTTACACGGTACAAATATCTAACGACGGAATCCGTTGGGAAACCGTCTACGACGATCAGAGTGCCACTGGCAAAGATTGGCTGATCTACCGTTCTTCTGACGGAGTCCGGGCGAGATTTGTCCGCATTTATCTGAAAACCGGACTCTTCCTGTTCTTAGATGAAATCGAGATCTTGGGCACAGGAGGCAAGGAACTGGAACCTGAACCCGATCCTGACACTTTGGCAAACCAGGCCAAAGGCAAGGCGTATTACCTCTATGCTTCCGACCCCAGCGACTCCACTGCCACCTTCCCGGACGCCAGCGAAGCAGCTTGGCCCGATGCCAATGGCTCGCTGCTGACTGACGGCGTTGTAGACACCTCAGGTGACTGGGAGCAAAACCAGGCTCAGTGGGTCAGCTGGCAAAAAGATAGCGATGACATGGAGATCACCGCCATTTTGGACCTGAGAGCGGAAAAGGCCATCCACGAAATCATCACTACTTTTGTACAGGATATTGAAAATGGCGTAGGCCTACCTGAAAATATGGAAGTTTGGGTTAGCAACCAGATTGACGGCGAAAATATCAACTGGCTCCAGATGTACAATCAGGCAGTACCCGCCACATCGGGGACAACCGCGAAAATCACCTATACCGTCCCGGAAATCTACCGCGCTCGTTACATCAAGCTGGTCTTTAAACAGACAAGTGATTTTATGGGCTTGGGTGAAATCGAGATAAACGGCATGGGCAACACCGAAGGCGCCGCCGATCCTATCGACCTGGTCAGCGAGGGCTTAAGTAACCTCTCCCAGGGCAAATCATACGAAGTTTCGGCAAGCGACTCCCAATACCCCGACGTAAACGGACAACTTACCGACGGCAGCTATGCCTCTACTGACTCTATGGACCAAGGGTGGACAGGATTCTCCTTTAACCCTGGCGGCGCACAGTTTGTCACCATTGATTTGGGTGATACCTATATGGTGAGCAAATTTGCGGTAAACTTCCTGACTCAATCCGGCACGACCGTACTTCCCAACAACCTGCAGTTTATCGTGTCTCAGGACGGAGAGAACTGGACAACTGTGTACAACAGCAAGGGACTTGCATCTTCCGGTACGACCTATAAGGCCCAAGCTTTCCTAGGAACACCGGTGAAAGCCCGCTACGTTATGTGTTACCTCTACGGCGCCAGCGGAATCTCCCTTGTGGATGAAATCGAGGTGTTCGGAGACGAAACACCGGTTGATCCGGACGTCACCCCTCCCACCCCGCCTTCTGAGGTGGAAAATTACCTGATCCCTGGCGAAGCAACCGCTAATATTTCTAATCTCGCCATTCTCGACACTGCTGATTCTCAGATCGCTGGCAGCGTCCAGGAGCAGGGCTTCGACGGCGCAGCACTTGTTGGAGATGCCTCCCGTTACAGCGAAATGCTCTCCGCTTTAAACAACAGTGGCTCCTTAAAGATCGTGCTAGGTGCTGATAACTCTTCTGAAATCGACAGTGCAATCAGCGCGTTTAAAGCGGGTTCTTACGGCAATCTGGAGCTTGTGGGCATCCTGGTGGACGCTGATATGGCAACGGCAGGTTCCCTCGCCTCTCAGATTCATCAGAACGGCCTCAAATTGTTCTGGATTGGCGAATATGATGCTTCTGGTATCGAAACCTGGGAGGAAAGCGGAATCGATGCGGCGATCTGCCGTGCAGGCAGCGCTTCCAACCTGACCGCAGCGGCAGAAGCCGCTAAAGAATACGGCATGGGCATGTTGATAGCCTCTACAGGAGATTATGACAGCTATCTTGACTATTTAGACGCAGCGGTGACTAGCGACTTCCAGGGCAAATACGTTTTTAGGGCTTACAATTGGGAAACTAAGAGCGGCACTGACGAACAAATTTCCCGGATGCTGGAAAGCACCGAAAAACTGATGAAGGGTACTCTAAAGGTGTCGAACCGCAATACCCCCGCTGCTCCTACAGCGGATGAAACCTATAGCACCTGGGTGAGCCTAGAGGCGCAAAACGGGTATGAATACTCGTTAGACGGTGTCAACTGGACCATTGATCCGGTCTTTACCGGTCTCACACCTGAAACCAGCTATACCTTCTATCAGCGTATCAAGGAAACTCACAATGCAGAAGCTTCACTGATGAGCGAAGGCCTCACCGTGACCACACCGGAAGCCTCGGAGGAAACAGGGCCTGCTATCCCCAGCTTCACCACCAATTTGAGCAGCAGTGAAGCAGTAGAAGAAGGAGACCCCCTCACCTTGACAGTAGCGGCATCCGTTTCTGACGGCGGTACCCTCTCCTATCAGTGGTACAAAGACGATCAGCCTATTTCCGGCGAGACCGGTACTTCCTTTACCATCGATTCTACTGAAAAATCCGATGAAGGAAGCTATAAAGTGATCGTCACCAATACCTTAAACGGTGAAACAGCAACTGCGGTCTCCAACATCTGTGTTATCACCGTAGAAACTGTTGCGGAACCCGATGCTCCCTCCATTACGGAGGACTTAGCCGGCAGCAGAACGGTAGAAGTTGGCGACCAGGTGATCTTCTCAGTGACAGCAGTCTCCAACAACAACGGAACTCTCAGCTATCAGTGGTACAAAAATGGTCGGGCAATTGACGGTGCAACTGACGCCTCCTATGTCATCCGTTACGCTTCTATCACAGACAGCGGCGTTTACTACGTGGATGTAACGGACAATAGCAACAACACCCATACCACCTCTAATTCTTGTACCTTGAACGTCATTGAGGTAAACGTTCCTTCCGGTGGAGGATCCTCTGGAAACAACTGGGGTACCAAACCCGATATTGTTGCAGGAGCATGGGAACAGCTCTCTGACGGAAGCTGGCAGTATGTGATTGGCAACGAGCCGGTAACTGGCTGGAAATTTATCCAATCCAAGTACTATTACTTTAATTCCAATGGAATCATGGTAACCGGCTGGTTCAAAGACGGCGCGTACTGGTATTACCTGAGCGACAGCGGCGCGATGCAGACCGGCTGGCTCCAGTTGGGCAACACCTGGTACTACCTCCGCGAGGATGGCAGAATGGCTACCGGTTGGCTCAAATTAGGTAACGTTTGGTATTACCTCAAGTCCTCTGGCGCGATGCAGACCGGTTGGCTGAAAGACGGCAATATCTGGTATTACCTCTATGACTGGGGCGGAATGGCCAACACCAGTTGGGTGAAGGTCAATAATACCTGGTATTACTTCAGAGGTAACGGCGCAATGATGACTGGCTGGCTCCAGCAGGGTAATACCTGGTATTACCTCAAATCCTCCGGTGCAATGGCGACTGGCTGGAACTGGGTGGGCAACAAATGCTACTACTTTAACGAAAGCGGAAAAATGGCCGCCAACACCACCGTCGATGGCTACAGAGTGGATCAAAGCGGCGCATGGGTTTATTAAGCACCCCGGCTTGAACCCTTTTGGGCTGGGGAAAGACGCCTTGTAACAGGGCTCTTCCCCACTGCCCTATTTTCCATCAACGATATGTCAGGAGGCAAATTAAAATGAGCCAATGGAAAAAAAGGCTGACAGCGATTGTTGTGGCTGCGGCGGTCATTTTAGCGGTGCCCACAGCTGTATTCGCCGTCACGTCGATTTTAGAGCCGGATCCCCCCGCGTCTTCCCAGGTGGTGAACATCTCGTCAGCTAAGATCACCGTGGAAGCGCCGGAAGCCGGTAAAGCCCCCTCTACCATTACGGCGGACGGGGATGATTACGTCATCAGTTCTTACGAGTGGCTGGAAGGAGATACAGAAGTGACCGGCGCCTTCGAAGCCGGTAAGCAGTATTCTTTAAAAATCACTCTGAAAGCCAATAACTACGCCCAATTTACCGAGTTTACCCCCAACGTTGCCGGTGCTGAATCGGTTACAAAGGGCACCCTGGACAGCAGTCATGCAGGAAACCGCATCATCTTTACTGCGGTCTTCCCCGCAACGGAGGAAGGTTCCTCTGCCACTCAGCAGAAGAACTACCTGTCCTATGAAAACGGGGAGATTTATCTGATTTCCAAGTTCAGTGATGGGGAAAATATTGTCTACAATTTAGGCCCTAAAGGCCCCAACAGCTTGTTTGAATTTAAAAACGTCAATCTTGTAAGCGTCGGGTTAAATGGCCAAGATGCCATTGAAGACGGCGGTTGGAACTTGATGACCAGCGGTACCGACTGCTTCGGCCCCTATCGGGTTGTAGCGGTGAATAATCCCACATGTGATGACACCTGGAGCTTTACCGGTGGGAACCATGGCTACGACAACACTGGCGATACCACTCCCGGTACTACCAACACACAAACTGCCACCATGACTTCCTTTAAGGTCTATGCCGACGGCCAGGAAATTTCAGAAGGCTTTTCCGGTTACGCCGATGAAATCACCTTTGAGTGGACCAATGATGTCCAGGCCAGCAATACTAAAATGCCGGACGGCAGCGGCCGGGCGGTCTTGAGAGAGAACTACCGGATGGTCTTTGACGGGGAAATCTTCAAGGTATCAAATGACATCACCCTTTTGGAAGAGTGCAAAATCACAACTTATTATGGTTTACAGCTCCCCAATCCTTGGGCCAGCGACGGCATTTTCTATGTGGACTCCGCTAACTCCAACTGGAATGCAGTGAATACCTCTAATAACTGTGGTGATAAGACCTGCTCCAGTTTTATCTGCAAACGGGGACGCTACAATTGCCAGGTGAGCATCGATCCCAACGTGGGGCTGGGTTCTCGGGAGTATGTCTACGGCAACAACTACGCCGCCTTTAATGAATCCTACGCAAAGGCGTATTTCCAGTTGTTCCGGGACGTTCCAGACTCCTTCCCGGCTGGTGAGACCTTCCATTTTGAGGGCTCTTACCGCTATTATTACGAATAATTCTTTTCCTGTTAAGCTAAAGAAACCCACTAGACCTTGCTAGTGGGTTTCTTTATTGAATCTGATATTCTGTACAAAGAACAATAAAAGACTCCCGATTTAAACCGGAATATTTTATGAGGCATTCCGATTTAAATCGTTTTTTTCTCTGTCAGAGTTAGAAGCTTCTAAGAGGGAAGTTTTTTTGTCCTTTTTCCGAACAGCTCGGCCCCAGTGGTAACAAGCGCCCCCACTCCCAGGTAAAAATAATAGGTGATCCCTCGCCAAATGAGCATAGCGGGCAAGATGAGCTGTGAGGGGAAAAACACCGCGAACACCGACATAAATCCCAGCTCTGAAGCGCCTGTCGCTCCGGGCAGCGGTACCGAGGATACTGCGACGTTTAACAACGCCTGGATTGCCAACATGGCAAATATGGACTTACCACTTAGCCCAAAGGCTTTATACACCGCAAAGGGCACCAGGTACATGACATTAATCTGAATCACCGTTACGATGAGCACCTTGACCATCAGTTTCGGGTTTTTCTTGATATAATCAGCGCCCCTCCGGTACTCGGAGATCTGCTTGTCGGCGATCCCAGCCCATTTTTCCTCGTTTTTCACAATCCTAATCCGATGGAGGAAGCGGATAAACCCCATAATCGCCTTCCGCACCCATCCGCTTTTAAAAATTGTCATCCCAATGCCGAAAATGAGGAACAGGTTCACCGCCGTACCGTAGATGACAAGGTAGACGATCCCACCAAAGTTGTCCCGGATCAAGGCACCTTGGAACAAAAACAGCACCAGTGCGCTTCCGAGCATGGCAATCTGGTAAAACATCACCATGACCAGCAACGATAGCGACGAATGCCCCACCTGGATGTCATCCTTTTTCATAAAGTACACCTGTGCCGGCTGGCCGCCGGAGGAGGACGGGGTAATAGAGCTGAAATAAAACCCGATCATAGAGTATTTAAGAGCCTGTAGGGGCTTAAGCCGGTATCCCATCGTCTTTAAAATCATGGTGTTGTTGACGGCCTCGCAGCAGATGAAGCAAAGCATCATCAAAAGCCCCAGCCCGACATACCGAAGATCGATCTTTTGAAAAGCCGCCGCCAGTTCCGCCAAACTGTTGTCTTTAAGGAAAATATAGAGGGTCAGCCCGATAAGGCCGCCGCAAATGACTAAACTTAACAGATGTTTTTTCTTATCTTGCATTAAGCCGTCCGCTCCTTCCCTTTTGGGCCGAACCCCATAATTTTTTGAAGGGCGCCGCTATCTAACGAACGTTTGATGCGTCCCATATTCCGTCTCATGGCCGTCAAAGAATAGGCATCATTCAAAAATTCGTATGCCGTAGCTGCCAAATTATGAGGGCGTTTCCAGAGCACCCGGCCGATGCGGCGCTGCTCAATGAATTTTGCATTTTCCCGTTCCTGGGGCAACGTAGGGTGTACTACCAGCATGGGAAGCTCCGAATAAATCGACTCGAACATAGTGATCCCGCCGGGCTTTGTCAGGATCACATCCGCCCACTGCATGTATCCATCCACCTTATGGGTGTACCCCACCGCTTTGACGTGAGGGAATTTGCCGCAAAGCTTATGGTACAGCTCCCGATTGCTACCGGTAAGGATTACTGTCTCCAGATCGGGCAAGCTGGAGAGCTCTTTATAAAATTCCATCTCCTTGGGGAGCATTCCCAATCCTCCGCCCATGATGAGCAGATGCTTTTTGAGGGACCCTTCTGCCGGCTTTGGTTCTTTAAAAGCCTTCCCCACCGGAATGCCGTACACATACACCCGGGAGGCGGGTACCCCTCGTTTTACAAGCCCCTGCTTTACTTTCTCTGCTCCGACGAGGTAGTAATTGGTTCCGGCGCTCACCCATTCCGGGTGAACTGAGATGTCGGTGATACAGGTGACGAGCGGGATCCTGTCACCTGTTTTTTCCTTGTAGGCAGTGATGATGTCCGACGCTACCGGGATGGTGGAGATGATGACGTCCGGTCTCTCAGCGCGGATCAGCCGTTTGGCGCACTGGACAAGAAAATCCCCCATGGGGTACCGGGCGATGTTCAGCTGCTTTTCGGCGTGAGAGGAAAATTTGTAAAAGGTGCTGTAAAGCTTGCTTCCACGCCGCACCAAAAGATCAAAGGAGTGGTATATGGTCTGCGAAAAGCTGGGCATGGCGCAGCTTACGATATCCTTGACTACCGCCTGGGAACCGACAAAACTTTTCTCCCAATCGGTTTTGAGGCTCTGAGCTGCGGAGAGATGTCCCATGCCAAATTTCGCTGTCAAAATCAACGCTTTCATCAATGCTAACCCCTTTCTGGGAGGCTTTCACCCATTCCCGGAAGTTCTTTTCTATAAACAAAACGATCAGTTCATCCTCCCGTCTTCAAATCAATTCCCTTTTTGCAGTTCAATCTTTATTTTACCCTTAAAATTCAACTTTTTATCAATATTTGGAAAAGCTGGCCTTTTTTAGCCCACTTCTATTTTTTGCCAGTGTTTTTGCTGCATGTTCCCCCTCAAAAACGTCCATACTGACGATACAAGGTTGAAGGGGGCTAAAATAGTGTACAGTAACAAAGTGGAAATCTGCGGCATTAACACTTCTAAACTGACAGTATTGAAGGAAAAGGAGAAAATGGAACTTCTAAAGGCCATGCATGACGGCAGCCCGACCGCCCGTGACCAGCTCATCAAGGGAAACTTGAGGTTGGTTTTGAGCGTCATTCAGCGTTTTACCAACCGGGGCGAAAACCTGGACGACCTCTTTCAGGTGGGCTGTATCGGACTGATGAAAGCCATCGACAACTTTGACATTACCCAAAATGTAAAATTTTCTACCTACGCCGTACCCATGATTGTGGGAGAAGTGCGGCGCTATCTGAGGGACTATAATCCGGTGCGGGTCAGCCGCTCCTTAAAGGACACTGCTTACAAAGCCATGCAGGCCAAGGAACGCCTTACCGACCAGTTGGGACGAGAGCCTACTATCATCGAAATCGCCGAAGAAATGGGAGTCAAAAAGCACGAGGTGGTGCTGGCCTTAGAGGCCATCGTCGATCCGGTTTCCCTCTACGAGCCCATCTTTTCCGACGGCGGCGACACCATCTACGTCATGGATCAGGTCTCCGATGCAGCTGACGACGGCAACTGGGTGGATGAAATCGCCATCAAGGACGCCCTTGCGAAGCTAAACGACCGGGAGAAACGGATCATCGCTCTGCGTTTTTTCCAAGGGAAGACCCAAGTGGAGGTCTCCAACGAGATCGGCATCTCCCAGGCCCAAGTATCGAGGCTTGAAAAAGGAGCGCTGGCTAAGGTGAAGGGGGAGAATTAGTCCCTTTACCTGTATTATCTAAATAAAAATAAAGTAAGAATCCCTCAGATTGTTCCGATCAAGAGTCTGAGGGATTCTTACTATTTACGAGAGTTTTATTTCCAATAACACATTACGGCTTCGGTCAGGTCAAGCCTAATCATCAATAACAGCATTAAAATAGGTTCCTATTAAATCTTTTTATTAGTTGTTTAATAGTCATTGTTCAAAATAAGCTAATACTTTAACTGTTTCATATTTTAAATCAATGTTTGTGGAAATTTTTGATGAGTCTGCCATAAACGCTTCTAATTCAGAAACACAGCCATTTATAACATGTAATAAAAACTGCATTGGCGCACGATTTTTTAAAAAAACTCTCATCTCGATGGGAACTCTGGTACTTATTGGCAAGACCTTTTCCGATTCGCGCACATTAAACTTTAATCTTAGATAATATTCTGTATACTCTCGTGATACTTCAGCATGATTAATTTGATTAATAATATCCGTATAAAAAGGGAGAGCGACAGTGAGCATTTTTTCCAACCATTCTTTTTCATTATCCTTCAATTTCTTATTTTCTATCATTACTACACCTCACTATTGCACCGGATAATAGGTTCCAACATTGATTAATCCATTTTCCACTCCATAAGAAGTATATTCTATTGTTACCCCATTAATATTGATTTGTCCTTTATAGAATTGGCCTATTCCTGAATGTTTAGTGGTAACATCGTTTGCAATCGCCTGATTGACATCTTGAATCGATAGATTTACTCCTTCAAGATGCCTTCCCCCATGACCAAAGCTTACCTCTAAGTCACCTACCTTAATTATATCAGTTATTTCCCCACCACCTTCAGGAATTTTATAAATTCCTTCAACCACATCATCAACAGCTCCGATGCCGCTCATCAGCGAATTTTTCGCCAGATTATTGACCTTGTCAAGACCATCAATAATACGGCGATATTTTCAAACTAAAAGAAGCTTTGGAAATATCGCCGATATCACAGTTTTAACTAGTTGTTTGATATTGATTTTTCTTGCATCGTTTCACTCATAAGATTCTACCCTTAAAATTAATTATCATTATTCCAAGGTATATGTTAATCTGGACTCTTATGGGAGTAATGAAATCTAATCATCGATAACAGCATTAAAATATGCTCCTATTAAATCTTTTGAACATTTTTCAATACAATTACTTATAAAATTATTACATGTATGTGCATTTTCTTTCTTATCCTTTGTTTCATCATATAACGATATACTATCTAAGTTATCGTTTACTAATACCTCTACTACAGCTTTAAGGTATGATATCCCCGTCAAATTATTATTGATTATATTCCTGTAAATCTAATGCAAAAGTATTATTTCTTTGTAATAGCTCTACTATTTCATCTTTTTTACTAATAAAAATGGTCATTGAACTATCCCATGCAACAATTTCAATTTCTGCATAGGGATGTAGTATTGTTATTGGGTTTTTCCATATTCCTTCATATCCATTTGCTTTAGGTAATCCATATTTTAAAACACTCTGTTGGGATATATCTTTTGGAAATGCTAAAAACATCCCCAAAATCCATTGAAAATCTTCGTCTTCAATCATTTTTGTTAACTCATCTCCCGTCATCCAACAATATTTTGCAGAAAGCATCTTTGCATATTTATCATTTTGAGGATAACACTCATGTCCTGTTATAAGCCAATTATAATTTGTTTGAATATCATTTATTGATACAAATAATTTTTTAAGGAAAGTATAATATTTTTCACCATTTTTTATTACTAATCCTTTCAATCAATACTCCTCCTATCTATGATGGTGTTATATCAATTCCTTTACCTAACTTTTGTTGTACTCCTCCATCAACCACATACCCAATTCCGATGATTAACCAAGGCCTAGGTGGAATAACGCCTCCTAGGCCTTGGTCTGAATTAGCGGACAAATTCAATATCCTTTATTTATATATTATTCTTTTCAAAATCATACCATCATTTGGATTTATAAAATAACACCTTCCATAAAAATCAATGGCACGAATTTCCTGATCTTTTATAATTATCTGCTCATATGGTAATAATTTTTCTGTTGGATAAATCTCCTTTAAAGGTTGAGATCGCCATATAATTTCTCCTCTGTTATTTACTGCGTATAAATTATCAATTGTATTATCATTTTGAGGAATATCTAATATAACAATATCCGTATTACCTAATCGTTTCACATCTCTAATTGGATATGAAAAAATTTTCTGAACATCATTAATTAATATCTGTTTATTTTTATATGTGTCATTTGGTTTCATTTTTTACCTCCTACTGCAAGGGCCTCGGATTTACAAATTCTCCTATTCTTTGTCCTATCAAATCATATTGTATACCTCCGCCAGTTCCCCAACCCTCTAATGGATTTACAATTCCTTCTCTTATGATTGTTCCTTCTGGCAGGAGAACATCTGTTACATACTTAGGTGTTGATGGCAATGAGAACTTATTCTGAATTTGTGATGCAGTTAGGCCTTGAATATCCTCGACTTTCATCAACCAGCCTCCGAATTGGCCTGATGTCTCTCCATTATACACCCTAACAAAAGATGTATTTTGCGTTAATTTAATCTCATAAACCGTAGTTCCTAATTTATATGGTGGATTATTATATCCCATTTCTGTTTTCCACCAATTATTCACATCTTCAGCCGATGCTGTTCCTATAATCTTTCCTGGAACTCTAGTGGTTTTACTTCCCTCTTCAACCACATCATCAACAGCTCCGATGCCGCTCATCAGCGAATTTTTCGCCACGTCGTCCGCATCGTCTAAGACCCCGGTCACGCTGCGTTTTGCTAGGTCATCTAGCGCACCCGATACGCTCCGTCTCACTGCATCGTCGGTCAGGTCAAGCCCTTTGTCCAGAAACCCGGTGGCACCGGATACTCCCACACTTTTTCCTGCGCCCAGCGACTTGAATCCTTTGACTCCACTGTATACCAATGAGCCTGTGCCAATGACATCCATTGTATGGGCAAACGACCCCGGTCGTTCCGGGAAAATCGCTCCTACAATCATCCGTGCCGTATCCTCAGGAAGCCCTAGTAAAATCAAATTTAACAGATCAACTGAATCCCCCGTCATTTCATATTGAACTCTTAGTTGTTCTATCCGGTCCGCCGTTCCTAAAGTCCAATAATTAGCCCAATCTCCTTCTGATTTTCGTTTGTTTTGTAATTCCTGGATAGAGCGGATCGTTTCTTTGATTTCTTCGTTCCAGTGAGTTAGATTGTATTTAAAATTATTTGGCCTTTCATAGGTCCGGACAGCTTCTTTTAATTTGTCTTCCCCGCTAAGACCTTTTTGGGGGTCGCCGGTCATCTCCATGCTCAAAGTTTCCGGCAGCCAAGTCAAACGGCACCGGCAATTTGGATGCAGCGGCGGCAGTAAATCCATATCTACAATTTCGTCCAGTTGCGAAGTAGGTCATAGCAATATGGCTCAAAGTCAGGGGCTCGTGTGGAAAGCGATCAGCTTTTTACGCGGCCTCTTTCTTTTATCTTTGTGTTTAGAATATCACCTTTTTTGAACTTTGTCAATACTTTTTGAGAAAATTTGTTACATCACGCAACATTATGACAAATAAAAAAGCAGGAGAGGTTCTCCCGCTTTTTTCATCGTTCCTCAATCAGTGCCAGGCGGCTTTCAACCGCACTCCTTCTACCCCAGGGTGAGCTGCTCGCCCAAATCCTCCTCCCGGACCAAAGCGCCCGCCGCGGGCAGGGTCTTTGTGCGATAACGGTGAGGGTTCACAAAGGTTTCGAGAGTGAGGGTCTCCACCGACTGCAAAAAAGCGCCTTTTTTGAGGGTCATCACAGCGACGCCCTGGTTGTCCCGGGTGGCTTTTGAAGCGATCATGTCGGGATTGAAGATGAGTTTGCGCTTACCTGTTGATGTGAGGACAAATTCCTCCCCTTCCGCCGGGACTTTAAGGGCCACTAGAGGCGACTTGTCGCTGTAGGCGTTTTGGAGCTTTTTGCGGTTGGTCTTGGTCTCGTAGGAAGCAAGGGGCACCTTGGACACCTTGCCGTTTTCGAAGAAAAAGAGCACGTGTCCGGCAAAATCCGTCGTCACGACGGCGCTTATTAGCTTTTCCTCTTCGTCGAAGCCCAGTTTCGAGGGGATGTAGTCGCCCATGACGCTTGCCTTTGTTTCGGCGAAGTCGGAAAGCTTCGCCTTGTAAACCTGGGCCTTGTCCGAGAAGAACAAAAGCTCCGATTTGTTGCTCGTTTCCAGCTGGAGCACCACCTCGTCCCCTTCTTTGAGCTTCTGGTTGCTGCTCATCCGCAGGGACTGGGGGGTGATTTTTTTGAAATACCCTTCCGCCGTCACGAATACGTTGACGGTGTAGTCGGGGACGTCCTCCTCTTCCTCCTCGTCAGGCAGGTCGGAAGCGTAGATAAAGAGGCTCCTTCTCGGCTGGCCGTATTTTTTGATGTCGTCGCGGAGCTCCTCGATGATGATGTTGCTCACCTTCCGGGGGCTTTCGAGGATGTCCTGCATCTCGGCGATGTCGTTTTTGAGCTGCTGGATTTCCTCCAATCTGCTTAAAATGTACTCCCGGTTCAAGTGCCGCAGCTTGATTTCCGCCACGTACTCGGCCTGAACCTCGTCGATGCCGAAGCCGATCATCAGGTTGGGGACCACTTCCCCTTCTTCCTCGGTCTCCCGAACGATTTTGATAGCCTTGTCGATGTCCAGGAGGATTTTGCTTAGGCCCTCCAAGAGATGGAGCTTATCCTGCTTTTTTTTCAGGTCAAATTCCACCCGGCGGCGGACGCAGCCCCGGCGGAAACGGATCCACTCCAAAAGGATTTCCCTGGCGCCCATCACCCGGGGCGTCCCGTCGATCAAAACGTTGAAATTACAGGAAAAAGCCTCCTCTAGGGGAGTCATTCTATAGAGCTTCTGCATCAGCTTGTCCGGGTCGACGCTCCGCTTGATCTCGATGGCGATTTTGAGGCCTGACAGGTCTGTTTCATCCCGGATGTCGGAAATTTCCCTGATTTTATTCTGCTTGATCAGGTCGATGATCTTGTCGATGACCACCTCCACCGTGGTGGTGGGGGGAATCTCGGTGATCTCAATGCAGTTTTCGGTTTTGTCGTAGTTGTAGCGGGCACGGACTTTAATGGAACCCCGGCCGGTGTCGTAGACCTTCCGAAGCTCCGCCTCGTCGTAAATGATATAGCCGCCGCCGGGGAAATCGGGCCCTTTTAAGGTCTCGGACACGTCGAAATCCGGGTCTTTTAAAAGCCCAATGGTGGTCTCGCAGACCTCCGTCAGGTTAAAGGGGCAGATGGCGCTGGCCATGGATACGGCGATGCCGATATTGGAGTTAACTAAAACCGCCGGGAAGGTGGTGGGAAACAACACCGGTTCGGTGGTGGTGTTGTCGTAGTTGGGGACGAAATCGACGGTGTTTTTGTCGATGTCCCGAAAGAGCTCGGCGGCGATTTTCTCGAGCTTTACCTCGGTGTAACGGGAGGCGGCGCAGGCCATGTCCCGGGAGTAAGCCTTGCCGAAGTTTCCCTTGCTGTCCACGTAGGGGTGCAAAAGTGCCTCGTTGCCGCGGGCCAGACGCACCATCGTCTCGTAAATGGGGCCGTCGCCGTGGGGGTTTAGCTTCATGGTCTGTCCCACCACGTTTGCCGATTTGGTTCGGGCTCCTGTCAAAAGCCCCATCTTGTACATGGTGTAGAGGAGCTTGCGATGGGAGGGCTTAAAGCCGTCGATCTCCGGCAGGGCGCGGGAGAGGATGACGCTCATGGCGTAGGGCATGAAGTTTTGTTCCATCGTCTCGGTGATGGGCTGCTCCATGACGACGCCGGCGTCTTTGATATAGGCGTCGGTGCGGGTGACACGTTTGGTTTCGGGGGTTTTCTTTTTAGCCATCTGACGTTAGTCCTTTCGGAAAGGAAACGGCGGAGCCCTGTCGGCTCCCTTCGTCCCTGTGATGATGAAATTTAATAAACAATCAGGAGATATCCGCCAAATCCAGGTACTCATGGCCGTGGTTTGCGATGTGTTCTTTTCTCCCCTGCAAATCGTCGCCCTCCAGCAGGTCGAAAACCTGGGCGGTGCGCTCGGCGTCCTCGGGCATGACTTTGATGGCCCGGCGGGTCTCGGGGTTCATAGTGGTGAGCCACATCATGTCCGGTTCGTTTTCACCTAGGCCCTTAGACCGCTGGATGGTGTACTTCTCGCTGCCGATTTCCTCGAGAATCTGAGCCTTTTCCGGCTCATTGTAGGCGAAATAGACCTTGTTTTTGGTGTTGATTTCATAAAGGGGCGACTGGGCGATGTAGACGTACCCCTCCTCGATGAGGGTGGGGGTCAATCGGTAGAGCATGGTGAGGATGAGGGTGCGGATCTGGAAGCCGTCCACGTCGGCATCGGTACAGATGATGACCTTGTTCCAGCGCAGGCCCGACAGGTCGAAGGAGGCGATTTCCTTGTTCTGTTTCGCCTTGACTTCCACGCCGCAGCCCAGCACCTTTAAAATGTCCACGATGATGTCGCTTTTAAAAATCTTGTCATAGCCCGATTTGAGGCAGTTTAAAATCTTGCCGCGAACCGGGATGATAGCCTGAAATTCCGCATCCCGCGACAGCTTGCAGGAGCCCAGGGCCGAATCGCCCTCCACGATGAACAGCTCCCGCTTGGAGACGTCCTTGGTGCGGCAGTCGACGAATTTCTGCACCCTGTTTGTGATGTCCATGTTGCCCTGGAGCTTCTTTTTGATGTTGAGGCGGGTTTTCTCGGCGTTTTCCCGGCTCCGCTTGTTGACTAAGACCTGCTCGGCGATTTTATTTGCATCCACCGGATTTTCCAGGAAGTAAACTTCCAGCTGATGCTTTAAAAATTCGGTCATGGCCTCGTAGATGAACTTATTAGTAATGGCCTTTTTGGTCTGGTTTTCGTAAGAAGTCTGGGTGGAGAAAGAGGACGAGATGAGGCAGAGGCAGTCCTCCACGTCGGCAAAGGTGATTTTCCCTTCATTTTTCAGGTACTTGCCGTTTTGTTTTAGGTAGGAGTCGATCTGGGAGACAAACGCCTGCCGCACCGCCCGCTCCGGGGAGCCGCCGTACTCGAGAAAGCTCGAGTTATGGTAGTATTCCGAAATTTGCACCCGGTTGGAAAAGCAGAGGGCCACCGAGAGCTTTACCTTGTAGTCGTCCCGGTCCTCCCGGTCCCGGCCAACACGTTCGGCCTCCCAGTATTCCACGCCGGTGAGGCCCTGCTCCCCCACCAGCTCCTTTAAATAGTCGGTAATGCCGTTTTCGTAGCAGAAATCGAACTTCTGCACACCATCAGGGGTGTGGTCGATGAATTCAAAAAGGACGCCGGGGTTTACAACCGCCTGCTTTTTGATGGTGTCGAGAAAATACTCTTGAGGGATTTGGATGTCGGTAAAGACCTCCAAATCCGGCCGCCACTTCTGGGTGGTGCCGGTTTTTTTCTGGGTGGTGGGAGTCTTTTTCATCTCGCCCACGATGTTACCCTTTTCAAAGTGGAGGTCGTACTGGAACCCGTCTCGGACGACCTCCACGTCGAAATACTCGGAGGAATACTGGGTAGCGCAGGAGCCTAATCCGTTGAGCCCTAAGGAATACTCGTAGTTGTTCCCCTGCTCTTTGTACTTGCCGCCGGCGTACAGCTCACAGAACACCAGCTCCCAGTTGTAGCACTGCTCGTTGTTGTTCCAGTCCACCGGGATGCCGCGGCCGAAGTCCTGCACCTGGATGGAATCGTCGGCAAAATGGGTGACGATGATTTTGCTGCCGAAGCCTTCCCTCGCCTCATCGATGGAGTTTGAAAGGATCTCAAAGAAGGAGTGCTCGCAGCCCTCCAATCCGTCCGACCCAAAAATGACCGACGGGCGCTTGCGCACCCGGTCGGCGCCCTTTAAAGACGATATACTCTCGTTTGTGTACTCTTCCCTTTTCTTAGCCATGTAATCCTCCGAACCGGAATATTTTCAGGGGCGATCCCCACCTAAAATTGAAAACACCCCGCTGTTTTCTACAACGGGAGTCATCCGTTATGGTAATTTTTGATCTGGTATACAAAGATAACTAATATTATTTTAGTATATTTTGGGACAGGTGTCAAATGCTTCCTGCTTTTACGGTTATGATGCGCAAGGATTTTTCGATTATGAGTGGAAGAAAAAAGTGGGCCTATGTTGGGTTCACTTTTTCATTTTATATCTCTTTTACCTTAAAATAAGTGCAAGGAGGTGAAAGTATGGTAAAGCATTTTTCTATTCATGTGGACGATGCGATGTTTGAAAAGTTTAAATCCCTTTGCGAATATTACGGCCGCTCGGTCAACGCTCAGGTAAAAATCATGATCGCCCGGCGGATCGAATTTTTTGAGAAAAAGCACGGGGAGCTGGAACCGCCGGAAGAAAAAAGTTCGGATTCCGCGCAATCTTAAGAGGAAACGAATTTTCTCCTTGATTCCCGTCCGGTAATCTGCTATACTTGTATTCACGGAGGGATGGCCATGGACGAACAGAAGGTATACGACTTGCTCCATCAGATGATGGAGCGTTTTGATAAGCGATTTGACCAGGTGGATGCGCGCTTGGACTCTCTGGAAAGCCGTGTCGGCGCTTTGGAAGAGGGACAGCGTATCCTCACCGCAAAAGTCGATGCTTTGGACGCGAGAGTCGGTTCTCTCGAGACAAAGGTCGATGCTCTGGATGCTAGAGTCGGCGCTTTGGAAGAAGGACAACGCTCTCTTGAGGAAGGACAGCGTGCCCTTGAAGAAGGACAGCGGGTTCTTTTTGAAAAATTTGACGCTTTGGATGAAAAAGTTACCGGTATTGACGAGCGTCTGACCCGGGTGGAGGTCATGTTGGAAAACGACGTGGTCAAGGGCATCCAGCTCCTGTCGGAAGGCCATCATTTCAACGTCGACAAGCTGGGACGGCTCCAAGACATCGAGGAAAAAATCGACGACATCGACAACACTGTCGGCGTACTGAAATACATAAACGCAAAACCGTAAATCCGACCGCCTGTTTAAAAGACAGGCGGTTTTCGATTTTGCTTGTCTTTTTCCCACAATTTGGTTATACTAGTCTTAGAAAATATAAGGAGGAAACCGGATGAAAACGCTAAAAATCATAGATGAATTCAGGGTGGAGGCAAAAGATGCCCTCTTCACCAAACAGCAGGCTGTATCCATCACCCTGCGGCTGTTACAGGCGGAGCTGGCCCAGGCTGAAGGGAAAGATGCCGAAGTGCTCTCCAAGGCTTTGAAAAACATCAGCTTTAGCCATTTAGACGCCACCGCCACTGCCATCGACGAAATGCTGGACGAAGTGGGAGTGGCCCGTTTTACCTCGGAGCAGATTATCAGTGCTATTCAAAACGTCATCTTCGACGTAGAATAACCTCTTATAGAAACCAAAGGCGGCATAGAATTCCTGTGCCGCCTTTTTGCGATTTTAGAGCATTTTTGCCCTTTCCTGTCCATATACATGGTACATGGTATGGATTTGGCCGCCCTCTCGCCGCTGTTACCGGATGCCTTAGCATCTCCTGAAAGATGGGCGGCGGAAAGGCAGATGTGGATGAAAGCAAAACTTTTCCTCAAAAACACCGTGATTTTGACGGTGGGTTCCATCGTACTGCGGCTCATCGGGGTGGCCTTCGGGGCCTACCTCTCCCGGCAGATCGGAGCCGAGGGCATGGGGCTTTACCAGCTTGTATTTTCGGTTTACAATTTCGCCTCCACCCTGGCGACTTCGGGGATCTACCTGTCGGTGACGAGGCTTGTGGCTGAGGGCATCGGACGGGGCTCCTACGCCGATGCCAACGACGCCATGCGAAAATGCATGATCTACGGCGTCATCGTCAGCACGGTGGCGGCGTCGGCCCTCTATGGATTCTCGGTTCCCATCGGAACAACGCTTCTAGATGATCCGCGGACCATCCCCTCCTTACGGATTTTGGCCTGCGCCCTGCCCTTCATGGCGTTTTCCTCCAGTCTCAGAGGGTACTTCTTCGCCATTAGAAACGTCGTCAAGTCTACCTCCAGCCAAATCCTCGAGCAGCTTATCCGGATGGCGGTGGTGTCCGTCGGACTCACCATCCTGCTTCCCAAGGGAATGACCTGGGCTTGCGCCGCCATTGCACTGGGATCTGTTGGCGGCGAGGCACTTGCCTTTCTCTACACCCTCATTCTCTATCTCCGCGACCGGAAAAAGCGGAGCTTCACCCCCTGCCGGCAGAAAGAAACCACCCGCAAGGTGCTTTCCATCACCATCCCGGTGGCCTTGAGCTCTTACCTGCGGTCGGCGCTGGTGACTTTAGAGAATATCCTCATTCCCAGGGGATTCAAAAAATATGGGGCGACGGGAGAAAGCGCCCTGGCCCAGTACGGAATGATGGAGGCCATGGTCATGCCCATCCTCACCTTTCCGTCAGCTTTTCTCACCTCCTTTTCGAGCCTTCTCGTTCCGGAGCTGGCAGAGGCGGCGGCGGTGGGCAACCGGCATCAGATCAACCGCCTCGCCTCCCGGGTCATGCAGCTCACCCTTTTTTTCTCCCTCCCTATCACGGCGGCATTTATCGCCTTTGGGGAGGATTTGGGAATGGCCGTCTACCAGAGTGCAGAGTCAGGCGCGATGCTGCGAGTATTGGCGCCGCTGGTGCCGATGCTCTATCTGGATACGGTAGCCGACGCTATGCTCAAGGGGCTGGACGAACAGGTGAGCTCGCTGCGGTACAGCATCATCGACTCGGCCATCAGCGTGGTGCTCATCTACCTGCTCATTCCCATTTACGGCGTCAACGGCTACATTGCCGTCATGTTCATCAGCACCTTTGTCAACGCCGCGCTGAGCATTAACTGCCTGGTGCGGGTGACTGAAATCCCCTTTTCCCTGGGCGACTGGGTGCTAAAACCCGTCTTTGCTGTAGCCGCTTCCTCTATCGGGGTACTCTATCTGGTACGTGGCATCACCTTTTCCTCCTACACCATGGCGGTGGTGGTCAAAGCGGGGCTGATGCTTGTCTGCTACTTTGGATTGCTGCTGTTGACCCGGGCTATCACCATTCGGGAAATTCGGGATTTTACTAAGATGCTGCATTCCAATGCGCAGCGATCTCAACTGAATAAAGGAAACTTGCAGCCCGCCGCCAAAATAAAAGCCGAACGGGGCATATAATCAGAACCCCCGGCAGAGCCGGGGGTGTCTTTGCGCTAAAGCTTACAACAAGTAAAAACCGAGCCTTTCCATTCAGGAAAGGCTCGGTTTTTACTTGACCATCTTATCCACTGTCGCCAAAATCTCCTCGATTTTGTCATCCCCGCCGCCCTGCTCAATGGCCTCTTTGACGCAGCCCTGCATGTGGGCGCGGATGATCTCCCGATTGGCTCGCCTGAGGATGGACTCGGTGGCGAGAATCTGGTTGGAGATGTCGATGCAGTAGCGGTCGTCCTCCACCATTTTGAGGATGCCGTCCAGCTGTCCCCGGGCGGTTTTTAACAGGCGGGTAACCTGTGTCTTGTCGGCTTTCATCGCTGTCGATCCTTTCCCCCTCACCTCAGGAGATGGAGACGACTTCGTAGCCCGCATCTTCAACAGCTTTGCGGAGAACGTCATCAGATACCCCGTTTTGGAGGGCGATAGAAGCGGTTTTCGCCTCCAAATCGACGGTGGCGGAAACGCCGTCAATGGCGTTTAACGCCTTTTCCACCCGGGCGGAGCAATGACCGCAGGACATGCCTTCAATTTTCATTGTTTTGTTCATCAAGATACTTCCTTTCTCCGGAACCTCTAGGGGCTCCTTTTTTTCTATGACTTGGACTGCCGTTTCTGTAGAAGTGGCGGCCCTTTCGCTGACAGAGTGCTTAAATTTCGGTTTAAAGAGCTTTAGCCGCAGAGCGTTCATGACTACGCAAACCGAACTAAGGCTCATAGCCGCCGCGCCGAACATGGGATTTAATTTCCAACCCAGGGCGGTGAAGAACACCCCGGCGGCCAGAGGAATCCCCAGGCTGTTGTAGATGAGGGCCCAGAAAAGGTTTTCCCGAATGTTGCGGATGACCGCCCGGGAGAGCTGTACCATAGTGGCCACGTCCATCAGGTTGGATTTGACCAGCACCACGTCCGCCGACTCGATGGCGATGTCGGTGCCGGCTCCGATGGCCACGCCCACATCAGCCCGGGCCAGGGCGGGGGCGTCGTTAATGCCATCGCCCACCATGGCAACTTTTTTTCCCGCCTGTTGAAGTTTTGCGACCTCTGCTTCTTTGTCCTGAGGGAGCACCTCGGCTATGGTTGTCTTTAGCCCCAGCCGTTTCTGGATAGCGGCGGCGGTCTTTTTATTGTCGCCAGTGAGCATTACGACATGGAGGCCCATAGCCTGCATCTCATCGATGGCGGCTTTGGAGGTTTCCTTGACCGGGTCAGAGACGGCCACAATGCCGATGAGTGCTAAAACGCCGTCGTTTTCACCGGCGGCAAAGTAAAGGGGTGTTTTGCCGTCATTTGCCAAGGCCTCGCCCTGTTTTTGAGCCTCCCCGATGGGGACGCCGTTTTCCTCCATAAGCCGCAGGTTGCCGGCCAAAATCTTCCGACCTAAAACCGTTCCCGACACCCCCAACCCGCTTAAGGTCTGGAAGTTGTCTACAGGAGAAAGAAGAACGCCGTTTTCCCCTGCGTAGGTTAAGATAGCCTCGGCCAAAGGATGCTCTGACCGTTTCTCGATGGAGGCGGCCAACGAAATCAGCTCGTCGGGGGAGATATTGCCCAAGGCCATCACATCGGTGACCCTGGGTTTGCCCTCAGTGATAGTGCCGGTTTTGTCGAGTACTACCGTGTCGACGGAGTGGGCGGTCTCCAGCGCCTCAGCCGACTTGATGAGGATGCCGTATTTAGCGCCCTGGCCGGTGCCAACCATGATAGCGGTGGGAGTGGCCAGCCCCAGCGCACAAGGGCAGGAGATGACTAAGACTGAAATGGCGATATTGAGGGCGAACTCAAAGGATTCTCCCACCAACAGCCAGATAATAAAGGCGGCCAAAGCGATAAGGATGACCGCTGGGACGAAAATTGAACTGATTTTATCGGCCAGCTTTGCAATGGGGGCTTTGGAGGAACCCGCCTCCTCCATGAGCCGGATGATCTGGGAGAGAGTAGTGTCGTCGCCCACCTCGGTGGCCTTAAACTTCAAGAAACCCGTTTTGTTAATGGTGGCGCCGATGACCTTGTCGCCTGGGTTTTTGGCCACCGGAATGCTCTCGCCGGTGAGGGCGGATTCGTCTACTGCCGAAGCGCCCTCGACGACGATGCCGTCCACTGGGATGGTCTGACCTGACTTGATGACCACGATATCGCCCTTTTGAACGTCGGCCACGTCGATTTCCAGCTCTTTCCCATCCCGTTCCACCGTGGCGGTCTGGGGCCGGAGGTTTACAAGCTTAATGATGGCGTCGGAGGTCTTGGCCTTGGCCCTGGTCTCCAGGAATTTGCCCAGGGTGATGAGGGTGAGAATCATCCCCGCCGACTCAAAATACAGGTCCATGGCGTAGTGGTGGACTTTGTCCATGTCGCCCACCGCCATACCAAATCCGATCTGGTAGATGGCGATGATGCCGTAAACTACTGCTGCTGTGGAGCCAATGGCGATGAGGGAATCCATGTTGGGAGCGCCCCGGAATAGGGTTTTAAACCCCACCCGGAAAAATTTAAAGTTGACAAACACTACTGGCAGGATCAGCAAAAACTGGGTAAAGGCCAGGACGATGGCCGAAGCGTCGCCGTGAAAAACTGCGGGGAGAGGCCAGCCCATCATATGTCCCATGCTGATGTAAAAAAGGGGAACGGTGAAGATAATCGACCAGATGAGCCGGTGCTTCATCTGTTTTAGTTCGTCCTCCTGAGTGGAGGGGGCCTGAGCCGATGGATTTTTCGTCCCCGTGCCCGGAACCGACGCGCCGTAACCCGCCTGTTCCACCGCCTTGATGATGGCGCTTTCGTCGGTCTTTTGCTCGTCGTAGCTGACCATCATGCTGTTGCTTAAAAGGTTGACGCTGACGTTGTCCACGCCCTCCACCTTGGAGACGCCTTTTTCCACGTGGGCGGAACAGGCGGAACAGGTCATGCCGGTTACGTTAAACTTTTGCTTTTTCATGGGAACTCCTTCCAATAAAACCGCCGGAAAGCGGTTGAAAATACCATATCACCTACACCCCGGGGGGGTATCTAACTATAGTATACTTTATAGGTGTATTTTTTGTCAAGTGTACTTCCTTGAAATATAGAATTAACTATTAATTTTGGTTTAAAAAATATTTCTAAATTTTTAGTTAACAAATTATATTGACAATTTGTAAATAAAATAATATAATATTAAATAAAATAATGATATTTTAAATTTATTAATAAAAATTGCGTAAAATGGTGGTTTTTAGTATCAATTCGTTCTAAATGCACTAGAAGGAGAAATTTTTATGTATTGTGCAAAATGCGGTGCGATTTTACCGGAAAATGAACAGGTTTGTCCTCAATGCCAATTTGATAACAGTTCTTTGCAAAAGCCGGCCCAAGCTCCTTTCCAGGTGGATCAGACATTATCAGTACACCAGGAGCCTTTGGAACATTCGCAATGGGATATCGCCCATATTATTCGCCTTTGCATTTATTGTTTGCTTGCCCTAGTGGTTCTAATTCTGTCTTTTGTAGCCGCTGGAAAAATTTCCGAAGCGGGACTTGAAATCATGCAGATTGAGTCCGTGGGCGGAAAAACACTGGATGAGGCTTATTATTACCGTTTGGGGGAGCTGTATTCCGGGTATGCGCTCTTTGCCCGTTCTATAGGGATTTTCTTTGCGTCAGTGCTGGCCTGGCTTGGATTCCGAAAATAGGGAGGGATTGCTGTGAAACAGTGCCCAAAGTGCGGACTGCCGATACAGGATGAGGACAGGTTTTGTGTTCGATGCGGTGGGGCCTTAAAAGGTAGCCATTTAACCCAAAAGAAACTAATTGTGATAGTTACATTGATTGCCGTTGTTGCTTTGGGTGTTTTGTTATTCATTTTATTATCTGATAACAGTCGGTTCGAGCAGGCGGCAAGGGATGTGGACAGTCGCCGTACAGAGCGCATCATCAGTGAATACTTTTCCACACCCCGGCTTGATGATCTGGTAGTTGCGAAAGGTTGGAGATTCTATACAGAGGGAGATTATGTCTACGTAGAGGGCCACGTTACCAACTTGGGAGATAATGAAATCAATTATTTTGAGATTACAGCAGAATTTTTGGATTCATCGGGCAGGGTATTGGATACCGATTGGACAAACGGTACAAATGTGTCGCCCGGTGCCTCTAAGTCGTTTAAGATCATGTGTAAAAAGCCTTATGGCCTATCAAAGGCACAGGTTAAGGTAACGGATGTTAGTTAAGGAGTGGTGAAAATGTATTGCAGAAAATGTGGGGAGGAATTACCGGAGGGGTGTGTATTTTGCACATCCTGCGGGGAAAAGGTCAACGACAAAGCAGATGAGGTGCCTGTTCACAACGTACAGGATTCTCCCTCCCCAGAGATGGGGCCCGATCCTTCAAGTGAAGAGGAAAGTTTAAATGATAACAATGTGCTTGCTCAGGAAAATCAGCCACCATCAGTAAAAAAACGAAAGAAGTGGCCAATTATTGTAGGGGTGTGTGGTGTAGCTGTCATCGCGGTGGCGGTGGCTTTGACGGCTCTTATTTTCAAGCCCTCCGGCAATATTCCCTTTGCGTCCTTTAATGCCGGCAATGGCGGGAAGATGGCCTGTACCGGAGATGCGCTATATTATCTAGGAGAAAAATCATCTACCAACCACGATATTGTGTTGCTCAAAGCAAAACTAGATGGAACGGGAGAGCAGGTTTTACTGGATCAAAAGTTTATTGAGCATATCTTTGCCTATAAGCACCGAATTTATTATATTAAAGATGAAGATCAATCTATTCTCGGTTCAGTTGATGAAAAGGGACAGGATGAGAAAATACTCTTGGAAAAAGAGCACGGTTCTGATTCGTCGATGAAAAATCTGTATGTAGCAAATGATTATATTTTTTATATTTATGGCGACGCTTTGTATCGGTGCGATCTGGATGGACAAAATGAAACTGTTGTGTTGGACGTAGAACCGGATTCTTTCTGTATTGAAAAAGGCACTCTTTATTTTGCCGTCGAAGATAAAATCAAAAAATGCAACCTGAATGGTGAGGAGATAGAGGAGTTGGCGGATGAGGATGCTAATTTTCTGAATTTTTATAACGGCTCTCTTTATTTTACGCGGTCAGAAGGCCCGTTGTGTAGGATGAATCCTAAAAAGAAGCAGGTAGAAGAAATTGGCGGCAGCAGTGTCGGTACATATGTTATTTTTGATAACAAGTTTTATTATACTGAGGCAATGTCTGCCGATGAACTCGCAAGTCTTAGCGAAAGATTGGGAGATGGTGATAAAATGGATTCCGTGATATATCTGCTTGCCATGATTGGATCAGGTAGCGTCTGGTCTATGAATTTAGATGGTACCGATTTTCAGGAAGTAGAAGATGCGGCGGCTCCCTTTTTATACCGTCTCTATAGTACCCCAAACGGCTTGTATTATCAGGCGGCCGCTCTGTTGGATATCGTTGAACCATTTCCAATTCATTAAACTTTTTCATACATGACGCCAATCACAACCACACGTCAAACGGGTGATTTGGACAAGTGCTATAAACCCATGATATCGGCCAGCGTCTAAAGGCGCTGGCTTTCACATACGTTCAAGACTATTGCCTTTGTCTCTTTTGCCGCTACTTAAAGGGCGTTTGTATTACTTGCTACTCTTAAAAAGGTCTTCGGATTCTTTGACACTTAGCTGATCCATTGCAATATCTTGCTTTTCCTGGTCCTCCATGTATTTCTTTATCGTATCTTCTCATTGAGTCACACCGTGCTAACATAGTCCCCTTTTTACCAAAATCCCCGATTCCGATATGCAAATTTCATATTCCCGAACTTCTGAAATATCATTAAACCGTTCTTCCCTTTGAGATCCCCTCCATGAACCCGGATACACTCATCTTTTATGGGACACTTACCAGTAGATGAATATGGCTTCCCCTTCTATGATTTCTACCCCCTTCCATTGGCATAACGTCCTCAATATTTCTCTGATTGTTTTTCTCTTTTCTGAATAAAATACTTTCCTTCTGTACTTTGGCGCAAATACGATATGGTATTTACAATTCCACTTTGTGTGCTAGACGATTTTTGACGTTATTTTTCTCTGGCCTTTTAATGTCCTCCTAATGTGTTTTTCAGCGTAACTGGCAGGTCACACTTTTATGATACACACTAGCAGTTTTTTGTCTTTCTCACCGCTTAAGCTTTTTTCAACCACGCGACTTTCGCGTGGTTTTCTTTTTACAAAAAAACCACTAGTAAACTACTAGTGGTTTTGCTGCTTATCGGGAAAACTAAGTAAAAGAGGCCGCCAACAACCAACTTGGCGCATTCGACAAACAACCGGAGTTGTATGAGAATCTATCTATAATAGGGAATCCCGCTCATCAATGAAAACGAGCATACTTTTGAGTAAATCAGCCTCCTGCTCCTTTAACTGATCCAGGTAACTGATCAGATTTTTCCGTTCATGAACGGCACAATTCCCTCTAATCATAGACTTTAATACAAATCCCTTTACAATGTTCGCCAAATCGACCAGAGCTCTGGCCTGTTCGGACAACTGGACGTTTTTTAAAATTTCCCTGCAAATCTTTAATAGGACTTCTTTATGTTCCACAAGGAATTGAACACAGATGCAATTATAGAAGGAATATTCCGGATCATAGAAAGATTTATCCTGAAAATACCTTTGCAGTAAATCATAACCGCTGATTCCATAAGCCAAGTTTTTATCAGAAAGACGCATATAATTCACATTGGGTTTCCCCAGGCATTCTAAAATTCTCTCTTTTAATATCCCGAAAACGCACTGTGGATTTTCATAATCGACTGCGAGCCAGGTATTAAACAGTTCCCGATTGGCTATCGCCATGATATCGGTCGTTTGCTCGACACGATGGGGCAGTTTTTGTTGTTCAACTGCCTCAAAAGCATTTTTATAATCGTCAAATGAAACGGTAATACTTTGATATTTTTTCCCGTCGAAGAAATCTGAGCAAAATAGCAGTTTTTCTTCATCGTCGTATCCGTACAGAAATAGGTCATGAATTCTTTTCGGATCATCGTCAAAATATTCCGGAATAAACCTCCGACAAACGTCGGTATACAAATACCTCCCCCTATCAATATTCCACTTTACGAAGGAAATGATATCTTGATTCTGCTCAAAAAACCATGTCCGGTCATATCGATAAACCGTTAAGTAAGGACAATCATCATAGAGATATCGGGTATTCCAAGGAGTATGGTCCCCCCCTAAATCCATCAATACTTTGTCGTTTTTTTGATCATACAAAACGATAGGAACTAAAAGATTCAGGAGAATCCAATTTGTCGCCTCCCTATTTGTCTGCAAAATGGATAAGGCATTGGCAATCACAGGATAACCTGTTACAATAGGATACTCTACCGGCAGTACCTTTTTCATAGATTCCTCCTTATCTAAATGGCACTAGGTTTGGGCTTTGAAGGTTGTACATTCCTAAAAAGTTCCCATAATTTTAAAAGTGTCTCCCCTATCAATAAAGATAAAAAATCCCGTGCTACAACTTACTATTTCCCGTTCCAGACGGCTTGCCATTCATCCCGCATGGATTGTAGATAGCGAAGGGTTCCCTTTTCCTCTTCTAAAAGATAGTGATAACCCAGCGCCTCAGCAGTTTCCCGAGAAATTTCTGAGAAAAGGGTACAGGCAGTGAAAACCGCCTCCCAGATATGGAGGTAATCGCCGTCCGGATAGGTCTGTTTCAGCGCCTCATAACGATCGGAGGCGAGGTAGCGTTTGAGGTATTTCCCCGACTTGCCGGTGGAGACCGAAAACCCGGTTTCAACCCCTACAGACCAGTTTAGGCCCCGCATCAGCGCCTCGCGGACGTATACATTGAACATCTCCATGACGTAGGGTAATTCATCCCGGTTGATTCCTTTGGCCACGTTGTTTAAGCACCACCAGAATTCGTTACAGTTTCCCTGAAACTGAGCCTCCGTAGGGCGTTTGATCCAATAATCCCGGTCGGAGGGTGATGAGATTGGAGGTAAAATTCCATCCTTGTCCAAGAGTGGGAAAGTGAGGGAATCCTTTGTGTATTCCGCTAAGGCCAGCTCTAATTCCGCCACCGTCAAGTCGATGCGGTTGCCATCTTCGAAGAGCATGAGCCGGGTGTGCCGACGGAAAAGATCGGGATCATGGCCGAAGGCCAGGTCGATACAACTGGGCTCCTGCATGATGGCAAGTTCTCCAAAAACAGCCAGCCAGCGATTGTCTCCGGCAAATGGCGAAATATCGGTGACGGCGTAAACCACATCGAAATCCTGATACTTATCTTTGGGAGCGTTGGGATTTGTCCGGGACCCGTTTAAATATACGACTCGGATGCGTTCGTCTTTGCGGGCCACATCGAGGATCAAATCCATCATCTGTTGTTCGCTTCTCATTTTGCCGCCTCGCTGTTGCCCGGATATTCCTCTGCGGTTTTGAGCAGCAGGTAGAGCGCTCTCGATGACGCCAGATATCGGATCAGTTCCCGCAAATTCTCGTCCCGACGGTCAATATTCATCTCAAAAACCTCTTTGTGCCAGTCGCTGTCCACCGCGATATAGACTAGCCCCACCGGTTTACCCTCTGACGGCTCCGGTCCGGCGTTCCCGGTCACTGCGACACCGATATCCCCACCGGAGAGTTTCCGCACCCCTGCCGCCATCTCGGCCGCAGTTTGCGGCGAAACGGCAGAATATTGCTGTAAAGTAAATTCCTTTACTCCTAATAATTGCCGTTTCATTTCATTGGAATAGGTACAGACGCCGCACTGGAAGACAGAGGAAGAACCATTTACATCGGTAAGCCGCTTGGAGACGTACCCTCCGGTGCAGCTCTCCGCTGTAGCGGCCTCAAGGCCCTTTGTTTTCAGCATCCGCACTGCCGCTGTCTGCAAATCCCCTACGTCAATGCCGTAGAGGAACTCTCCCGCCGTTTCCTCAATTTGCCGGATAACTGGCTCCATCATCCGCTCTGCTTCTTCGGCATCCCTTGCCATAGCAGAAACCCGCACCATTACCTCGCCTGTCTTAGCGTAGGGCGCCACAGTTGGGTTGAGGCTTTTTTCCATCAGTTCGTGGAGCTTGGTCTCTAGCAGGGATTCCCCGATACCGTAAAAATGCAGGTTATGGGACAACAGCACCTTGCCGCTGTTCTTTAGAAGGAAGGGGACGACAAAATGGTCGAACATGGGGGCCATTTCCCGTGGAGGGCCAGGAAGCATGATAGCAGTTTTTTCGTCCTGTTCAATTGCGCAGCCGGGAGCGGTGCCGTTGGGGTTTGGGAAGATAGTGGCACCCTCCGGCATCATGGCCTGCTTTTTGTTGTTCTCTGGCATTGGGATGTCCAGTTTTTGATGGTACTCGACGATGCTTTGGAGGGACTCCTCGTCCATTTTAAGCTTTCGCCCGAAATAGGCGGCAATGGTCTCTTTGGACAGGTCATCGTAGGTAGGGCCCAATCCCCCCGTGGTAATGACGACATCGGATCGGGAAAAGGCCAGTTCTAGGCTCTCCTTAAGTCGTTTGGGGTTGTCGCCCACCACTGTCTGGTGATACATGGTGATCCCCAAATTAGTCAGTTCTTTGGCGATATAGGCCGCATTGGTATTGACGATGTCACCCATAAGGATTTCAGTCCCAATGCAGATGATTTCCGCAGTTTTCGTTGTCATATTGGCTTCCGCCCTTTCAAAATATGAATTTTCAGCGCTGAGTGCGCGTAAATTTGCTCTTTCCTCCCCCGACCGCTTACCTTATAAGGCAAAACTGTACTGGGTCTATTAAAATTATTGTACCACAACAAAACCGCAGTTTACAAGTGGTCATACAAGGTAATGAAAGTACTATAAATATCCCATCCGGCGGGATTTGTCATGTTAATATATCAGCACGGAAATAAGATAGGGCAATAATTTCTACATATGAACCACTCCTACAGCGTGCGGATTACCTTATAGAAAAAAGCTACATTTTGAAGAATCAAAATGCAGCTTTTCACTTGTAAGAACCACATGAAAAAGATATTTTTACGATTTCGGCGAAAAATCTGAACTCTTGTAATCCGATAAATAAAAGATGTCAATGGTGTTTTCAAAAAAGATATCTAGCTAACAACCGGGATTAGTATTTAAACTCCAATCCCATAAGTTTCTCAATTTTATCCCTATTGTTTTCATACAGTTCTTTCCTTACAGTAATTATGCTTAGATTATTATAACCTAATTTATGATACAGACGTAATGCCTTATTGTTTCGCGGAACAATATCAAAACAGATCGATGTATAAGCCTGCATGAGATTTTATAATTTCTTCGGCTTCTACATAACTGCTCTCTGTTAATTCGATTTTTTCATTTAAGAGAGAAGAATGGTAATTATAAAAATCTGCTATTCTTTTAATCGTGTCGGCTTTCTGGATATTCTTGTGCGGGAGTACCGCTGTTCCGGAGGAACGGATACCGCCAGTCCAGCGGCAGGAAACCGCTGTTCCGGAACAGA
>CAJFOJ010000074.1 GCA_904396495.1 uncultured Oscillospiraceae bacterium
GGCTCCCCCTCGGCAAAGGCCGTGGCCGGGAGCAGCGTAAACAGCAGGCACAGGCACAAAAGCGCCGCTGTCAGTCGTTTTCGCATGGTGTTTCCTCCTTGGTTCCTGGGTTTGGGCCGCTCCTGCGGGAGCGCCGCTTCTTTTTTCTCCGCTTCTCGTGATTGCATACCCCCAGCAGGGAGCCGGGGAATTGATGGTAGTGGCGGCAGGAGCCGCAGTCAATGCTTACCGGGTCGTCGTCCACCATCTCGGCCTGGGGGCAGGCGTCCTCGATGGTTAGCAGAATGGGACGGCCCTCCGGGGTGTAGTCCGGCTGTTCGCAGTAGCCCTTGTAGTCTTCTGCATATCGTTGGAGATGCTCGTCCCAATACATGGGAACTTCGATCACTTCCCCCTCAAACTCATACCGATTGACCTTTTCCATTCCTTATCCCCCTTTCTTTCGTCCACGACGAGGGCAGAACGCCGCTGCGTCCAGGGCTATCCCCGCAGCAAGTGCGGCCAGTGCCAGAATGCCGGAGAGGGCGCTGCCTTTGCAGTTCCTTTTCCCTGCTCTGCTCCTTTACCAGCACAGCGCGGGTTCCATGGTTATACACTCTGCGGACACCCCCTCTCCCAAAACGCCGGAGCTGCCAAAACGCAAAAAGGACGCGCCCCGCCCACGAAATGACCGTGGACGTAGCGCGCCCCTTGAAACGGCGTTATAAAATTTTGATTGTACGCAGGAAAAAAGGACAGACTCAACCTGTCTAATTATGGGGGATAAATTCCATTTGTCAAGAGCGTTTTTGCAAATTTTCATCTTTTCTCCCCGCTTTTCTGCGGTAAACTCTGCTGCCGTCTTTTTGGGCGGCAGTTACATTCTTACTTTGTTATTATACAGGAAAAAAAGCTGTATTACTATCACCCGTTTTGCCCCCAAAAATGGGTGAGGCCCGCGGGGTTCCCCGCAGGCCTTTTCCCTATTGCAACATATATTTTTTCAGGTCTTTTCGGTTCTCCACGTTCAGTTTTCGCATGACTTCCGAAACGTGGGTTTTGACCGTATTTGCCGAAATATTCAGGTGTTCCGCGATTTCCTGGGTCGTCCAGTTTCGGGCGGCAAGCATGGCGATAGAAAACTCCGTTGTGGTCAGATCGTCGGCCACATCATGGCCTGTTATGGGGTTATGAACTCTACGCCATCCGGAAGAGAAACGATAGGTAATATCGATGATCCTCTTAAAATCATCCGGCCATTTTGGTTTGATGACCGCTTCCAGCATGGCCCCCAAAAGTCCGTGATGTTCTCCAAATCCCTCGATCAGATCGTCGGGCTGGGCAATCTCCCATGCCGTCAGAAGATGGGACTCGGCCTGGTCAGGCTGCTTTAAGCTCATATAGTCCATCACCCCTACCAGGTGTAAGTAAATAGCGGGAATTGGATAGCTGGCCGCACCCATGGCAAGAGTGGCCTCCACAATCCCGGCGCTGCGGGCGTATTCCTCTTTCAAATAGAGGTAGTGGGCAGTCACATATAAAGCAAAAGCGCGCAGTCCCGGCGGGAGCTGCGGAAGAAAATTTTCGGCTTGGGGCATTTCCTCTGGCAGCGGCAGGTGCAGAAGCACCGCCCCCGCCGACGCCACAAACGCGGACGCGGCCCGGAATTGGGGAAGCTGCTCCCCGGCGTTGGAAAGGGAAGCGTTGAGTTCCCCTAACGCAAATCTGGCCCGCGGGATTTCCCCGATGGAGAGGTTGGAATAGGCGTAAAGCAGACAGGCAGAGAGCCGTGCTCCCATGTCGGGGCTGGTGAGATACGGTTCCGCCTCTTTTGCCGCTTCCTCCGGCTTACCCGTGAAATAGTGGTACTCCGCTAGGGCGATGTCCCGCCGGGGGCCGGAGGCTATGTCCTCCACCGCCTCCCGGCAGCGGCCCGGCGCAAAGGCTGTATTCATTAAGGGCATGAGGTTTGTGTGGTCAAACAGCCCGCCCACAGCCGTCTGCGCCGGGGAGAATTTCCCCTGCTGGCGCGTCCGGCGTGGGTCGCCGGGCTTCTCCGCGTCGGCAGGGATAGCCCAGGCTTTTCCTATCCGCTGCGCATCAGGTATGCGCCCCTCGGAACAATATTGGTTGATTCTCCGTTCGGACACGCCCCACTTTTCCGCTGCCTCCCGGAGAGAGAGGTATCTTTTCATTCTGTCACCGCCTTTGTCTGTACGGATTATTTTCCGCTTGCTTTTTTATTATATACGAATTCTCGTAGATTTTCAAGTTTCAGGAAACAGGGATCAACCGCTGTTTTTTGTCCGGTTTCTTTGGCAAATTGCGTTTTGCAGTGGCTTGGGAGTAAGCGGAAAAAGTTTCTTAGCAAACATAGAAAGCGGATCCCCTTTCTGTAAAAATCCCCGCTTTTTTGTTAAGATAGGCTTCAACTCTTTTGCGGTCTCTTATTTAATATCCCGTCTGAAAAGTGATTTTGTTCCGCTTTCCTCCACTATATAACACTCAGTTTTCATTTTTGCCAAAGCTTTAAGAAAATTTTTTCTGAAAAATTACTCTTGGTCCATCTATTAGCCTTATCCACTTTATATTAAGTACCATTTTATATTCAATTGAAAAGGGAAGCCATATGACACCGGAACTCAAAATTACAAAAGATATGATTTTAAATACCATTTTAAAAATTATATGCAAAATAGGATTTGAAGGTATCAACCCAAGGGGCTTGTAATGCTTTACCCATCCTAATTTTACCTGTTACGAGAATATAGAAGAACTGAAAAAGATTTTCTTAACTTTGCCTTTGAATGCTACCATCCGTATGGTGCAAAGTATAGAGAATCTAAAAATGTTGACCCCTGCTTGTTCATTCCCCTTTCATATATCGAGTTTGCTAAAGAAGAAACAAACCTATTTTCTATAAACTAAGGAAGAAAATTATCTCTTAAGATATTTTCCCTCTTTTGACGTGTTTTTGACGGAACCTCTTTTAAGGAAAAATTGATATTGAGCCCCATTTTCTCTTATAATTAGCAGGGATGGGGCTTTTTTCTTTTGTTAAAAACGCTGCGAACCAGCCGACGGGTTTACCACGAAGAATTGACAGCTGCAAGGGCTGAACTGCATTAAAATAGCAATTGGCACATGTGACTATTTGCTTTTTTCATTCGTTTATATTGATGAAAGCTTTCAAATGAAAGTACAAGGAGGTGTGACCATGCCAAAAGCCGAAATAGACGACGGAATGTTGCTACAGTTGCTCACCGATGATGCTGAACAGGGGATTGTCGTTTTACAGGCCCGTTATGGCAAGATGATTTTCCGCGTTGTTTCCCGGATTTTGCAGGGACACCCACAGGATGCTGAAGAAGTCGCATCTGATGTTCTGGTCGCAGCATGGCGGCAGGCATCAGCCCTTTTAGAAAATGGCAGACCGCTGGGACCATGGTTGACGGTGACTGCCCGCAACCGAGCCATTGACAGGTGGCGGCTGCTCAGCAGGAAGGTATTTGTTCCTCTCAATGAGGAATTGGATTTTCCCCTTCAAGTGGTCGCTTCCGAAGGAGAAGACCTAATTGGCGAATTGGTGCTCGATTTAAACGAACCGGACCGGGAGATTTTTCTCAGGCGGTATTACCGAATGGAAACTGCCCGGGAAATCGGCAAGGTGCTGGGAATCGAACCCCATGCCGTAAATGTCCGGCTGGCAAGGGGACGGGCAAAGCTCAAAAAAGAGTATTTAAAGCAGATGGGAAAGGAGAATGGGCGTTATGTTAAACAACATGGAATATCCTGAACTGCTTGCAGAATTGCAGAAATTGCAAATGAAGGATTCTAGCGCAACGGGTTCCCTTCCGCCTGAACAGAATAAACGGATTTGCCATATGGCGCTGAGCAAGATTGGCTACGAAAAATTTGAGGCGGATCCCTCCCTGAAAAAGAATATGGGCAATGACACAATGACGCAAGAGGAGGAAAATATGAATAAAAAGGGAAGTAGAATGCGGACGCTGCGTAGGGCACTACGAATCGGGATGATTGCGGCGGCACTTTGCTGCGCAGGTGCCGTTACCGCTTACGCAGTTGGACCGCAGCTAATTTCGATGCTCGGCGAAAGTATCGGATTTTTCAGCAATGCGCCCTCCCAGAAGGAAGTCAACGACCCGATGGATGCACCTCGCGGCAGCTACACCGCTACACGGCAAAAGCTGGAGGCTTTCAACGCGCCAGTGGGGCAGAGCGTGACTGATAACGGCATCACCGTGACCTTGGACACCATTTCGATGGACGTTGCCAGCATGGACATCTTTTTGACTATCAAGGGGGACGAGGCAATTGAAAACATTGAAAAGATCGAGGGCTATGGTCCTCTATGGGGCAAATTTTATGGAGCCGGCCCCAATTTTTACTGGCTGAAAATCAATGGCAGGGAAATCGCCCAGCCGGATGTAGAAGACTGGTATCTGGCGGACGACGGCAGCTTGAAGCTCTGGCGGCATTATCTTCTGACTGAGGCCCCTCAAGGAGATGAGATAACGGTGGAACTGAACGAAACCGAGCGGGCCCTCGACCGTTCGGGGAAATGGTGCTTTACCGTGACGCTGGACGGGGATTCTGTCCGGGCCGGCGGAAAAACGGTGGAGCCGGGGACCTACCCTGTGACGGAGGTGACCTACTCTAACTTTGACGGCTTCGGGAATTCTTTGACGCTGAATCAGGATATCGGCCTTTCATATCTGGCCTTTGGCCCCAAGGGCGGCGTCATAGAGACCGAGGTGACCGAAAAGACATTCACCAATGAAAACGGCAACACAGAGTATGCCTATGAGGGGTTGGACGCCAACATGCTCTACATCACCGACGACACCGGAAAAGAGCTGTATTCTTCCAAATCCACCAGTATCGGCGGCAGCGCTTTAAACCTGACGTCGCCCGATCCGGCGGCAACAAAGCTCACCCTCACCCCCATGTGGTATCAGTTCCAGGAGGACGGCCCGGCGTCGGAAACCCGTACCATCACGACAGCAGAGCTCAAAAACGGCGTAAAAGTGGAGACCAGCGCTTATGGCGGCTATACGGTCAAGAATTTTTCGATTCTAAACGGCGTTATCAGCTACGACCTCGTACCCTACGGCTGGAATCTTTCCAGCGGTGAGGTTTTAAGGCCACAGGATGACGACAAAATCAGCATGGTTTCAGAAGAGGCTACCGAGCTTGGAACAGGGCAACCCGCTACGCTGCTCCACTCGGCGCTGCTTAGCTCCACCTTTGACCCCCAGACCGGCGTCGTCAGCGTGCGCCACGACTACTACGCGGCTACAGACCAGGAGCTGCAGACCATCACCCAGTGGAAATACGAGTACTTCTATGTGGAAAAGGACACAGAGCACGCCATCACCGTCGATCTTCGGGATATGTCGTGATATTTTTTCAGCGGAGGACAGAAAACCCCTTTATCGTGCATCCGCACTGACAAAAAGCCGGTTATTGCAATAACCGGCTTTTTGTTAAGATGATGGAAAATCATCATTTGTTGTTAGGGAGAGGCAGACACAAATGCACGGGGAAGCGTGGCAGAAAGCCTTTTTGTGGGTTGTCAAATCAGTAGAAATTTTAGGCAGGGCTTTAGTGACTTTGACGAAGCCCGACAGAGGAGGCTTTCTAAGCCTTTGAATAGAATTTCCTATGGAAAAACCGACGTCCGCCGGGAAATGCATGAGGACTGGAAAATACCGGCGCTGCGACCCGAAAAAGGGACAAGCGCTATCGCTTTTGAGCGGCATCTTTCTCCAGGTAAAATATATCTTGATTTTTACGAAATATCAGGTATAATATGAATATATTGTTGGCAATTTTTAACAATATATTTTTTGTTGGAGGAGCGGCGTATGGAATATACCGTTAAAATCATGATTACAATGATTGTCTATATGCTGGCGGTCATTGGGATTGGCCTTGCGTTTGCAAGGAGGGCAAATAAGAGTTCTGAGGACTATTTCCTCGGCGGGCGCACCTTGGGCCCGTGGGTTACCGCTATGAGCGCGGAGGCGTCGGACATGTCGGGCTGGCTGCTGATGGGGCTCCCTGGGGTTGCGTACTGGTGCGGTATCTCGGACGCCGCGTGGACGGCCGTCGGCCTTGCGGTGGGAACTTATATTAACTGGCTTATCACCTCGAGACGGTTGCGGCGGTACAGTGAGAAAGCCGGTAATGCCATCACCCTGCCGGAGTTTTTCTCCAACCGTTTCCATGAAAAAAATAAGCTCATTATGACCATTGCGGCCATATTTATCCTGATATTTTTCACGGTGTACGCGGCCAGCTGTCTTGTCACCTGCGGCAAGCTGTTTTCCACGCTGTTTGGTTTCGGTTACGTCCCGATGATGATTGTGGGCGCTGTTTTTGTACTGGTGTACACCATCATCGGCGGATTTTTGGCGGAGAGCGCCTCGGACTTTATGCAGGCCATTGTCATGATTGTGGCACTGCTTGTGGTCGTCGTGACCGGTACCGTGGCAGCAGGCGGTTTGGGCGCTGTTATTGACAACGCAAAATCCATTCCCGGCTTCCTCGACTTTTTCGGCATTGCCACCCCGGTCACTGTTGACGGGGTGCAGCAGGTGGTCGACGGGGCGCCTCAGTTTGGGACCGCCGGAAGCTACGGGATTTTAAACATTATATCTTCAGTGGCATGGGGGCTTGGGTATTTCGGCATGCCCCAGGTGCTGCTCCGGTTTATGGCGATCCGCACTGAAAAAGAGCTGACCCGTTCCCGCCGCATTGCGACGGTTTGGGTGTTCATCTCCCTTGTGGTGGCGGTGTTTATCGGCGTCATCGGGCGCACCTTGTATCCCACCGAGCTGCTCACCTCGTCGGCGTCGGAAAACGTCTTTATCCTGCTTTCCACCAATTTACTGCCGGCGGTGCTGGCCGGGCTCGTCATGGCGGGTATCCTGGCCGCTACCATCAGCTCCTCCGACTCCTATCTGCTCATTGCGGCTTCCGCCTTTTCCAAAAACATCTTCCAGGGTTTGCTCCATCGGAAGGCCTCGGATAAACAGGTTTTGGTCATTTCCCGCATTACCCTTCTCGTTATTACGGCCATTGCCATCGTTATCGCACTGGACGAAAACAGCGTCATCTTTACCATTGTAAGCTTTGCATGGGCGGGCTTTGGCGCCACATTTGGCCCCCTGATGTTGTTCAGCCTGTTCTGGAAACGCATCAACCGCGCCGGCGCTGTCGCCGGAATGGTTGGAGGAGGCGTCATGGTATTTGTCTGGAATCTTCTTATCCGGCCGTTGGGCGGGGTGTGGGATGTGTATGAACTCCTGCCGGCCTTTGTGTTCTCCTGCTTGTGCATTGTGGTGGTTTCGCTGTTGACGGCGCCTCCCTCCGAAGAAATTGAGAAGGAGTTCGATGAGGTATCCGCCGGCGTATAGAGGTTAGTAGAAAATCTCTACTGGCAAGGTCGAATTAGAAGTCTGCGGATTTCCGTCTTTGGCTTTGCCAGTTAGGAGGACGGTGCTTGTTTAATATTTTGCGCTTTTTGTTCGCTAGCTCCTTACTGATTTCTAAAAACTTATCATCGATGTTTTAATCCCTGTGGTGGGCGGTCTGCCCGCCACAGGGATTTTTATATGAAGGACAGTAGCTGGAAATTTCGCCGCCTCTGACTAAATTTTTTGTAGTGATGGTGATGGCAAGCTCGTTCTTTTGACTGGGCAAGAAAAAGCTAACCACTGAAATGCAAAATACGTTCCGGTTCAAACTGGGAAGCGTTGATGAAAAAGGCTGTCCGTTCCGGTGCGGGCACATAATAAAATGCGCCTCACTGAAGTGAGGCGCACGCTGCGTTTACGACGGTCCGCCGCGCCGAAAAGCAACAAAAAAGACACCGAACTTAATCGGTGCCCCTTTTCATTTGCATAGCTGCCAATCCTTCGGCAAAATACGCATTTGAGTGAGATTGCAATCTAAAAAAAGATACCTTTATCAGCGCGGGTGCAAGACAAAAGGCACCCCACACAGTGGGGTGCGCGATGTGCGTCCAGGATCAGCCTGGTGGTGCCGCCAACCGGACTTGAACCGGTACAGTATTGCTACCGAGGGATTTTAAGTCCCTTGTGTCTGCCAATTCCACCATGGCGGCAAATCGACTGTTCTATTTTAGCTGATTTTCCCTCTTTTGTCAAGAGAGGGTTTAAAGGGGTGATAAAAAGTTCATATCCATGTCATAAATCCGTCTAAGAAATACGATATGATGGTAAGGTATTTATGAATTTCAGAAAAATCGTTTATGTAGGGTTCATGTCGGGATATTATACTGCCTGCGAAAGACATTTGGAAGGAGATTCACTATGGCTACAGAGAAAAAGAAGAAGAAAAAATTCAAGAAAAGATATGTGATTATACCGGCAGTCATCGTTGCCGTAATCGTGGCGTTTTCTTTTATGTTCCAGGTGCCCGAGACAGCGCTGTTTGAACAGGAGGAGGCCAAAACCGGTAGCATCACCACTTACTACAGCTTCAGCGGAAATGTGGCCCCCCACGACAAAAAGTCCCTCACCGCCGACGGCAACATCAAGGTCAAGGAGCTGTTGGTGGAGGAAGGGGACACGGTGAGCGTCGGGGATGTGCTCTACACGGTGGACAACACCGATTACGACGCCAACATCCGCCAGGCGGAGGCCTCCCTTGAAATGGCGCAGGTCAACTACGATAACGCCCAGAACGGCCAGAACCAGCAGTCGATTTTGCAGGCGGAGAGCACCATGAACGCGGCAAAGCTCTCGATGGACAACGCCGAGAAGACGTTAAACGACACCAAGGCCCTCTACGAGGCGGAAATCGTGGCGAAAAGTGATCTGGACCAGGCACAGAGCGCCTACGGCGCGGCTAAGCAACAGTACGATACGGCCAAGAGCACCTACGAGCTGACCAAGGGGACCCTCGCCGACAATACGGTGGAATCAGCAGAGGCCCAGCTCAAACAGGCCCAGGCGGCTTACGACGCGGCGGTTTCCCAGCGGGTGGACGATCAAGTGACGGCGGATTTCGCGGGAGAAATCACCAAAATCTACATAGAAGAGGGCGGCTCGGTCATGCTGGGCTCCCCAACCATGGATATTTCCGACTACGGGCAGATGATTGCCACCATTAAGGTGGATGAATACGATGTGAGCGCATTGGAAATCGGCAAGGAGGTCATCTGCACCGTGGACGCTCTGGGAAAGGACCTGACCGGGACGGTGACCAAAATTTCAAGACAGGCTACCGAGACAAACGGCATTTCCTACTTCACCGCCGATGTAGCGTTGCCCCAGGACGATTTGTTGTTGGAGGGCATGTCAGTAGAGGTGAAGGCCTTAAACCAGAACGCCGAAAACGTGGTGACCATTTCAATGCGGGCTCTTCAGTTTGACAACGAGAACCAGCCCTTTGTCTACTACGCCGACGAAAAGGGGAATATCCAGCAGAAACCGGTCACCGTCGGCATCAACGACGGCACCACGGTGGAAATTAAGGAGGGCGTCAGCGCTGGAGACATCATCCTGTATCCCAAGCAGACCTTTAACGTAGCGGACATGATGGGATAGGCGGTGATAGATGTGAAAAATAAGATTTTTCCCATCGAAATTTGTTCCTTTCTCCCCGAAGAAGGGGGACGAATCCGCAGCGGGATGCTGCGGGTTGCAACAAATTTAAAAAGGATGGGCGAATAATATGGCAGAAGAATTGGTTCTGATGAAAGACATCGTCAAGAGCTATGAATCCGGCGGGGAAGAGCAGGTGGTGCTGGACCACGTGAACTTCTCGGTGCAGGAGGGGGAGTTCGTCTCCATCCTGGGGCCGTCGGGTTCGGGTAAATCCACCATGATGAACATCATCGGGTGTCTTGACGTGCCCACTAGCGGCGAGTATTTTTTAAACGGAAGGGAGATCGAAAACCTGGACGAGGTGACACTGGCCAAAATCCGCAACCGGGAAATCGGGTTTATCTTCCAGTCGTTCCAACTGCTCCCCAGGAGCACCATTGTAGAAAATGTGGAGCTCCCTTTGATGTACGCCAAGGTCCACGCCAAAGAGCGGCGGGAGCGGGCGGTTGACATCCTTACCCGGATGGGGCTGGGGGAGAAAATCGATTACTATCCCAACCAGCTCTCCGGCGGGCAGCAGCAGCGGGTTGCAATCTGCCGTGCCGTCATTACCCAGCCGTCCATCCTGTTGGCCGACGAGCCCACAGGCGCCTTGGATCAAAAGACGGGCAAGCAGGTGATGGAGCTGTTTCAAGAGTTAAACGAGGAAGGGCGGACCATCATCATGATTACCCATGACGCCAACATCGCAAAACACGCTCACCGGATTGTCAAAATCCTGGATGGGAAACTGTCGGAAGGGGTGTTGGAAGATGCTTAGAGAGAGCTTAAAAATGTCATGGAAAAACATCACCCACAACAAGCTCCGCTCCTTTTTGACGATTTTAGGTATCGTCATCGGCGTCACCGCCATCATCGCCCTCATCACCATTATTCAGGGCGTCATCAACAACGTAAACCAGCAGTTTGAGAGCGTCGGCGCCAACACCATCGTAGTCCAGGCCTACGGTACCCCGCTAAAACAGGGCTTGTCCGACAAGGACATCGAGGCCCTTCAGGACATCGAGGGCATCGAGGGGTTCGCTCCCACGGTGACCGCCACTATCGACATCCCCAACAACGGGACCATTGAGGAAAACATCGTTTTGGACGGCAAAAACGAAGTGTATTTCCGTCGGAACCCGGATATTGTCGTCGAGGGCCGGGGCATCAATATCCTGGATATCGAAAACCGCAACCGGGTCTGCGTCATCAGCAGGGAGATGGAGCAAAAACTCTTTATGGGTGAATCGGGGCTCGACCAGACCATCACTATTGACGGGGTTCGCTACACTGTCATCGGCATCACCGACACCACCGGCCAGCTGGACTCGGTCATGACCACCATGGCCAACAACGACGAAACCATCATGATCCCTTACACCAACGTCATGAACCTGTCCGGCTCGAGAAATATCATGGCGGTGGAGCTGTATATGGACGCCGACGCTGACTCCACCGCTGTGGTGGACAGCATCAAAACCTATTTAAACGGGGCCTTTAACTACAAAGAGGACAGCTATTCCGTCATCGAGATGAACAGCCTGCTCGATATGATGAAATCTTTGCAAAGTATGATGCAGACCATGCTGGCGGGCATCGCGTCCATCGCCCTCCTGGTCGGCGGCATCGGCATCATGAACATGATGCTGGTCTCGGTCACCGAGCGGACCACCGAAATCGGCCTGCGCAAAGCTTTGGGCGCCGAACCCCGAACCATCCAGATCCAATTCTTGATGGAGGCGGTGATGCTTTCGTTGCTGGGAGGCTTTATCGGTCTCTTGCTGGGGCTTGGGCTTTCCATCGGGGCGGCTGCCCTCATCGGGTATGACTTTGTGTTGTCCGGTTCGGCTATCGGGCTGGGCGTGGGCTTCTCGGCGGCAGTGGGAATCGTGTTTGGCTTTACCCCCGCCAAAAAGGCAAGTGAATTAAACCCCATCGACGCTTTGAGAAGTAACTGATGAGAAGGAGGAATTTTTTATGGCAATCGGAAAAAAACTGACGTCGCTTTTGGCGGCAGCGGCTTTGATGATCAGCGCGGCAGCCCCCGCCATGGCGGCGGACACCAAAAACGCGCCGCTGACGCTGGAATACGAGGATATTGAACAGCAGGTGCTGGAAAACAACCTACAGGTGAAAAACAACGAGGCCACCATTGAGAACATCAAGTTCAACCGGGTCACTGAGACCACTCAGGACACTACTTCGGAGATGACGGACATGTTACAAAACGCCATGTACAGCATGGATTCCATCATCAATAACTCCGAGGCTTCCCCCGACGTGGTGGCGGTGGCGGGGAGCACCAAGCTCACTTTATCGGCGCTGAGCTCTATGTACACCTCGATGATGGGGGCACAGACCACCCAGTATAATACCTACAGCCAGCAGCTCAAGCTGACCGAGCTCCAGATGGAACAGGCCAACGCGCAGCTTGTAAACGCCACCCAGAACATGTTCGCCACCTACTACCAGCTTCTGTACAATGTAGACCAGCTAAAGGCGTCCAAACAGAGCCTGGAGGATTCTCTGGAGGCGGCGAAGGTTCAGCTTTCGCTGGGTATGACCACCTCCCTCAACGTGGCGGAGACCGAAAAGAGCATCACCGAGTTGCAAAACAACATCGACGACCTCAATAACCAGCTCAAATCCATGTTAGGGGAGATCAACAAGATGCTGGGCCGTTCCGCCGACGCTGAATTGACTTTGGGGAAACTGCCCTATCCCAATACTGACTACGTCGAAAAAATCGACCTGGAGGAGGACGCCAAAACAGCCGTCGAAAACAGCTACACCATCCAGTACAAGGAAAAAGAGCTGGAGTATTTAAAGGCCCACGGCTCCGGCGACCGCCGGGTGGACAACAACGACCGGGAGATGAAGAAAAACGAAATCGACGCTGAAACCGAGTCGGTGAAAACCTCTCTGCAGCAGCAGTACAACACCATCGTAAAGCAGCAGAATACCCTGCGTGTGGAGCAGCAGACCCTTGAAACCGAAAAGACAAAGCTTTCCCAGACCCAAACAAAGTACGACTTGGGTGTAGCTTCCGGTTTGGAGCTCAAATCCCAGAAAAACGCCGTGGCGGCCCAGCAGGCCGTAGTGGACAGCGCCAACGCCACCTTGTTCTGGAACATCGAGAGCTACAAGGCCATCGTCAACGGGCTGCCCGCGTCCAGCTGATGAAAATAGGGCTGAATCGTCAGCCAAAATAATAAGCGATGAAAACCGTGGGGCTTGGTGCCTGCCTTCCCGCTGAAATAGGGGGTTCCCTGTAAAGCGGGAAGGCGAGGGCGCTGGCCCCTGCGTTTTGTCTGTAGCCTTTGGAAAAGTTCGGGAGTATTCAGTTTGCAGCACACTTTTTTTCAGGATAGCGGTTTCCCGGGATGGAAGCCGGGAAACCGCTGTAAAAATGTAAATAATTCGTAAAATATATGGATAAAAAATTAATATTTTGGCTTTAAGAGGAGGAAATCTGCTAGAATAAAACGATAAGAACGGAAGCGGGGGCGTCCACTCCGCGCAATGCTGAGAAAGACAGAGGTAGTGAAAAATGCTCAAAAGCATGACCGGGTACGGCCGCGGGCAGGCCGTTAATGACAAATGGGATATATCAGTGGAAATCAAATCGGTGAATCACCGATACTTTGAGTGGTCGTCCAAAATCCCCAAGACGTTCCTGTTTTTGGAGGATAAATTGAAGGCCAAGGTGCAGGAATCGGTCTCCCGGGGCAAGGTGGAGGCCCTCGTCTCCATTTACTCAGTGGGACAGCAGGACATCCAGGTGGAAGTGAACCAATCGGTGGCCTCGGGGTATGTCAGTGCCCTGCGGGCGGTGGCGCCCTCCTTGTCGCTGGAGGATAACCTGCGCCTTTCCGATTTGCTTCGCTTCTCGGACATCTTCACCCTCAAGCGGATGGAAGTGGACGAGGAAGAACTTTGGGAGGCGGTCTCCCAAGTGACCCAGTCGGCTTTGGACGCTTTGGTGGCCATGAAGGAAACCGAGGGGGAAAAGCTCAAGGAGGATGTGTTAAACCGCCGGGGCGCGATTGAAAAGATGCTCTCCCAGGTGGAGGAGCGGGCGCCGATGCTGAGGGAGGAGTACTACCAAAGGCTGTACCAGAAGCTCAAAGAGGTGCTGGAAGACAAGAACATTGACGAGTCGCGGCTCGTCACCGAGGCGGGCATCTTTGCCGATAAGGTGGCCGTCGACGAGGAGACGGTGCGGCTGAGAAGCCACTTAAACCAGTTGGGCCAGCTATTAAACGGCAATGAGCCGGTGGGTAGAAAGCTCGACTTTCTCGTACAGGAGATGAACCGGGAAGTGAACACCATCGGTTCCAAGGCCCAGGATGTGGCCATCGCCCGCCTGGTCGTCGACATGAAGGCGGAAATCGAAAAGATTAGAGAACAGATTCAGAACATCGAATAGGAACTGTTTGAAAATAGGGAAAACCCGGTATTGCGCCTTTGCCCAAACGGGTGCTTCAACGCCGCAATACCGCCCACCATCGGAAAGGAAGGAACGTCAACATGAAACTGATAAACATCGGCTACGGCAACATGGTGTCGGCAAACCGTATCATCACCATTGTGAGTCCAGAATCGGCCCCCATCAAGCGCATCATCCAGGAAGCCCGCGACGGCGGCACTTTGATCGATGCCACCTACGGGCGGAGGACCCGCGCGGTCATCATCATGGACAGCGGCCACGTGGTGCTTTCCTCCATCCAGCCGGAGACCGTCGCCAACCGCTTTGTCCAGACGGCGGAGGTGCCTGACGACGAGGAGCAGGGCGATGAATAGGGGCGTTTTGGTGGTGCTTTCCGGGCCCTCCGGCTGCGGAAAAGACACCATCCTCCACCATTACCTGGAGGGCAGGGAAGAGGTATTCCTCTCTGTCTCCGCCACCACCCGTTCCCCGCGGCCTGGGGAAATAGATGGGGTCAGCTACTTTTTCCTGACAGAAGAACAGTTTCGGGAAAAAATCGACCACGATGGCATGCTGGAATATGCCTGCTACTGCGGCAACTATTACGGCACGCCCCGGGATACCGTCTACGAAAAGCTTAACGCTGGCATCGACGTGATTTTGGAGATCGAGGTGCAGGGGGCCTTGCAGGTCAAGAAACGCTGCCCCGAGGCGGTGATGATTTTCGTCATGCCGCCCAGTATAAAAGAACTGCGCAGCCGGCTGGTGGGCCGGGGGACCGAGGACATGGAGACGGTGGAAAAGCGGTTGTTAAAGGCCCAAGAGGAAATGAAGGCCGCTTCCCAGTACGATTATATTATCGTCAACGATTTGGTTGAGCAAGCGGCGGCGGATCTGCACGCGGTGCTCCGCTCCCAGCGGCTCAAAACTGAAAACCAGAAAGAATTTTTAAACGAGGTGTTTCATTATGATGCATAGACCTTCTGTGCCGGAACTGTTGAAACCGGGCCAGAGCTACTATTCTCTGGTGGTGGCGGTTGCTAAACGCGCCCGTGAGATCGCCCAGCGGGCCGACGAAAAAGGCGAAATTTTGCTGGAAAAGCCGGTGCAATTGGCGGTGGACGATTTCGCCAAGGGCAGATACAAACTGGTGGAGAGCAGCGAGATCGGCGTTATCCGGGACCGGCAGATCAGCCATGCCGACTCGATGGAGCTGGACGAGGACTAAAAGAATATACAAAGCCGTTTTAAGGGGGAGTAGGGGTGGAACTGATTGCAGATGTTGCGGTAGAGTCCGCCCTTTTCCATTTTGACCAGCTCTATAGCTACCGGGTGCCGGAGGAGTTTTCGGGGCAGGTTTTGCGGGGAATCAGAGTGTTGGTGCCCTACGGAAAGGCCAACCGCCCGGTCCAGGGGATGGTATTTTGCGTCGAGGAGCGGGAGCCGCCTCTAGGTGTGCGCCTCAAATCGGTGGAAGCGGTGCTGGACGAGGAACCGGTGCTGGACGAAGAGGGATTTTCCCTGGCGCAGTTTATGGCGGACACCACCTTTTGCAGCTATTATGACGCCATCCGGTGCATGCTGCCAGTGGGGCTCTCGGTGTCGGCAAAGGTGGAATACCTGCCGGCGAAAAAGCTGAGCGGGGAAGAACAATCCGCTTTGCCGGAGGAGGAGCAGGCGTTTTTAACAGAGTTTCAAAGCCTCTTTACCCCTCGGGAGACCGAACTTTTTTTCTGGGGAAGGCGGGGCGCTGCCAACCGGAAAATCGCCGATGTCTTGACGGAGAAAGGGATTCTGCGGAAGGAAAACCTATTGAGCCGCAAGGTGGGGGACAAAAACCAGAAGATGGTGCGCATCTGCGACGGCGCCGATTTGGACGCTTTTTCCTGTAGCCCAAAACAGCAGGAAGTGCTCCGCGTTTTGCAGGCGGTGGGCGCAGCGGCGGAAAAGGAGCTCTGCTATCACGCCGGCGTCACCAACGCAGTGGTCAAAGCCTTGGAGAAAAAGGGGCTTGTCGAGTATTTTTACAAAGAGGTCTACCGCCGTCCTAAAGAGGCGGAGCTAAAAACTCCCCCGGAGGATTTCACCCTGTCCGACCGTCAGCGGGAAGTCTTCGAGGGGCTTTTGTCGTTGTATCGGGAGGAGGCCCCACACGCCGCCCTTCTGTTTGGGGTCACCGGGTCCGGCAAGACCCAGGTGTTCATCGAGCTCATCCGGGCGGCTTTACAAGACCAAAAACAGGTGATTTTGCTGGTGCCGGAGATCTCCCTCACCCCCCAGATGCTCCAAAAGTTCCGGGGGTATTTCGGGGACGATGTGGCGGTGATGCACTCGAGCCTGTCTTTAGGGGAGCGGCTCGACGAGTTTAAGCGGGTGAAGAACGACGAGGCGAAAATCGTCATCGGCACTAGGAGCAGCGTCTTCGCCCCGGTGAAGAACCTGGGGCTGATTATCATGGACGAAGAAGGGGAACACTCCTATAAATCCGACATGACGCCTCGGTACCACGCCAGGGATATCGCCAAGTTTCGCTGTGTTCAGCATAACGCCCTGCTTTTGATGGCGTCGGCTACCCCGAGCCTTGAGAGCTACTACTTTGCCAAAACCGGCCGGTATGCCCTGTTCACCTTAAAGGAGCGGTACGGAGCGGCCACGCTGCCGGAGGTATCTGTCGTCGATATGCGGGCAGAGGAGCAAAACTACAACTTTTCCCCCTTGAGCGACGCCTTTTCCGAGGCGCTGCTCGATAACTTCCAAAAAGGCGAACAGTCCATCGTCCTCATCAACCGGCGGGGGTACTCCACCTTTGGCATCTGTATCGACTGCGGAGAGGCGGTCAAGTGCCCCAATTGCAGCATTACCCTCACCTACCACAAGGTAAACGGCTATTTTATGTGCCACTACTGCGGTTATTCCCAGCGGCTCCAGGTTCCATGCAAAAGTTGCGGATCCAAGCACATTAAGCTCATGGGGGCGGGGACCCAGAAGATCGAGGATTTGATCCAAAGCCGCATCCCGGGGGCGAAAATCCTCCGGATGGACACCGATACCACCTATTCCCGCTACGCCTACGAGGAGAAGTTTAGTCAGTTTGAGCGGGGGGAGCAGGACATCATGATCGGCACCCAGATGGTGGCCAAGGGGCTTAATTTCCCCAACGTCACCCTGGTGGGGGTGTTAAACGGCGACCAATACCTTTACTCCAACGATTACCGCTGCGGGGAAAAGACCTTTTCCCTCATCACCCAGGTGGTGGGGCGGAGCGGCCGGTTCGAGAAAAAGGGAAGGGCATTTATCCAAACGGTCTCGCCGGACAATCCGGTGATCGTCAGCGCGGCAAACCAGGATTACGAAGCCTTCTACCGTGAGGAGATCGCCATCCGGAGGGCCGCCTTGCAGCCTCCCTTCTGCGACTTGATGGCGGTTTGCTTCTCAGGCGTGGACGAGACGGGGGCAAAAGAGTCCGCCGATAGGTTTTACGCGCTGCTGCGGCAGGAAATCCTGGGGCAAAAGGAGAAGCTTCCGGTAGTGCTTTTGGGGGTCACCCCGGCAGGTATATACCGCCTAAACGGCAAATACCGGTACCGCATTGTCTTAAAGTGTAGAAACAACCGCAAATTTAGAGATTTGGTGCGGCGGGTGGTGGCGAAAGCTTCCCGCAGCCGGATTTTCGGGAAAAACACTGTGACTATCGATTTTAACGGGGACATGAATTGATTGCTCGACCTCTTTTGCATCAAATGGGGCCTTGGCAGACACAAATAAATGAATGTAATTTGCAAAAAACAGCCCGCTTTTCGGGCGTGAGATAGAGGAGGAACTACTATGGCGCTGAGAGAAATCATCACAGAAGAAGACGAGATTTTGAGAAAGAAATCAAGGACGGTGGAACGGTTTGATGCAAAGCTCCACCAGCTTTTGGACGACATGGCCCAGACTATGTACAAACACGAGGGCGTCGGCCTGGCCGCCGTGCAGGTGGGGGTGCTCAAACGGGCTATCGTCATCGACGTGGGAGAGGGGCTCATCGAGCTCATCAACCCGGAGATCATCAAGGCCACCGGAAGCCAGGAGGACTCGGAAGGGTGTTTATCCTTCCCGGGGGAGTACGGCATTGTCGAACGGCCAGACCGGGTGGAGGTCCGCGCCCTTGACCGGAACGGCAAGGAGTTTACCAAAATCGGCACTGGGTTGCTTGCCCGGGCGTTCTGCCACGAAATCGACCATCTGGACGGCGTCCTCTTTATAGATAGGGTGAAAAAAATGGATACTCCGGCGGAAAAGCCCCATCGGAAAAAAATAGGAGTGCGGTTAAAGCGGACCACCGACTGATTTGTAAGGATGGAAACACTGATGTTTGCGCCGCAAACGGGACGAACAGATTGCGCATGATCGAAAGGAACCAAAGAAGATGAAAGTAGTATTTATGGGGACACCGGAGTTTGCGGTGCCTTGCCTCAACGCCCTCATCCAAAAGGGTTACGAGGTGACCGGCGTCTTTACCCAGCCGGATAAGCCAAAGGGAAGGGGCTATCAGCTGACCCCGCCGCCCGTAAAAGAGCTGGCGGTGCAGCACAACATCCCGGTGTTCCAGCCGGCGACTTTGAAAAGTGATGCTGCCTTGGAACAGCTCAAAAGCTGCGAGCCGGACCTCATCATCGTGGTGGCTTACGGCAAAATCCTGCCCAAAGCGGTTTTGGAGCTGCCGCCCTTCGGCTGTATCAACGTCCACGCGTCGCTGCTCCCAAAATACCGGGGGGCGGGGCCCATCCAGTGGAGCATCCTAAACGGGGAGGCCGAAACCGGTGTCACCACTATGTACATGGCGGAAGGGTTAGACACCGGAGATATGTTGGAGCAGATTTCCACCCCCATCGGGGAAAACGAGACGGCGGATGAACTCCACGACCGGCTGTCCCAGTTGGGAGCCAAGCTGCTGCTCTCCACTGTGGAGAAGGCGCAAAAAGGGGAGTTAAATCCCATTCCCCAGGACGATTCCCTGTCCTGTTACGCCCCCATGCTCACCAAGGAATTGTCCCTCATCGATTTTCACAAACCGGCGTGGGAGGTGCATAATCTCGTCAGGGGGCTTTCTTCCTGGCCCGCCGCTCACACCGTCTATGGGGGTAAACGGCTCAAGGTCTACGAAAGCAGGCTCGCGGAGGGAAAAGGCGCCCCCGGTGAGCTTTTGGACGAAAAGCACTTTGTCGTCGCATGCGGGGACGGGGCGATCCAGTTTGCCTCGGTTCAGTACGAGGGCGGCAAACGGATGAAAGGGGAGGATTTCCTCCGGGGTAGGCACCTGAAAAAAGGGGAAATCCTGGGAGAATAATCCCTTCCAATAAACAAAGGAGGCAGATTCCTTGTTTTTCGATTACTATTATATTGTGCTGGTCATCCCAGCTCTCATCATTGCGCTGATCGCGCAGGTCAGGGTGAAATCCACCTTCCAAAAATACAACGGGGTGCTAAACCGGCGGCAGTACACCGGCGCCATGGTGGCCCGGCAGATTCTCGACGCCAACGGGCTTTCGAATATCCGGCTGGAACGGGTGCGGGGGGAGCTAAGCGACCACTACGACCCGCGTGCGGGGGTGATCCGGCTGTCGGACAGCACCTTTGATTCCACCTCAGTTGGGGCCATCGGCGTCGCCGCCCACGAGGTGGGCCACGCCATCCAGTACCAGGTGGGATACCTGCCTATCAAGATCCGGAGCGCCATCATCCCAGTGACCCAGCTCGGGTCGTCCCTGGCCATTCCCATCGCCATTCTCGGGTTGATTATGGGGATGGATTTACTGGTGCAGGTGGGAATTTTGCTGTTCTGCGCGGTGGTAGTATTTCAGCTTATTACCCTTCCAGTAGAGTTTAACGCCAGCCGCCGGGCCATGGAAACCCTTAGCAACGACCACATTTTAGAGGGCGACGAGTTGATCGGTGCCCGGAGGGTATTATCGGCGGCGGCTATGACCTATGTGGCGTCCTTAATTGTAGCGGTGGCAAACCTCTTGCGGCTTTTGGCGCTGCGGAACAGGAACCGCCGATGACGGCGCGGCAGTTGGCCTATGAAGCCCTTGTGAAAACCGCTCGGGACGGAAGCTACTCCAATTTGACGTTGGACGCCATGCTGAAGGCTACTCCCTTGGAGCCGCGAGAGGCCCAGTTTGCCGCCCGGCTGTTTTACGGGGTGTTGGAGCGGAAGTTGACGCTGGATTACCAGATTGAGACGCTGGCTAACAAGCCGGTTCAAAAGCTGGACAGGGAGGTGACCGCTGCGCTGGAGCTGGGGCTCTACCAGCTCTCCTATATGGACGGGGTGCCCCCTTCCGCCGCGGTCAACGAAAGCGTCAACCTCATCAAAAGGTCCCGGAAAAAAAGCGCCTCCGGCTTTGTCAACGGGGTGTTGCGAAACTATGTCCGAGGTGGATGCAAGTTAAAACTTCCCTCCCAAGAGGACAAATACCGCCGGGCAGAGGTGGAATTTTCCATTCCGGCGTGGATTTTGCAGTATTGGGAGCGGGACTACGGTTTCGACACGGCGGTGGAACTGGCCAAGGCCTGCATGGGCCGGCCTCCCTTAAACCTGCGAGTCAATACCAAAAAAACCACGACCTCCGCGGCAATAAAGCTGCTGCAAAGCCAGGGGGTTTCGGTCGAGGCCCATCCGCTTATTCCAAATTGCATCACCATTTCACACAGCGGCAGTGTGGCGAAACTTTTGGGCTATGAGGACGGTCTTTTCTATGTGCAGGACGCATCTTCTCAGCTCTGCGCCGCCGCACTGGGCGCCCAGAAGGGGGAGCGGGTCTTTGACCTCTGCGCCGCCCCAGGTTCCAAAAGCTTTACCATTGCCCAGCTCATTGGCGATGAGGGTGAGGTTTGTTCCTTTGACCTCTATGACCACCGGGTTAAACTCATCCAAGAGGGGGCCAGGCGGCTGGGTCTTGACTGCATCCGGGCAAGTCAGGGGGATGCCTCCCAATTTGATCGAGGCCTGGGAGAGGCAGACCGGGTGCTCTGTGACGTGCCCTGCTCAGGGCTGGGCGTCATCCGCCGCAAGCCGGAAATCAAGTACAAGGGGCAGGCGGAGGTGGACATGCTCCCCGCAATCCAGGGGGCGATCCTTTCAAACGCTGCCAGATACGTCAAAAAGGGAGGAGTGCTTCTCTACTCCACCTGTTCCCTCAACAAGGATGAAAACGAGCGGGTAGTTGACGGCTTTTTGAAAACCCATCCGGAATTCGAGGGGGACGACCTGCCGGAGATTTTCACCAAAGTGGCGGGAAGGACGGTTTCTCAGATCAGTTTGTCGCCTTTGGTGGGGAATTTTGACGGTTTTTTCCTGTCGAGGTTGAAAAGAAGATAGATTTGTGGGATAATAGATGCAGTAAAACTGCCTCTATTACGAAGAACTCTTTTGAGAAACTTTTCTCCATTTTGCCGCTTTAGCGTCAAAATCGGGTTTCTTGCAAAGGAAGATAAATGTGTATCAAAATAGGCGGCAAATGGCAGAGCCGTTTACAGATGATTGGAAGAAAATTCCTGCGTCGCCCCTACCCGGTCTTTGGGCGGAGGGTGATGCATAGCATAGAAGGAGGGGAAGTTTTTGGCTGGCGCCGATTTAAAATCCATGACAATTGAAGCGTTGGGCCGGTTCCTCTCCGAAATGGGGGAGCCCAAATTCCGAGCCAAACAGCTTTTTTTGTGGCTCCATCAAAAGCGGGTCCTCTCCTTTGAGGAGATGACGAACCTCCCGGCATCTTTGCGGGAAAAGCTCGAGGGATGCTGTTACATCACCGGGGTTTCCATTGTGCGAAAGCTCAGTTCCCAGTTAGACGGGACAGTCAAATACCTCTTTCGGCTGCCCGACGGGGAGTTTGTGGAAACTGTCCTGATGCGCTATGAGCACGGAAACAGCCTTTGTATCTCGAGCCAGGTGGGCTGCCGCATGGGGTGCGAATTCTGTGCCTCCACCAAGGCGGGGTTTGTGCGGCATTTGGCGCCGTCGGAAATGCTGGAGCAGGTGTATGCCGTCTGCCGGGACACGGGGGAGAAAATCTCCAACATCGTGCTCATGGGCATCGGCGAACCGCTGGACAATTTCGACAACGTCATGGCTTTTTTGGAGCTTGTCAGCCATCCGGATGGACTCAACCTGAGCCATCGGCACATCTCGTTGTCCACCTGCGGCGTGGTGGACCGGATTTACGAGCTGGCGGACAGAAATTTGCAGATCACCCTTTCCATTTCCCTTCACGCCACCGACGACGAGACTCGCGGCGCAATTATGCCCATCAACCGGCGCTGGAACATAAAAGAGCTGCTCAAAGCCTGCCGGTATTACACTGAGTGCACCCACCGGCGGATCTCCTATGAGTATTCGCTGATTAAAGGAGTCAACGATAGCAAAGAGGAGGCGCTGCGTTTGGCAAAGCTCTTAAAGGGAACTCTCTGCCATGTAAACCTCATCCCTGTAAACTACGTGGAGGAGGCGGGGTTTCACAAAAGCCCCAGAGAGGCGGTGTACGCCTTTCAGAAAACCTTAATCGATCATGGGCTAAACGCTACCGTCCGCCGGACTTTGGGAGCCGACATCGACGCCGCCTGCGGACAGCTCAGGCGAAGGGAAATTGTCTCTTGATTAGGCGCGGCACTATCGGGAGTCCAACCGCTGGGATAGAGCGGGAACTCATCTGATTTAAAAGTCACTTTACTTATCTTTGACAGCTTCATATTTTCAGACGAAAAGAGGGGAGCATACCATTGAAAATAGTTGGAAAAACAGACATCGGCCTGGTTCGGGAAACCAATCAGGACGCCTTTAAAATTGTGGCGCTGGGCCAGAGCGCGGGTTTTGCGCTGGTCTGCGACGGCATGGGCGGCGTCAACGGCGGGGATCGGGCCAGTTCCATCGCAAAGGGGGAGATTTCAGAGTCCATCAAGGCCTCTTTTGCCGAGGGGATGGAGGAAGATGAGATCCGCAATGTGATGCTCCGGGCTATCGACGCGGCCAACCAGAAAATTTACAAGACGGCTAAGGAGCATCCGGAACTGACCGGTATGGGGACCACGGTGGTGCTGGTGATTCTCTACGACGGCAAGGCCTATGTGGCCCATGTGGGCGACAGCCGGCTCTACCGCTATCAAAACGGAGATTTGACCCAGCTTACAAAAGACCATTCCCGAGTGCAGGATCTGGTGGACCGGGGGATGATTACCCAGGCGGAGGCCCGGGTCCATCCGGAGAAGAACATGATTACCCGGGCGGTGGGGATCGGGCCCGACGTCAATGTGGATTTCCTCACAGTGGCCTTTGACAGAGGCGAAAAGTTTTTGCTTTGCAGCGACGGGCTTTCAAACATCTGTACCGACGAGGAGATCGCCCAGGTGTTAAAAACCCAGGAGGCGGAGCAGGCGGTGGAAACGCTGATACAGCTCGCCAACATGGGGGGCGGGCACGACAACATCACCGTCGTCATCACGGAAAACTAGGGCCGCTTAAAGCCTTTGGGCGGGATTCGCTGCCCAAAGGACGGCATCTTAAAACCAAAACGCTTTCAAATGGGAAAGGTTTGGAGGCTTTCGGATATGGCTGCGGCGCGAAGCCGCCATCTCTCTTCAATGGAGGTACCTATGGATCAGGAACAGTACATCGGAAAAAAGCTCAATGGGCGCTATGAGCTGCTTCGGCTCATCGGCTCCGGCGGGATGGCCAATGTTTTCGAGGCAAAAGACCTTGTGGAAGACCGGCAGGTGGCCGTCAAAATCCTCAAGGAGGAATATCTCACAAACGACGAGTTTGTCAGGAGGTTCAGAAACGAATCCAAGGTGATTTCGGTGCTGGACCACCCCAACATCGTCAAGGTCTATGACGTGAATTTTACCGGCGCAGAGCAGTACATCGTGATGGAGTATATCGACGGAATCACGTTAAACCAGTATATCCGCCATCAAGGGGTGCTGCGCTGGAAAGATACCATCCACTTCGCCACTCAGATTCTCAAGGCGCTGGAACATGCCCACGAGCATGGCGTCATCCACCGGGACATCAAATCCCAGAACATCATGCTTTTACGGGACGGCTCCATCAAGGTGATGGACTTCGGCATCGCCCGGTTTGCCAGGGAGGACATCCGTTCGATGAAGGACAAGGCCCTGGGCTCGGTCCACTACATCAGTCCGGAACAGGCCTGCGGCCAGGAATCCGACGCTAAAAGCGACATCTATTCGGTGGGGATATTGCTTTACGAGATGCTCTCAGGGGAGATGCCCTTCAGTGGGGACACCCCGGAGGACATCGCCATGCAGCACATGAAGAGCAACCCTGTCCCCCTGTCGGAGAAAAACCCCGACGTCCCGGCCGGGCTTTGCGAAATCGTCGAAAAGGCGATGCAGAAAGACAAAAATCTCCGGTACCGGTCGGCTAAGGAGATGCTTTCCGCTATCGAGGAGTTTAAACAGAACCCCTCTATCCGGTTTGAGTACAAATATTTGGCAGAGGAGACTGATCCCGCCTCCTACACCCGCTCGGTGGACATCATCCAAAACGAGGATTTGGCACCCGACGAGCCGGAAGAGGAAATCATCATCAAAAAGAGCCCCACCATCCTGATTTTGACCGGTATTGCCTTTGCCTGTGTCATTACGGCGGTTTTGGTGCTGCTGGGCTTTTTCTACTGGGGGCGGAGCGAAAAAGTAAACGAAATCATCATGCCGGACCTTGTGGGCATGGCCTATGATGAGGTCAAGGAGATGGACGAGTACAAGAACTTTAATTTTGTCATTGAAGAGCGTGCCTTGACCGACGATTATGCTGCCGGAGTGATCTATTCCCAGAATATCCAGCCCGGCATCACCGTCAAGGAAAACCGCACCGTCAAAATCAAGGTAAGCGACGGGTACAATACGCTGGAAGTCCCCGACTTGACCGGAAAAGACATTTCCACCGCCGAGCAGACCCTGTTCGATATGGGGCTTGACTACACCGTGCGCACCCAAAATGAGGACAACGTCCCGGCGGACCAGGTCATCAGGACCGACCCCCCCGCTGGCACCCAGATCGAAAAGAATACGCAGATCGTCATCTACGTGAGCCGCGGACAGACGCAGACGGCCTCCAAAGTTCCCGATGTGGTCGGCCTCGACCAGGATACTGCAAGACAGAGGTTAGAGGCGGCGGGATTGGTGGTGAGCATCACCGAGGTTGACAGCGACGAGGCCCCCGGCATTGTAGTAGATCAGAGCCTCACGGCCAACGAGTATATCAAGGAGGGCGACAGTATCACCCTGCAGGTGAGCAACGGATCCGGGTATTACAAGAATGTCACCCTGGCTGTGGACTTCCCACCTGACGCTCAGTCCAGAGATTACAGGCTCATCGTCTATATCGATGGCGAGGATAAGGGAAGCGCCACCGTCAACCCGGCTCAGTCTCCAACCTGGAACGTGGAGATAGAGGGAAGCGGCGTCCAAAGGGTCATCATCTCGCTGGACGGCGTCAAATACGCTGAATATCAGGTGGACTTTGACAACGGTACCTTCACCCTGACACAGGGGTACTATGACGAGATTATCGACCGGATCAGCGGAGAAAGTGAACCCTTAAACCCCAGCACCCCGTCGGAAAGCGAACCCTCCAGTGAATCCACCGCCACATCGCCTGGCGGCCCGGCGGAGGGGCCTGCAGGTGCCCCGCAGGTAGAATAATGCATCGAGGGAAAGCATGATACAAGAAGGTTTGATTATAAAGGCAATCAGCGGTTTCTACTATGTGGAAACCGCTGACGGATTGTTGGAGTGTAAAGCGAAAGGGGTGTTCCGCAAAAAGGGAATCACCCCCTTGGTCGGCGATATGGCTCAGGTGGAGGACAACACCGTTTTAAACATCTTACCCCGGAAAAACGAGCTGTTGCGTCCCCCTGCCGCCAATCTGGATCAGGCGCTGATGGTGGTATCGGCCCGGAGCCCCGATCCCAATCTGTTCGTACTGGACAAGCTGATCGCCGTCTGCGAGCACAAGGGTATCGAGCCGGTTTTGGCGGTCACCAAAACCGATTTGAGCGGCGGGGAATGGCTTTGCGCACTGTACCGTGAGGCCGGATTTACAGTAGTTGACACCAATATCCAGAAGGACAATGTGGATGAAATCCGCAGTCTTTTAAAAGGCAAGATGACGCTGTTTGTCGGCAACACTGGCGTGGGGAAATCCACCCTGTTAAACCGGCTGTTCCCAGAGCTTCACCTGGCCACCGGGGAAATCAGCGAAAAGCTGGGCCGAGGGCGGCACACCACCCGCCATGTGGAGCTCTACCCCCTCGCCGAGGGGGGCTATGTGGCCGACACGCCGGGCTTCAGCACGGTGGAGCTTGAGCAGTACGACCGGATCCTCAAGGGGGATTTGCAGTACTGCTTTCGGGAGTTTCAAGAGTATCTGGGACAGTGCAAATTCCTCGACTGCTCCCACCGGGTGGAAAAGGGCTGCGCCGTTTTAGAGGCGCTGAAAGCTGGGAAAATCAGCAAAAGCCGCCACGAGAGCTACTGCGCCATGTACGAGGACGCCATGAAAATCAAAGAATGGGAAAAATAGGAGCAATCATGGAAAAGCGCTGTATCATATTTTCTGCCGCGGAGGTCCGGGACTATCAAAAGCTTTGCTATGAGCGATGCCCCGACGATTTCATCATCGCGGCGGATGGGGGCCTCAGGCACACCGAAAAACTGGGGCTTGTCCCCGACATCGTCCTGGGGGACATGGACTCGATGAAGGGGCACAGGGTTCCCGGTGGGGCGATTTTGTTCCCCGCCCAGAAAGACGACACCGACACCATGCTGGCAATCAAAGAGGGATTAAAACGGGGGTACCGCTCCTTTGTGATATACGGGGGGCTGGGGGGGAGGCTCGACCACACCGTCGCCAACATCCAGTCCCTTGTATACCTGCTGGAGAGGGGGGCTACAGGTACCCTTATCGACGAAAACCACAGGGTTTTTCTCCTCCGCAACGGCGAAGTTTCCCTTAACGAGCCCTATCATTACATCAGCGTGTTCGCCTATGGAGGACCGTGCAGGGGCGTCACCCTCAAGGGAGTGCAATACCCTCTGGACCGGGCGCCGCTGTCACCGGATTTCCCGCTGGGGGCCAGCAACCAGCAAAAGGGGGACAGGGCGATCATCCAGGTGGAGAATGGCACCTTGCTGATTATTTTATCAAACGAATGACTCTTTTTTACCCATAAACGCTTTCCTCGGTGGGGCAGGAACCAATTCAGGGGGCCAAACGTATAATGGAATGTCGTTAGAGCCTTCGAAAAAGCTGGGGAAAGGGGAGTGCCTGCTTTGAAACGACCGTTTTTTAACCGCAGGCAGCTGCCCTGCATCGCCATCATCATCGGGATCATCCTGTTGTTGGGCGTCATGCTCTCCTTCCGCTTTGTCTGTGCCATACTGGCTGTGGCGCTTTTAGGATGGGGGCTCTGGTCCTTCTGGTGCTGTAAGTAGCAGATTAAAGCGTCCGCGCCTGCCGACCGGGCGGCGCTTTGTGGTTTTGCATCGTCGGAGAAAAGGAGTCGTCACCATGAAAGTTGTCGTCATCAAGAGCCCAAAATACATATCCGGTCTGCTTCGCCTGATTTTCGGGATCAAAAAAGAATCCGACCAGTGCTAATGCCGGATGCCCCATTGGGCGCTACTGTGGAAAAAAGGGACGCCAAAAAGCGCCCCTTTTCCACGAGGGCAGGTGGGACGGGCTATTCAATGGAAAGGATGGTACATATAAATGAATCGAATCGGAATCATCGGAGCCATGGGCTTTGAAGTGGAGCATCTGCGGGAAATGATGCGTGGGCGTGAGGAGACCTCGGCCGCCGGACGGACCTTCTACGCCGGGAAGATCGGGAATCGGGATGTGGTGCTGGTTTGCTCCGGCATCGGGAAGGTAAATTCCGCCATGTCGGCCCAAATCCTCATCGACCGGTTCGGAGTGGACGCCATTATCAACACCGGCATCGCAGGAGGGGCCAAGGGTGCCAAAGTGCGGGACGTGGTGATTTCTACCGAGGCGGCTTACCACGATATGGAGCTGCGGCTGGTGGCGCTGAGCCCTCCCCATTTGGAACGGTTTGCGGCGGACAAGGTTCTCGTCCAGAAGGCGCAGAAGGCCTGCGAAGACTGCGGCGTCACCTGCCATTTGGGGAGAATCGCCACCGGAGACCAGTTTATTTCCGACAGCGCGCAGAAGACCGACATCGTCAGCAGGCTCGACCCCAGCGCCATCGAGATGGAGGGCGGGGCGGTGGCCCACGTCTGCGCCGCAAACGGCGTGCCCTTCGTGATTATCCGCAGCATCTCCGACAACGCCGACGATGAGGCCCAGATGAGCTATGACGCCTTTGAGCAGCTCGCCGCCGACGACGCGGCGAAAATCGTGGCGGACATGCTGGGACAAATGTGAAAAGAGCCACAAAACCGTGGAAGCTGCAAAGACTTCCCCCGTTACAGGTCATCAAAACAAGGGGCAAGGTAGACGTCGCCCCCCCACAGTTTTTTGCGCTGTTTTTAAGCGGCTTGTTTTAAGGACGCCTCTTTTTGGGAATTCCCTTTTATGTAAAAAGACCTCCGCCAGTTAAACCGGCGGAGGTTTTCCTTACACTTATTTGGTTTTGGCCCGCTTCATAATCGCCCCATAGACCACCGGGACGTCGACGGGGCCGTTGTCGGAGTACCGGCTGTGGGACAATAGTTTTTTGAATTTCTTTAAGCTCATGACCGGGAGGTTTGGTTGAGCGCCCAACTGGATTTTCCGGCTGGTAAAGACCACATAGCTTTCAATGTCCACTTTGTAGATTTTTTCTTGCTGGAAAATTTTGCGAATGGCCTCGCAGTGCTCCTGGTTGAGGGTGACGGGATTTTTGAATTTTTTCCGGGTCTCGGGACCGTTTTTGCTGGTGACCACCGAAACCCATTCCTTATCTCGGGCTTCGCCGTAGATGGCGCCCGGCTCGCAGCGGTTTTCCAGCACCATGACGCCGAAAAAACCGATGAGGATGTGATCCACATGGGTATAACGTCCTTCGCCAAGGGGCAGCTCCACGTTGTTAATGACCTTAAAGCTGCGGATGCCGGCGAAATTCCGCAAAATGGAGGCCAGCTTTTTGCGCCCCCATGCGCCGCTTTTGATCCGCTTTTTACGATTTACAAAATAGATGCACAGGGCAATGAGAATTACGGCTATACCCGCGCAAAGAACTAGAATTTGCTGTTCTGTCATCTTGACACTCTGTCCTCTCCAAAAATTATCATTATTTTTATGATACCATAAATGAATAAAAATGAAAATAGATTCCATACTAAAGTTAAAATAAAGTTAAGAACTATGGATCAAATCTTAGATTAATTTTATAGGAGGACTTATGAGCGTGTTAGATAAAATCGCATTGGCACTTGTTATCATTGGCGGACTCAACTGGGGTTCCATCGGCATCTTTGGCTTTGACTTTGTCGGAGCCATTTTCGGTGGCCAGGCCGCTCTTTTCAGCCGCATTATCTTTGCCTTGGTGGGCATCGCGGCGCTGTGGTGCATCTCTTTGTACTTCAGAAGAAACGATATGATCGAGTAGCACAATGTGAAATCAACAAAAAAGAGGGCCGGGGACGAACACGTCCCCGGCCCTCTCTCTGTATCCGGGCAAATTACTAGGCTGATGACCTAAATGGGTTTTGGCGCAGGCGTTGGGGGCCTGTGTGCGGGTGGGCTTATTTTTTCTTTGGATGGTTCCTTTTGTGGGAGATTTTCGATATCGGTAAATTCCATAGAAATAACTTATGAATTTATATTATGAATCAGTATTTGCTATTTTTAAGTACATGGCTTATACTTAAGTGGTAGGGGTTATACTTTCTTAAAATAGACGCCCTGGAAGGGAATTTATCACTTTGGTGTGCGAGGGATTTTCACCGTGAATTTACAAGAGTTTCTAACCTATTTAAACAGCGGAAAAACCGTGGTAGCAGGCTCAAAAGAGCATCGGTACATGTGCGCGCTCTCCCAGGAGGCACTGCGGTTGACTGCTAAGCTCAACAACACCTACCACACCCCGGAGGAGATCAGGGGAATTTTTGCAGAGTTGACAGGAAAAACCATAGACGAAACTTTTGCCCTCTTCCCGCCGTTTTATACCGACTGCGGAAAAAACCTGACGATTGGCAAAAATGTGTTTTTAAACAGCGGATGCAAATTCCAGGATCAGGGCGGGATTGAGATCGGCGACGGGGTTCTCATTGGGCACAATGTAGTGCTGGCCACCTTAAACCACGGCTTTTCCCAAGAGGAACGCCATGATTTGATTCCGGCTCCCATCCGGATTGGAAAAAACGTCTGGATTGGCTCCAATTCCACCATTCTACCCGGCGTGACCATCGGCGACGGGGCTATTGTGGCGGCGGGCGCCGTGGTGACGAAGGATGTGCCCAAAAACACTGTGGTGGGCGGTGTCCCGGCAAAGGTACTCCGCACCATCGGCGGGGAGGCGGATTCTCTTGCCATTTCCGGTCAAAAGCCCGCGGAGATCACACAGGATTCATGATCATCGGGCATTGGATGGGTGCGAAATTGTAATATCTTAGAGGGAGTGCGTGAGAAATGAAGAACGAAAAGATTAAAAAGTTAACCTTAGCGGCGATGTTTTTGGCGGTCGGATTGGTTTTGCCTTTCCTGACCGGGCAGATTCCCCAAATCGGCAACATGCTTTTGCCGATGCACATCCCGGTATTTCTCTGCGGGCTGATATGCGGCTGGCAATACGGCGGTGTGGTCGGGTTGATCCTTCCTTTGCTGCGCTACGCCTTTTTCGGGATGCCGCCGCTGTTCCCCACGGGGATTGCCATGTCCTTTGAGCTGTTGACCTACGGCCTGGTGGCGGGGCTTCTCTACGGGCTTTCCCGTTGGCAGTGTGTGATCGCCTTGTACCGCTCTTTGATCGCCGCCATGCTGGCTGGACGGGTGGTCTGGGGCGTGGTGGAAACCTTCTTGCTCGGCGTGTGGGGGGATGGCTTTACCTGGCAGATGTTTATGGCTGGCGCGTTTTTAAACGCCATTCCGGGAATCATCGTCCAGCTCATCCTGATTCCCGCCGTCATGGTCGCCTTAAACCGCACCGGTCTGGTCCGCTTTCAGCACCGGAATCAAGCCACTGCTTCCAAAACAGAAGGCAGCCTGTGACGTCCAACACCACTCGGGGCGACTTTGTGAGGATAGCTTTCGAAGACGAAAGGGTGTTTGCCGTCCTACATATGGAGGAGTGCTATTCTTGTTCTGATCAAAATCATAACTGCAAATGCCTATTGAGAACCGGGAAGGAGTACAAACGAGATGGAATACCGAAAATTGCCCCACGGTGGGGAAGAAATCAGCATCATCGGCCTTGGCAACAGCTCGCTGGGTCCTTCCGGCGAGAGAGATGTGGAGGAGACTGTTTATTTGGCGCTGGAAAACGGGGTCAACTATTTTGATATGGCAGCGGGAGACGCCACCCCCTTTCCGGCCTATGGCCGGGCGGTCTCAGGTTGTAGGGACCGGGTGTACTTCCAGGTACATTTCGGCGCGGATTACCGCAGCGGGAAGTACGGCTGGACGCTGGAATTAGACGAAATCAAGCGGTCGGTGGAGTGGCAGTTAAACGCCCTGAAAACCGACTATGTTGACTTTGGATTCATCCACTGCATCGACGAGGAATCCGACTTGAAAACCGCCGTAGCCCATGGAACCATACAGTATATCGAAGAACTTCGGCGCCAGGGCGTAATCCGGCATATCGGCCTGTCCTCTCACACTCCCGCTGTGGTAGATAAGGTGCTGGACATGAAGATTTTGGATATGCTGATGTTCAGCATCAACCCGGCCTATGATTACCGTCACGGCGAATACGCCATCGGCAGCGGGGACGAGCGAGCCGCGCTGTACCGCCGCTGCGAGGCAGAGGGAGTGGGTATCTCGGTGATGAAGGCCTTTAGCGGCGGGCAGCTGCTGGACGCAAAGACCTCACCTTTCGGCCGGGCGCTGACTGAGTACCAGTGCCTCCAATACGCCCTGGATCGGCCTGGCGTTTTGACGGTGCTACCCGGCGTGCGGGGGCGGGAAGACCTTGAGCGCCTCCTGGGCTTTTTTGACGCTGGGGAAGAGGAGAAGGATTATTCCATCCTGGGCAGCTTCACCCCGCAGGAATCCGCCGGCGCCTGCGTTTATTGCAACCACTGCCAGCCCTGCCCGGCCGGCATCGACGTGGGGCTTGTCAACAAATATTACGATCTCGCTTTGGCAGGCGATGAATTGGCCAAAAACCACTACGCCACGCTGGACGTCAAGGCGTCCGACTGCCTGGAATGCGGCCATTGTGATTCCCGCTGCCCCTTCCAGGTGAATCAGATGGGGAAAATGAAAGAAATCGCTGCCTATTTTGGAGGATGAGAAGGCGATGAAAAGATGGTTATCAATTTTAACAGGGACAGCGTTGCTCTTTTCCTTGGCAGCATGTACGTCACAACCGGATGAGTCCGGTTCCCAGCAAAGCAGCGCGCTGGACAATAGCGCGGGGACGTCTTCCCAACCGGAGGATTCGGAGCCCGACACCTCTCAAGCGGCCGCTGAACCAGAGGAAAGTACGGTTGATCCCGCCGTCTATATGACGGAGGATATCAGCCCGGAGGGCCTGATGGCGGTCTATGAGGCGCTTAACTGGACACCTGCCGGCAATGTGGCGGTGAAGCTCTCCACCGGGGAGCCACCGGCCAGCAACTACCTGCGCCCCGAGCTGATTGCTGGTCTGGTGCAGTCAGTTGACGGGACCATCGTGGAGTGCAATACCGCTTACGGTGGCTCCCGCGCAGAAACCGCTATGCACTATCAGGTAGCGGAGGATCACGGCTTTACCGCCATCGCCGATTTTCAGATTCTGGATGAGGACGGCTCCATGGCTCTGCCAGTGGAGGGCGGAACCCGCTTGACTGAAAACTATGTGGGAGCGGCATTTGCCGACTACGATTCCTACCTGATTCTTTCCCATTTCAAGGGCCATGCCATGGCGGGATTTGGCGGTGCAATCAAAAATATCTCTATCGGCCTGGGGTCTAGTGAGGGCAAGGCTTGGATCCACAGCGGAGGCACCAGCCGTACCAATGCTTGGGGCGGCGAGCAGGACGCTTTTTTGGAGTCGATGGCGGAAGCGGGGAAATCCGTGGCAGACTCTTTGGGGAACCAGATCGTCTATGTCAACGTGATGAACCGGCTGTCGGTGGATTGCGACTGTGATGGCAACCCCGCCGAGCCGGATATGCACGACATCGGCATTTTGGCCTCTACCGATCCGGTGGCGCTGGACCAGGCATGCATTGACCTTGTTTACGCCACAGAGGACGGACAATCACTCATTGACCGAATTGAGAGTCGCAATGGCTTGCACACCTTGGAGCACGCTGAGGATATCGGTCTTGGCAGCCGCAGCTATCAACTGATAAATATTGATGCTTGACAAGGCCGCTTAGCAGGTTCAAAGGGTGGAAATTGAAGGGCTAGACGAGGCAAGAGAGTAGGGTTAAAAAATAGCCTGTTACCGATCTGGAAGGGAGGGCAATCAATGCTGGGAATTCTCCGGCGGGAATTCATTTACATCTGGTATTATTTTGAGCTTCAGCTGAACCAGATCCTTCCCTACTGGCTGCTGGGCATCCTGATCGGCTCTGTTATCTCGGTGTTTGCGGGGAACAGGATACACCATTTGGTGCGTTCTCTTTGTGACAAAAAGCTGGGGGTGCTCGGGGTAATTCCCGCCAGCATACTGGGCATTGCGTCCCCGCTCTGCATGTATGGCACTATCCCGTTGGCGGCCTCTTTTTCCAAAAGCGGGATGCGCGATGACTGGTTGGCAGCTTTTATGATGAGCTCTATCCTGCTCAATCCCCAGTTAATTATCTATAGCACCGCCCTTGGCGCATCCGTTTTATCGGTGCGGCTGGTATCTTGTTTTTGTTGCGGAATAGCGGCCGGGCTTTTGGTGCATTTTTTCTACCGAAACAAGCCGTTTTTTCATTTTTCCGGCTTTGAGGCGCCCAAAAGCCGGGATGTACATCCAAACCCTCTAATTCGCCTTTTGAAAAACATTGGGCGGAATTTTCGAGCCACCGGACTGTGGTTTTTGTTGGGTGTGCTTTTGTCGGCCCTGTTCCAGCGGTACGTACCTGCGCAGAACTTCGCCCAGCTGTTTGGGGAGAACGAGGGCTTCGGCGTCTTAATGGCAGCCACCATCGGTGTCCCTTTATACGCTTGCGGCGGTGGGACAATCCCCCTTTTGCAGCAGTGGCTTTTGGACGGAATGAGTATAGGCAGTGCAGCAGCTTTTATGATTACTGGCCCCGCGACCAAGATCACCAATCTTGGGGCACTGAAAATTGTGCTGGGATTTAAACGGTTTTTCCTCTATTTTTGTTTTGTCATCGGGTTTGCCTTTTTGACAGGCCTGCTCACCAATTGGATCGCCGCCGGCTGTTGACTCCCGCAAGCCAAAGGGCCGTGGGAGTGGGCGGAAACCTCCGCCGGGGATAGGAAAATTGCCCTTGGCCGGCGGGCCGTCAAAAGATGACGGAGGAAAACCCGGTTTTGGCTTTTCCAAAAGGGGAGGCAAGGCCCTTCACTTTTATGGGGGAATCCACATGCTGCGGCCTTTGTCCTACTTTTTCTTGCTGTCCGGGAAATCCGGTTTCACAAGATACGAATTTTTCGCACAAAAATCCAGGAGCTGATTAAAAAAACTCCTGGATTTGTTTTTTCCTTTAGGATTGCCGACAGAGACCGGAGCTCTCATATTTTGATGATAAAATAACTCTGTTACCTCAGCTTTTGTCGCAGATGGCTGACCACAATCGCCCCGGCGGTGAGGACAAATCCAGTTATGGACAGCACCCATTTGCCGTCCGGTCGTTGCCCCTGGGAGAAGGAAAAGAGGTAAAAGGGACCGAAGTTTTGGGGATTTCCAGCAAAATTTAACACATAGTAGAGGACCGGGATCATATATCCCACTGCGATGTTTCTGCAAAGGCTGTAGGAAAAGGCGCCCAGCCCGCCTAAAAAAACACCGTTTGCCGTCACTGCCAGCACAGAGGAGGAATCCACCTGACAATTTCCCGCCCACAGCATCAGCACTGCCGAAAGAGAAATGCACAGCAAAGCGAGAATGGATGTCGCCGCACGGAGCAGATACACCGGGGTGAGGCCGGTTTCCCGGGCCGCGGCCACGTCCCGGACGGCCTCGTCCTGTTCCGGCAGGATGATGGGGGTCAAGAGGATGGGACCTGTGAGGGACACAAAGTATTCCAGCGGGACGGCCGCCGCCAGGGCGTCCAAATCGTTTACCCCGAAGATCACAGGTGTGAGGAGCAAAAATCCCAGGGAAAGCAAAAGGTGGGGCGCCAGGTTATGCCGCAGGTTGCTGACCGCGACGGCGGAATATTTTTCTAACCGCGTCAATGCCATGGTATTTTCCCCTCCTTTTCTGTTCGTATAAAAAGACGGTGACAAGCACCAGCAGGATGGCCAAAACGGCGTAAAATACCCGGTTGCACAACAAGGAGGCAAAGTGGTCGTAATAACCCCTTGTGTTGCCGATGGTATTATGGCGGGGGATGAGGTCCATGCTGTAGCCGCCTCCGTTCATCTGCGCCAGGGAGCCGAACATGTTTAAGAAAAACCACCCGACTTGGACGAGGATGGCGACGGGAGTGTCGGTGAGCTCGGTAAAAAGCATCCCCACCGCCAGAGAGGTCATCAAGGTGGGCAAAAGCCAGCCCAGCGCGTAGCGGAAGACGGCGGTGCCGTCAATGGAGAGGCCGGGGTTCAAGGAGAAAATCTCTCCGGTCAGGTAGCCGGAAAAAGCCAAAACCGGCAAAAAGGAACAGACAACCATGGCCAGATACCGGGTGCATACGATTTTTACTGAGGAGGTTTTGCGGGCGTATATCAGGTCCCGCACGCCGCTTCGGCGGTCCTTTAACCCCATGGCAACAGAGATAAAGACGGGGATGATCCCCAGTATGATGCCGCTGTAATCGCAGAAATACCGGGCGTAGCTCCCGCTGACCCTGTCGAGAGACAGGATGTCGTTGTATTGGGCCAGGGCTTCCTCATAGGTGACAGGAACCCGCCCAAACCGGTCGGTGCGGTAGGTTTCTCCGTAGTCGGAGCCTCCGCCCAACAGCCGGTCGGCCTCGTTCATCAGTTCCTGAAATCGGTCGTAGCTGAGATCGGGGGCAGGGGAGACGGTTTGGGGGGCGTTTGCAGTTTCCCCGCCGGGGTTGACGGTGAAGGAGCCGTCGGGGTTTTCGGTGATGTTTCCCCCCTCTACCTGGATGCTGTTTTCCCCGTCCTGCTGGACCGTCGCGCCGCTTGGCTGCCCAGCGGAATTTTCAATCTCCGCAACGGGGAGACCGGTGAGCTCGGAGAGGATCTCGGCCATTTTCTCCCGCTCCCCAGCGTTTAGTTTCACATTTTTATAAAATCCGATGGGATAGGCGGTGAATTCGTTTGCCAGGTAGTTTTGGTACAGGGCGTCCACGGCGGCGGGCATGATGATTTCCGGGATTTCAGCGCTTTTATAGCCGTAGCTGCCGCCGGGGGACGGCTCTTCGATGGGGGTGAGCCTACAAAGGCCCTGGGACATGAGAAAGCCGATAAAAACCACCACAAAAATCAGGTAGGGGATGCTCAAAAGCACCTTTTTGCACTCTCTCAAAAACAGGCTCATTATCCTTCACCTCCCAAATCCTTGACCGCGACGCCGTGGTGGAGCAGGCAGAGCATATAGGCGTCCTCCACGTTGGGCTCTGCGGGCACGGCGGACGGCGGGGGTGGGGTTTCCGCCAGAATCCGCACCCGGCAGTTTTGGCCCGAAGCGTGGATGGAAGTGATGGTGTGGCTTTTCTTTAAAGATTCCAGTTCCCCTTTGGGGATGTCCGCCTCAAAGACCCTGCCGGCGGCACCTTTGAGCAGTTCTTCCACCGTCCCCTGATACAAAAGCTTCCCCTCGTTTAAAACGGCGATGCGTTCGCAGGTGGCCTCGATGTCCCCGACGATGTGGGTGGAGAGCAGGACGATCCGCTTTTCCGCAACTTCACAGAGCAGGTTGCGAAACCGGATCCGCTCCTCCGGGTCGAGGCCGGCGGTGGGCTCGTCGACGATGAGCACCTTTGGGTCGTGTAGGAGGGCCTGGGCGATCCCCAACCGGCGCTTCATCCCGCCGGACAGGGCTTTGACCTTTTTGTGCTGTTGTTCTGTCAGGTTCACCTGCCGGAGCAGGAGCGTAATCCGCTCCCTGCGGGTTTTGCCGTCCATGCCGGACAGGATTCCCAAGTAGTCCAGGGCCTCCTTCACCGTCATGCCGGGATAACAGGAAAACTCCTGGGGGAGGTAGCCTGTGATGGCGCGGACCTCTCGGGCGTGCTCCACCGGGATGCCGCAGACAAAAACGTCGCCGGTGTTTTTGTGCAGGAGGGTGGCCAGCGTCTTCATCAAGGTGGTCTTGCCCGCCCCGTTTCTCCCCAGCAGGCCGAACATCCCCTGGCCGATGGTCAAATCCACGTCGCAGAGGGCCCGCTTTTTGCCGTAAAACTTGTTGAGGTGCCGGATTGTGATTTCATTTTGGTTCATAAAATCGCCCTTTCTTTCCAAATTTGCCGCGATTCGTCCTACAATATGGGCAAACGGTACAAATTCCCGATGTGAAAACCGAACGGCAGGGCAAAAGGCCCCTTTTCCGCCATCTGGCGGATACCCCGGCTTTTTCACACCGATCTCCCTTGTTCGGGTACAAGAGGAGTGTATCAGGGGATTTTCAACTTTTTATCTACTGGGTTGAATTTTTTGCGGCTTTGAAAGAGGCGGTGATCTTTCCCCCCTGTCCTTCTCCGTTTTGAATTTGAATCGATCCCCCCAGCTTTTCACAGAGGATTTTGCAGATGTTAAGGCCCAATCCAAAGTGGCCGTCAGTGCGGGAATCGCCGGTGTAGAAGGGTTTGCAGGCGTTTTGGAGCCCCTCTGGGGAGAAGCCCGGCCCGTCGTCTAAAATCTCGATGGAGAAAAGGCCGTCTTTCCAGCCGCAGCAAACCTTCAGGGCGCTTTTGGCGTACCGCGTCCCGTTGGACAGGAGGTTTTCGTACACCTGGCTCACCAGGGAGGGATCGAGGAACAGGGCGTCCGACGGGACGTCGCTTTGAAAGGAAAACCGCTTTCCGGTTTCTGAGGCGAGGATGGCGCCGGAATCCCGCAAAGAACTGAGGAAGTCCTTTGTCAAAACCGGGACGGGTTGGGGCTCTATGTCCTCCAATTTCTGAATCTGAGTCATGCTGGACACGTAGTTTTCCAGCCTCGTGATATGGGATGACATGGTGGAGACGGTTAAGATGAGCTTTTCCCGGGGGAGCTCATTTGAGGGCAGGTACTGCTCCAAAAGGTCGGCGTACCCCCGCAAAACGGTCAGCGGGGTGCGCAGGTCGTGGGAAAAGGCGGCGTTTAGCCGTTTGCGCTCCTCCATGGCCCGCCACATCTTGCGGTTGTTCTCGTAAAGGGAGCTCCGCATGATTTCAAAGGAACGGCAGAGGTCGCCCATCTCGTCCAATTGGCTGTAGGAAATGGAAAAGTCAAGGTCGTTTCCGGCGATTTTCTTGGAGGCGTTTTGCAAGAGCGCAATGGGTTTTTTGAGTTTGATGCGGTAAAAAATAAAGGATTCTACAACGATGGCGCCGCCGATGACAAAAAGCACCGACAGCATCTGCAAATTGGGAATCAAATCCAGCAAAAAGGCGTCGACGCCCTGGGGCTCGGCCACCAGGATGGTGGTGCCAATTTGTGGGGTGAGCATCTTTTCCTCAAGATAGGGCGCCATGACGGCGGAGTAAAGCGCCTCCAGCCCGTTCATCAAAATGGCCAGCACGAGGATGGAGATGAGTAAGGTCAGTACGGTGAGGACGGCCATGGCCTGCCGCAGGGTCATGTTACGGAAATGCCGCTTGTCCCAGAGAAGGCGGAGGGCTTTTTGAAAACGGGAGAGCTTGCCCGGTAATCCGGATTGGGACGGAGAAACCTGCTTTAATTTTTTTATTTTCCCCATTTGTAGCCCACCCCCCAAACCGTCTCGATTTTGCCCGGGCATCCGGCGGAGGATAGCTTCTGGCGGATGCGGCGGATGTGTTCCGCCACCACCGTGCTGTCCCCCTCCGAATCCCAACCCCAGACCTTTTCGTAAATCCGTTCCTTGTCGAAGACCTGCCCTGGGTTCATCGAGAGCAGCTCGACGATGTCGAATTCCTTTTTGGCAAAGGGAATGGCTGTTTTACCGAAAAAAACCGTCCTGCCGGTGTAATCGATGGTCAAATCCCCGTCAAACCGGGCCTTGTTCTGGACAGTATGCCGCTCCTCCCGGCGGAGGTGGGCCGCAACCCGGGCCCCCAGTTCGCTGATGCTGAAGGGCTTGACGATGTAGTCGTCCCCGCCGACCCGGAAGCCGTTTACCTTGTCGGCATCCTCCACCTTGGCCGTCAAAAAGAGGATGGGGCAGGAGATGGCGTCCCGAATCCGCTTGCAGACGGTGAGGCCGTCCATCCGGGGCATGTTGATGTCCAGCAAAATGAGGTCGGGGCCCCGCTCCGCCTGCTTGACGGCCTCCTCACCGTTTAGGGCGGTCAGGACAAGGTATCCGTTTAGCTCAAAATAATCCTTGAGCAGCTCGACAATATCGGCTTCATCGTCGACGATGAGAATTTTTTTCTGCATGAAAATCAGCCTTCCTTTCCGGATGTTTTGGCCTGAAAGGCGTCCCAAAAGCGCCAGGTCCCACCTGTTTGAAGGCAGGGTACCACAGAAAAATCAACTTTTTATCAACAAGTATAACCATCTGGATTCCGATGCAGGAAGTCCGCTGCTGCCGGTTTGACGGCAAAATTGAGGAAGAAATTCCTCAAAGGGGTTCTTTAGCGATAAATGCAGCTTTGCTGTATTTATTGTAGCATAGAGGATGAGAATAGGGCAATGGAAAGAATTTGCCAAACGGGCATGCTCCTTCCTTTCCGGTCAATCCAGTTTCTTCCGATTGGAAGTAAGGGGAATTTCTTTTTGGAAAAAGCAGGTAACCTGGGCGCCGCCTTGACAAAGGGGATTTTTGCTCTTAAAATTATAGTGTAACGATTATAGTAACACAGAAAATGGAGGCTCAGTGATGACACTGGACAATGTAAAACCCGGCTATTGCGGGACGATTACCGCCATCGGCGGGGAGGGAGCCTTGCGCCGGCGGCTGCTGGACATGGGGCTCACCCCCAACACCATGGTCACGGTGCGGAAGGTGGCGCCTATGGGCGACCCCATCGAGCTCTACTTGAGAAGCTACGTCCTCACCATCCGGCGGGAAGAAGCCGCGAAAATCGAAGTCCACGGCGTCTCCAAGGTGTGAGGCCCTACGGTATGTGGGCGGATGCCGATTCGCCCAGTCACTTCACACAAGATTGAGAGGAGCAACGAATCCATGAGTTTTTTGTTCGCGCTGGTGGGAAATCAAAACTGCGGCAAAACCACTTTGTTTAACCGGCTCACCGGCAGCAACCAGCATGTGGGCAACTTTCCCGGCGTCACCGTCGAGAAAAAAGAGGGACACATCCTCAAACACAAAGACGCCACCATCGTCGACCTGCCCGGCATCTACTCCCTTTCCCCCTACACGTCGGAGGAGGTGGTCACCCGGGATTTCGCCGTCAAGGAGCACCCCGACGCCATTATCAACATCGTCGACGCGACCAACATCGAGCGGAATTTGTACCTGACCCTTCAGCTGATGGAGCTGGGGATCCCCATGATTATCGCCCTCAACATGATGGACGAGGTGCGGCAAAGCGGAAATTCCATCGATGTGAAAAAGCTGTCGGACCATCTGGGGCTCCCAGTGGTCCCCATCTCAGCCAGCAAAAACGAAGGCGTTTCCGAACTGTTGGACGTGGCGATGAAGGTCGTCACCGAGCAAAAACCTCCGGTGAAGCTCGATTTCTGCGTCGGACCGGTACATAAGGCGATCCATTCCATCGCCCACCTCATTGAGGATCAGGCCAGAGTCTACGATTACCCCACCCGTTTCGCCGCCACCAAGCTGGTGGAAGGGGATGCACCCATGACCGAGGCCCTGGGCATCACCGAAAACCAGCAGCACATCATCGACCACATTGTCGAGGAGATGGAGTTCGAGCTGGGCACCGACCGGGAAGCGGCATTGGCCGACATGCGCTACTCCTACATCGAGAAAATCTGCTCCGACTGCGTCACCCGGCACCAGGAGACCAAGGAGCAGCTCCGGTCGGAAAAGATCGACCGGTTTCTCACCCACAAATACTTCGGCATCCCGATTTTTTTAGGGATCATGCTGTTAATTTTTTGGCTGACCTTTACCGTTATCGGCGCTCCGCTGCAGGATTTGCTGGAGAGGGGCATCGACTGGTTGACGGCGGAGCTTTCCCATCTCCTTGTCCAGGTCAATGTGAGCCCTTGGCTCCACTCGCTGCTCATCGACGGCGTCTGCGCCGGGGTGGGGAGCGTATTGTCCTTCCTCCCCATCATCGTTTTGCTGTTTTTCTTCCTCTCCCTTTTGGAGGACAGCGGATACATGGCGAGAGTCGCCTTTGTTATGGATAAGCTCTTGCGGAAAATCGGCCTGTCCGGCCGCTCCTTTGTCCCCATGCTCATCGGTTTTGGGTGCAGCGTCCCCGCCATCATGGCCACCCGCACCCTATCAAGCGAGCGGGATCGGAAGATGACCATTGTGCTCACCCCCTTTATGTCCTGCAGCGCCAAGCTCCCCATCTACGGTATGATTACCTCTGCCTTTTTCCCGAAACACGGCGGGGTGGTCATGTTCAGCATCTATGTGCTGGGGATGATCGTGGCGGTGTTGTCGGGGCTGCTCTTAAAAAAGACCATCTTCCGCGGCAATCCCATTCCCTTTGTCATGGAACTGCCCGCCTATCGGATGCCGTCGCCGAAAACCGTCGCCCTCCACATGTGGGAGAAGGCCAAGGACTTTATCCGTAAGGCCTTTACCATCATCTTTGTGGCCGCCATCGTCATCTGGTTTTTACAGAGCTTTGACTGGAGCCTCAACATGGTGGAGGACAGTTCAATGAGCATCCTCGCCTCCATCGGTTCGGTCATCGCGCCCATCTTTATCCCTTTGGGCTTCAACGACTGGCGGGCTTCTACCGCCCTCATCACCGGCCTCACCGCCAAGGAATCGGTGGTTAGCACCCTCACCATTTTGACAGGAGCGGCAAACGACGCCCAGTTGGGCGGCATCCTGCAAGGCATCTTTTCTCCGCTGTCGGCATTTTCCTTTCTGGTGTTCACCATACTATACATGCCCTGTGTGGCAGCCTTTGCCGCCACCAAGCGGGAGTTGGGCTCGCTGAAAAGCGCCGCCGCCACCGCTTTGTATCAGACCTGCGTCGCTTACTTGGTCGCCTTGGTGATCTTCCAGGTGGGCAGCCTGTTTATCCGGTGAGGTGATATTGTGACCCCTGCTGATTTTGTCATTATCCTCGTTCTCATAGGGATTGTTGGGCTCATCTTCCTCTTTGGCCGCCGTCGGAAAAAGAAGGGAGGCGGCTGCTCCGGGTGTTCGGGGTGCGCCGGCTGTTCCGGCACAGAAACCTGCCCTGCCAAACAGAGGCGGGCGGCATCGGAAGCCGACCGCCGGATTTATGATGAAAAACATTGAAATAACATGCCGTGATTGCCTCAAAATGGGGCGTCATGGCATTTTTTTATCGGTTTTTTAAATAAGGCCTTGACATTTTGGGAATTTGGGAGTAAATTATAAGTAGTAAGTGATAAGTAGTAAGTAGTAAGTATTGCGTGAGGTGTCGAGATGAAAGAGCTAAACCTTGTCCAAGAATACGCGGTTTGCGCCATGGCGGGAAAAAAGAACCTCAAACTCATCTGGTCGGATTTTCCCCACACCGGATGCACGGTGGGCGCCGTTTTCTGTCAGATGATGATGGACGGCTCGTTGGAGTTGGACGAGAAAAAGCGGGTGATCCGCACGGGCAAGCTGCCGGAGGACGTTTTATACCTGCGGGAATTGTGGGAACGGATTGGGGAAAGCAAGCCCAAAAAGCTGCAGAGCTGGATCCAGGAGCTGACTTTTAACTTCACTGTAAAAAAGAACCGCTTTCTCTACGACGGCCTCATCGCCTCTCTGCGGGAGGCGGGCTGTGTGGAGACGGTGTCCCAAAAGGGGCTATTCGGCTTCAAAAGAAGGGAGCAGATTAAAAAGGAGCGGGCGGACGCGGTGGTCGAGAAAATCCGGGCCGAATTTTTAGAGGACGGGGAGCTGACTGACGAAACCGCTGTTTTGTCGATGCTGCTCAAACAGTCGGGAGAGCTCAAGCGGTATTTCTCCAAATATGAGGAAAAAGCGTGGAAGGAGCGGCTCAAACAGCTCAAGGAAAACGAAACGGCCTCCCTCATCCGCACGGCTTTGGAGGAGATGGAGACCGTGATAGTGGCCATCATTGCCGCTTCCGGCTCGGCGGGAAGCTAAAAACTGCGGAGCGGCTCACCATATTGCGGGAAAGGATCGGATGCGGATGTCCAGACAGCGGCCGCTGGAAAAAATCATCGTTTCGGAATACGTGACGGTGGGGGAGCTTGTACGCCTGACTGGGGTCCGGTACAGCACTCTCAAATACTACACCGAGGAGGGGATGCTCCCCTTTGAGCAGGCGGAGGAAAACCTCACAAGGCGGTACCGCCGGGAGGAGACGGTCAGACGGCTGGAGGCGATCAAAGCCCTCAAGAGGCAGGGGTTGTCGGTGCCGGAAATCAAGGAAAAGTTAAAAGAAGGCGCCGTTTGACAGGCAGCGCTTGTTTTTAAAATGGTACATCTACCCTACCAAGAGGCCTTTTCTGTGGGGTTGCCAGCATTGCCTTCCCCTTTGATTTAGCTTGATTAGAGCGATGTTGAGGGGCATTTTTGTTCCTTTTGTTGACAGCATATCTCGATGGCCTGTTGTTGGACCGCGATAGTGGCCAGCACGTCGCCGATTTGGGTAAAAACGGCGGCCAAAATACCGATTTCCTCGGTGGAGCGGCCTTTGGCCAGGCCGATTGCGGCAGCGGTGGCCACGGCGGCCAGTTCTTCAGGACAGAGCATTTCATCACCTCTCCCTAAATTTATATGGTGGGTTTTGGGATTCATGATAACGGAAGGTGGATTTTGTTTCGATTCAAGCAAAAACGGCACGGCTGATTGCCGTGCCGTTTTTATATGAAGAAAAAAATTTGCTTAGCGGGTGGTTCAAAAGAGCCCTTATGGTGCTCATGAAGGTAGAAAAACTTCTTTTTTAGGTTGCATGTGATTTAACACTTGCAAAAGACAACAAAAAGTGCGCAGATCTACGACAAAAAAGCTTATCAACCATTGCCGGATAGCAGGTCGAATGCAGCAACCGCCTTCACAGATAAAAGGCATGTCCCACTTCCTGGGACGGTCGCTGTCTTTATTTTGGGGGAGACTGGAGAATATCGTTGAGATTGACTGCACCTTTTGAAAAGATAAAATTAAGGTTAGCTGTTTTGAAAATTATGCGGTTTTTTACATGCTTTTACACTCCCTGATCGTATAAATAGGGCATGGACAGTAATGACAGGGATTCAAAATCCCTGGTTTGTGAGCAGCGCTGCCTGTTGGCCCTTGCAATCATTTAAAGGCTACACTTTTATCGCGGTAAACCGGGGGATTTTCATTTCCCTCATCTCCCGATAAATAGGCCTCCTCTGGAGCAGAACGGTGTAAGCAGGAATCGATTTTATCGCCTGAGAGGCGTATTTGAGGCGGTCTGTTCCGTCCAATGTCAGTGCTTCTGGTGGGATCTGGGAGACTGGGAGATGGACTGCTCGTCGCTGCAGCCCGGCAGTCGAATCGCCCGCAGGGCAGATTCGTGGAGGCGGCTGATATGTCGCTCGCAGTAATGCATCCGATTCGCGATCTGCTCAATGGTTAGACCGTCTATGTATCGGTATTTGAGCACAAGCTGACATTCTGGGTCGGGGAGACTGGCGATGGCGTCATCGATGGTCTTCCTCAACTTTAAAAGTCCGTCCACTTGCTGGGCAATCCGCGTCTCCCACAGGGAAATGTTCTCTTTCGTGCGGAGGGTACGATCAGGGTAAAATCCCTCTTGCTCGGTCAGAAGAGTCAGGGCGGTGGAAAGAGGATGTTCGGGCGCCAAACGTTTAGGCACTAAAGGGTAAGGGATGAGGGGGACGATTTGACGGGCAAGTCTCTCCCACCTGTTTTTTTCTGCGAGGAGCCGCTCAATTTCCTGCTGAATCAATTGGTATTGCTGTAAGTATTCTCGTTTGTACAACAACGGTCCCTTCCTTTTTGGATGGGGAGCCCAAAGGGTTCCGTAATTTGATGGATATTATAGTTTATTTGGTCTTCCGAGCGTTTTGGGAAAGAAAAAAAGCTTCCAGACTCTTTTTCTCCGAAGGGCGTAAGGGGCGTTGCAGTGCCTCTTTTATCCCTTCCTCGCTACGGCTGAGCAGCCGGGCAATCTGGGGGACGGTCATCCCCTCCGCCGCCCATTTGTGGACAAGGTAAACGGTGTCCCTGGTGTAGGGCCGGTTTAGCACCGAAAGCGGCTTCATTGCGCTTATACCTTGATCTCGGTAGCGGTTAAAAACGCCTGGAGAGCCTCTTCCGAGATACGAATATTTTTGTTGTTGGCCAGTTTGCTGGCCCGGATACGACCGTCTTTGACCCAGGTGTTGACGGTTCGTTTGGTGACTTTCAAAATTTTGGCTGCTTCTTCGACAGTGTAATAAATGGACATTTTTTTACTCCTTTTCTGGTAAATTTTGGAATTTCCTTGTTTTTTGTTGCATTTTCCGTAAGGTTATGGTAGGATAGAGTTACAAAATCTTTTGGCTGAAAGACAATTTTGGCCTGTACGAGGTTGTTTTACCTTGGTGTAATTTCATTATATTCCGTATTTTTATGCAAGTCAAGAAATGTTTCCGTAAATATAATAAAATAGGCGATTTTTATAAAAAATTATAGTCTCTTTTGTATATTCTATCTGGAATACAATATTAAGAAAGGGGATTAAAAATGGAAATTCGTTCGCCGCAGGAAATAGCGGAGAAGGTTGTCGAGCTGTGCTTGGAAAAAGGAGTCTCGGTGAACCGAATGCTAAGCGACTGTAACCTCAACAAAAGCGTAGTGGACAATCTCAAAAGGGGATCGAGGGCGTCAGTACCCATTATGGCGGCTCTGGCAGGGTATTTTGGTGTCAGCATCGATTCGTTGATGTTGAAAGGACAAAAGGAAACCGGCGCTCCTTCTCGAGATCAGGTGTTGCCCTATACCGCTCATGCGGTTAGAGAAGACCATCAGGAGCTAACTGAAGATGAGGAAGAACTCATACAGATGTTCCGGAAACTTCCGCCTAGGGAACAGGTTCGGCTACTAGGCAGAGTGGAGGCCATGTTGGAACGATATCGGTAACTGGATCGGATTGCGATTTCGATTCAGTTATTTTTTTATAAAAAAAATAGTGAATAATTGCGCACAAAATGTCGAATAACATAGAAATAGATAAAAATTTCCATAAAATTGTAGTTTAAATTTTGTAGAAATATCAAAATTATTTCATAAAAATAAAGAATTCGTTATAGTGCCTATTGATTTGTCACTTCCAGTCGTATATGATAGAAGTACCATAGAATTGAATACAAATTTGAATACAAATTGGTCTATTGTGCAGGACGGACTCGCTATGCCTTCTATGGATTTTTATTGGAGTGATGAAATGAATATCCCTTATATCGCATATAAATTTCGTTTAGATTACGGAATTTTCCATATGCCGCTGGAATACGATCAACTGGTATATATCTTGCGTCACCATTTCCGGATTCTCAGATATTCGGAAGCAGAGACGGAACTGCTTCGGCGGGAATGTTACAGCTGTACGTTAGAATGGAATGGATTTGCCCTCACAGACGAGTTCGGGCAGACCACTATTTACATATCCGACTATGTCAGTCGAGAAAAGAGACTTTTGGTACTGCTTCACGAGTTGGGTCATGTGCTTTGTGGACATTGCCGCCGGATGGGGCCCTTGGTGGTGTACGGTGGCAGCGGGGAACAGTCGGAAGAGGAAGAAGCCAATGAGTTTTCCCTTTATCTGCGAGCCCCAATCTGTTATTTTGCAAAGCTCCATGTCCAGTCGCCGGAGGATATCCGAGCGGTGGCTGGCGTGGGAAAGAGTGATGCTCAACAGATCTTTCGGGAGGTCATTAAATACCGCCAGGAGGATCATTTGATCACCCGGCAGGAAAAAAATCTTCTAAGGCTTATGTGTCAAGTGAAGGATCGGCCTTTCCTCCGCCGAGGGGAAAGGTCGTTAAAAAGGGTGGCTGCGACCGCATGTATTGCCCTTGCGCTGATTTTGGGTATCTGTTGCTGTGCGCCCTATCTTTCTTTTGAGGAGGATTTACCATCCTCTCCTTACGACTCTGTGGAAAACCAAAACATCGGTGGCAGGGTGCCGGTGGCCTCGGCCAAAGACGGTTCCCATCCCTTTGAGGAGAATTCCCAAATGTCGCCGGCTTACTCTTCTGACAACGGGCAGAAAAGTGAAATGTATGCTGGACAGGAGACTGATTTGGTTTGGATTACTCGATCAGGCGAGTGCTACCACAGGGAGGGCTGCCAGCATCTTGGAGGCAGTGACTTGTTGTGGGAGGTCACCTTTCAAGAAGCGGTGGAAATGGGGCTGCGTCCCTGTAAAGTCTGCCATCCGGATGAGGAATAGGAACCCCCCTTCTCAAAGAAGGGGGGAGAATTAATCGTCCGGATTGATAACCAGGTAAGGTGGATCGCTGTCTACGCCAATATTTTGAAATGAGATTGTTCCCACTTGCTCAGTTAAAAAGATATCTTCATCAAAAAGACTCTCCTCGATTTTTGAAAGGATCATTTTTCCATCTCCTGTTTGATATTCACTGTCAAATAGAGGCAGTATTGCGTCAAAAATTTCTGCAAAATTGGTATTTTCCCTATAATCTTTTAGCATTATGATGGTAATTTCTTGATCCGGCTTGTCAGCAACGGGAAATCCAAAATAGAGATATTCGGCGCCAGGCTCTAAATAGAGGCACTGGCCATCGGGTTCTATGTAAGCATCGGTAAAACCATTCTGCTTCAGAGCCATCAAGAGATCTTCGGCTGTGACCGGCTTTTGTTTGCTACAGGAAACCAGAGAGCCGACCAAACAAAGGGCGAAAATAATAGCAGCAATCTTTTTCATTAAAATGCACATCCTTTTTTAAACATTATAAACTTATTTGTAAAAGAAATCAATTAACATAAAAATTATTTACTTTATCGGCTGAGTTTTCTCATTGCTTTTCGCAGGCGGTGGTGTCATTGCCGTATCCAAGTTCAGTCAGTACAGGAAAAGCCCCGCCTCAAAGTCAGGCGGGGCTTTTCTGTTACCTTTTTCAGGTCGTGGGGTTATCGTCGCAGTCCAACTCAGCTAGGCGGGGCGGGAAGAACTCATTGACCGGGAATTTGATCTTTCTAAAGAGTTCGCAGGGGTCACAGGCTGTGTCAGAGGCGGTACACTCTTTGTCAGGGATGCTGTAGTCGTAGACGGGAATCATCATCTGGACTTCGCGCTCCAATTGAACGATGGAGAACATGCCAATGGAGACGTAAACATAGCGTCCGGCGTCGCCAGTGACGAAGGTGCCGTTAAAGACGCAGTTCATATTCTCGGGGATTGCGGCAGCGGTACCACAGCAGTCACAGTCGGGTTTTTGACACTCGCAGACCTTGGACGCCAGCACGATGGGATCGACCACCTGGACGCGGGCGGTGGGGCAGTTGGAGGGGATCGCGCAGTCCTCGCCGTTTAAGAACTTGCAGGAATTTTCCGAGCTAAAGTCTTTGACGCTGCCCTCAGAACCGTAGAGGATCACCTTCTTGTTGAAGGCGGAAAGGCCCTGGACAGTGGTTGGGGTTCCGCAGGGCTGGGTCTGGTAGGTGTCCAAGGTGATGAGGAAATAGAAGGTCATATCCACCGAGTAGAAGCCCTTGTTAAAGGGGACACATTCTACGTCCATCACCACGTTTAGGATTTCCACCTTGCGGACTTTGATGGACTGGGCATTGTCGATGACCGGCTGGGTGCAATCGGTGAAATAGACCCGCAGGTCCTCTAAGCAGTCCTTGTCGCTACAGCTGTCATAGATCCGGCCCGCGTTGATGCAGACCGCCTCTTTGAAGCAGTTGGCGCCGGTGGCCGCGCCGTAGGGGGTGTAGTTTTGATCAGCCATGATTTAGCCTCCTCATAAGTATACTGGTCGCAGGCGGTACGAGCCGCCGCTCCTAACTGGAACCCCATGTGTGGAGGTTCCCCGCCGGGTGCTCCCGGTTGGACCTAAAGCCGGCGGAGCCCGTCGGCGATTTGGTTTACTACATGATATGTAGATTCGGGAAAAAGGTTCGTATTTATTGATAAAAACCTGATAAAAATTCCCTTTTCTCCAAAGGGGCCGCAAAGGACAGGCTGTCCGGCCGAACCGGGCGATGAAAAAAGCGCCGGGTTACAAGGAAAAATGGTGTAAAATTCATCGGATTGTCGCAAAACAGCATAACTCAAAACGGCGAGGCGGGGTTCTATTTATCATATGCGACGGAAAACTTGTCTGAGACAGGTTTTTCTGGGAAAAATAGAAAAAGACAGGCTATAACCGCCCATCTTTTTTGATTTTGCAGCGATCATTGGAATTTGGCCTCTCAAAGCGATAGAGATTTCCAAAAAGTCTCTGGAATTCCGCTGATGTTTCATCTCCCAGCGATACGTCTTCCACCACGTCAATTGGAAAGCGGACAGATTTTGCTGACAGTGGGTAGAATTCTAGGATTTTTGACGGGTCACACATGATTATCTACTCTCTAAATTTGTGGCTATCGTGTTATTGATACCGTTCAATGACAATAGTATTATTAAAATGTCACATTGTCCATAGTAATCTCAAGAAATCAGTCCTATGGACTTATCAAAACCAAAAAAATTATATTTCATATGAGCCTGCTCTATGGTGAAGTGTGTGATTTAGATTACTATAACATTCGCAATGTACCATTAGGTAATTATAAAATGATTACAACTTAGTAATTGAGGTGATTTACCATGATTTCCGCCGTTTGGGACGACGTGCCACCGGCACCAAAGGGACGCCATCCACTCCCAAGGCACCAGTAAATCCGTGTACGTCTGCTCTCCCGGCGACTCTCTGTCTTTTTGCGCTTCTTTCGCTTCCACCTTCTCATACAAAAATGTCCAAAATCCATAAGACCAGCAAAACCCCTCTGCCGGTTGCAGCGGCAGAGGGGTTTGCTGAGGTTGTGCGCAGGCTCCTTTTGGAAACAGTCCCCACAGGTTTTACCGTTTCCGCCTGCAAATAGAGAAGGACGCTAGCGCCACAAAGCCTATCTTCTTCTGCGGAAACACAGCGCGAAAATCACGCCACCAATAAGAAGAATTCCGCTGACGCCCAGAAGAAGGGCAGTAGATTTCCAATCGGTTGAGGATAGGGCATTTGGACCAAAGGAGCCATTTCCCCCAAAACCGCCTTGGGGCAGGTTTTGTTGGATGTCGGAGAAGTTCGCCAAGTCCTCGTCGGAAAGCCCTAGTTCGGTGAGTTGAGCTTTCTGGTCGTCGGTCAGGTCGGAGATTTCGGTGTCCCCGATAATCTCCATGGCCTGCCGCATGAGTTTCATGTCCGGCATACCGTCAAAGGGGCTTTCCCCGGCGATAGGAGTGTTCTGCTCGCTACTATTTTGAGCGGGTTCCTCCTCAGAGGGAGTTTCCTCACTGGTAGGACCTTGCCCTCCGTCAGGTATTGCGCCGTCCTGGGAGGAGCCTTCCCCGGAGGAAGGGTTTTGCGGGAGGCCGTCTGTTTTGGTTAAACCGGTCGGTTCTTCTCCTTGGGCACTTTCTGTACCAGATGGGACTTGGCCGCCTGCGGTTTTTTCTCCGGAGGTGTCGGCGGTAGCGGCCTCTTGGCCCTCCCCGCCGTCAGGGGGAGCTCCCGGGAAAGCGTTGCCGCCTTCTCCAAAGGAGGCGAAATCTCCACCGGGACGTCCTCCGCCTTCCTGGTCACCGCCAGGGCCGCCTCCGCCGCCCTGCTGCCCTAACACATCCATGTCAATGGCAGAGGAGTCTACAAGGGTTTCCGGGGCGGATTGCTGTTCCTCTTCGGTGGCGGGGATGGAACCATCTAACTGCCCTTCCACGCTTTGGGCTCGCAGCTCCCCGAATTCCTTGAGCATTTCCACCGCTTCGGCGTATTCGTCGTAGCTGTAGAAAGCGGTGGGATCGGTGGCGACCGCCTCGGTGATGAGAAAATTCAAGGTGTCGATGGTATTCTCAAAATAGCCGCTTAAAAAGTACCCATCCACAATCTGCTGAAGGTACTGATGATATTTTTCTTTGTATTCATCTACCTCCAACAGCTTGCCGATGAGGGGGCTGTCTTCTAAGGAGGCACCGGAAACCGGCGTGTCAATAGGGAAGTTGACGGCGCTCTCGGCGCTCCCCGCCTGGAAGGCCCCGAAGGCCAGGTTATAGTCCCAGGGCAGGATGGCAATTTGGCCGTCCTTTTCGTAGAGGTAGTAGTTGTGCTTCATGTTGCTGGCGTAGCTGTCCAGGTTCACCAGCACGGTGTTGACGGCGAAGTAGCGGAGTACCTCGTCCACGTCTACATATTTTTCAAGGTCGGTGCCGGCGTTTAAGTTCTGGATGGCTTCGATGAAGTTTTGCTTGTCGCTTTCGGTAATATCAAAGACCGTGCTGTCAAAGATGGCGCTGTAATTGTCCGGGTCGTCGCCTTGGTCGGTTAGGCTTGTAGCACCATTGCCGCCCATACCACCTCCACCGCCGGGGAAGCCGCCTCCGCCACGGTTTGTATCGCGATTCTCCTCCTGCCCATTTGCAGGCTGCCCCCCTTGGGACGGCGGCGTACTTTCGCCGCCGTCACTTTGTTGGGCGTCTGGGGAAAAAGGAGATGAAAAGGTGTTGTCGTTTTCAGTTTTGTCCGCCGATGCAGACACTTCGTTAGAGCCGGTTTCATCCGGCTGTTCCGATGGAGATACCTGCGTGCCGCCGTCGGGCGGGGAGAATTCCCCATTGCCGGCGGGGCCGCCCCCGTTCACCGGGGTAGAGTCGGCGGCGTCTGGATTGTTTGTTTGGTTGTCTGCTTGGTTTTGTCCGCCGTCTGCCGCCATGTCCGCCCCGGGACCGCGGTTTTCCCGCCCCGCGTTATCCGGGGGCTGCATACCGCCATTATCTCCGCCCATATCCATGGTATCGGGCTTGTAGAGATTGCCGTAATCGGAGCCGAAGTTGCGCTCCATATAGGACTCCTCGAGACACTCAATGGCCAGGTAGAGCCCCCAGTATTCGCCGTTTACGCTGACCTTCGCAAAGGAGCACAGCGAGCTGGGGACCTCCAAAAACCGCATCATGTCATAGGAAAGGTACTCTTTCATATAGGTGGGGTCGCAGTACATGTTGTTGAGGGCCAGTTTATCCAGCCCATAGCAATTCTGCCCGTCGATGTAGTGATCGAACTCCACCTTAAGGCTGTAGCGGTCGTTAGTGGCGCCGCTTAAGCTGGTATTGCCCTTGGTGCGGATTCCCACGTCTTTATAGGTCTCCCCGTTGATTTCAACGTCTACGGGGATATACTCCTCCGCCATAGCGTTGTCCAAGAGCTCCTGCCAGTCGGCCTCGTCCACTACAATATTGAACTCCATCAGGGTATTTTCCTGAAACAGCTTGGTTTCATAGGCTTTGACGGTGGAGGCGGAAAAGGTCTCGATGAGCTGTGGGCTCATCATGAAGACAGAAGTGCCCAAAACCGCCAAAACCATCAGGATGACCGCCGAAACGGTCGTAAATTTGCTTTTAATCATATGGTACAATCCTTTCGGAACAATCTGCTCCAGCCGGGCGCTGCAAAAAATGCCCATTATGCCGCAGCGCTCCAAGAGAGAGACTCATTTCGTCAGGACATGTATTCCCCGTTGTAGCTGACCAAAACAGTGTTGGTCACTCCGTCGATGGCCCCCAGGGTGTTGACGAAATCCGTCTCCGACGAGTGCAGCCGCACTTCAACGGTCAATTCAATGCCGTTTTGGGACACTGCCTTTGACTTGACTACCTGTTTTTTTACCGAGGATTTGACGGTTTCCAAAACTTGTTGTTCCGCCTGGTCCCCGTTGCAGTTCACCACTAAAATATAGGGGGAATCGCCGGATTTTTTGTTCACAAAAATTAAGAGAATGACCCCGATGAACAACGACCCGAAAATTGCCAGCGGGATGAGCCCCGCCCCCAGCACGATACCCGCCGAGATGGACCAAAACAAAAAAACGATGTCCATAGGCTCTTTAATAGCGGTTCTAAACCGGACGATGGACAGTGCGCCCACCATCCCCAGGGACAATACGATGTTAGAGGTGACCGCCAAAATGATGAGGGTGGTGATGAGGGTTATCCCCAGAAGGCTTACGCCGAACCCGGCCGAGTACATGACGCCGTTGAAGGTCTTTTTGTAGATGAGGAAGATGAACAATCCCAGTACAAAGGCCAGTGCCAGCGCAATTACCATGTCCAGCGCGGAAAAAGAAGTGACGTTTTCGAGAAAGCTAGACTTGAAAATATCCTGAAAGGTCATGGGTGATTCTCCAATCGTGATTATTTTTTCATTCGGGCTGTGAAGTCCATAAGGCAGGGCCGCCCGTGCCGCCTTCCGGGAAAAAGCATCCTTTTCCCCGGAGTGCCGGTGCTGTCAAGGGATAAAAGCCCCTACAGATAGCACCGGCAGGCGGCGTATTTTGAAAAGGTGCCCACCATCCGGTTTTCCACCTGGACGGCGTCCCTAATGACGTCAGGCAGGAAGGCGTCGTATTTGACCTCCAAAATCCGGGCATTGGGGTCTGAAATCGGCACTGAGCTCAGGTTCTGGTTAAACAAGTCGTCGGATTTTAAGCCCGTGCGAATCTCACTATCCAATGTCACCCGCACATTTCCGGGGCCGTAGACAAATGGCTCCCGTAGGTAATCCACCACTGTGGCGGGGCGAAGCTGCTGATATCGCATTTTAGCGTGGAGCTCCCAGAGAAGGGGACGGCTGTCGTCCAAAAGCATCCAGTCGATGTCACCGTTCAAGATACACTCGCATTCTTCCTTGGTGACCCGCACTGCGTCTTTTTTGCAGAGGCCCTTTACCTTACTTTTTTTCTCTAATTTAATGTAGGAAAAATCGTTGTTGTAGTAACGGATGCGGAACTTTTCCCGGTTGCTGAGGCCCAAGATTTTTTCCTTGAGCACCTTGTCGTCGATGTTGTCGAAATAGAGGCTCCGAATCCGGTATTTGCCGTTTTTGGCGTGGGGGTCGGGCTTTGCAATGCCGGTCAGCCTTTGCCGCAGCTGCAAGCAGTCCCCTTCGCTGATCATATGCTTGTATTCATGTCGGAGGTTTTGATATTTCATAAGGGTCTCCTTTCCGGCATTAGCCTGATGTGATAATGGCTTTAGTTTAGCGGGCCAATGTGACGGTTTGTTGAAGGCTCTCTGAAAACCGGCCGACATTTGCCGCAAAAACCGCTGAAATGGATAATTTTACGGTAAAAAAATGCAATTACTCTCAAGTTTACAGGGTGGGGAATTGCGATTTACGCCTTCTTTTCCGGCAGTTACTATCCATATTCCCTTTGAAAAATAGATTAATAGAAGTTATTGATACAGAAAATCCCTCCACAAATAAGGAAAAATAAGAATTTGAGGGCTTGGTTTTAGACAGAGCATTCCCATTTTGAGGGTTTTGTATTATAATATTTCCATCGGTTAAAGGATGCCGGCTTGTCCTTCGCAGTGCGGGAAAATGAAGGAAAAGCGGCGGCAATGGAGGAAAGGGGAAGAAAGATGGCGTTTCGGGACAAGGTGTATCACATGGTGGAGCAGATTCCAAAAGGGAGGGTGGCGACCTACGGGCAGATCGCCTACCTCTGCGGCAAGCCTCGGGCGGCGCGGGCGGTGGGCAACGCCCTCCACCAGAACCCCTTTGCCGGGCAGGTGCCCTGCCACCGGGTGGTCAATTCCAAAGGAGAGTTGAGCGGGGCGTTTGCCTTTGGAGGACAAAACCGGCAGAGGGAGTTGCTGGAGCGGGAAGGAATCGGGTTCCTCCCAAACGGCGCGGTGGACTTAAAGCGGTACATCTGGCGGATGGAGCCGTTGGAAGAAAAGGTGGATCGAAGCAGATGAGGACGGCTCAGAATTTGTTGCTGCAAATTCACTTGTATGGTAAATTGTCTTTGATATAAAAAACAACTCTGATTATCTTAAAAAGCCTGTAAATACGGGTAAATCACGGGGTAGGGTCACTGAATTTACTACTAAATTGCTACTTTTGGAATGAGCCTCGACACGCTTACTATTTCCCGTAAAATGTCCCGTCACCCAGACGGAACATCAGATTAAAATTGAATACCACACCGCAGAAGCGGCGTTCTCTGATTCCCTTGTGGAAGAAAAGGACGCCGCTTTTTTACGCCCAAATTCAGAAAGGAGGCGACGCCATGTATTTCACATCCGGCGGCGATCGCGCCTTTGCAAACCTCATGCAAGGCAAGCGCGGATTCGACCACTTTGACAGAGGCGACTGCCGTTTTTACCGTCCCGACTGGAAATACCAGTTTTGCGTTTATACAGAGTGCCCCTACCAGCCGGACAAGCCCACCGCTTACGACGCGGTTCTATTCCAAGTAAAAGAAGTTGATGATGGGATGGCAGTTTTTCATGTGAAGAAAAAACGGGGCTACACGGCGATGCCCAACCACCACCTACGGAATAAAGACCTGTCCCTGAAACCAAAGGGCCTGCTTTCGCAAATGCTGTCCGGGACTATACGTTGAAAGGCTGGTACCTTATCAACCGGGAAAGTATCGACGCCATATGGACGGCAGTGTGGAAACTGGAAAAGGCCAGGTGTATCACCGCCAGCAGAACCGGGATAGCAAAGGCAAGATGGCCGAAATGGTTTATTACCATCTACGAGCAGCCATAGCACCGGCTAGAGGCGGAGGATGAGGAACAATCGGGATTGGAAAACCCAGTATTGGGAAATCCAATGTAATTAAATAAAGATATAGCAAGTAAAGAAAAATCAAATACCGATCTATCAACTACCCATTCCTATCCATTCACCAAATCCCTCTCCTGCGGAGAGTAAGGCGGCAAAGCTGCCGGAACAGAAGCGAAAGGATGTGAATGGGGCATACCAGGTGTATGAGAAAATTATCAAGGACAATATCAGCTATGACATTCTGAAAGCTGGTCTGCCCTTTGAAACAGGGTACTTTAATTTTTGACGAGCAGGCAGACCGCTACTTCATCAAAGAATACCCTGTCATCGAGGAGAGTGTGCGCAGGCACCTTTCCAGCGACTCCCGGACAGAAGCGTGCTGGCTCCGCACGGCGAAAAACAGGCACAAAAACGCGCCGGACCGACGGGCCCAGCGCACGAAGAAATCTTTATTTTTTAGTTGGGTTTAGCTTTTTCGCAGCTGCTCCAGAGTGGTGCGGACAGCACCGGGGCCCTGGTTCAGCCGGTAGGAGTCCTTCACCACCAAGGCACTGAGGCTGGCGGTCTTCAAGTCCACTCCCAAAATGGCGGTGTCCTCCAGTATGGGGCGAAGCCCGCTTTGGTGGCTATTTTCTCAAAGGGGATGTCTTAGACAATGGGCTGCACCTTCTCCAGGGCCCGCCCGGGTGCCAGTATCCTCTGGGACTTAGAAGAATTGGTGCAGGTCTAACTTGAAAATCCACAGCACGTTGCCGGGCTCCAGGTGGTGGAACCTGCCTCCAGAGATTTGAAAGTAGCCCCCGAAGCAATCGTGATAGTGGGTGTTGTCCATGGCAACAGAGGGGACAAAGCCCCGGTGCTCCATGTCTATCTCACGGTTCCGCAACCCCTGCTCGAAGTCTGTGCGCTACATAGCCGCGCGCCCCCCCTTTTTTAGCCCGCGGTCAGGTGGGCCCGGCGGTATTGGCCGGGGGATTGGCCCTTGTAGCGGCGGAACATCCGGCCAAAGTAGCTCACGTCCCCAAAGCCACACTCCAGGGCAATGTCCGTGATGCTCCCCTGGGTGGTGCACAGCAGCTCAGCAGCGCACTCTACCCGGTAGTAGTTTAAGTAGTTGATGGGCGTGCGCCCGGTGATTTGCCGGAACACCCGGCAAAAATACTTGGGCTCAAGGGCGGCCTCGGCGGCCAAGTCCTCCAAGGTGAGGGCCTGGCCGTAACTGGACCGGATGCGCCGCAGCACTTTCTTCACCACCTGGGCCCGGCGGATGTCCCGGGGCGGGCCTGGCTCCACCGTCCCCAGCAACTCCCCCCACAGTTGCCACAGCAGACCCATGGTGGTCAGTTCGTAGCCAGGGCGCTCGGCCTTCATGGCTTGGAACAGCTGGCCGACAATGGCCGCCGCTTGGGCGCCTGCGGGGAATTTCCCTTCCAGCCGGGCATCCCCCTCAGTGAGAAGGGCAACCCGCTGGCCGCAGGTGGTGGTACCCGCCAGAAAACGCTCCAGGTCGAAGACCAAGCACTCGTAGATGCAGCCCTCAGGCGTGCCCCCGTGGATGGAGCCATCGGCAATGAGCATGCAATCCCCCTGGACTAGGTCGAAGGCTTCTCCCTCTACAGAGAGATGCAGCACCCCCTGGAGTACCAGAATCAGCTCATGCTCCATGTGCCAGTGGAAGGGCATCTCATATCGGGGGTGGGAGGGATCGACATGGTACAGCTCGATGGGAAAATCGAAGGTGCCCCGGAGGGCATGTTCGTGGGTGGCCAGATAACGCATGGAAAAAGCCTCCAAAAAAGTGAAAATTGTCCTATTATTTTTGATTATACCCCAAGACAGGGAGAATTTCAATCCGATATAATGCAAGTGATGGTAACTGACGAAAGGAGTGTTCCCCCCATGGATACTGAGCGTATCAACGAGCTGAAAAACCAGATTTGTGATGTGTGCCACAAGATGTGGCAGCTAGGTTGGGTGGCGGCCAACGATGGCAATGTCTCCGCCCGGCTGGACGACGGCACCTTCCTGTGCACCCCCACGGGCATGAGCAAGAGCTTTATCACCCCGGAAAAGCTGCTACGGGTGGACAGGGACTTGAAGGTCCTTGAGGGACAGGAAGGTCTGCGCCCCTCCAGTGAGATGAAGATGCACCTGCGCTGCTACGAGAAGCGTCCAGACGTGATGTGCGTGGTCCACGCCCATCCCCCCGGCGCTACAGGCTTTGCCGTGGCCCACAAGGCCATGGATATGTACAACATGATTGAGGACGTCACCGTCATTGGCAGTGTGCCCCTAACCCCCTATGGCACCCCCAGTACCACCGAGGTGCCAGACGCCATCGAGCCCTACCTGGAGGAGCACGACGTGATGCTGCTAGAAAACCACGGCGCCTTGGCGGTGGGCAGCGATGTCATCACCGCGTTCTACCGTATGGAGAGCCTGGAACTGTGGGCGAAAATCACCATAAACGCTGTGATTTTGGGTGGCAGCCACGACATCAGCCGGGAAAACATCCAGAAGCTTATCGACCTGCGGGGCTTCTACCGGGTGACCGGCCGCCATCCCGGATACAAAAAATACGACAACGGATTGAGGTGAAACCATGCTGAAAGGTATCCCCGCCATTCTCTCTCCAGAGCTTTTAAAGGTGCTGGCGGAGATGGGACATGGCGATGAAATCGTGCTGGCCGATGGGAACTTCCCCGCGGAGAGCATGGGCAAAGACGCGGTGGTCATCCGCGCCGACGGCCACACCGTGCCGGAACTCCTGGACGCGGTGCTCCAGCTTATTCCCTTGGATCAATATGTGCAGCAACCCGCCGCCTTGATGGAGGTGGTCCCCGGCGACGATGTGAAACCCACTATCTGGGACGACTACCGCGCCCTGCTGGCAAAGCACGGCGAAGATCCCCAGGCTGTGGAGATGATGGAGCGCTTCGCCTTCTATGAGAGGGCTAAAACAGCCTACGCGATTGTGGCCACCGGCGAGACGGCCATCTACGCCAACATCCTGCTGAAAAAGGGAGTGGTTCAATGAGTCGGGTTCTCGCCTTTGACTTTGGCGCCTCCAGCGACCGGGCCATTTTGGGAACCTACGAAAAGGGGGAGCTCTCCTACCAGGAGGTCCACCGCTTTGAGAACAATCCCCGGGACAAGGACGGCCACTTTCGCTGGGACTTTGAGGAACTGATGGCAAACGTCCGCTTGGGTGCCCAGAAGGCCGGTACTGTGGACAGCCTGGCCTTTGACACTTGGGGTGTGGACTTCGGCCTGCTGGACGCAGAGGGCCGCTTGCTGGAGGATCCCGTCCACTACCGGGACCAGCGCACCGCCGGCCTAGTGGAGGAGGCTTTCAAGTCCCTGCCCGCCGGGGAGCTTTACAGGGCCACCGGCACCCAGATTTTAAATATCAACAGCCTGTACCAGCTGCTGGCTTTGCGGCAGCAGGAGCCTCAGCTGTGGGAAAAAGTTCACCGCCTGCTGTTTATGCCCGATTTGTTTGCCTGGGCTCTGTGCGGCGCCCAGGCCTGCGAGACCACTGTCGCCTCCACCAGTCAGCTGCTGGATCCCTGCTCCCGAAGCTGGAGTCAGCAGGTGCTCTCCGCTTTCCACATCCCCCAGGAACTTTTCGCGCCCCTGGTGAAAAGCGGCACTGTGGTAGGGGAGTACCAGGGGGCCAAGGTCATTGCCGCAGCAGGCCACGACACCCAGTGCGCCGTGGCAGCCCTACCCATCCCGGGCAAGGACGCTGCGTTCCTCTCCTGCGGCACCTGGAGCCTGCTGGGCTGCGAACTGGATCAGCCCGTCCTCACGGATCAGAGCAGGGAGTTGGGCCTCTCCAACGAGATTGGTGCCAACGGGAAAGTAAATTACTTAAAGAACATCATCGGCCTGTGGCTCATTCAAGAAAGCCGCCGCCAGTGGCGCAGGGAAGGGCAGGAGTACTCCTATGCCGACCTGGAGCGCCTGGCCTTGGAGGCACAGCCCCTGCGCAGCTTCATTGACCCCGACGCGCCGGAGTTCGCCCCTCCCGGGGACATCCCCGACCGGGTGCGGGACTTCTGCCGCCGTACAGGCCAGCCCATCCCCGAGACCGTAGGCCAGGTGATGCGCTGCATCTACGAGAGTCTGGCTTTAAAATACCGCTTTGCCTTGGGGCAGCTCACTTTGGCCACTGGCAAGAGCTTTTCTACCCTCCACGTGCTGGGGGGCGGCACCAAGGACGGCCTGCTCTGCCGGATGACCGCCGCCTGCACAGGCATCCCTGTGATTGCCGGGCCGGTGGAGGCCACCGCCCTGGGGAACATCCTCATCCAGCTGAAGGCCCTGGGCCGGCTGGGGAGCATTGCCCAAGGCCGGGAGCTTATCGCCCGCACCGAAAAGGTCACCCGCTATGAGCCCCAGGATCACGCAAGCTGGGAAGCAAGCTATCAAGTCTATCAAGATATGTTGCATCATACAAACTTTTAAGGAGGAATCTCAATGTTGTATCCGAAGATTGGCATCCGCCCCACCATTGACGGACGATGGGGCGGCGTCCGCGAGAGCCTGGAAGAACAGACCATGGCCATGGCCCGCAACGCCAAGGCACTTATCGAGGAGAACCTGCGCTATCCCGATGGCGCTCCTGTGCAGTGTGTCATCGCGGACACCACTATTGGCGGCGGTGCCGAGGCCGCTGCCTGCGCCGACAAGTTCTCCACCCAGAACGTAGTGGCGACCTTGACCGTCACCCGCTGCTGGTGCTACGGCAGCGAAACCTTTGACATGGACCCCTTGACCATTAAGGCTGTCTGGGGGTTTAACGGCACCGAGCGCCCCGGCGCTGTGTATCTGGCCGCCGTAATGGCTGCCCACGCCCAGAAGGGCCTGCCCGCCTTTTCTATCTATGGGCACGACGTCCAAGAGGCCACCGACACTTCTGTTCCCACCGACGCCGCAGAGAAAATCCTGCGCTTTGCCAAGTGTGCTGTGGCCGTGGGCTGGATGAAGAACAAATCCTACGTTAACGTGGGCGGCGTGGCCATGGGCATCGCGGGCAGCTACTGTAACGCCGGCATGTTCCAGAAGTACCTGGGAATCCGCCCCGAGTGGGTGGATATGACCGAGGTCGCCCGCCGCATCACTCTAGAAATCTACGATCACGAGGAGTATGAGAAGGCCATCGCCTGGGTGAAGGCCAACTGCCACGAGGGCCTGGATATCAACGCCGGCAAGAATCTTCCGGAGATTATCCGCAAGTCCAAGGTGGTGCCCCCGGACAAGGACTGGGAGTTCATTACCAAGATGACCCTGGTCATCCGGGATATCCTCTACGGTAACCCCAAGCTGGACGAGATGGGCTGGCACGAGGAGGCCCTGGGCAAGAACGCTGTGGCCGGCGGCTTCCAGGGGCAGCGCAACTGGACCGACTGGCTGCCCAACGGCGACTTTACCGAGGCGTTTATGGCCTCTACCTTCGACTGGAACGGCCCCAAGCAGCCTACCCCGTTCGCTACGGAGAACGACACCCTCAACGGCGTTTCCATGCTGCTGGGTACCTTGGTCTCCGGCACGGCCCCCTGCTTCCACGACGTGCGCACCTATTGGAGCCCCGAGGCATGCGAGCGCGTCACTGGCTATAAGCCCGAGGGCGTGGCTGCCAACGGCTTTATCCATCTGATTAACTCCGGCGCCACCGCTCTGGATGGCAATGGCGCCGCCACCAACGAGAAGGGTGAGCACGTGATGAAGCCCTTCTGGGATATGACCGAGCAGGACATGCACGCCTGCCTGGAGGCCACCGACTGGCGCCGGGCCAACTA
>CAJFOJ010000075.1 GCA_904396495.1 uncultured Oscillospiraceae bacterium
CTTCTACTCGAACCGCCGGAACTGCTCAACATAGCGGCCGCCTGAGCCCGGTCATAAGCAGCCTTGAGTTTTGCAATTTCAGCGTCAGTATACCCCAGTGCCTTATACCCGGAAAAATCACCGGCTGCGGCTAAGGTTTGCGCCTTTTGGAGATTTCTTGCATATTCTGTCTCAGACTGATAAATATCGCGATTATAGGCGGTTTCATCCTCATAACGCTGGTCTGCGATTTCATCCCGTCCAAGCTGGTAATTGTAGTTCCGATCATCCGTATAAATACCATAGTTGAGGTTTCGATCATCGCTAAACACGCCGTAATTAAAATTCCGGTCGGTATTGTACTGTCCTAATAAATCCTGATACCTTCCATAATCGTTATTCTCTAGTGCCATCAGCATTTCGAGATTTGCTCGTTGATTATTCAGGTCGTCTTGGTACATAGAATAGGCAAGTTGCCGGAGTTCGGGAATTTTATCGGCCAGAGCAGACATATAGTTGTCATAGGTCTGTTGCCCGGCTACGCCCGCGTAAGAACTGGCAAGGCCGCCTGTGCGGGCCGACACCTGCCCAATAGTATCTTGCATTGCCCGTTGTCCACTCTTGGTGTAGCTCTCTTTGTACTGCTGATAGGTCGGGTCATTTTCAGGGTTATAAGAAAATTCTTCTCTGTTGAGTATTTGAGAAGTCAGTTGGTCAATCTGGTCTTGATATTTGCTGGTATAGCTTGGCGCAGAATCATAACTGAATCTTTCAGTGTTAACCCCCTGAATAGAGGGAACGGAATACTGTCTTTGGTTTCCGTTTCCCGTACTTGTAGCTGACACCCGGCTTTTGGCTGTATCTTCTAAGGCCGTTCTAGCGTTATCGTAATTATCATACCTAGTTTGGATATTGCTGTTTTCAATCCCCGGAAATTCCTGTTCATCTTTTCGTTTTGTCGCCATCATGTACCTCCTTTATTGCCCCTGGTATTCCAGGGCAGAAACACGGTCGGACAGTTCTTGAATTTGAATGCTTTGCACCGAGATACTGCTTTCCACTCCTTCCAAATCGGACTGAATGCCACTCACAGAGTTTTGGAGAGTAGATATCCTATTTTGTATCCCGGTTATATTTTCCTGAATAGTAGTGATTTCTTTTTTCATCTGGCCCAGTAAAAAGTCCAGATTCTCTTGCAATATTCTCGTATAATTGCATAAGGACTTCACCGTCCCCGATACATCGTTTTTGTTAAAAGCGGGGGGAGAGCCCGGCAAAACCGTCGCCATTTTCTACACCTCACTCCCAATAGAAAATTCCCGGACAAGGCTCTTGATGATACAAATTCCCTGACCGGACAACCGAATGCGGAAATTATCACATCGAGTGGGGAGTATAGGAATCTGTATTGTTTTTGCCCGCTCATTGTGACCGGCATATATTTGATAAAAAGGGGCATTGTCAGCGCTGATTTCTACCTTTATCCAGGCTCCCGCCTCCATATCTGCCCTCAAATACAATTTAGAGTATCCCTTTCTGCCGTGTACAATTTCATCCATTTGGCAAAGAGTGGCGCTCCATTGAATTTTCCCTTCTTCACTGTAGTCCTGCCCGGTCATGACTACTTTCCCGTTGTCCGCGTCGAGGTAGTATAAGATGCCGTCGAGCTGAGCAAAATCCGCCGCATGGGTGTTGTCCTCCCGTAGCCAAATGCCACGCATCGGATCGTAAACATATAAATTCCATTGCCCATCATCCCCCTGCATAGAGATATAATATCTGGATCCGTCGCTCCCTGCCACCGCATTTTCAAATTGCTTGGTTCCAAAACATTCACTGATGAGCTCCGGTGTGCCGCCGGCATAGGCATAGACGCCGTTTCTCCCCTTGTAAAACAGTGTTTCGTTGATAACGGACGCACTCTTTTCACTCCCCTTTTGTATACCCGGAATCGTGTAGGTGTAAATCTCATATTGGGCCGGATAACTTCCCAAAACCTTATGTAAACAGTTTTCCTTCCAAAAAAGCACCGTGGAAGAATAGGAAATACACCCAGTGAAATCCCCATCCGTCCCGACGGCTACAGCGTAGCTGTCAGTGGATAATCCGTCATACACAAAAAAGTTTTTAGGATCACCTAATGCGGAAGCGTAAATGGTTGTGCCTTCTGCTCCCCATATCCGGTTATCACATTCGCAAATACAGCTGAGATCGGGAATTTTACGCTCAATCAACACCGTCCCTTTTTCTGTACCTGTCTGAGAGAATATGTCCTTATCAAACGTCAACTTCTGTCCGTCCACGCTGCGAATAATATGACTCCCATTGTTATCAGGGAAGCTCGTACACCCGGACAATTCCACTCCATCTCCTGCCGAAAATAGTTCTTCTAAAGAGGGATACTGGTGCAGTGAAATTTCATGGAGGATATAGTCAATTTGATAACTTCCATCCTCTGATTCCACAGTATTCTGAATCACCATATACTCTGTTTCAACATCGCATCCTTGTTGAATAATATCTCCTTTTATCAGGTTTCCAGGAGTTTTCTCAGTCTCTCCGGAAAAGGTCATTTGTCCATTAGCTTTATTGACGGTTACTCCGGTATAAACGGTAAAGGACATGCCAGCCGGAATGGATATCATCTTTCCTTCTTCCGTCTGTGCAGAATCAATATAGCTCTGCGCAGGAACAGTGATGGTATTGGAAGTAAAAACGACATCTCCGGAAAAACCAGAACAACTCGCAGAAAGGTTTCCGAACTCTTTTGTATCGGTGTCATAGAATACTTTGTCGGGGAAAATGACAATTTTCGTATTAATGGTGGCAATGTGTTTTTCCCCTTCCGATACCTGACCTACTACTTCATCTCCATAAATAAAATCTGTACCATCCACCACACAAAGCTTTCCGCGCGCATATAATCCTGTGGGATGTTGATAGCTCCCCGCTATTTTTCTCCCTTCACGCTGGGACAAGCAAGGAAACTTCATTGATGAAAGCCCATAACTTTCTAAAAATTCTCCTTCTCTTGTGTTTTGACTGTAATTGACTCCATAAAATGAAATAATCTGTTTGCTGGATTTTCTTACAGCCGTTTGCATATATGGCAATTTCATAAAAACCCCCTACCAAACGTTTTTCAATCCGCCTTTTCCCAGGGGAAGATGTTGCTGGTGATATCGTTTTTGCCAACTATCTAATGCCTCGTTAAATGCGAGAGCCGAATTGTTGTAATTTTCTATCTCGCGGTTATAAAAATCCAATTGTGCCATTAAATAACGGTCGTATAAATAATCATAGGGTGCTCCGACTAACAAAGGTTTGTCTCCATCTTCCGGATATTTGCTCACAATCTCATCTGGTATTGAACTATCAATTGGCTGTTCATGACGCATAATCATTTCCTCGTACAGCTGTTTTTCCAATTGAATCAGCCATCCTGCCTTTGTGGTATCATCGAAAGCATCCGCTCTAACCCGATTGACCCGTTCTAACACCTCATTTAAAGTTGACATTATCCCACCTCATTTAGACAGACAGAATTTGAGAAGCCTGATCGGAACTAATAAACCCCTTTTCTACAAACGCTTGTATCTCCTCTTCTGTCACTTTACCTAATTTCCAACAGTTTAAAATAAAGTTGTACATTGTTTTCTCCTTTATATCGTCAGTTATAACATCATTAAGGCGAGAACTGCATCCTCGGTAGCGGATACTCTCTCTTTAAGGCGTGAAATAGCTTTATCAGGGCTCAAAGGGCTTTCTTTAAATTCTCCGTTAGAATAAATCATCCCTTCACTGACAGTAACCCCTTCTGGTATTTCCTGATATCGTCCGATAAAATCCGGGTGAACGATGTCTTCAATGGACAGTTCCCCCGCTTTTTTATCCTTGCGGTATACACAGGAACACCGGGTTTCGATGGACAACACCTGCCCACCATAGTCAATAAATGCAAATTTTTTTACCATCATTTGTCCCTCTCTCTTTAATTTGTCAATAGTTCAACAATTACCGCGGCCGGGCCGCCCTCAGCTCCCGTTCCATAGTATGGAACAGGGGCGATGCCAGTAACGCTGAATGGGATAGAATAGCAGCGATATCCTCCGCCGCCTCCGCCAACTCCAAAGGGAAATCCACCGGAAGGGGATGGCTTTGCAGGAGGAATCCCGTCTATTTGGTTGGTAATATCCCCTCCTTTTCCACCTTCACCGGATAAAAATATACAATCAGAATCATCATAGAATCCTCCATTTCCTCCCTCTGCATAACCATATTCGGAAACGGGAGTATTTTTACCTGCGGTTGCGGCATTTGGTGTAAAAACGGTAACTCCTGTCCCACTGCAACTTCCGGATGCCCCTGGCGTTGTTGAACTGGATAGGCCGTTTTTAACTATTTTTCCATCTTCCCCAGCAGTTGCGGTTATAAGGTTTCCAAAAGAAGCTGTACCGTTAGCAGTTACTTGTTTGACATCCCCTTTTTCCAGTTGGACTGTAATTTGTCCCGCTCCACCGGCCCCACCGCCAGCGCCATTGATACCTAGAAGTTCGTAGTCACCAGTTCCAACTTTAGTCCCGTGGGCTCCTCTTCCTCCTTTGCCAATACAGGTGATACGGTATTTTCCAGTCATAGGAGCTGTAAAGGTGCCATTTTTCGTGAAGCATTGAACCATGATATAAGATGTTGCCGAAAGGGACAAAACCCCTCCGGCCTGCTTAAAATTTATCGTTTTCCCAGAACGATCTAACACAATCGGTACAATAGAATTTTTTACAAACGCTTTGTAGGACAACGCCTCACCATTTGATGTGGCGATCGTATAAGCAGAATTATTAACAGTAAAGGTATTTCCCTCCTCAAAATCTGCTGCTGCTTTAAATACACAAGGCACAAATCCGGTTGATGGTAAATTGCTCCCCGTAAGTGAAAATACTGTGCCGGATTTATTACATGTCAATGTGAAAGTTACTCCCGATTTTGAGATTTCACTGTCCACATAACCGAAAATATCTTGGGCTTTGTTTTGCGGGTCATAAATAGATTTATACATGTCTCCCGCATTGATAGCGTCTGCTCCCTTTGGTATTCCAAAGTCGAAAACCGGTGCCGAATCCGGGCTGCCTGCTCTTCTAGTTACAGTGGCGTCACTTCCAGCAGAAAGAGTTGTCGTCTGCCCCACCTGGATATTTGGCGTGTATCCATCCCTTCCGGGAACGCCCTGTACACCTTGTACCCCCTGTTTTCCCTGTACTCCTTGTGCCCCTTGAGGGCCTTGGGGCCCGATTATCTTTCCTAAGTCAAAGGTTGGCATCTCTTTCCCTCCTTGTTTTTAAAATACGTCTAAATATAAATGTCCATCGTCTCCGATGTAATAGTTTGGTTGTTCATTCCCGGTATAGGTACAAGTCAGGTGCCCTTCTTCAGTCACATTAAATGAAACCATTCCATAGGTTTGCACCGCCACACCGTCGATTCCGCGTGGCCCCGGAGGCCCCTGTATCCCTTGTATCCCCTGTTCTCCCTGTACACCTTGCACCCCTTGTATTCCCTGTGGGCCAACAGCGCCGCGGGGGCCTTCGGCACCTTGTTTTCCCTCGTCTCCTTTTTTGGCAATGAGAAGCCAGTAATTACCTTCTACCCCATCCGCTACATCAAATACCGGGTCTACACCGACGCAAGCTGCTTTGCAAATATAGGAGCTTCCCTTTCTGCTCACCTTCTGCAATGGCAAATATTTAGTGGCTGCATCCCATACAACCCAGACCTTGATATCTTCCTCTGCCTGTTCCAAAGCGTCCACAGCTTCGCCGACGATCTCTGATACCTGGGGAATAATCTCATCAATCTGTATCTGCAATTGCTGGGCTTGGCTGGGAGTGGGCTCTGCCGGATGGGAATAAGCGTCATTTTCCTTGACCAATAGATAGTCGGTAACTGTAATAGAAACTGCGGTTGGATCGCTTGGGCGAAATCCCTCGATGGTAAAACTGCACCACCCTGCCAAGGTAAGCGGTTCTGAGGGAATCGAAGTATCGAAAACCAATGGGTCTTTTTCCTCCAATAAATCCTCTACAGAATGATACAGAAGAACAGAAACCGGATTTTCGCCCAAAGCATCCCGCCATATGATTCGTTTGCTGTATTCCGTCCAATCCGCACTTAATTCAATATGCAGCGTTGAAGCATTTCCCTCGCCCTGAACCCCTGCATTTTTATTATCTTTTCGGACAAACTCCCCGTTTACAGTTACATTGATAATTCGTTCCATATCCTTCCTCCTAGTATAATAATGGTGTAGTCAATAATGACTACGGTTTAATAGTTACAAAGTCTAAATGAATAACTGAAGGAGGGATTCC